>JARJFC010000013.1 GCA_029310945.1 Leptospira sp. 96542
TTGTATCTCTTGCGATTTTGCAACATAGTCTCTAAAATTTTCTATAATTTCCAAAATATCATCATCAATATAATTGCAATTAGTTGCATCGATGATTAGTTTAGATCCACTCGGAACCGACCATAGAGTGTCTTTGATGGATGCTTTATTTAAAAAGGAAACTTGATTGGGTAATTCCAATCGAACAGTTTCACCGATATTTAAGTTTTCCGTTTCCAATAAAAATGGATTCTTATAATTATTTTTGAGGATATAAACGATACTTACAGCTAAACCGATCAGAACACCAATGAGTAAATCGGTAAAAATGATTGCGAACAATGTAGCGAGGAACGGAATAAATTGTGAATGCCCTTTGGTATGCACTTCCTTAATCAGCGAAATTTTTGTTAATTTGTACCCAGTTGCGATCAAAATTGCTGCCAATGAAGCCAAAGGAATTAAATTAAAAATTGGACTCAGAAAAAAAACACTAATAAGCAGTAATACTCCATGTAGGATTGTTGAAAGTTTTGTTTTTGCTCCAGAATAAATATTAACACTACTTCTAACAATTACGGTAGTGACCGGTATACCTCCGAGCATTCCGCACATAATATTTCCAAAACCTTGGGCGAACAATTCGTGGTTTGGAGATAATTTTCTCTTCAAAGGTTCAATTTTTTCGATAGCATCTAGGTTCAATAAGGTTTCGAGAGAAGCAAAAACTGCAATCGTCAGGCCAACAACCCAAACCTTGTAATTTAATATTTCCGAAAAGTTAGGAAATATAAGAATAGACTGAATAGAATCGATGTTTGGAAGACTAACCAAATGTTTGTTAGATAAATAAAAATTAGGAAAGTACAATAAAAAACAATAATTGATTAGAATTCCGAGGCCTACAACGATGAGAGAAGGAGGAATAATCACATATTTTCTTAATTGTTTCCATTCGGATGCCGTCAAAACAAACAATGCAACCGTAGATATGATGATGGCTCCTCCAGAAAAATAAAACCGCAAGTTTAATAATTCAGAAAATGTGTTTTCACCATCACTTTGAAAAAAGGAAAAGTCTTCTTCAGGATCCACATCAAATCCAAATGCATGTGGAATTTGTTTAAGTATAAGTATAATTCCAATGGCAGCGAGCAAACCTTTTGTCACACTCGAAGGGATATATGTAGAAATGATTCCTGCACGCAAAACACCAGTTATTACTTGAATCAAACCAGCTATGACAACTGCGAGTAAAAACGTTTCAAAACTTCCTAACTGATTTAGAGCAGAAAATACCACTGCCACAAGTCCAGCTGCGGGGCCACTCACACTTGTATTCGAACGACTGAGCAAACCAACGACCACACCACCAATGACACCCGATAGAATACCCGAAAGTAAAGGCGCCCCACTGGATATGGCAACGCCAAGGCAAAGAGGAAGGGCTACGAGAAAAATGACTAAACTTGCAGGTAAATCTTGTTTTAGCTTTGAATACATATTGTAACAAAACTCTTCAATCTCTCCCTTCTTTGTCAATTTGAAAGATTCTAAATTTTTATATTTTTTTAATGATTCTGAATATATGAATTTTGTTTATTTGCCTCCCACCCAATCATTGTTAACTTGCGATTCTTGTCCCAGTGGTATTCACCAAAAACTCCAGAAGATTGAATGACTCTGTGACATGGGATCAAATAGGCAACTGGATTCTTTGCAATGGCAGAACCAACAGCCCTTTGGGCATTTGGTTTATTTACTGAATTTGCAACTTGAGAATAACTCATTAGTTTTGCTTCTGGAATTTTGAGTAGGGTTTCCCAAATTTTAATTTGGAAAGGAGTACCTAACAAATGAAGTCTGATTGTATCCAAACTATCTTTCGATTGGTTAAAAAAATCCAACACGTCCCTATGAAAATTCCGAGTACCTTTAGTCCAATCTGCATTTGGAAATTTATTCCTGATTTCCGAAAAATCTTCTTCACCATCAACAAATTCGAGTAAGGAAACACCCTTTTCTGTCGACACCAGAATGATTTTTCCAAATGGAGTTTCCATCCATTCATAAACTAAGTTTAAACCCCTCCCGCCTTGTTTGTATTCACCTGGAGTCATCGCTTCGATTTTGATAAATAAATCATGCAACCTGCTTGGTCCACTGAGTCCCAATTCTAAACTTGTATCTAATATGGAATGTTCAGTTAAGATTTTTTTTGCATACGAATGTGTTGTGTACTGTAAAAATGTTTTCGGGCTCACTCCAGCCCATTCTGAAAATATCCTTTGGAAATGGAAAGGGCTCATACCCAAAACTTCCGCCATAGTTTCTAAATTGGGTTTTTCCAAACTGTGATTTTGAATGTATTCAATGGCAGATTTGACAATATCAAAATGAGAATTTCCTTTCATATTTCCATTCTAACAATTTATTTTTTAAAAAACACCCGATTCTTGCTATTTTCTATACTTTATAAAAAAATTATGGAAAATACAATTCTTGTAAATACCTTGGAATAAAGAGAAAATTTTCCAATCTCTCCGAAATCTAACCCATGAATCACTTTCCCATATTAGAATATACGGATTTAATAGTAGAATCGATAAAAAGAAACCCAGTAACTGCTATTGAGGCACCCCCTGGGACAGGTAAAACAACAGTTCTACCCCTAGAATTATTAAAACACCAAAATTTATTCCCCAAAAAAATTTTAATATTAGAACCAAGGAGGATCGCCGCCAAAAATGCAAGCCTTCGAATGAGTGTTTCTTTAAATGAGGAAATTGGAAATACCGTTGGTTACCAAGTTCGATTTGATTCAAAAATTTCAAAACAAAATAAGATCGAAGTTGTAACAGATGGGATCCTTACAAAAATTTTACTCGAAGATCCAAGCTTAGACAACTATAGTTTGGTTATTTTTGATGAATTCCACGAACGACGAATGGATTCTGATCTATGTTATGCGCTAACAAGAAGGTCAATTGATCTTTTCCGAAACGATTTGCGAATATTGATTATGAGCGCTACATGGGAGGGTCAGTCATTAGAAAATTTGGGTATAACGCCCATCAAAATTCCTGTAAATTCCCATCCGCTCGAAATTTACCACCTAGGAGATAGCCAAAAAAAAATTATAGATCGATTGACAGATTTAATTCCCAAGGCAGTAGAACAAACCGAAGGTGATATCCTAGTTTTTTTGTCTGGCAAGAGAGAAATATTTTTGCTAGAAACAAAACTGAAAGAAAATTTTAAACTACAAACTTCTGCTTCCATTTTCACTCTCTTTGGTGAAATGAATTTATCTGACCAAGAAAAAGTTTTTTTACCCGCGAAGGATAAACGAAAAAAAATCATACTCGCAACCAATGTTGCGGAGTCTTCAGTTACAATACCTGGTGTTCGTGTCGTTTTTGATTCAGGTTTCCAGAAAAAGATGGTGTTTGATCCAGAATCAGGTTTATCCAAACTCATACAAACAAGAATTAGTTTAAGTAGCGCCAAACAAAGAGCAGGGCGAAGCGCAAGAGAATCGAGTGGCATAACATACCGGCTCTGGTCAAAAGAAGAAGAATCCAATTTTTTGGAACGCCAACCACCCGAAATTTTGGAAGGCGATATAGATAGGCTCATTTTGGAAATCAAATCCTATGGCGAAAAAATCGAAAATCTACCTTTCATAGACCATCCACACCGCGGTGCTATTTTAGAATCTGAAAACCGATTGTTTTTACTTGGGTGTTTAGATAAAAATAAAAATATCACCGAACTTGGTAAACTAACCCTGGCCTACCCTTTGCCCATAAGGCTCGCTGTTGTTTCTGCCCTCCTCCCGAAAGAGGATACAAAAACATTAGAAACCCTTATTTACAGTTTAGATAAAAATAAAACCAGTCTGGATGCAACAAATATCCTCACAAACACCAAACAACAATTAAGCCCCGAAAATAGAAAAGCACTTAATCAAATTTACAAAATCAAACAAAATCAGAAGGAACTTTTAACCAAAATTACAAAGGAAGCGGACTTTATTTCTTTTGGATTCATCGACCGAATTGGCAAGTTAAAACAACAAAACACAAACGAATATAAACTAACAAATGGAAAACCCGTATTTTTCCAATCGACCATTTTGACAAAACCCGAATTGATTTTGGTATTATCAACTTTTATATCAGGAGGAGTCACATATGTAAAGGACTACCTTCCCTATACAGAAGAAAGTATTTTACAAATCCATGGTGACAAACTTGAAAACAAAATCAAAACTAGTTTTTTCCAAAACACTCGTGGTGAAAATTTTTTAGTATTAAAGGAAGAAACAAAAATATTAGATTTAGTATTGGAATCAAAAGATACAACACTTCCAAACCCGCAACTTTTAGAAGAAAGTTTAACCGTATATTTGGATAAAAAAGATTGGGAATTGGAATTCATCCAAAACGAAGAGTTAACTGAACTTTATGCGCGAATGGTATTTTTGAAAAAATATGGTAGAATTAATTCTGAAATCGAAATACAAACTCTCAAACAATCCAAAAAAAATTGGCTTTACCCTTTTATTAATTTTGAGACCACCAAACTTTCCTTAGATAAAATTCCTTTTAAAGATGCATTGTTTTCTCTTTTGAGTTATGAAGAATCCCAAACATTGGAACGAGAGGCACCTAAATACATCCAAGTTCCCAGTGGTTCTAAAATCAAATTGGATTACAAAACAAATGACGTAGAGCTTCATGTCAAATTACAAGAGTTATTTGGTTTAAGATCCCTCCCAAAATTGGCAGGTGGGAAGGCAGAAATTTTAATCCACCTTTTATCTCCTGCACGCCGCCCTGTTCAAATCACAAAAGATTTAGAAAGTTTTTGGGATAAGGGTTACCACGAAGTCAAAAAAGAACTAAAAGGAAGATACCCAAAACACCCTTGGCCTGACAAACCTTGGGAATCCACCCCTACAAAAGGATTAAATCATAACAAACGTTCGTAGGTAGAAACCCAACCTTTTTGGTTTACAAAAAATTTACTTTGGCAATTGGGACATAGATGGTCGCCTGCTCGTTTCCACCGAAGCAAACTCCCACACTCAGGGCAAACCACTGTCCTTTGGGAGGAAGTTTCGGTCTGATTTGGCAAAAGGACATTGGCTGGAGCACCATTCGTCACAAAGGATTCCAGAAACAATAAACAATCTTCTTTTGTGGGAAATTCAGGAATGAGACCTTGGAGTGAGGATCCGATCTGGCTTTGCAACCCGTAGACAGCAATCCGAGAACCAGACTCCTTACAACGGGTGCTTATTTTCCGGAGGTATTCTGCCCCGATTTCCGTCACTTCGGTTAATTCTGTAGCATCTAGGGCAAAAAGACAAGGAGATGAACTTTCCTCTTTGATTTTGAGGTACAACTCAGAACCGATTTCAGCTGAAAAGCTGCCTGCCAGATGGACCAAAAGGGATTTCAAAATATCTTTTTCCTCTTTTCTATAGTTCGGAAAAGATTCTGTATTTACAAGGAATTTTGTTCCAAATACCTTAATTATCAGTTATGAAACCAATCCCGAGACGTTACTGGATTTTTCCTGTAGATATCATCTTTATGGTTCTGTCCTATTTTTTAGCACATATTGTGCGGTTTGAGGACTTTCGGTTTTTAGACAATACAAACGAATTTATCATTTGTACTGGCATTGTGGTTGTGGCAAGGAGTGTGGTATTTTTTTATTCTGGCATCTATAGGTCGCTCTGGTCCTACGCTTCGTTACACGACCTACTTGCTATCATAAAAACCACAATTTTATCTTCGCTTGTGGCAACCATTGCCTTATTATTTTACAATCGGTTTTCCCAACTTTCTAGGATGGTTCCGATTCTCGATACCCTCATTTTACTTGGTTTTTTATGTTTGCGAAGTTTGAGTTGGAGGATGGTCAGAGACCAAATTTTTAATTCTACCAAAGCCAAAAATGGGATTCCCATTCTACTTATTGGAGCGGGAAAACTGGGTGCAACATTTTTAACGGAGCTTAGGCGGCATAACCAGTTTGATTTCCAACCGGTAGGTTTTTTAGACGATAATGCCTCCAAACAAGGTGGTTACATCCAAGGGGTTCCAATACTGGGAGTGGTTGACGATGCCGAAAAATGGATTGTTCGTTATGGAATCCAGAAACTCATCATGACGGTTCCACAACCTGACGGTCGTATGGTGAGCAAAATCATGAAAACATGTGAGAGCACTGGTGTCGATTTTAAGATCCTTCCTTCTTTTGGGGATTATATTTTTGAAAGTCCCAAAATCACCCAACTCCGTGAAGTACAAGTGGAAGACCTTTTGGGCAGACCCACAGTCGATTTAGAAAAAGATAATATTCGTTCCTACCTCAGCCAAAAAGTAATTTTGGTGACTGGTGCGGGTGGATCCATTGGTTCCGAAATCTGTAGACAGGTGGCTATTTTCAAACCCAGTGTTCTTGTGATCCTGGATGCAGCCGAAACACCTCTGTACGAAATTGATTACGAACTCAGAAAAAATTTTTCTGAGTTAAAGATTGATATCCGACCTGTGATTGCCGATGTCAAAAACCTCTCCCGAATTTCGGCGGTGTTTGAAGAACACAGGCCATCGGTTGTTTTTCATTCTGCTGCTTATAAACATGTACCAATGATGGAAATCAACCCCTCGGAAGCCGTCCTCAATAATGTTTTGGGCACTAAAAACGTAGCAGATGTTTGTCGATTGATTGGAGTAGAACGTTTTGTACTCATTTCCACAGACAAAGCTGTAAACCCAGTCAATATCATGGGAGCTTCCAAACGTGCTGCAGAAATTTACCTCCAACATATTTCGCAGAATTCTAGGACAAAATTCATTACCGTTCGTTTCGGGAATGTTTTGGGTTCCAATGGCTCTGTTATTCCGAGGTTTCGTGAACAGATCAAACGAGGTGGTCCTGTGACAGTCACCCATCCAGATGTGATCCGTTACTTCATGACCATTCCAGAAGCTACACAATTGGTTTTACAAGCAGGGTCTATGGGCGAACATGGTGAAATCTTTATTTTGGATATGGGCGAACCAGTAAAAATTCTTTCCTTGGCCGAGGAGATGATTCGTCTCTCAGGTTATACCCCACACAAAGACATCAAAATTGCATTTTCAGGTTTACGACCTGGTGAAAAACTATTTGAAGAACTTATGTTAAATGAAGAGGGGATTAAAAAAACCCACCATCCAAAAATTCGAATTGCTGCTCCTCTCGAAAATTATAATTTGCTTTTGTTCCAAAACAAAATCAATCGATTGTTTTCGCTCGCAAAGGCAAATAAAAATAAAGAAATTTATTCAGCTTTCAAAGAAATTGTTCCAGAATATAAAATTCATGATGAATATCTTGAATGGGAAACATCCCATGGTAAAAGTAATTTATGAGTCAATCCTTAACACCTGAAGAGATCTCAACTCTTCGCGAGTTCAAACGCGACATTTTTAATCTCTATTGGGAGAAATTTGGTGTGTTCTACATCCACGTAATGCCCCATCCCAAATTAGAAATAGGAAAACGTGGCTTACTCAATGCAGAAAAAGAATCGGGCATTGTACTTGTGTTTGGTGACAAGGCTGTAAAAGTTTTAGATAGCAAACCAGACTATTTATTTGCCGAATTACAATTTGGTTCTGCCTGGGAGCCCACTGTCATTCCATGGGATGCGGTCTTTCGTATTTATGATAAATACCAAAATTCAGCAACCCAACTCAGGTTTTTGCAAATCGAAACCCCTCCTCAGCCTGAGGTGAGCCAAACGAAACCCAAACCAATCGCCCCTAAAACGGAAGGGTCGATTGAAAACAATGTAATTCGAGTTGATTTTGGAGGCAAACGAAACGAATGAATTTATTTTCTATCTCTCGTGGTGATGTGGATGGCTTTTTTGGCCTCATGGTAGACAATTTAATCCAACTTTTGGTACTCACTGGTCTCTGTATTGGCCTCTGTGGATTCCCTTTAGAATTTGTAACCTCAGTTGTTCTGCCAGGCGCTGCCGTTTCCCTTTTGGTTGGAAATTTATTTTACGCATGGCAAGCTTTCCAATTAGGCAAAAAAAACAATAGGACAGACGTTACAGCGTTGCCTTATGGTATCAATACAGTTTCACTTTTTGCTTTTGTCTTTTTTGTCATGTTCCCCACCTACCAAAAAACAGGTGATTATTTAGCTGCTTGGAAGGCTGGTTTACTCGTATCCTTTATCTCTGGGTTAATCGAACTTGGTGGTTCTTTCGTTGCGGCCAAAATCAGAAAATACACACCGAGAGCTGCCCTTCTCTCAGCCCTTGCCGGAATCGCCATCACCTTCATTTCGATGGATTTTTTACTCAAAACATTTGAAAGACCCCTTGTAGCATTTTTGCCGTTAGCTGTTATATTTTTGCAATACTTCGGAAAAGTCAGGTTCCCTTTTGGAATTCCTGGTGGGTTTTTATCTGTAATTTTGGGTATCGGTCTTGCTTACCTATCGGGGATTATGGGAGACCCAATCTTCCAAGAAGGAGCTTTGGCCAAAGGTGCAGATACAATTGGATTTTACCTACCATCGCTTTCCATTGGTTCTCTTTTTGAAACACTGAGTTATGGGAACATAAAGGCGTATCTATCTATCATTTTGCCTATGGGCATTTTTAATGTCATCGGATCTCTCCAAAACATTGAATCTGCAGAAGCTTCGGGTGATAGTTTTGATACGAAGTCATCATTATTTGTGAATGGAGTGGGAACCCTCGTTGGTACGATGTTTGGTTCTCCCTTTCCCACTACGATTTATATCGGGCATCCTGGTTGGAAAGCTCTTGGTGCAAAACATGGGTATTCTGTACTCAATGGATTTTTTATGACAATTGTTAGTTTGTTTGGCCTCATGGGAATTTTACAAGCCCTTATCCCCGTGGAAGCAGGTATGGCCATTGTACTTTGGATTGGAATCATCATTGCAAGCCAAGCTTTCCAAGTAACACCCAAACAACATTCCCCAGCAGTTGTTGTGGGACTTTTGCCTGCCTTTGCTGGTTGGGCAGTATTACTTATACAAAATGTTTTTTACTTTTTAGATGGCAAATTACAAGGCATATTACAATCATTAGGCTCTGTGGAAAAAATCCATTTTCAATTGTCTGACATTCCACCCCACCTCAGTTTTTTGCCTTATGCTTTGTCAGGGGTCATTGCTTTATCCCAAGGGTTTTTGATTTCGTCCATGGTCTGGGCGTCGATGGTCGTGTATGTGATCGAAAGGGACTGGTACAAAGCGGCACTATGGGCGGGCATTGGCAGTATTTTATCCGCATTTGGTTTTATCCATGCCTACGAATTGAGCGGGAATGCCATTCTAAACCAATTCACGGGTATCAGTGATTGGAATTTCCCCATCGCATACGGAATCCTAACCTTTCTTTTTTTGGGCACAAAGTTCATCGATACGGGCAAAAACCATACTTAGCAGTCCTACAAAAAGGCTTGTAATATTTTGTACGTTGGGTAGAGTCTTTTAGTCTAATCTACAGATTCTGAAGAATTCTAAAAGGAGAATCAATCCCCTATGACCTGGATCAAACGTATCGGTTTTTTCCTATTAACAAATTTTCTCATCATGACTACAATTTCCATTGTCACTAGCTTCCTAGGTGCAATGGGGTTTAGCATCCGTGCCTATGGTTTGGATCTAACGCAGCTTCTTGTATTTTGTTTTATGTGGGGTATGGCGGGTTCGTTTATATCCCTCCTACTTTCCAAAACCATGGCAAAATGGACGATGGGAGTACAAATCATCGACCCCAAAAAAGCAAGTTCTGCGGAGATGGATGTCTACCGAAGGGTGCAATCTTTAGCACAAAGAGCACAACTTCCAATGCCTGAAGTGGGCATTTACAACTCACCCGAAGTGAATGCGTTTGCGACAGGTGCGAGTAAATCAAGTTCGCTCGTTGCCGTCTCTACTGGTTTACTCGAACGAATGGACCAAAAGGAGTTGGAAGGTGTCCTTGCACATGAACTTTCCCATATTGCCAATGGGGATATGGTAACTCTCACCCTCATCCAAGGTCTTGTGAACTCGTTTGCCATGTTCATTTCGAGGATCATTGCCTACATTGCTTCCAACAGAGTTAATGAAGATATGGCCTACCTCGTTCGCATTGTTGTGACCATCGTTCTCGACATTGCCTTTACCATCCTTGGTTCCATTGCCGTGGCTTACTTCTCTCGCAAACGAGAGTTCCGAGCTGACGCTGGAGGTGCCAAACTAGCGGGCAGAGACGCTATGGTTTCAGCCTTAGAAAAACTACGCACCTTGGTGGACGAACCAGAAGATGAAAGGGGGGCAGCGATTGCTTCACTCAAAATCTCTTCGCAAAAAGGTGGATTTCTCTCCCTATTTGCCACCCACCCTGCTCTCGAAGAAAGGATCCTTGCCCTCAAACAAATGAGGTAATTTCCATATTTCTGAAGAGACGATAAGGCCGGCCTTTGTGTCGGCCTTTTTTTATTGCAAACCCTTCCTTGCCCAAGGTTTTATCCTATTATGTCCATTATTAAATCCAAGATCCGCACAATTCCCGATTACCCAAAACCTGGAATTCTTTTCCGAGACATCACTTCTTTACTCATTGATCCCGAAGCTTTCCAACTGACCGTGGGGATGTTTGTAGAAAGATACCAATCTGCAAAATTGAATAAAATTGCTGCCATCGATGCCCGAGGTTTCATTCCGGGTGCGGCACTTGCTTTCCAATTGGGAGTTGGTTTTGTTCCCATCCGCAAAAAAGGCAAACTTCCTGGCGAAACCATCTCTGAATCCTATGCATTGGAATACGGGGTGGATCATGTCGAAATCCATAAAGATGCCGTTATGCCTGGCGAAAATGTTCTCATCATGGACGACCTCATCGCAACAGGAGGAACTTTGGAAGCATCTATTAAACTCGTTCGTTCTTTAGGTGGGAATATCCATGAATGCGCAACAATCATCAACTTACCTGATTTAGGTGGTGCAGATAGAATTCAGAAAAATTACAATGTGAATGTATTTTCAATCTGTGAATTCGAAGGACACTAAAATTAAGTTACGGTTCTCCATTCGGAACTTTTGGATTTATCCACACGAATATTGATTTCGTTTCCTAAAAAGTTCCAACGTACTAAAAAAAGTTTTTTGAGGATATGAATTCCCCTCCCACCAGAAACTAATTTTCGATCAGTTTCGAGTGGGCTAGGAACTTTGAGGGGATTAAAACCTTTACCACTATCGATCACGTAAACATCTATAAATTTTTTAGATTCAAAAACATGAACGGTGATAACATCGTCCTCTCTCTTACCACCATGTTCTAAAGCGTTATCCAATGTTTCATCCACCAAAATTTGAAACCAAAAACTATCCATAAATTGTTTCCAATTTCGAGACTCGTAAAGCCGCCACAATTTTTCCTTTAAAACTCTTGCGCCACTTGCTTTGGCAAAATGTTTATCTTCAAAAACTTTAGATGTTCGTTCAAATAAAAAAGAAAAAGGATGAGTCAAATAACTTTGTTTAAACGAAAACTGAATTGCAAAAACTAAAAAACAACCCAAATATAGAAAATCTATAAATAGAAAAAAATGTAAAAAATATTGAGCTGTCAAAGGTATAAAATTAGGAAAGAATGACAAACCGATAAAAGCAAAAACTAAAATGATAGTCGTATAATAAATATACTCCATAAATTTTTTAATCGCTGGGAAATTGTACCTTAGTTTGGCTACAACTAAATAAGAAAAACAAAGAAAGGTAATGATATAATAAACATTATAATAGTAGCTTAACAATATTAAACTAGCTTCTGGATAAACATCATTTAACAACCCTAAATCTATCAAAAGCAACATGACCCCCAAACCAAAAACAAAAGATGAAATGGTAATGAGCCGTGTGAAATTACGAAAAAAAGTAGGAAATTGAAGGCCAAAATACAAAATCACAAATGAAAACAATACAAGAAAAGTAGAAACAAGATGTGGTTTATTTAAAATCTTAAATCCAAATAAATGCGAATCGACAAGCAGAGCGATATTCCCAATAAATAGAAAACAAGCGAGGATCGAAAAACTAGTTTTCATTCTCGTTCTTGGATTCTTTCGAAAGGAAACAATTCCAGCAATAAAGGATAAACTGGCAGTAAAACTAAAGATGAAACATTCGAACCAACTCATACAAAGTCAAAAAAAAATTTGCACCCTTCCGCTTTCCATTGCTAGTACTATTTTATTTTTTCACTCAGTTTTGTTTCCCTTGGATTTACCTGCAAATGACAGCCAATCTTTTGACGAAATCAGAAAATCCGTAGTGCAAATCCGTGTATATTCCCAATCCACAGATCCATTTTCCCCCTGGATCCCAGGGCCAATCACGGCCTCCACAGGTTCTGGCTTTTTATTATCGAACAATCGGATTCTTACAAATGCCCATGTGGTTTCAAATGCAAAATTCTTAGAAGGACAAAGGAACAACCAAACGGAATGGTACGGTTTGAAAGTTTTGTATGTTGCCCACGACTGTGATCTCGCAATACTTGAGGCAGACAATTTAGAATTTTATAAAGATGGAAAACCAATGGAGTTTGGTGGTCTGCCCGAACTCACTTCTCCAATCGATATAGTTGGGTACCCAATTGGAGGAAATCGAATATCCGTTAGCCGAGGGATTGTATCAAGAATCGAACAATCCAGTTATGCACACACTCAAATAGATAGTCATTTGGTGGTTCAAGTGGATGCAGCCATTAACCCTGGCAATTCGGGGGGCCCTGCTTTGCAAAATGGTAAGGTAGTTGGAGTTGCATTCCAGGCTTCTACAAAGGGTGAGAATATTGGTTATATAATTCCGACGATTGTAATTCAACACTTTCTAAAAGACATTGAAGATGGAGTGTATGACGGATATGTGGAACTTGGAATCCACGTACAACCAGCCTATTCAGAATCTCACCGGGTTTATTATGGAATACCAAAAACAATCGAAGGTGTTTTTGTAAACAAAGTTCTAAAAGGAGGGTCAGCCGAAGGTCATTTGTTAAATGGAGATTTTTTAGTATCCATCGATGGTAAAAAAATTGGGAACAATGGCAGTTTGATTGAAGAATCCTCTATCGACTTTTTAGAAGTAGTAGATAATAAATTTGCAAATGAGAACATTGAATTTCAATTGTATAGAAATAAAAACCTAATTTCTGTTGGGTTCCCTGCTAAAAAAATGCCAAGTATGGATTTACAAAGATCCAGGTACGATACTGGATTTGATTATTTTATCTTTGCTGGCCTTGTTTTTCAAAAATCCAATCGAGATCTCCTAGAGGCATGGAGCAAAAATGGAATGACACAAGGAGGAAGTTTACTCGTTTATCGTTTTTATTATTTTAATGAAATTAAAACAGATGAAACCGAGGACGTTGTGTTATATCGGAAACTCCCCCATCCGATCAATTCGGGTCATGATTTTTATATGAACATGGTCGTAAAAAATGTAAATGGAATCCAAATCAAAAACCTTGAACATTTTAAAAATATACTCACTACCACAAAAGAAAGATTCATTCAGATTTATTTTCATGGAATCCAAATTCCCCTCATCTTGAGTTTCGAGGATTCAAAACTTGCTGACATTGAAATCAAAAAAACCTATCAAATTTCCGGTAACAAAAAATGATCAATTTTAAATTTCCAATTTTTTTATCTATTGTAATTTATTTTCATATTCCAGTTCAAATCTTCGCATCAAAAAAGTTAGGTGAATCAGTGGTGCAAATTAAAGTGACCGTTCAGTATCCTAACTTCCAACAGCCATGGCGTTACAAAAACCCCGAAACAAGGTATTCAACAGGTATTTATGTAGGCGAAAATAAAGTGTTAGTTCCTGCCCAAGCTATTTATTTTTTTACGAATATCGAAATCAAAAAGAAAAACTCAATTAAAAATTACCAAACAAATTTGGTAAAACTTGATCCAGATTTAGGATTGGCACTACTCAAAGTAAAAGAAAAAAATTTTTCTGAAGGTTTAACCCCCACACTATTTTCAGACAAATTGTCCATCCCTAGCGTAGGTTATGTGATTGAGAGTAATGACACAAAGGTTTCCGAACCAAAAAAAGTTAGAATTCAAAAAATGGAAGTTGATTCCTATGCTAATGGTTATTTGGAACTTCCAATCGTAGAAGTTCAATCAGAGAATAAATTGGAAGGCATCGGCGAACTGGTACTAGACGAAATGCAGAAATCTCCACAGGGGATTTTGTATAATTCCAAAGAAAACGGCTCCAAAGGTGGTATGATTCCTAATTTTGCCATTCGGAATTTTTTAGACCAAACTCAAAACCATTTACCATTTAAAGGTTTTAAATTTAAACCATTAACCGATGCCCACACTCGTACTTTTTATGGTCTATCAAAAGATAATGAAGGTGTTCTCATCGCTGAACTATATCCAAACTCATCCGCAGATTCAGTTTTAAAATTGGAAGACGTACTTTTAGAAGTGGGCAATTTTAAGATCGATCCGAAAGGTAATTTTGAACACCCGAAATTTGGAACTTTGGATTTAAATTTTTTATTCCATGCGGGTAAAGAGTTTGGGTTTTCTGTAGGTTCGAAAATCCAACTTAAAATTCTAAGAAACAAAAAAATCCAAGTTTTACAAATGGAACTCAAAAAATTTCCAACAAACTCCATTCGAGTTCCTTATGGAAATACTAGGTTTGAAAAGCCGAAATTTCTGATCACTGGTGGTTTGATTTTCCAAGAACTTTCAGAAGCATACTTAGTAGAACATGGCACACAATGGAGAAACCGTGTTAGTAAAGAATTTTTATACTTAAATGACTATTACCGTATCAAAAGATCAAACGAAGAAGGAAAAATTATCATACTAACACATGTTCTACCACTAGCAGGAAATAAATCATATCATTCTTATAAACAAATGATCCTAAACCAAGTGAATGGCGAAATCATTTTGTCTTTAGAAGACTTAAAATCAAAACTCAAAAAATCAAAAAATAAATTTATCAAATTTGAAATGAATGACGGAACGGAGATGATCTTCAAATCAGATGAATTATCTTCTTTGACTAAAGAAGCTTTGGATTCATTCCGAATCCCAAATGAGTCCAATTTTTAAAACCCGATTTGGTATGGCATTGTTTTTGCGAATAAAATTGTTTTGATCAAAAACAAAATAAGTATAAACAAAACTGTATAAAAATAATATTTAATGACTACAGAACCATCTGCGTTCCTAAGAAGTATAATAAGCGGAACAGATAGGGTGAACATGCGAGCTACGTTATCATAGATAGACCAAAAATGATAAAACCCAGCTGTTCCAACCATAAACATTACGAGTAGTATTCCAATTCTGAATTCGTACCCATGTTTTAGTTTACCTGTAAACGGCAAAAATAGAACAATAAAAAATGCAAATACCAACGGGAATCGTTGGAATACTCTTACAAACTCTTTCGCTGAAGTAAAATCGATGACATTCGACACAAAAACTTCCATATAAGATACTAAACCCTCAAATGGGAGTATAAAATCTGTTAGTCTCGCTACTCTCCATTCTGGAAATGTGAAAGATAAATAAGAATGCCAGAAAATCGGAATGATAAGAATGGATGCCACTATAAATATTTTTTTCCAGTTGAGAGAAAATAGCTCTTTTAAGCCTAGTGGAAAAAATAAAAACAAAGCTGGTTCTTTTGTTAATATTGCCAAACTTGCAGTGATTACAAAGGGAAAATATTTTGTTCTTATGTACAGATAGTACGCAATTACAACGAGTGACACCATTACAGAGTCACTCACTAAAAGATAATAACTACCCAAGGCAAAAGGATTTAATAAATAAAAAATTGCAAAAGGTTTTGTTTCCGCTGAGAGCAAACTTCTCAGGCAAAAATAAGAACCCAACAGAAGAGATACATTCCAAAAATACATTCCAAAAATTGCAGCATACTTTCCAAATATTCCGAACAAAGAAATTAAAAACGGAAATCCAATGCGGGGAGCACGATATGATTGATCAAAACCCAGAGGCCAGTCTAAATTAAAGTTAGAAAGCGTACGTGAATAATAATAGAAAATTTGACCATCGTAACCAGCACCTAAATTACCTTCTTCACCCTTAAATAAAACTGCATTCGCAGGAGTTTCTCTTTTGTTTAGGTCAGCAAATTCTAAACCAAAATTGATCATTGAAGTTGGATTCCATTCATAACGTTTCCATACACTCAATGTAGTAACACCCCAAATGAAAACAAACAAACCCAAAGTTATCATTTGATGTTTATTAAAATAATTTAATATAGACTGCATTTTTTGATCAAACATGAGATCTCCTAATTTTTTATCATCGAATTGGAAATTGTTTTTAATAGGTGGGGTTCCAAATCTTTCGCACCTTCATACGTAAGATGATGAGGGTCAAAAAACAAACGTTTGTCCTTGATAATTTCTGTATAATCAACAAACTGCTGATTGTTACGCGTTAGGTGGTTTTTTACTTCGGCTACCCATCTCTTTCTCCACTCAGTATCTTTATAAATCGAAAATTCCAATGGATTTTCAGGAGTTAAAACAAATACAAAAGGGATATTATTTTTGTAGTAGTAATCAGAAATTTGATAAACCCGTTCAAGCTCTTTCCAAGAATGATAATCAATTGAGCTTATTTTCTTTTTTGCTTCCCGCAGAACGTGTAATCTCCAAAGTTCATGCCGATTGCCAGAATCACGAACCATTCTTTCGAAATAGTCTTTATCATAACCAGGTTCAGTCATAGTTAAAAACCGAGTATCATCCCAAAAACTCTGCCGAAGATAAGAAACCCCGCCAAACTTTGGTGTTTTGCAAAAATAATGAGCCAATCTCAATCCAACATTTTCATCCGTACCATTGCGTAGCAATCCTACTTCCCTTGCCGTTGGGATATTCGTGAGAACTTCTAATTGTACCCAAACCCAAGGGAAATCTTTTGGAGCAATTTCTTTCCAATCTAAATCATTCCAGCCTGATTTACTAAAAACTTTTACACTTTCAAAAGCACCCTTTTCCAAATTTTCCTTGGAATTTGAAAAACGAAACCTAACTTCCGTATTACGTTTTTGAACAAAAACAGATTCCAATTGATTTTGTGTTTTACATTCGATGGTGGCTTTTGTTTTAGTCCAACCTTTTGACCAAATACTCTCCAAAGGTTTTTCACCTTGATAAATATGATATTTACGCCCACTTCGGAAATGATTGTCTAAGTACTCTGCTATTGGATCCCAAAAAAAGACTCTATAGCGATTTACATAAAACAATGATTTTGTGATCAACTTAGTAATTGTTTTTTTTCCCAGTAACGACCAATGATCTACCAGATAATCTTTCGGGTAAACCACTCGAGCCGGGAATCTGTCTGAAAACTCATTTCGCCAAGTTGTTTCATCAAAAACCAATTTTGAACCTACAGGTTTAAGATATTCCCATTGTAAATCTGCAAAATTAAAAAGGTATAGAATCAAATCCGGATTTGTTTCCAATAGATCCGATTTATAATAATATAAATCGGAGGGAGCCATAGCTACATGTGAATAAAAATCCACGGTTGACTTGCCATTTAAATTCTGAGTTAAACTCTCAGGTAATGCAGAATAGAGTGCAACGCTACTACCAGTAATGATTGTTCGGTGAGCTCCTTTCTCTTTTTTTAATGAATATGATTTATGTAAAAAATTATACCAAGGTGATGAATCCCATTCCATTTCATTGGGGATCTGAAAAAATAACGAAACGAAGATAAGGCGATCCAAAATAAATGTTGAGCCAATGAGCCCAATAAAAAGCAAAACGAACTTTAGTTTCGGATGTAAAAATTTCCAATTCACGGGTATTTGGGAATGAGTTTCCATTTCCTAAGTAAAAGTTTTTTAGCAAATGTAATCGCTAATTTTAATACCTTTCGATTGAACGAACTGTTCGAAAAAATATAATTAATGGGTAATTCTTTAATGCTTCCTCCATTTAAAGAAACAATGGACAACGATTCCATATGAAAATCAAAAGCCACTGACTCCAAAGGGTAATTCGCAATCAAGCCAACCATGCGCCTCGAATAACGTCTGTAACCAGATGTACAATCCATCAAGTTGGCACCAAAAATATTGAATACACCTTTCGACAAACAATAGTTCATAACCTTCGCCGCAAGCCATGAAATTAATTTTCGATAAAGAGGAACGTTTACTGTGGAAGTTCGACTTCCAATCACCAAATCACAATCTTCAAAATTTTTAAATTTTTCGATGTACTCAGCATCATGGGACAAACCAGCATCCATGGTGATCACCCAATCATACCCCTTCTCCAAACCATACTTCATACCATCCTGTATACCTCGAGGAATATGCGTATTGGAATCATGGCGAATTACATTTAACCTTGCACCAAATTCTTTTTTTAAGTTACTTAAAATTTGTGGTGTTGCATCCTTGCTGGCATCATCCGTAACAGAGACATCCGCATAACGGATGGCTCCACGAATCACTTCTTCAATCGTCTCTGCTTCATTATAGGCCGGGATGACAACCAAAGTTTTTAAACTCATTTTATTTTCCAGTTAGGTTGAACACTTCTTGATTTTTTTCAATCCAATTGAGAAGCCTTGTCACTCCTTCTTTTGGCAAAATTTTAGGAGCAAATCCAAATTTTTTAGCCTCTGAAATATCGCAGATAAAATAACGCATATCCCCAGGTCGTTCCACCTCAAAAAGAATTTCCTGTTTTTTGCCCAAAATCTCACCAATCAGTTGGATACATTCCAAAAGCGAGATTTTATGCGCGCTCGCACCACCAATATTATAAACACCAGGGATAGGATTTTTAAAAAATTCTAAGTAAGATTTTGCACCGTCTTCTGCATGGAGTATGTCTCTTGTTTGTTTACCAGTTCCAAAAATTCGTAAGGGTAATCCAAAAATACTGCGAATGGCAAAATTGGCAACCCAACCATGGTCTTCTCCACCAAACTGACGTTCACCATAAATTCCAGTAAAACGAAAACTTGCGGCTTTCACACCGTACATATCGGAATAAGAACGCACATAATGTTCAGCACTCATTTTAGATGCGTGTAATGGTGAAATTTGCCCAACCATTGTTGGTTGTGTAACAGGAATTTCGACTGGATTCCTCTCGTATGCAGTTTTTCCTTCCGTTAAACTGTCGTTAATCGAATTTCCGTAAACATGGATCGAGGAAGTATTCACAACAGGGATTTTTAATTTTCTTGCCACTTCCATAACATTAAAAGTTCCAATGACATTGGTTGAAAAATCAAGCTCAGGATCTTCCCAAGAAATTGTCATCGCAGGTTGGGCAGCTGTGTGGATGATATAATCACAATCGGAAGCACGATCCATCAAATGTTCAAAGTTTCGGATATCACCCTTAACCATAATAACACCGAGTGATTTCAAATAATTCCAATTAAAATCCCGAGTGGCGTCAGTTCCATAACCTGTTCGTTTCAATTCGTATTTTGTCATACTGTCAAAACTGACAACATCCCAACCTTCTTTACGAAACAATTCACAAACATGAGAACCTAAAAACCCACATCCACCAGTGACTAAAACTTTATTCGCCATCGCGATTATCTCCCAAAAAAAACTTTTTTGCTATTATCATTTTAAAAATTACGTACGTATCTCGTATCATATCCATTAGGCTGTACTCGATTTGCCCTACAGGTTTGAAATAGGAAACAGGAATTTCGATACATCGCATATGAGAACGGACTATCTCGATCATCAACTCAACAATGAATTGGCGATCTTCCTGTACTAAATTTGGTCGCACTTGGTTATAGGAATCTCTCCAAACGGAAAAATAATGGCAATCTACATCCGTAAACCTAGGTTCTTGTCCCCACCAAAATACTTCCACCAATTTGCCCATAAGCAGGTTCACCAAACGATACAAAGGTTTTAGATTAGATCCTTGTTCAATCATCTGCCGTGTGGTTCTTGTTCCAATGACCATGTCAGAGTCTTTCATATACTCTAAAAGTTTCGGAAAGTCTTTTGAACGAAAGGAGGCATCTGGCGATACAACCACAACAATGTCCCCTGTGGAAGCCTCAATTCCTTTGCGAACTTGTTCCCCTAAACGTTTTGGATCACCTTCTCCAGGAAAAGAAATCACTTTGACTTTCTCTTTTTTACTTAAATTCACAGTATCATCTTGTGATTCATTATCGATAACAATGATTTCATGGAATTTATCTTTAAAGTCTACAATCACGTCCGTTATGGATCTTTCATTTTGGTTGGTTGGAATGACCAAACTCAATTTGAATTTTGGAAATAAATCGTTTCTTACTTCATAAATTGCTTGGTAATAGTCTTGCATCGAATTGATGTTAAAGTATTCACAACTCAGGTTTGTTGCAAAAACACCTTCATCTGTTTCTTTTGCCATTTTATCGATCACGTCTGTGATTTCGATAACACCCGACTTAGATGACGGCGGAGTTTTTTCAAAATACTCAAAATATTTTGTACTAAAATAATAAGAACCAAGCCCTAAGAGTTCGTTAGGTGGGTCTTCTGGTTTTTCAACCAAATTGATAATTTTATCTTTTTCGAGCACAACCGAATAGTTTTTTCGTATCCGAGAAAGTAATGATGTTCGCACAACACCTATGGACGCAGCCATATGGGGGTGTTTTTTCAAAACACGTAAAAATTCTTCGTGGTCTGTTTTATAATAAAACTCATCACCCAAAATGGTTATGAAAGGTTCTTTGATGAAGGGTGCAAGGCTCGCCACATCCGAAGCCAAACCTTTTTCTGTCCATTCGGCAGGTTCAATCACAACTTTAGGTAAATGTAACCGGATGTTTTCAATTTCACCTAAGATCTGTTCCTTGAGGTGTCCAACGAGGATATAAACCTTTTCAATTCCAAAGGTTTTGTACAATAACTCCACGTTTCTGTGAAGGATAGACTTCCCCTCAATCACAAAAAGTGGTTTGGGGATAAAACTGGTTCTCGGATAGGCCCTTGTGCCCTTCCCAGCAGCCGCAATGACCCCAATTTTGATCTTTTTCAATGTATAAGGATTGTCCCTAGAGAATCGCCTTTGGGTCAATTAGAAAAGGGTTCGTTTCCAACGGAAGAACCTTGGGCCTTGCACCGAATCCCGCTGCGAATAGGGAATCCATTGACTGGTTTTCGGATTCCAAACTTGGATGGGATCCAACCCTCCTAGCCGGTTGAGATGGAAACCCCAAACCCCTTCAGGGAATTGGATGGGATCCCACTGGACGGCAATGGGTTCGAGAGCAACGCCCGGTAGGAAAACAGGCAGTGGAACCTCTTTGAAAGTCCCAAAACTGGATTCTGACAAAATGGCACCGCGGTCAGTTTGGGAAATCTGAAACTCCAAATGGTCACAATCAAATTTGCGGAGGAGACCCATTTTTTGTCCCCATTTGTCTGTTGCCCGCACCTGGCATTGGTTTGGGTGTAAAGATAGGTTTTTTCCGTCATTTTGAACGGATCCTTCGACCAAAACCTCTTCCCAGCCTCTTGTTTTTTGGAAACGCAACTCCTGAGAAAGATAAAAAGTCTTTCCCTTTTCACCAAACAATTCTATACCGATAAGAATGAACCCGTTTTCTGTTTGGTGTTTGGCTGAAAAGTACAGACCAGAAGTTCCAATCGAATGGATGTCATAAAACCCAAAAAATATCAAAAACAAACACAATATAAATTTATGCATTCTCATCCAATTGTTAAAACCATTCTCTGTTTAGTCCTGTCACTTTCCTTTTCCTGCAATTCGCCTTATTTTGAAGACAAAAAAAACAATACAACACTTTTGTTTTTGACAGCCTTTTTGATATCAGCAAATGCCTGTTCGGCTCCAAATGATTTTTGGGCGCGAAACATCACTACCAACCAAAGTGTTTGTGTAACGACAGAATTAGTATATTCTGGAACCAATATAGAAGTCTACCGCGAAACCTCACTCACCACTGGTTATAATTTTAATGCCTTTGGACAAAGATTTGATACCGTTACCTACCCAAAACTTGTGAGTACATTTGGTGCCCCGAGTGATGTGGACAAGGATGGCAAAGTGAAAATTTTGGCACTTGACATCAAAGACGGAGCCACATCCACAAGTTCTTTCGTCGCTGGTTTTTATGACCCAGTCAATTATTTTCCAGACAGTGTCATTTTTGGACTCAGGTCCAATTACGCAGAAATTTTGTATATGGACGGCAAGGAATTGATTGCTGCCACTCAATCCGACGCAAATGCCTTTGATTCCACGGCAGCCCATGAATTCCAACATTTGATTCGTTTTCCGTATTCGTACGATTCTGGTGTTTCGGACGATGTTTGGGTGAACGAAGGCACAAGTGAGGTGGCAAGCGACATCGCAGGCTACGGCCCCCAAACAAGCCGCATCCAGTGTTACCGGGGGAGCACCTGTTCGGGAGGGATCAATAATGTATCCATGCTCGAATGGAATTCCCAAGCTGACATCATCAAACAATACAGTTTTGCCTATGTGTTTATGCGGTTTCTTTACGATAGCTCTGGCACGACGGAAGCCGAACGAAATTCCTTCTTTCGGAAAACTGTTGTGGGCAATGCTTCCGGGGTTCGTGCCAACAATGCCTTCAGTCTGATGCGGAATTTTATACTGGATGCACCAGATTATAGTCCTGCCAATTTTGGAGGGGGAAGCCCCACAACGGATGAAGTGTTCTTCCGGATGTACTCGTTACTTATGGGGTACACGCTAGGGAGTACACCTGACTTTGTAACGATGACGAGGATACCAAAAACGGGAGGTTCTGCAGTCGCATTGGATCTTTCCACAGCCGCCACTGCCTATCCGCTACCAAGCACTTTGACAACACCGACGAACATACAAATCCAGTCTGCAATCAACTCCTCCAGCCTAAAATTGGCGGGTGCCAATTTCTTTAACAATACAAGTTCAAGTCTCAATACAAATGTGGGCAACTCAGGAAGAATTGTGAACGGTGCGAACAATTCCGTCCTCTATTGGGGTTCGTTCACCAGTTCCAATACTTCCTCTGGGTTCACAGCAAGGACTCTCCGTTTCAAAAAACCCAAATTAGAACATTTACAATCCATGATCACACAAAGCCAGGTGGATCACAACCACACACAAAGTGGCATCTGTGCCTCAGGGTTCATTGATGTTCCGAACCAAACCTCTGGTAATACGCTAGGAGAATAGACCGCATGATGGTGCGGTAACATTCACTCGCCACATGCCCACCATCAGCAAACGCATTGCAAGAGTAAGACGGGTCTTTTTTTAAGTCCAAAATGGATTGATTGTATTTTTTAGAAATTGTGCCAACTCTATTTTCCCAATCCTTTACCAGTGGTTGGTCTTCCAAAAGGGCTTCAAAATCGGGTGAGGAAACCGGTCGAACAATGATGGTTTTAATCTTTCCTTCCTGCAATCGTGTCAGAATTTTTTCAAAAAAAGCATATTGCATTTTGCTCGGAACATAGGATGCAAACAACCAATCCAAAGTTCGGTGGCTTGTGAGAAGCAGTGAGTTTGCATTCTTCTCATAAAAATCAGCAATAGGAGAAAGTCCGTTTCCATTGTTTTTTATGATATGGTCGTAGGTTGCCTGGTTCATTGCTACCAAATTGAAAAAATAAGGGTTTTTATAATTTCTCCACATTTGGTCTAAATAGGGTTTGTAAGTGCCCACGGCAAACAGTGTACGCCCTAAATAAAAGGAAACATGATCCTTACCGAAAATGGAAGCATTTGAAAGCACATACCCCAGATCAAAACTATAGGTCAGGTTAGAACTTTTAAACACTGAGTTTTGGTTGAACTGGTTTGCGTCTGTTTCCATCACAACCAAATCGGGTTTGATACCTTTGTCTAATAACAAACTCAATTGGTAATCGTAATAAGCAGGCGTAGTAACCGCAGACGAAAGATTATAAATTTCCCATTCAGGGTAAAAATCCACCAATTCTTCATGATTGAAAAAAAGTAACCTGGAAGACCCAAGCACCACCATAAGTTTTTTGTCGGATTTAAAACCAGGGGCGGTTCGGTTTTGGATGAGTGTCTGAACCAGTTCTTCTTTGGCTCTATAGTTAACCGCAGTTAAATCAAGTTTTGCCAACATCTGGATATAGGGAATTCGGAAAATGGAATCCACTAAAAATAGAAATAAAAGTAAAAAAACAGGATAAAGTAGGAAACGATTCCTTAACATAATGTTATTTAGGAATTTTCAATTGTTATTGTAAAGCGAATTGAATGATAAAAACCCTCAGTGCACCAAGGGTTTTTATTTTTTAAGCAACTTGTTGGCGCGCGATTTTTCTTCTTTTTTTCAAAGACAAAAACCAATCGTCTGCATTACGAACATAAGAAACAAGTTTTTTGACATGTTCTCTATTTTCAGGATTTAAGATTTCTCTCGCTTCCTGGATGATTTCTTCCACCGTTTTTACATGGAATGTAAAATAACTGGTGAACAACTCATAATATTCTCTTTCCGTATTTTCCCAATTTCGATTTTGAATATCATTCAAAAAATCGTATAACCTTGGTACGTCGACCTCAGGTGTTGCATCAAAATGATTGTTCATCATTGCAACTCTATCGGTGATATCCGTCAAACTTTGAAAATAGGCTTCTAGTTCGGGAAATTCCATTGGTAAACCCTCCTTTACAACCCCTACTTTTACCATGATTTTGAAAGCGACTTAGAGATCAATTTTTTTTTGCAAATTTTGCGAAGTCTTTGTTCTCAGAAAGAAATTTTTTTAATTCCATAACCTGGCCATCCCAACCCTCTTTGGCTCCATCCAGCCAAACATCAAATGCATTGGATATAGGAAAACCCCCATTAACGACAGTTAATTTGGTTTTGTTCTCACCTAGAGATTCGAATAAAAGTTGTAAAAAAATATCTCCTGCCGGGTGATCTTTCCATTCCATCACCAGTTCCTTACCTGGAACAATTTTTTTATAAATACCGTGAGAGGTAAAATCACCTTCCAAACCCAATTTCCAGGTCCAAGAAAATTCAGCTCCTTCTTTTGGCCTACCACGAACTTCATCGGCCAACCAATGCACTAACACTTCGTAGACGGTAATGGCTGACCACAAACGTTCAATTGGTTCATCAAATTCAAATTCAGAACGGGTTTCTCTCATAAAAGGATATTTAAGAGAAAAGGTTCCATTTGCAAGATGTTTTTGCAGGGAAAATTTAAACTTTTAAGTTGTTTGGTCGAACATAGACTGACTGAACCACACTTATGTTTCGCATTTGGAAGGCCGCCGCACAATAGGCAAGATAGTACCTCCATTTACGAATGAAACCCTCACTATAACCTTGACTCCGAACAAGTGATATATTCTCATCAAAGGCTTTCAACCACAACCGGAGTGTTTTGACATAACTGAGACCCATATCTTCCAAATGAAATAAATACATATCACCCGTGCGGTTGACGGCTTGGTTCATTCGACCAATGGACGGAAGCAGGGATCCAGGAAAGATATGTTTTTGGATGAAATCAATTCCTTTTTTGAATGCTTGGAAACGTGAATCAGGGCAAGTGATGACTTGCAAGGCCATGATCCCATCCCTCGTGAGGAGAGATTGGCATTTTTCAAAAAAAGTTTCATAGTATGCATCCCCCACTGCTTCCAACATTTCCACGGAAACCAATTTGGTAAATTGACCTTCCAAAGTTCGGTAGTCTTGGATTCTAATTTCTATTTTATCTTCCAAACCTTCGTTTTTAATTCTTTCTTTAGCAAACACGTATTGTTCGTTTGATAAAGTAATTGTCGTTACACGACAGCCATAATTTTTGGCTGCGTGGATCGATAAAAAACCCCAACCACTCCCAATTTCCAAAAGATGGTCACCTGCATTCAATTTTAGTTTTTGGCAGAGTAAATCCACCTTTTTGGTCTGTGCCTCTTCCAAAGTTTCATCCAAATTTTGGAAATAAGCCGAACTGTATGTCATTGTGGGGTCCAAAAACAGTTTATAAAAACGATTGCCCAAATCGTAATGTTCGACAATATTTTTGCGGCTTCCTTTTAGTGTGTTTTTTCTAAGAAAATGCAAAAATTTATTTCCTAAATTGAATAAATCCAAATGGAATAATTTTTTTTTGGCTCCAGAAAGGTTCGGAGCCTCTTCCACATTCAATATAAACCAAGAAATGACATTTTCAATGGAATCCGTATCCCAATCTCCTGTCAGATACGATTCTGAAAAACCGATGTCTCCATATAAGACAGACTTTTTAAAAAATATCGGATCTTTTACATGGATGATTGGAAGATGAAATTTTGGATCCACATTCGATTTTTCATCACCTAGTATTGTTTGTGTGCCATCAGGAAAAATAAGGCGGAGTGAACCCTGCTTCATACCCTTCAATGCATTTAAAAATATTGTTTGGTAAACCGAATACGATTTAACATTTGTTTGGTCTTTCGAACCTGTAAAAATTCCTGAATTAAATGTTTTTTGCAAGAGAGATTGGTTTACTTGCTTTTCCAAGGGAGACTCCTGTTTGATTCTCTAAGTTTTGGTGTTTTTTTATATATGGAATTTTTTTGACCCACAACTTAAAAGCTTGGTAGTGAATCAAAACTATAATTTTGACGGTGACAAATGGGAATTGGGCAAAAAGTTTTAATAAGTTTTTGTTACTGAAAGAAATTTTTTTTCCTATAAAAGATGTGGTGAGTGTTCGTTTGCCATCTTCATAAGAGTCGACACCGATCTGCAATTTATCATTGGGCGCGTTCAGTCTAAAATCAAAGTAAGATTCAAGACCGATGAACGGTGAGACATAAAATTCTTTTTTCACTTCGAGGTGAACTTCTGGACTGGCAATGGTTCCAATATTCTTTTCAAAAGGTAAACCTATATAAGGTCTGATTTCCCCAAAGGTATTGCCTACTTCGGGAATTGAACAAATGAGTTTACCATTTTCCGAATAACAAAAATAAAACGATACAGGATTGAACACATAACCAAGTATCCTTAGGTTAGTGAGTAAAAACACTTTTCCTATCGGTTCCTGAACCCCTGATTCTCTTAAAAAACACTTAACGTTTTCATAAACATTGTTTTTTCCAAAAAATAAATGGTCTTTGTCATAGAACGAAAACAGATTCCATTTGTTCCTCGAAAAAAAAGCGGATAACTTGACCAGTTGGTCTATTTCTTCCAGATCCAAATAAAAATTAAAAATTTGGTAGTGAAAGTGGTTTTGTTTAGGGAATGTCCTTGTGTGAAAGACATCCGCCTTGTACATACACGATTTTATTTCCATGGATCCCGTTTCAGTATCGATTCAGACAGATTCACCGCCGACAAAAATCCATCTTCGTGGAATCCATACCGGAAGTAAGCACCCACATAATAGATAGGACCTGTTTCATTCAACTGGGGGAGACGTTTTTGGGCACTGGCAGTCTCCACCGAAAACAAAGGATGCTCATAGTCAATTTGTTTGATGATACATTCTTCTTTCACTCGACCAGGGTCGTTTATGGTCACAAAATAATTTTTCTTTTTGGAAACATTCTGCAAACGATTCATCCAATATATGGTAAATGGTGCGAAGTCTCCGTTTGGTTTATTCACCATTTTATAATTCCAACTCGACCAAGATCGTCTAGTTTTGGGCATATCCGAAGGGTCAGTGTGCAAAGTGGCGGTATTGTTTTGGTATTTAAAAATAGGAAGGAGTTCTTTCTCCAAGGCAGTGGGATTTCCGAGGAGTTTTGCGGAAGTATGTCCATGGGTGGCCATTACAACCTTATCGAAAATTTCTGATTTTCCATCTGCGAGTATGACCTGAACCTTTCCTTCAAGTCGATTCACTTGTTTGACTGGACAATTCAACCGAACCCGGCCTTCCATAAAGTTTAGGATCTTTCGTACATAATTACGAGCGCCCCCGTCCACCGTGTACCATTGGTGTTGGGTATTTAATCCCAAAAATCCGTGGTTGTAAAAAAAACGAACCAAAGTTTTTGCAGGAAAAGCAAGCATTTGATCATGAGGAGTGGACCATACGGCAGAACTCATCGGTATTAAATAGTTCTGTAAAATATCATTCCCATAACCAAATTCTTTCATGTACCGACCAAGATCCCATTCGTCAAATTTTGGATCTTCTAAAATCGCTGGGGCATTTGTATTGAAACGATTGATTTCAAGTAACATCTTAATGTACTTGGGAGAGAATAAATTTTTTCTTTGTGCAAATAAACCATTCAACCCAGAACCACAAAACTCAAGTTTCGTGGGATCGTGCTGAACACTGAACGACATATCTGATTTTTTCGTAGGGATGGATTCTTTATTAAAAAACCTAAGTAAATTAGGATAGGTGACGTGGTTAAAAACGATAAACCCTGTGTCGATGGGGATCATGGTTCCATCTTCATCGACATCCACAGTATTAGTGTGACCACCAACATAACCACCGGCCTCAAAAATAGTTATATCAAAATTTTCTTTTAAAAAATATGCAGTGCCAAGTCCAGACACACCAGACCCAATGATGGCCAATTTTTCTTTCACAAATCCTCCTAACTTGATCTTAGACAGTTAAGAAAAGAGTTGGTTCATTTGGGATTGTACTTCTTTTGCTTTCTCGTTTGCAATTTCACCAAAATTATTGGCAACCGATGCGAGTGTGATGGAACGAGAAGAATTGATAATGGAATTTTTTCCACAAGCTTTGTAAATTTCTTTCAGATCCCCACCTTGGGCTCCGAAACCAGGAATCAAAAAATACAAATGGGGGTGCCTTTTCCGGAGATTTTCTAGCTCCGAAATATGGGTTCCTCCCACAACAAGACCAACCTGGCCTGGGTATTCACTTTCTAAATTCGCCATCTGGTCAGATACAACCTCGAAGAGATAGGCGGATTCATTTTTGATTTCTAATTTTTGAAAATCTCCTGATGATGGATTACTCGTAAGCCCCAAGACAAAAATAAATCCACCCAAATCCAAATAAGGTAATAGAGAATCGCGACCCATATACGGGTTTACGGTCAAAGCATCCACCTTTAGGGTTTGGAAAAAATATTTAGCATACTCTTTGGATGTGTTGGCCAGATCCCCACGTTTGGCATCCGCAATGATGGGTACTTCCGGACAGATTTCCCTAGACAAACTCACATACTTCTCAAAAGCCAGATACCCTTTGGAACCAAACCTTTCGAAAAAAGCAATGTTTGGTTTCCAGGCAGTAGCAAACTTATGGGTATTTTTTAGAATGGTCTCCGCAAAATGAAATATGGGGTCATCGGCTTGTTTACAAATTTCTGGTAGTTTTTCAAATTCAGGATCAATCCCAATACAAAGTAGGGATTTTAATTTTTCCCTACGTGTTTCAAACAGGTTCACGAAGTTACTTTTCAAACTCATTATTTTCTTTTTTCCTTTCGAGTTCCTAAATGAAAGTCCATCTCACGTTTTTTACGCCGTCCATAGATATGACCTGGAACCACAGTGACAGCCGTTACCGGATTTGCCACAACATCCCCCACTGCACCTCCCACATAAGTAGCGTAAGCTGGCACTAAAACCTTGAAAGAAGAATCCAACTGGTGACGATCTTCCTTTTCTGCAAAGTAATTTATGGCGTCATCCGTTGCCCTCGCTTCGTGGTAGAGAGATCCCGCAAAAGGAATGGCATAAGCAATGGCATAGAGTGTTCGGTATTCCCTTTGGGCAAAATCTTTTGCGTGCCCGCCTTCATGGATGGCAACAGGGGGGAGATCTGAATATAAATTGATAGTGTTTGTGAACGAGTTGTAATGGTCGCCTCCAATGGTTCCAGCAAACAAACGACCAGGCAAAAAAGTATAAGCAAGTAAAGAAATAGAACCAAATACATAACGAATTACAGGATTGATATTTTGGTTTTTTGACAAACGTTTCCATTCGGACAAAGGAGAATACTGATTGAAACGAACCTTAACATCTCTTAGGTTATTTTCTCTAATATAGTCTTTGAGGTAGTTTTTTGTTTCTTCCGAAATTTGATGGTTGTCTGCACGCCAGTTCCAAAGCACAAGTTTGGATGGAAGTGAAAATACATAATGACCCAATGTATCCACAATCCAAACAGGAGCCCCTTCTTCGAATTGTTCCTCCCCTTCAGGAAACGCAGGACTCGGATGGTATGGGTTACCGTAGTTATACGATTTTTGGATCGAATAACAATTGATACAAAGTAAACAAAAAATAAATAGAACTGGTTTCATAAGCTATCCATAATTTCTTTTATTTTGGGGTCGATGGGTACCGCATTCGTTTTCAGTTTTCTTTCTGATTTTGTTGGATTTTGTTCTTTGTTTGCATTCGATGGATTGAATGACGCCTCATTTTCCAAAAACGAAAAAAAATCATCCAAAACATTGCGACCCAGTTGGTTCATTTGGTCTTCACGGTTCCCACGAAATCCATTGTATGGCAAATACCAAAGTAAAGGCAAAATTAGAGAAGAACTTCCCAGCAAATAACAGTTCGTTACTTTGGAATCAATTTCATCATAATAAAAATAGTCTTTAACAGGTTCCCCTTTGATTTGAACCCTCGCTTTCATTTCCACCCAAGTTCGATTTTTAGTGCACCTGTCCAAAGAAATCAAAGTGAATTCATCCACCTCGATCCTACCTCCTCTTTCAAGTAACAAAGGATACCTTTCCTTTCGCATCGAAAATTCCTTACGGATCAAATAAGACAGTGGACCATACTCATTTTTTAAGCTCTCGGGTTCAAAAAAATACCCATCATACAAAGCCATCGATTCGGTATTTTCATTTTTAATATAAATTTCGATCTTTTCTTGTTTGGTGATATATTCAAAAGGGGATTCGTTTGGAAACGGTCGATAAACCCGTAAAGAAATTCCACAGGAAATAAAAACAAAACTTAAAAATAAAAAACTGAACCTAAAACGCATAACTATACCCTAAAAAAACATTGGTGATGCCAAATCCTCTGGCCGCCCTTCCCTTGTTCCCATCTGATTCGTAATAGGCGGATGATGTATAATGATCGCGGTAGGCAGCTAAATACGAGCTTAGATCCCCAGCCAAAATATCTGGCCTCAGAGATTCATTGGCCCGCCACAAGTACTGAACAATTTGTAACCCAAAATGAAATTTATGCCTTTTCCATGGTTCAAAATTGTATTGGGCTAAAAAATCCAATCCTAATAAATTAGAGTTCAGCGGTTTGGCCGATTGAATCCTATAAAATTGATCATTCAAAATCAAATCTCCTGATCCATACGTATCAACACTACCGCCAAATTTATGAACTTGCCTTTGGTAAGAAAGTCTTGCGAGAGGTGTGGCAAACGTTTCGACTCCCAATTCATAAGAGTGAACTTCTGTTAATGTATGATAAAATCGAAAACCGACGCTCGGTGCAAAATATTCTAAATTATCCTTTGCATCCCGGCTTTGCCCTAGTGAGTTGGAAACATAGGATGTGTTCGATCCAAACCGACCAAACCTCACACCAAAATCCCAGCTAATCATCATATCATCTGAAATTTGATCATATACTTTCGCCACAAAACGATGGTCAAACAAATCAAATCTAGTTGTGTGAAAAGCTGATTGAGGGCCACCAAACAATCCAAAACTATAATGTTCGTATGAAGTGGAAAAGGGTAAGTTACTATATTCTAAACCCCATTCGCCTGAGTTGTGTTTGTATCCAATTTTTGGAGCGAAAAATAGACGACTGGCCGCCACTACTTTTTCTTCCGTTGATAGGGGGAGTGGTTGGATGTTTTGGTAGCCAACTCGATTCCTTGGTTGGTAGAACCCACCTGCTTGGAAAGCAACATCGGGATCAGTCAAATTCCATTCCTTACCTGCGGTAAAAATCGCTGCCTGACCATTGGATCGAAATCCAATCTCCCAGGTGCCGTCTAAAAATTGTTTGGATTTTACTGGCTCCGAGCCTTTTTCTTTTGGTTGGTATGGTACGGTTTCTTCACCTAGACGAAAAAAATCATTTCTTCGGATTTCAGCAGCTCTTTTACGAAGTTTTTCTGCAGTTCCAAAATCCAATTTTTTTTCAGCTTCTTCAGCTGCTAAATCAAGTTCAGTGGCCTCTACTTCATTTGCAAAAATTTCTTCAAAAGGAAAAGAAATTAAAAACAGGGCAAAAACAAAGGCTACCAAACCTTTCATTCTAATTACCCTTTACGTTTGATAAATTTCTTGGCAAACTCAGGAAGCACAAAGGCAGCTTTGTGTAATTCAGGGCTATAGTATTTCAAACCTTTTGGAACTCGTTTCGGATCTGGTGTGACCGAATATGGATCTATGGCATTGGACAAAAAGGTAAACCCAATGATCCCAGAAGGGTATGTCGGAATGGTTGTATAATAGTACCCATACTCAGGGAAAATATTAGGAATGAATTCAAACAAGGAACTGATCACATCACCATGGTACCAATATGATTCTGCTTGGGTGGCAATGATGCCTGTTGGTTTTAATGCACTCGCCATATCCCTGTAAAACGGTTCTTTGAATAGAACTTCAGCAGGCCCAACTGGATCGCTTGAATCCACGAGAATCACATCAAACCGACCTTTGTTGTCACGAGCAAATTTTGCCCCGTCATCGTAATGGTGGATGACTTTTGGATCCTTCATGGCATCCGCACATTCAGGAAAGTATTTATAACTAATGTCAACCACTGCTTTGTCAATTTCACATAACACAACTTCTTTGACAGAGGGGTGTTTCAAAACTTCACGAACTGTTCCCCCGTCCCCACCACCAATCACAAGAACCGATTCTGGATTTGGGTGGCTCATCATTGGAATATGCGCTATCATTTCGTGGTATGAATGTTCATCTTTGTTCGTAACCATAGTTACACCATCAAGCGTAAACATACGTCCAAAAGATTGAGTTTCAAAAACGTCTATTTTTTGGAATGGAGATTGTAAACTTTCTATGGTTTTGGTGACCCGATAACTAACAGCCCTGCCCTTTTCTAATTCTAATTTTTCGGTGTACCAAATTTCCATGTACCTCTCCTAACTTATGATTTAATTGCCAGTATGAATTTAGAGATAAGAAGGTGTAGTTTTTTTTTAAAAAGTTTTCAAATTCTAAAATTTTGGTGAAATGAGATTGGCGGATAGAAACCAGAAATTTCTATGGGAGTAGAATGCAAAAGTACTCCCGTGTTTTTTATTTACTTGGATTTTTGATGATGCCCGTTTTCATCCTACTACTTGTGTACGGATACCTTCGCCTCAACCAAATGGTAAGCGAAGAAATCCATTGGGGTCACAACAAATCCTTCGCCTTTTCCCAGGCACAAAGGGAAGGAAAACTCATTTTACTATCCATCACCAATGTTCGTTGTGATTCCCTCATCGGTTTGGAATGTGGTGAAGGGAAACCTGATTTAGGAACTTATGTCCTTCTCAATATTACACCCCGTGAGCAAGATTTCCAATCCTTGATTCTGGATGATCGTTTCGAAAATCTAAAAAAAGGCAAACTCCCGCAGTATTTCCTCCTCAATACAAATGGCGAAATCAGGCATAGTTCCGAAAACCTCCCATCTGTGGAAGAGATGCAAAAGCTCCCCAAAAAAGAGTGAAGTTTTTAAAAATTATAAAAAATCGAACTTGCTATCCTCTTAAAACAATATACCCTATGGGGTATAAATCATTTGGAGGAATGGCATGATAGGACTTACCGTTCATAGAAAAAAGGGTTTTGACGAAACCATAACCGATACCACTGAGGCCTTAAAAAAGGAAGGGTTTGGAGTTCTAACAACCATTGACGTTAAACAAACATTAAAAGACAAAATCAACGTCGATTTCAAACGTTACACCATCCTGGGAGCCTGTAACCCTGTTTTCGCACACAAAGCCTTAGAAACAAGTGACGAAATTGGCCTCCTCCTTCCCTGCAATGTTGTGGTCACAGAAGAAAAAAATGGTGAAACCAAAGTTTCCATTTTTGATCCTCTAACGATGACTAAGGTAGTGGAAAACCCTGCGCTTGAAGTGATTGCAAAAGAAGTCCAAGAAAAACTCATTCGCGTGATTCACACCCTACACGAATGAACATTTTTTTCTGCTGCCTCAGGGGTAACATCGAAAACATGTAAATCTCATTGACAGAGGTACATTTACTCACTAAGATGAGTGATGAATGTTCGCTGTCAGATTCTCTAAATTTTTTTTTATTCTAATTTTCTTTAGCTGCATCTCGAGAACATTCATTTTACAAAAAGGAACTCCAGAAGCAGGAGAAGAATCCATCAAAATTAGATATTTTGCGGCCTTAGGGCTCATCCCACTCTACCGCAAACTAGACCGAAAGGATGTTTGCGAAGATTCGGAAATCTACTCTATCACTATACAAATTTGCATTCCATGCCAAATTATTTGTAAACAGACATTTACACTCTTTTGCCCGCAAACAGTCGGGGTTAGGTGCGTAAAAAGTAATGAAAAAAAGAATATTTGAATACATAACATTTATCATCTGTTTACTTGGGGTAGGATGTTATTCTTATGAAATCCGATTGGAAGAAAATATCGATGAAGCCAAGGTCACGAAATTAACTGTTCCGGAATTTGAGAGTTCATTTTCAATAAAAAAAGAAAGGGACTTATCCTATTTATGTGAACCAAATAAAATTGTGTATATAAAATTCTTTCGAACAACTGCCAAAGAAGTATGGTGCAAACCAAAAGAATAAATCAGAATACTTGGCATTTTTTCCTCAGTTAGCTCCTATTGCTCCAACTTCTCTTCTCCTCTTTTACGAAACACTTCCAGAATCGCACAGAACAAAATGACCCCACCCCCAAGCCAAATTTTTTCAGGAGGAACTTCCCCCAAAAAATACCAAGCCGCCAAACTCCCGTAAATGGGACTAAGTGTTGACAATGTTCCTGCGGTTGTCACAGAGAGTAGCGACATAGAACGAATCCACATAGTATGGGCAAGTGCTGTGAACACTCCCGCCAGAACCACTTGGAAAAGTAAATACTTTGGTTCAGAAAGCATAACGAAAAGTCCTTCGGAGAATGGCAATAACACAAGGGCTGTCGCAAATAGTTGGGTGAACAAAATTTGAGATCCAGAATAATGGGTGTGCATTTCTTTGGTGAGGATGTTTCGGAGAGCATAGAGTAAGGCCGAAACTATACCCCAAACCACACCTTGGAACATTTGGTTTTCCCAGTGGAAACTTGGAACAATGAGATAAAGTCCAAATAAAGAAAAACAAGCTAAAAAGAAAGCGAAGGGATCTAACTTTTTTTCTTCGCTAAACAGAGGTTCCATGAGGGCTGAAAATACAGGATAGGTAAAAAGTGACAACATACCCACAGCCACTGTCGAAACCTGAATGGAATGGAAATAGGTTACCCAATGCAAAGCAAATAAAATGCCGATGCCAAATGTTTTACAAAAATCACCAAAATTTTGGTATTTGATTTGTTTGCCTCGGAGGAGAAAGAATAAACCGAGGATCAGAAACCCAAAAACAGCCCTGCCCGAAATGATGGTGACCGCCGGGAAAGGCAATAATTTGGCGAATAAAGTGACATTCCCCATAATGAGAATGGTGATATTGAGTTCTACAATCCCTCGAAAAAGAGAGTTAGGAGTTGTTTTCACTAACTCCTTAAGTTTCAACCCCCAAAAATTTGGCTATGGATTTTCTGTCCTTTTCCAAACTATGTTTGTGAATTTCTTCAATGGCTTTTTCCACAATGGGGGAAACAAAGAGCAAACTCGAATGCACTTCTACTTCATAAGAGCGCTGTGATTCCTCAGCCGATTTTGACTCGTACCGACTTTTTCCTTTGATCACAAACACATTGTCTTTGCCTGGTGGTGAAATTTTAAACTCATGTGTATTGGTTGTGGTATCAAAAGTAGAATCTTCCAAAAGGGAAAGGTCTGTGAGTGCTGCCGAAAGGACGGCAGGCATCGAACCTTCCAGACTCACCTTTCTTTTTTGTTTGATGATGTTGCCTTCTTTGGTTTCTTCCACAAGGGTGACGTTTTTCAAATCAGGGAATTGATCCAAATGTTTGTAACGTTCTTCCCTCGCATGCAAAAGTTTTTCGAGAGAAACGGGGAATGTATGTGTAACTTGGTATTTCAAAATTATTTTTTTCCTTTTTTCTTCTTAGGGGCAGGTTTCACTTTTTTAGCCTTCACCGCTTTTTTTGGTTTGGCTGTTTGGGATTTTTTCATGGCCTTTTTTACAGCTTTTTTGGCAGCCTTCTTCACGGCTTTTTTCTTGGGTTTGGGGGCAGACGCTTGTTTTTTTGCCTTCGTTTTCTTCTTGGCTGCTTGTTTTTTTGCAGAAGGTTTTGGATCTTTTGATTTTGCGAGAGTCTTCTCTTTTTTATTTGGGGACCCAGCCACTTCCGCTAGTAAATCTTCATCTTCCCAATAGAACATTTGATCCGCAGGGGCCGATTGTTCCATAGCCATCGCTTGTGCCTCGAGTAATGAATTATTGGATTCACTAAAATTTGCCAATTTTTGGAACAACATATTGATTTTTGGGTCTTGGAATTTATTGCGAATTTTGGAATAAAAACTGCGAGCGTCTTCCCCTTCCCGAATGGCGAGCTCAATCGCTCTCCTTTCATCCATATTGACCACTTCGTTTTTGTTGCGATCCAATTTATCCATCATTTTTTGGATGGTAGAAGAATGGAATTTTTCAATCTCCGAAAGTTGTTTGAGATTAGGTAATTCTTTTCCTTCTGCTGATTTGTAAACATCTTTAATGAATTTGATATGCTCATCTCCATCTAATGCGAGTTGGCTGAAGAGTTCTCGGATTGGGCCTTCTGGCAATTCTTCCGAGATCTTTAAATAAAACTGAAAACATTTGACCTCATGGTCAATGGCTGCTGCAATCGCTTCGATGAATGATGTTTTTTTGATTGATTTCATAAGTATATCCCTTTTTGGAAAACCACCACAACGATAAGGTGATTTTCCATATGTATCAAGTATTTTTCGTATGTATCTTTTAAGTCAATTCTTCCGATTTGGTAGCTGCATACAATAAAACTTGTGCCAAATAGTATGTCACCATGATGAGAAGAGAAGCCACAGTTCGGTTCATTGAAGTATTCAAAAACATAGAATAGGCAATGATTGAATCAGAAAGCATAAAAATTAGGGCACCAAACAACCCGAGTAAAAACGGTTTGGAACTTGAGTTTCTACTCGCAGCCCTCCAACCCATAAGACAAATGGCCGTGATATAAACCGCCACAGGGATGAGAAGGCTCCCGAGTTTGGGCAGTAACACATAAAAAAACGATAACCCGAAAATCAAAAATGGCAAGGCGAGGATTGGTTTGGACTCTGATTGTAAGCTAAAAGCGTAACTATAAATCAATTGTGCCACAAGAAATGAGCCAAGCCCAGGCACAAAGTATGCGCTACTTGGTAGAGCCAAAAAGGAATCACCAAAAGCAGAAAAAACCAATCCAAACGCCATGAGTTTGCCCCTCTTTTCGAGTTTTGGGAAAAATCGAAATAAAGAAACAATCAAAATCACAATGGGAATGATCTTTGAGGGAAGATAAAAATAGTTTTCCTTCGGTATCGTGAGGATGGCTCCGATATGAACGAGGGAATACAAACCGAATAAAACAAATTCTTTTGCCATAATTCTTACTTTACATACAGGTCCAGTGGGATTTCATCAGAAGTAGAACCCGAGTGATTCAGCCTATGAAACAATTGCGCCCCCTGTCTATCTTTTTCTTAATCTGCCTAATTTGGTCACAAAGCAGTTTGTCTGCGAGAGAAGTCCCCTCTGGCGGGGAAATGTTGATTGATTTAGTTCTCGCGAGACCAATGGGTCTTGTTGGAACTGTATTGGGAACTGGTGCCTTCATCGTTGCCTCGCCATTCACACTGCTTTCTGGTACATTCATCCAATCGGGGAAACGATTGGTTTTGTACCCTGCCAAGTTTACCTTCACGCGAGGGTTAGGCGACTTCCCAGGTTATATGGAAGAATACCAAATTGTAGAGGAATAAATTGAACGAACCTTTATTCAAAGACTTCCCAGAAGTCTCAACAGAAGAATGGAAAAATCTAATCTTAAAAGATCTAAAAGGCCAACCTTGGGAAAAGGTCAGTACAATTTCGGAAGAAGGGTTTACCATCCAACCCTTTTACCGAAAAGAAAACCTTCCTCCCAAACTACCCAAAATTGAGAAACGATTCCCTGGTTGGAAAATCACAGAACTAGTCTATGAACCAAAAGATTTAGATGGTCTAAACACCAAAGGTGCGGATGCATTCATCCTCACTAGCCCCTCCCAAAAGGGCTCTAATTCAGGCTTTCATTTTGAATCCCCAAAAGATTTGACGAAGTTAGCAGACAAACTCCCAAAACTACCCTTCGTGGTTTCCTTGGGAGAAACCTCGCCCAAATTTTTGGACGAATTAAAAATTTTATCAAATTCGCATGAGATAGTGTTATGTGACTATGACCCCTATGGTACCTTACTTTTAAATGGCAGTTTACAATCTGGTTTAGAATCGGTAAATACCGACCTAAAATCCATTGCAGATGTGAAGGGTTTAGTTGGCAACTGCATACATTCGCATTATCTTCGTGATGCGGGTGCATCAGTTGGTGGCGAACTAAAATATTCCTTGTCCTGGGCAGTCGATTATTTAAACCGTTTGGTCGAAGCTGGGAGCCCCATCGAAGGAGCAGCTAATTCCATTTGGTTTTGGATGGGCATTGGGAGTGACTACTTTTTGGAAATTGCAAAATTCCGCGCTATTCGAATCCTATGGGCAGAAATCCTCAACGCCTACCAAAAAGGACTTGGGGACAAAGTGCAGCCAATTGTTTTAGCACAAACCACTGAGTTCAATTTCACAGCCTATGATCCACATGTGAATTTACTCCGTGGCACAACAGCGGCCATGTCCGCAGTCCTTGGTGGTGCTGATTTTGTAGCGGTACAATCCTTCGACAGAGCTTACCCACAAACACAAGAACTGGGCAAACGAATGGCAAGAAATACACAATTACTCCTCCGTCATGAGTCTTTCCTCGACAAAGTGGAAGATCCTTCAAGCGGATCCTATTACTTGGAAGTTCTCACCCATGAACTTTGTCAGTCTGCTTGGGGTGGGTTCCAAATCCTAGAAGCGGAAGGTGGGTTCTTCCAGGCGATACAGTCAGGTAGTGTTCAATCCGCTGTGTTGAAACGTTTGGAAGAGAAAAAACAAGCCCTTGCCACCAAAAAGGAAGTTTTACTCGGTACAAACCAATACCCGTTGGTTACAGAACGCCATCCTGAATTAAAAACGTCCCTAAATTCAGTTAAACAAGAGTTAGATGCAAAGAAGTCGACGAAAACTCCCTTTCAAACCATCCAACCCATTCGGTTGTCCTATGATTTTGATCGTTTGCGGAACCAAACGGATGAACACATCCAAAGTGGGAAAAAACCACCGAAGGTATTTTTACTCACCATCGGAGACCTCAGCATGCGAAAAGCAAGGGCAGGTTTTACACAAAACTTTGTGGGTTGCCTTGGGTATGAAATCATCGACAATTTAGGCTTTTCATCTGTAAAAGAAGGTGTGGAAAAAGCCAAGGCTTTGGGTGCGGAAATCGTTGTCCTTTGTAGTTCAGACGAAGAATACCAAAACTACCTCCCCGACTTTGTTTCGGAAATGAAAGAACAACTCCCCAATAGTTGGAAACTCATCGCAGGTTATCCAAAGGATCTAGTGACAAAGGCCACAGAACTCGGAATCGAAGATTTTATCCATATGAAACGCAACATCATCGAGTTTATGGAAAAGGCCCAATCAAAATGGTTAGGGAAATAAAATGACAAAACCTAATTTTGCAAATATCCCACTTTCTTTTGGAACGGATGCGGATCGTAAAAAATCAATCTCCCTTTGGCAAACGGCAGAAGGAATTTCCATCCAATCGAGGTACCAAAAACCCGACTTAGAGGGTTTGGAACATTTGGCATACGCTGCCGGAATCCCACCATTTTTGCATGGCCCATACTCTACCATGTATGTGAATAAACCCTGGACCATCCGCCAATATGCTGGGTTTTCCACAGCGGAAGAATCCAACGCTTTCTACCGCAGAAACCTCGCAGCAGGACAGAAAGGATTGTCCGTGGCATTTGACCTTGCCACGCATCGGGGCTACGACTCTGACCATGAACGGGTTGTGGGTGACGTGGGGAAAGCAGGCGTGGCCATTGACTCCGTACTTGACATGAAGATCCTTTTTGACCAGATCCCTCTGGACCAAATGTCTGTTTCCATGACAATGAATGGCGCCGTAATACCCGTGTTAGCTTTCTACATCGTGGCTGCCGAAGAACAAGGAGTTTCCAAAGACAAACTTTCGGGAACCATCCAAAATGATATTTTAAAAGAATTTATGGTGCGAAATACCTATATTTATCCACCCAAACATTCGATGAAAATCATTGCAGATATCTTTGGTTACACATCCAAATATATGCCAAAATTCAATTCCATTTCCATTTCGGGTTATCATATGCAAGAAGCGGGCGCCACAGCCGACTTAGAACTTGCCTACACTTTGGCTGATGGTTGGGAGTATATAAAAACGGGAATTGCGTCTGGTTTGTCGGTCGATGAATTTGCACCCCGACTCTCCTTCTTTTGGGCCATTGGTATGAACCATTTTATGGAAATCGCCAAAATGCGGGCGGGCAGGTTGTTATGGTCAAAGATCGTAAAACAATTCAATCCCAAATCAAACAAGTCTTTGGCGCTTAGAACCCACTGCCAAACAAGTGGATGGTCACTCACCGAACAAGATCCGTTCAATAATGTGGGTAGAACTTGTATCGAAGCCATGGCAGCAGCCCTAGGCCACACACAATCCCTCCATACAAATGCATTGGATGAAGCCATAGCACTTCCCACCGATTTTTCGGCAAGGATTGCTCGTAACACACAAATTTATTTGCAGGAAGAAACAAATATCCACCGAGTCATTGATCCATGGGCGGGTAGTTTTTATGTTGAAAAACTCACTCACGATTTGGTTCATAAAGCATGGGATTTGATTGTCGAAGTACAGAAGCTAGGCGGAATGGCGGAAGCGATCGAAACAGGGATCCCGAAAATGCGGATCGAAGAAGCGGCCGCCCGCAAACAAGCACGGATCGATTCAGGCAAAGATGTGATCGTTGGTGTGAACCGTTTTCGTTTGGGCAAAGAAGAACCCATCGATATTTTGGACATCGACAACACAGCGGTGCGGGAAGCCCAGATCAAACGCCTAAACCAAATGAAAAAAGATAGGGATGGTGCTGCAGTGGACGCAGCACTCGCTGCCATCACCAAATCAGCAGAAACGGGCGAAGGCAATTTACTAGAACTTGCCGTTGATGCAGCTCGGAAACGAGCCTCTTTGGGTGAAATTTCCTACGCCATGGAAAAAGTTTTTGGGAGGTACAAAGCAGTGATTCGTTCGATCTCTGGTGTGTATTCATCTGAAATTTCAGAAGACAAAGGTTATTTGGAAGCACGAGCTCTTGCCGATGAATTTGCCAAACTTGAAGGGCGTAGGCCTCGTATCATGGTTGCCAAAATGGGGCAAGACGGACACGACCGCGGTGCTAAGGTCATTTCTACCAGTTTTGCCGATATGGGTTTTGACGTCGATATCGGACCTCTCTTCCAAACACCAGCTGAGGTCGCCAAACAAGTGGTAGAGAACGACGCACATATTTTGGGTGTGTCTTCGCTTGCGGCAGGTCACAAAACCCTAGTTCCCCAAGTCATCGAGGAGCTAAAAAAACTAGATGCAGAGGACGTACTCGTCGTTGTGGGTGGGGTGATCCCCGCACAGGACTACGACTTTTTATACAAGTCGGGTGCCACAGCCATTTTTGGTCCAGGGACTGTCATCTCGGAAGCGGCAAAACAAATTCTAAAAATTTTGCTTGGGGAAAGAAGGGCAGCCTAAACAAAATTCTAATATATTATCATTCCCCTTACTTTCATTATGCGAATTTAAGTAAGGTTCGGTCGGGGGAATGATTGTTTTATATAAAGGCGATAACAAACCAACACCCCATGAATGATCCGGATCCAAAATCCAATAACATTGATCCCAGCGCAATCCGAGGAGGCTCTTTCGATTCCGCCCTCAAGGTAAACCCTGGGGTGGCGGATGCGCCAGCAATATCACCATACATCCAAGAAAAACGCCGGACACTCAAAAAAAAAGGTGTGATGGTCGAAGAGTTGGCAGAGGGGATTTTATCTGGGAACAGGACTTCGCTTTCCAAAGCCATCACTCTCGTCGAAAGTAATTTAGAAGAACACAACGACAAAGCACAGTCCATATTGGAACTTGTTTTGCCAAAGGTAGGAAACTCCACCCGTATTGGAATCACAGGGGTTCCTGGGGTTGGCAAATCAACCTTCATCGAAAGTTTTGGTAGCATCCTTCTCAGCAAAGGCCACCGTTTGGCCGTACTTGCCATTGACCCCAGTAGCCAACGCACCAAAGGATCCATTCTGGGTGACAAAACCCGGATGGAGATTTTATCAAAATCCGAAAATGCCTTCATTCGCCCGTCACCAAGCAGCGGTTCGCTTGGAGGAGTTGCGCGGAAAACACGAGAGTCTATGTATCTCTGTGAGGCTGCAGGGTTTGATACCATCATCATCGAAACTGTGGGAGTGGGACAATCAGAAACCCAAGTCCATTCTATGGTGGATTTTTTCCTCCTCCTCATGCTTGCGGGGGCTGGGGACGAACTCCAAGGGATCAAACGGGGAATCATGGAAATGGCTGACCTCATCGCCATAAACAAAGCTGATGGGGCAAACGAACCCTTTGCCACAAGGGCAAGGGCTGAGTATGAATCTGCCCTCCACCTCTTCCCTGCCCCAGAGTCAAAATGGACACCCCGCGCCACCACTTGCAGTGGTCTTGGTGGCAAAGGAATCGAAGAAGTTTGGAATTTGATTTTAGATTATATAAATACCACAAAAACAAATGGATATTTCGAATCCAACCGCAGAAACCAGACCAAACTTTGGTTTGAAGAAACTTTGCGAGAAGCAGTACTCAATCAATTTTATGACAAACCAGGAAAACCAGAAGCCATCTTAAAAGCAGAAGAAAGATTACTTTTGGGTAACTCCACACTACTGAAAGAAATCAAACAACTGCTAGGTTAAATTAAAGATTTAAAAACCAATTCCCAAGATCGTTTTATTTTTCCCTAAGACGCCCACCTAACGAAATCTAGTAAGAAAGAAATGATTCAATTTTCCCATTCAAACCATTTGGGAGGGAGAATGATTTGGATTGTATACGGCAATTTCGAAATGGATAATTTTCCACCGAGAGACTCAACACGAGAAATCAAAATGGTTTCCCCCATCCCATCTCCTTCTTGGAAAAAATGATCAGTTTTACTGCCATCGTTTCCTAGTGAAGAAAAATGGAACCAAATAGATTCTCTTTCGATAGATAATTTTAAGATAGACGTACCTTGCCCATACTTTAAATCACTCGAAGTTACTTCTGAAAATAACATAAAAAGGTTGTGAATGATTTCATTATTATCCACCAAACGAATATTTGTTTCATTCCATTTTTGGTCCCATTGGAATTTGATATTTCTCCCTGCAAGTTTGTATCTTTGTTTCAAAAGGATCCTTAAACCCTTAAGAAACGAGGTTCGCAAAATTTCTTTTTGGTCATCTTCCACTAATTGGGATCGCAATTGAGATAGTGCGTTGTCTGAAATCTGCCTGAGTTTTTTTAGATCTTCCATTAAGTCAGGTTTTGGACTAGATTCCATTTTTTTTGTAATCATCATAATTTCCGTTAGGTGAGATCCTATAGAATCATGTGTATCTTGCATAAATGATTTTTTCTTTTCGCCCAAAAGAATCCCTCTGTAAGCAGAGGTATACCTAGTTCGGAACCACCAATGGTGGAGAAAAAAACAAACAAAAAATAAGGGGACAATGGTTGTCATTTCCCGCCATGTTTCATTGGGGATACTTCCACCATTTTCATAATGAACTCTGGTTAGATAAAAGAAAAATAAAATAGACCATTCTGTCACAAATTGCCAAACGCGGCCAGGGTAGAAGAACGAACACACCCACATGATGGCAATGATGGTGAGCCAATTCCTAGGATCAAAATAGACGATGTTTGGGTCGTGAAACCCAGTTTCAATTTCGAGGAGAACCAAAATAAAATACAAGACTCTGACCAAGGGTGGTGCCCAAGTGAAAATCCTTCGATAAAAAATGGAAATGAATAAAAGGCAGATGGCGACAATGGACTGAAAGAGAGACAGAAAAAAATTAACTGGGTTATGAAACCCCCATTCGAGATAAACACTCTGCAAATAGGCAAAACCAAAAGCAATGCCCAAGATATAAAGTTTACTTAAAATTTCAGAATAAACGGCGTAAATCGAAATGGGTTCAAGAGGAATGGATGGGAAAAACCGAGAAAAAATCCTACGCATAGGAAGTATGGTTTGTTTGCTAAGGAAACGCTTTTTTTGCAAGAGTGGATCAAATTGCGAGTCGCGCAATATGCTCTAAGATGAATTTTTTATCGTCTTCAAAGAGTTGGGAGAACTCAAGCCCAACCTCATAAAAAGCACCCTCCCCGAACTCCTCCAAACGCACCACTTTGGCTTTTGGGTAAAGAACATACTTTACATCAGGGAAACGAATTTCCAGCTCAAGCCGCATTCCGAGAGACATCGGCTCTTTTGTGCGAAAAAGAAGCCCACCTTCCGAAATGTCTTGGGTGTCGCCTTCTCCCTTATCTTTAGGAAGAAAGAGCGAATCCGTGACACCAGCTTGGATGACACGGTAAGTGATATGAACTTTCTCTGAGATTCGTTTGAAGATCCGGCGTTCACTTGACATGAGCCAATCGAATACCCATTCCGAAGAATGGGCAAGCGGATTTTTAGTCTTTCAGATCATCAGGATTCATTTCGTAATCAGGACGGAAAGCACCTTCCACCTTTTCTCTAAACCGATCAATGTACCCAAATACGGCAGGAACCACAATGAGGGTGATGAGAGTGGAGAGAATGAGACCTCCAATGATAGCAATTCCCATAGCCGTTCTTGATTTGGAAGCCTCACCAATCCCAAGAGCAATGGGCAAAGTTCCCGCAATCATCGCAAGTGAAGTCATAAGGATGGGACGAAGTCGTTTCACCCCTGCATCAAATATGGCTTCATTTCGGTTCATACCTAGCTCTCGCATAGCAAGCATTGCATGGTCAACAAGCAGAATAGAGTTTTTGGCAACAAGCCCCATAAGTAAAATAAGACCAATCATACTGAATAAATTCAACATCTCACCCGTGAGAGCCAATGCAAAGAATGCACCTGAAATAGCTGGCGGGATAGCAAACAAAATGGTGATTGGTGTGATAAAGGACTCATAAAGCGACGCAAGAACGAGGTAAATAAAAATTAACGCCATCCCAAAAGCGAGTACGATGTTCTGTATGAGTTCTTTAAAATCTTCCGATTGTCCTACGAACGCATAAGAAATGCCTGGTGGAGGTGGGAGTTTATTTTTCAATATTTTGACCGCTTCGTCGGAGGCTGTGGCTATGGCTCCGCCTGGAGCTAGGTTCGCATTCACTGGGATTACACGAGAACGATCTTCTCTGATGATCCTTGCAGGACTGGAACTTTCCTTACCAACCGCAATTGCCGAAAGTGGGATGAGTCTATTTTGTATATTCGGAACCCTAGTTTCATAAAATGAATTACGAAGATTCCTTTGGTCTGCTCTGAGACGTAAGCGAACATCATACTCAATCCCATTTTCTAGGTATTTTGCAACCTCTCCCCCTTCAATATGGTAACGAAGTTCCGCTCCCATGACCCCTGCCACTACCCCAACGGTTTGCATTTTACCACGATCAGGAACCACTTGGAATTCTGGTTTTCCCGTACGATAGGTAGTATCAATGTCTGTTAAGTCTGGGATTTTTCTGAGTTCTTCCATGACTTTAAATGAATACTCTTCTAATTCTTTCAGGTTTTCACCTTTTAGATTCAAATTGAATGGATACTGAACTCCTCCACCTATCGCCGAATAATCGTTAACTTTTGGTCGCGCATTGGGGAAAAGTTTCAACATCTCTCGAATCTGGTCTTTGACTTCCGCTGTGGATCTAGTCCTGTATTCAGATGGGAGGAGAGCCACACCGATGGTTGCTATATTGGATTCGCCATCATCGTTACCAACAACAGTTGCGAGTAATTCGAGTTCTGGAACAGTCGCAATGATTTCTTTTTGAACTTGTTCCACCACTTCTGATGTGCCCAAAAGTGAAGTTCCTGGAGCCATCTCAATGTTGACCATAAATTCACCTTGGTCATTGGCAGGTAAAAAAGTTTTTTTTACAAAACTCAAAGATGCGAGACTGGCAAACAACGTAATGAAAGTTAGAAGAATGACCAACCAAGGTTTTTTCAAGGCAACATTCATGATTTTAGCGTACATTCTGTCCAGAAAATCTTGAAATTTATCAAACCCACGGAGGACAATATTCTTTTTTGCATGGTGATCTGTTTTGCCAGCAAAGTATGCAGACAACATAGGAGCCACAGTGAGGCCATCAAAAAGAGAAATGATCATCGCAAAAACCACTGTCAGTCCAAATTGTTTAAAAAATTGACCAACGATCCCTGACAAAAACCCAATCGGCAAAAATACTGCAATAACGGTTAAAGAAGTTCCGATGACAGCAAGGGTCACCTCTTCTGTTCCTTTTCTAGCTGCGACAAGAACAGATTCCCCTTCTTCTAATTTTCGGAATATATTTTCGCGAACAACAATGGCATCGTCGACCAGTAACCCTACCGCCAAAGACAAAGCGAGTAAGGTCATGACATTCATTGTAAACCCCATCGCATACATGATGATAAAAGCACCAAGCATTGAGTTCGGAAGTGCCATACCCGTAATCAGTGTGGAACGTACGTTTCCTAGAAATAAATAAACCACAAGCACAGCAAGGATGATACCCAGAATGATGGCAATGGTCACATCTTCAATGTTCGCACGAATCCAATGGGAGCCGTCCCTGATCAGAATGACTTGTGGATTTCCCTTTTGGCCTTGGATTTGTTCGTTGATGATTTTCACTTTGGCCATAATGCCATCGGCCACTTCCACAGTGTTTGCACCTGATTGTTTGTATACGTCCAAAAATAAAGCTTTCTTTTGGACTCTATCTTTTTTGGGTGCTTCGTATTTAAAAAGGAGTTTTCCAATGAGAGAAGGTTCATCATGTTCCTTGTCTTCACTGATGGGCGCGTACAACATACCAAGCGTTTGGCGATCTTCGAGGGTATCTTTCACCTGCCCTAAGTCTTTGACAAGAACACCTCGACCAAATTCTCCACCGAAAGAAACTACAGTATTTTCGATTTGTGATAAAGACTCATACTTAGCAACCGTACGAAAGGAGGTTTCTTTGGCACCGCCTTCGACCTTTCCTGCAGGGATGTTGATACCTGAGTTTTTGATTTGGTTGCCAATGGCAACGGCAGGCACTTGAAAGGCATTGATTTTGTTTCTGTCCAGTTCGATATGAATTTCACGCCTGGCACCACCAATGATTTTGACAGCACCGATATTGTTTACCTGTTCGAGTTTTGTCTTGATTTTTTCCTTCGCCAAATCATACAACTCACCTTCGGGCAAATCGGCAAAAACCGAAATTCGCATGATGGGTTGGTCAGCCGGGTCAAACCTTTGGACAAGAGGTTCTTTGGAAGCATCTGGAAAGTTAGGCCGTGCCCTGGCAGTTTTGTCCCGTACTTGTTGTTCGGCATACTTGATGTCTGTTGTGAGGTTGAACTCAGCGAACACGAGGGAGATCCCTTCTTGGTTTCGGGAAGTGATTCGTTTCAGACCAGAAATCGAACTCAGTTCTTCTTCCAAGGGTTTGGAAATGGAAGTCTCGATTTCTTCTGGTCCTGCCCCGGGATAAACAGTGGACACAACCACAAAGGGGATATTGATGTCTGGGAACAAATCCACACCGATGCGCTTGAGAGAAATATAACCTGTGATCACCATGAGGATAACAAGTGAAGATATAAAAATGGGACGTTTGATCGAAAAGGCAGCTATACTCATATTTTCCTTTCGTTATTTGATGAGACGGTATTCCAGCAAGCAGGCAATCCCGGAGCTCTCACGATAAGTGTTTATTAACGTTGACTTACTGGTCAACATTTTTGACCGAGATTCGAACATTTCTTCCACAAAAGGATCCGTACAAGTATCACTCAATAAAAGAACAGAATCAAACTCTGTCCAATCTTTCCATTTGTGCCTGTTATCGTTACGAACCATTCCAAGTTTATAAGTTTTGAGTTTCAGAGCCAAATCAAAGTCAGATGCCAAAACCCTCCCCTTTGTTTCATATTTATCCTGAAAATGGAAGGCGTTGATGAGAACATATTTTTTATCGGGTTGGATCTGTGTCGCAATTTCCCTTGCTGGCTGGAAAATACGAACATCCATCCCCCTATAACAAAACATTTTTGAATTAAAAAACTGCCCCGAAAAAATCCCTTGTTCATAAAATGAGTTTGCAAATACAAACAAACTCGTGAGAGCTAACATTAAATAGGCTCCCATTTTTTCTAAATTTGAATTCGCATAACTGACAAACCGCAAAATCCAAAAAAATGAAAACAATCCAAGTGCAGGTATGAACTGCAAAACATGCCTCGGCTGTTTATTACCCGTGGTGAGTTCTAAAATCAGGAGTTCGCAGAATAAAACAAAACTCCCTGCCACAAGCGGATCTTTCCATTTATCTTTGAAGCTGAACCCTGGGCGAACCATAAAATAAACAAAAGAAACAGTAAAAAATAAAATAAGAGCACGAAACCCCCAGATGAAATCAAAAACTCCTGGCACTGTAGAATCAAGACCAGGTTCCGTCCAAAGTGTTAAGAAAAAACTACGAGTGTAAGCATTCACAATCATTTGCGCATCAATGAGAGCGTTCACTCTGTCCGGATTCATATAAAGCCACAAAAAAGCAGGGAAAACGGCGAATTTCCACAACACAATCACCGTTTGTGGAAAAATCTCAGCCATTTCCTTTCGTTTTCTAAAAAAATACAGGGAAAGATCAACAAACAATACAAAGGTGATTGCGAACATAAATTGTTTGAACGATTTTTGGTTTAAATTTATATTTGTGACAACACGTAAAATGGGCAGTGACAATACCATTAATATTACAAAAACCAAGTATACCAAACGAACCCCACGAACATAGGTTTTTAAAAGGTGTTTGGACGCATCTAAATACTTTTTTGTGTTACGCGTAATTTCATATAAGAAACAAGCCATAAAAAACAAAATTCCATATGGATATTTTGTGAAATAAAAACCAAATAGAGATACGGCTATAAGTAGTTCGGTGCTCCTCCCTATTTTTATACCTGAATTATCTTCATCATACAAACGATAGATGGCGTAAATTGCAAACGCCAAAAAAAACATCGATTGAGTTTCTAACATAGACGAAAGTGAATATGCTGGCACTTCCACTGTTTGGATCGTAAGGATAAAAACCAAAAATGAAACCGAAGCCGCCCAAAATATGGATTTTGTAATTTTAAAACTGATATAAACAGAAAGCGGAAATACGAGGACGAGAAAGAAAAGCCCCAAAAAAGAATCTCTATAGGTTTCGAAAACATCTATTGGAAGATACAATGTAACAAAAGTTAAAATTGAGCGGAGTGGAGGCCAAGTGGGCGATTCAAAAAATGGTAAAACCCCTCGGAACCACCTACCATCACGAAAGTCGGTGTATTGGTCGAGGACTTGGTTTAGCCTTATATTTTCATCCCAAGATAAAAAATCGTGGTTTGGGCATACAGATAGGAAAATTTCCCAGACCCTTGTAGCATAGAATGCCACGAGAGCCGTTCCCAAAACCAAAAATAACAACCCAGCCAACCTTGGAACCAAACGAGTTAAAAACATAGATTTCCTCTCGATCATAGTTTTTTTTTTGCAATGGAGAATCAATCTAACTTCTTTTTTGCTAATTTTTCTCTTTTATTGCTACCCATTCTCAAAATCCTGTCAGATAATAGGTTTCAATATGCAAGATTTTGTAGATTTGGGAGAGATATTCATCTTCATCGTAATGCTTCTCGCAAGCATCATCGCCGTTGCCGTTTTCATAGAACGACTCATCGTTTATAAACGCAATTTTACAAGGGAATCTGAATCCTTACTCGATTCACTCACCCTCCTCATTCGCCACAGAGATCTAAAGGGAACAGAAAAACTTTTAGAATCTCACCCGATTGAAAATTCCTACACGAGGTTCATTCATTTTGTGCTCGAAAGAGAAAATGAAAATCACAAAGGTTTAGAGGAACTGATGGAAGGCAAAATCATCAAAGAAAGGTTGAGCTTAGAAGAAAGACTCCCCATACTCAATACCCTTGGAAACAACGCTCCTTTCATTGGACTTCTGGGAACAGTACTCGGTGTCATCAAAGCATTTCACGGTTTGGGAACCCTTGGTAATTCTGGGGCGGAAGTGGTGATGCGTAGTATTTCAACCGCCTTACTTGCGACAGCTGCTGGGCTTGCGGTGGCTATCCCTGTTGTGATGGCAAATAATTATTTTTTAAGAAAGATGAAAGTGGTCATTGCCCAATTAGAAATTCTTTCAAAAGAAATTCATGCTAGTTTTGTGACTAGTGGTAAACATAACCAATCGGCGAGCTCAACACCAAACATCCATCACTGATGAAATCGTTTACACTGAATTTGCAATACAAACTAAGAAGATTTGGTTTATTCAAAGCAAGTCTTCTTTTTTCTTTATTTTTGCATTCATTTTGTTATCTAATATACTTTGTCCTCACACTTCCAAATGAAGCATATATCGATTCGCCAAACTCTGGCGAGGTGGATATCGCTTGGGAAGAAATCCCGCCAGAACTCATCGGTGGAACTTCGAGTCCTGCTCCAGTTGAAAAACAAGATTGGGTGGAAGGTTCAAATAAAGATGCTGAGGAAAAACCAGATAATTCTGATCTGAACCCAAACCAATTATCGGGTGATGGAACGGACAAGGACGGTTTTTTGTATTCTTTCAATGGGGATAGGCCGCCCACTCCCATCATCGATTTTGATCTCAAACCATATTTTCCAGAAGCAGCCAAAGCAGCGAATATCAGTCAAAAAACAATTGTTACTATGGTACAAGTGGATGAGACGGGACAACTCCAGAACGTAAGGATTGTTTCTAGTAGAGTGGGTTATGGATTTGAGGAAGCGGCAATGAAAATCATCCGCCGAGCAAGATTCAGCCCAGGATACGATAAGGGCAAACCAACAAAAATGGCACATAGGTTGCCGATCACCTTTGATTTAGAAGAGGATTAAGATGGAACGAATTAGAAAAAACGGATATACGATTTTAATTTCCGTGATCATTGGATTTTTGTTATTTGCCATTCTTTCGCCAAAAGAAGCAACGAGCAAAACAAGTTCACATCCTTTCCAAGTCGGCCTAAGTTTAGACAATTTTTCATTACTCGAAAGTATCCCAAGATTCAAAACCCAAACAGACTCCGATCTACCAAATACATTTGACATGAGCCAAAACTTTCCTGCTCCCCCCGACCAAGGGCGAACAAAAAGCAGCGTAGGTTATGCGGTCGGGTATGGGCTCATCTCCTATTTGGAAGCAAAAAAGAAGGATAAACTCTCGAAATTAAATCCAAAATCTTCAGATTATTATAAATATTTATATTCACCTAGTTTTGTTTACAGTCAACTCAACTCAGGAAAAGACCAAACTGTTTCCCTTTTGGATGCATTGGTTTTAGCTGAAAGTCGAGGTTCTGTGAGTTTGGAGCTGTTAAATGAAGATCCGTCTAACTTTCGCTCAAGGCCAAAAGCAAACCTTATTGAGCTAGGGAGAAAGGCTCGCACCAAACAGATATTTAAAATTGATCCTAATGATTTAAATTCATTTAAAAAAGCCATTACTGAAGAGAATCCCGTACTTATTAGTTTTTTGGTTTATGAAAATTTTTTCAATATCAATGGAGAAACCGTTTTTGATACAGCGAGTGGCGATTTTGTGGGAGCACAATCTCTTGTGGTACTCGGTTTTAATGATAAAAAAAAGGCATTTCGGGTTTGGAATTCCTGGGGCACAAAGTGGGCTAGTGGCGGTTATGCGTGGATTGGCTACGAAGCTTTCCAAAAATATGTTAAATCTGCCTTTATTTCCCTTCCCCACCTAGGTTCAGAATTTTTACAGGAATCAAAAATCATCCCTACTTTGGAGAATATTTCTTACACAGAAGACAACTTGTTACCACCGAAGGAAGTGTATGCGTCTCGGGGAGATTTTTCGGACAGGATTAGGATTTCCTGGTCAAAACAAAAACGAGCCATTGGGTACGAAGTGTACAGAAAACGAAAATCTGAATCCAAATTCCAGTTGGTTGGCCTTTCTAAACAAACTTATTTAGATGATTTTGGGGTTCAAAAAAACACTGCCTACTCATACAGAGTGGCAAGTGTGGATGAGTCGTATTTATCTCTTCCTTCGATAGACTCTAATGATGGATATGCGGAAGAACCCATCCGATCGACAAATATTATGCCAATCACAAACCTAACTGCTAATGTTTCGGCAACCAACGATCGAATTATTTTAGAATGGGACAAACAAACACCAAACACATCCTTCGCAGTTTATAAATGGAATACTTCGTCAAAAATATTTAGATTTTTAGGTAGAACAGAAAAAAATTCTTATACCGATTTCAAAGCAGTTCGTAACGGAGACAGTGAAATTTACCAAGTAGTGCCCGAAAAAAATTCAGTGATTGGCGAACCAAGCCATTATGTTTCTGCCTACTTAGACCCAATGGAAATCACAAAACCCAATCCAAAAAATTTATTGGCTTCCAAAGGTTTATACGTTGGGCAAGTTCAATTACAATGGGAAGGTTCTCCCAAGGCTTTAAGATACCATATATATAAAAATGGTGATGGGAACTGGAATAAAATCGCAGCAACCGATGACACAAAGTTCCAAGACTCCTCTTCTTTGGAAAGTTACTATGCGGTGGTTTCCGAATTTGCGGACAATGTGTTCTCATTACCATCCGAAATTGAACTTGGATACCCATCTCTAATTGCCAATCGATCCGGTAATAAAGAAATCCCTACAAATATTGAAGTTTTTGAATATCCGAGAGAAGGAGAAGTCAAATTAGTATGGAAAAAATCGCCAAAAACTTCTCTCTACAAAATTTATTTTCGTAAAAAATCAGAAAAAGATTGGGCACTCTTTAAAGAAGTTTCAACCAATTCTATTTCCATTAAAAACTTAGAAAAAAATCAATTCTACATTTTTGCAATTCAATCTGTGATCCCAGGTCTTGGAGAAAGTTTATTTTCAGAAACAGTGACAGCTGTTTTGTCTGATACAGTCAACGACATAAAAAAAATCAAAACCTTTGGAGAATCTTCGATTCAAAAATTTATTGGTCCGTGGACAGCAATGTATTGGGATGGTGAAAATAAAGTAAAACCAATTCGCCTAACAATTGAAACCGAAGATTTAGAGGGCAACATCCGACTGAAATGGAACGAAACAGAAATATTCCGAGGTAAAAACGTTGTGGACTCGGATCAAATCGAAGAAAAAGGCAAATGGAAAATCAAACTCTCCACTAACGCAGATTCTCTAAGTGGAGAGTTTCAAGATAAAGTTCTTTTGCCAGAAAAAAGCCAACTATCGTTTGTTAGAGAGTGAAATATCTGCATCAAAGAAGAACTGTGGTAATTTCCAAGGTCTTTTTTTTGCAAAGTCATAAAAGATAGCCGAAAATTTTGCCGCACAAACCAATTCACCATCGGAACTTCTATACATATTTTGAATGACGAAGGATCGGATCTGTGTCTCTGACTCGAAGTATGTCTCTACCAAAACAGAATCAGGATGAGATAAGGGTTTATTGTATTTGAGATTTGCTTCGAGCACCACAGGTCCAATCCCTTGGGTTCGCATTGTTTGAATGGAAAAACCTAAATCTTCCAAAGCCTGCATCCGAGCTTCATCCATAAAAAATTGATAGGTTCCATTACTGACATGACCGTTCGAATCCATTTGTGTCCATAAAACAGGAAGTTTGGTAGTATGGGTTTTTGTTTGCATCGTTTTCTCCTCTCAGTTCCAAACCACAAAACAGTGTTTGGAAGACAGCCAAATCCAATATTAAGACAGACCATTCTGTCCGCAACTACAAAAACAGACAGGTCGGTCTGTCCAAAAACCATTATTCACATTGACAACCTTTGGTAGTGAGACATTTTGCATCTATGCGAAAATCCCCACGAGAACGAATCCTTTTGGTTGCGAAAGACAAGTTTTACCGCCAAGGTTATTTCCACACTGGCATCAACGAAATCATCAAAGAATCAAAAACAGCAAAAGCTACATTTTATGATCACTACCCCTCCAAAACCATTTTGGGAGTTAAGGTAGTCCGAGCTTATGCAGCTGAGACGTTGTATTGGTTTCGAAGCCTGCTTGTTGGAACGGAATCACCCTCACAATTCATTGACCGATTATGGATTGAAGTGCAAAAACAAACTGAGGAAACAAAAGAAGGTTACCAAGGTTGCCCTGTTGCGATATTTTCATGCCAATTTCCCGTCGGTGAAAATCCATTTAGCGATGAATTCAAATCCGTCATCAAACGTTGGGAAGATTTGATCATTTTTCATTCAGAAAGATGGATCAAAAAAGGACATCTACATAAAAATACAAACCGAAGGGTTTTTGCACAGGATGTGATCAATTTGTATGAAGGTGCCCTCATCAATTGGAGGTTGTCTTTGGATACATCTTATATTCAAAGGATGTATGAGGAACTAAAACTGAAAGTAAAACGAGAATCTAAAAGATAGTGCTACTTTCGCAGTTTTTACGGCAAGATGCTTCTAATCCCAAACAAGTACCGACAATGATCGAAAAATCTTGTACACTGTACTGCGTATTGCCTGTCCCAAACTTAAAGAGTGCATCGTTCTCTAAAAAACACCGGCCTTCAATCGTAGAACATTTATTACGCTCATAGCAAGCACTCCTCATCGAAAAAGGAGCACCACATTGAATACAAAACATTATACCTAAAAAAAACCAAAATGAAAGTTTCATAAATTTACAGTTTCGTTTTCAAAATTGACTCGTTTTAGGCTTGAGATCTTTCGGAGTTCCGAATTGGGGTTGGTAAAGGTTACTTTCCCTTTTATGGAAACGGGAACATCAAATTCGATTTCACCTTTTACGATTAACTCTTCCGCTTGGAGTAAGGATGGGGTTTCTTTGAAGAGAACCTCAAATTGATTTATCTTTTTGTAAAAAGTTTCATCCAAACTCACAAGCACTTCACCGAGTCCAAGTTTTTTTCTTGCAAGTGACATGGTTAAGGAATAATCTTCGTTCAAACTGTAAGCATCGGAACGACGTACCAAATAATCCTCTGTTTTTTTAACCGGAGAAAACCTGTCACGAGGGATGATGATACCTTTGAACTTTTGGAAATTGCCAACCGCACTCCCCATGGCTGTCTCCAGTTGGATGATATGCCTATTTTCTACTACCTTTGGGTTGACAATGAGTGAAAGTGAAAAATTACCTTTTGAGAACCTTTCCTTTAATGCACGTAAGTTGATCCAAAGATTGTTCGTCGAAAAAGTTCTGAACTTACCGAGTCCACTAAACTCTCGTTCATGTTCCTTCGGGACTTGTGCCGTTTCCAAAAGTTCATACTGAATGAATTTACCCGCAACCGTTTTGCGGTAGATGGCGCCACCTTTTTTGTCTGCCAAAGTTTTTGGAGTCATTTCCATAGCAAAATGGATTTGTTCATTCAAAAGGAAGGACACAATGTTCGGACTAATGGTTGCCCCCAAATTATCCCCATTGGATAAAAATGCGATTTCATAACCTTTGTCTAAGAGTTCATCCAAAATCCCATCTTCCATCATTGTAAAATAAATATCTCCATGACCAGGAGGGCACCACTCATCGAGAGGGTTTTTGCACTGGATCGGAGAAAATGTTTTAGAATCAAGCCTTGGCACCTTATGTTGTAAAAAACTCAAAGGTAAGTTTTGTTTGAAACCATGTTTTTTTAGTTCATCCAATGAATCTTTCTGCGTGTTATACGAATCCATGAGCAAAAGGGGTACATCAATTTTATACAAATTCCGAAAGTATTCAATTTGTTTGGCCATGACTGCAAGAAAGGACAACCCATTCTTTATGGGGATAAGGGATTTGGCTTTTTCCAAACCCATACTGGTTCCAAGACCACCATTCAGTTTGATCACAACTAACTTTGATAAAAGGTTGGGATCGGCGGGATAGGAAGAAAGGATGGATTCAAAACTGATTTCATCTTCCTTCGGGTCTAAATCACCCACTTCTACCCAATTGACAATGCCCGTTTCACCATTGCGAACTGAATCTATTTTCAAGAGAAAATCAGAAATGAAAGCGTCACTCAGGCCTGCCGATTTCATTTTTTCTCTGGTGAGGGTGCTTGCTTCTGTTTGGTCCATATTATTTTCCTTCGTTTGGTTCACCCAGTTCGATCCTATGTTTTTCTGCCAAAACAGGATTCCACAAAAAATAGAGGACAAGCTTTCGACCCTCTTCCATTGCAATGGGAGTGACACCTTCCCTTCGGTATTTCGGCATGAAAATTTCGAAATTGTATTGGAAATAAGTTCCTGATTTGCGAACTGTCTGGCGGATGCCTTGTTTCAAAGGATCTTTTTTGGTGATATTCTTAAAAGGCAAAGGATACTTCGTTTCCCAAACACGAACCAGCTCCTTTGCTGCCTCATCATAGGTCCCTGGTGCGGCCTTCATCAAAGAAGGGGTGATCAAAATCAGAAAAAGTATGGGATAATAACACGAACGAAACATAGTTTCCTTAGGAAGTCAATCATACCAAGGTACGGCGAGAGGTCAATTCAGGAATTCTCTCGGCAGATTTGATTTTCCTAGACAAGAATGGTGGCGGGGAGAATCCTCTAATCTATGTTTCGATTCTTAGAATATCTGGAACGATTTTGGGCCTACCTTTCTTTCTATTTCCCTGGTCATAGTGAAGTGGAAGATTGTCGTACAAAAAATATTTTGATTGTACCTGGCCACCAAGCAGGCAAATCTTTTTACAAACGTTTAAAAGCCAATTTGGACAATTTAGGTTTTCGGGTGGGGGTACTCTCAACCATCCGCAATCCCAATTCGCTGGAAGAATCGGTACTTTACTTAGCCAAACAGATTTTGACTGCCCCTGATGAAGTGACCCTGATTGCACACAATACAGGGGGTTTACTTGCTCTCATCCTTCCTGATGAAGCAAGGAGGAAGGTGAAACGCCTCATCACATTGGGCACACCCTTTCATGGATCCGATGCATTTTCAAACACGCGCATGACATATTGGGCCTATGAGTCAGATTGGGTGAAACAAAATTATAAAAATGCATTGTTTTTTCCTCTCTTCCAACCTCTATCTGCCATTGAAGATTTTACCTTCACCCCACAAGAAAGTACAGAGTTTGGGCAAGGGAGAGACCTATGGTTTGACATTCCAGGCAATTATAATTTGGTGAGAAGAAACGAAAACCTAAGAACCTTACGCGAGTTTTTAGGAACCCCCAAAGACCCAACCAACTTACAACCTCCAAAGGCTAACTTGGATTTTGCGGCACCAAAAAAAATTGAAGTGGATTTTTCAAAATACGAACCATCGGTGTATAAAAAATCCCAATCCAAACTTGCAAAGAAAAAAGCGCCGGTTGGAAAACCAAAAGCCAAAACTGCAAAGAAAAAATCCAAACCTGCAAAGAAAAAACGTAAATTTTGACACTGCCCACAGAATGGGCAGCGGCTTAAAAGTTTTATGATTAAACTTTTTTCATCTCCTTTGCACAAGCCAAACAACTCTCCATACAGTCCTTACAAACTGCATGGTGGTTTGCATGTTTTTCACAAACCTTAGCACAGGCTTCACAAACCTCAGCGCACAAACTGGCTAATTTTTTTGTGTATTTAGAAGACTGGCTCGCTAAGCTTATGAAAGAATCACAAAGGGCAATTACTTCTTTTGTGCTTTCGGCGCAAGTTGCTAAACTTTTATCACCTTTCCCGAGTTCTACGATGCAATGACTCAGGCAAATTTCCGCTGCCAATTTACAATGAATGGCGCTCATCATCACTTTTGCATACTTTGACTTAGAAGTGGATGTTGTGGGCATCACACCATGGTTGGAATGGTCTTCAGCAGAGAGAGTGGAAAAGATACCGGATAAAGCAACGGCTGTTGTTGCGGATTGTACAAATTCTTTACGGTTCATATAAAATTCCTTTTAAATAAAAATTGGTATAATGATGATAATGATCAATTGATCGTAAGAAAGATTGGGCTGGGAAGTGCCCTACCCGTATCAGATCAAAAGACGAATGGTTTTTAAGTGTAAGATGTCAGGTGGGGGTGAACCCGCAAAAAAGACAGTGCCCAAAACAACGAGTGTTCTTGGGGAACGTGATGGTTCCAATGTTGGTAACAATACAACGGAACTCTCCATGATAAATTTGGAGAGTGAAACTTCGGATTGAACCAACTCATCGAAGGACATGGGGCAAACACAAGTGCCAGCTTTTGGTAAAGGAGTGGATTTTGCTTCAGACGGAATGTTTGCGTTTTCTGCATTGTGGCAACTTGGCAAAGAAACTCCCGAAACTTCTGGTTGGAAGAACCCAGAACAAAACGAGAATAAGGAAGACCTACAACCAACGAAGGTCAAAAACAAAACAAGCAGGATGTACGCATATCGCTGTCTCATTGATTCTATATCCTTAGACCAAAACCATTCCTAAAAGATCGACCCGAGCCCTTTTCCTGCAACAATAAATGTGCCAATTGTAGAACCAAACTGGGGCAAAAAGAAAACCAAAAATATATGCAAAACTCGATTTTTCCAAAAACCTCGGAAGGTTTCTGAATCGTCCGCAATTTTTTCAAAATCTTCTGCAAGGGGTTTACGCAAATAGGATTCAGACAGTGCACTCACCCAACCCGCTTTGAAGATTGGTACAAACGTTCCAACAGGGGCTGTGACAAAAGCGAGTAAAATCGAAACAGGGTGTGCCAATGCAAGTAAGGCACCCAGGGCAGCAAGCCCACCTTTGATAAAAATCAATTTGTAAACAATGTCAAGTCCCGCCTCTCCACCTTGGCTCCAAGTCAAATAACCAATGAGTGAAGCAAAAAACAGAGGATAGGCGATTACACTGAAATTGTCCCAAACACTTTTTTTGGGAACGGTTTCCAAAGGAGTTAAATCCCTCGGAGTAGAGATATGTTGTGCAATGCCTGCAAGGTGGCCTGCCCCTACAACGGCAACAACCGATTTTGGAGCTTCACCAGTGGAGGGATCCGCCGTCCTTCTGATTTTCTCCGCAAGGTATTCATTCCTCTCATCGATGATGACACTCTTTATGGATTCATATTTTTTTGGGATTTGCGAAAATAAATCCTTCAAAACATCGTCTGATTTCATTTCTTCTATTTTTTCGGTGGAAACATCTTCCTTCACAATGAGGGAAGTGAGAAGAGCACTGAACAAATACGTTTTGGAGAAAAAACTCACATTCCCCCAGGATCGTTTCAGAGTGGTTTGGATTTCGCGGTCAACAGGAATTACAGGAATGTCTGACTTTCGGCCAAGCTCAATGGCTTTACGCATTTCATCACCTGGTTTGATGTCTTTTGTGCCAATCTTCTTTTGGAACGAGGATAAAATGAGGCTGGATAATAATAACCACATCTTTCTTTCTTTAAAAACTTTGAAGATGTCTAATTTTTTCAAATAGTCTGGGTCTTCGACTGACTTCATCCTTGATTCGCAAAGTTCGATACAAATGGCATCCGGCTGGATTTCTTGGATCATTCGGTCGACTTCTTCAACGCTTTTTTGCGATACATGAGCTGTCCCCAGGATATGGACGTCTGTTTCGCCAATTTTTGTAAAGATGTATGGCTCTGTGGTTTCAAAACCTTTTTCTGTTGTTTTTCTGATGGAATCTGATTTTTTGATTGGACGCATAAGGAATGATTTCTATCTTTTATACCTAAGAAACGTAGCCGTTCCCAAGAAACAAGTAGAATGTCTATCAAACAAAAAATCATCAACGTGGGGATTGCGGACATAAAAGTGGGCAAAGACACGGAAATACTCCGCACCACCCTCGGTTCCTGCATCGGTATCGTATTGTACGATCCCGAACAAAAAATCGGCGCCATTTCTCATATCATGCTTGCAAAAGACCCTACAGGCAAGGACGTGAGTAAGTTTCCGCACAAATATGGAGAGTCTGCTCTCCCCCTTCTCATTGCCATGATGAAGGAAAATGGATCTAGTGTTGGGCAATTCAGTTGCCGCATGTTCGGCGGTGCTTCTATGTTCAAAGGGATCAACTCACAATTTTTACAAAATATTGGGGAACAAAACATCGCAATCGTCAGAAAGTTTATGGAAGATCTAAAAATTCCGATTATTGTGGAAGACGTTGCTGGGAATGATGGTCGTACAATCAGCCTTTATTGCGATGATGGGCGTGTGTTGTTGAAAAAAGCAGGTATGGAAAAATACCTTTATAAGGTGCGTTAGGCGAGTATGTTAAAAGCTAAAGTCGACGAAATACTACAAGATGTAAACAGACTCCCAGCGATTTCATCAGTTGTATCCAAGGTATTGGAAAAACTAAACAAACCTGATGTTAATATTTCTGATTTGGCACAGGAGATTTCCAAAGATCCCGCCATCACTGCATCTGTCATAAAAATTTCTAACTCTGCCTATTACCGTGCTTCCAAACCCATTCGTACAGTACAAGAAGCACTCATGACATTAGGAACAAAAACGGTCAAAGAAATTGTGTTACTTACAGCCGCTAGGGGGATTTTATCACAAGACCTCAATAGTTACCAATTGGAAGCTGCCCAACTTTGGACATCCTCTCTCCTTGTCGCAGAGTTATCGAGTAAAATCATCCAACATAAAAAGCTAAAAATTGACAAAGACCTGGCCTTCACTTCAGGGCTACTTTGTAATGTGGGTAAAATTGTCCTCGCACAATTTTTTGCCCCAGTGATGATGCAATTAAAAACCGATCTAAAAGACAACCAAGACCCATTTCCACTTTTGGAAAAAAAATACTTTGGTTACACACATATGGAAATTTCGGAAAAACTCCTCACACGTTGGAATTTTCCGGATGAACTCGTGGATGTGGTGGCACATTATTTAGATCCTGACCAATCGAAGGTCAATCCCCTGCTCACAAGTGTGATTCATATTGCAAGTATTCTCATTGTTGTGTCTGGGATTGGGATTGATATTGGTGGGGAATCGGTACCAATCTCTCCATTTGCTTTGCAACAAACGGGCATTACTGATCAGGACATTGAAACCTATTTCGTCCACATCCCTGATCTGCAAGCAGGTTTGGCCGATTTACTGAATGTTTGATCAAAACTTTTTTACAAATTAGTTATGAATATCATTTTGATCGGAGCAAGGGGTGCTGGGAAATCGAAGATCTCCCGGTCGCTTGCTAAAAAAATCCCCTTCCCTGTTGTTTCCACCGATTCGACTGCCGTTTACGAAGCGGGGGGTTTGCCAATTCCAAAATTTGTAGAAAAAAATGGTTGGGAAAAATTTAGAAATTTAGAATATTCTATTTTAGAAAAACTAAAAAATGCAGATGGCATCATTGTAGATTGTGGTGGGGGCATCCTTTTTGATTTGAATGAAGAGGGGCAAGAAATTTTAAGCCATCGTAAACTGGAAATTTTACGAAACTTAGGTAAAATTGTTTATTTAGAACGAGAAACAAACGAACTCATCGAAAAAGTAAAAGGGGATGCGACAAGACCCGATCTTTCCAAACTCAATTCCTATAAATCCATTTTAGAAAAACGAATCCCTTATTACGAAGAAGCTGCTCACTACAAAATCAACCTGAGTAAAAAATCCAAAGAAGAGGCAGTGGAATCCATTATCAAATGGTTGGGATTGGTAACAGAAGACAAATAAACCACCAATTTTTCACCAACTCCCGCTTGCCCCACCACCACCAAAACTACCACCGCCACCACGGAACCCACCCCCCGAAGAAGAACCTCCCGAATTCCAGGAGCTTGCACTGCCACCACTACTCTCCGTATACGTAACGTTGGCGGTGACTGCCTCGGAAATTTTTTTCAAAATCTGAATTTTATTACGCGTTAGGCGAATAAAAATAACTCCGAAGATATAAATAAAATTGCATAATGCCCAACCCCAAAACCCGTAAAAGATAGTTGGTACCCATTGGAAAAATATGAGTATAAAAACAAACATAGAAAATCCTGTGATTTCCTGATGGAATGAATACAAAAAAGCAAAAAGAAACAACATAAGCACAAAGGGAATTCCAAAGAAAATAAAACGGATTCTATCGGAGCCAGGTTCTCCCGCACCTTGAAAGTTCAGAATCTCCTCCCATAAGTTCGGTTCTTTGGGTGGTTTACCCGATTCCAAAACGGACAAAATTTCAGTAAGAGCCAACTGCAAGCCTTCTTCATACCTTCCTTCTTTAAAAAGAGGAACCATTGTTCTTTGAATGATACGATTACAATAAACGTCCGTTAATATTTCTTCTAAACCATATCCAACTTCTATGCGTACTTTTCTCTCTTCCAAGGCAAAAAATATAAGTAACCCATTGTCCTTTTTTTTGGTTCCTAACTTCCAGTTTTCGACCAATCGCAAACTATAATCTTCTAGGATCTCACCATCTAATGATTGTACTATGTAAATTACAATTTGGTCACTTGTTTTTTCTTCATGATCTCGCATGAGTATTTCCCAATTGGATGATACTGCCTTCGACACAAGCCCTGGTTCGTCCATCACACGAGCTATGAGTTTGGGAATTTCTTTGGCCGATAGATCTCTCGCTGCAAATGGCAATAAAAAGAAGATTGCCATACAAACAGAAATGAGGCCGAGAACAATGGCTGTTTTTCGAAAAATATCAAAAAAAGATTTTTGCATGCATAAAAGTTGGTTTAAAAATTTAGAAAAACCAAGAATTTTTTGACAATGAATGTTTTGGTTTTAACAGATTCCATTATCTTCCAGTCAAAATCCGTCCCTCCCTACCTTTATTTATTTGGTGTATTGTTTTGGCTTGTTATGGGATTGTCCGGGATCTTTTATACAAGTGCCCTCTTACAAAGACGAATTTGGCTTATTTTCACAATCTTTAGTTTTTTGCCTTTCAGTTTTTTATGTTATAAACAATACAATATAGAGTCTGAAGAAAATTACACAGCAATCATCTCCAAACAAAACAAAACTGTCCAAATAGGAGACTCCAAATCACTTACCGATTTGGTTTTTCCATATTCAGAATTCACAAATTATATTGTAAAAACATCTTCAGAATCAAAAGATAATGGAACAAGTTATACAGATAAGATTTTTTTGCGGCACAAATCAGGTTTAGAAATTCCCCTGGGTTTAGTTTCTGTTAGGAGTTACAAGAATGAACCATTCAGTAGATACAGCAGTTTGTCCAAAGAGTTTCGCAGGTATTTTAATTTTTTGCCCTTGCCCGTAAAATCAGAATTAGGAGAACCATTCAAAGAACTACTTGTATCAAATCCCTCAGACCAAAAACTACACTCCCCAAAAGAAGAGAATAAAAATAACAGTCAATCTAAACAACCAATGAATTTTCCAATCGAATGGAAACACAAGGTCACCACTCTACCTTGGTTTTTTCTTTTTGGCATCTCACTCATTGGGCATTTAGGAGTGATTTTGTTTTACAGTAGACTAAAATACAACCAAACATTGATTTGGCCAATATTGTTTATACTACTAGGTTATATTGGCTCTATATTTATATTTTATGATTTTATTTTCACCAAACAAGGACTAAATCATTCAATTACAGAATCTTCCTCGGGTTTTGTTTTTCAATCCAGACAAGGGAGCGGCAAAAACAAACTAGAAAGAATGATTCCGATCCAAGGTTGGGAAGAAAGAATCATATTTTTAGAACTCCCAACGAAGTATTTGTCCATCCAGTCCAAGGTAGCCTATCAAAAATCATTGGAGCTCGGAAAGAAACTTTCTCTGGGAAAAATTTCCATTTCGGAGAGCTTGCGACTCACAAAAGAGATCTACAATGCTTCCGCATCGGAGCGTATAGATTTAAGCGATCTTCCTATGGAAGTTGCAGTTCGCTTCTTTCTCGTACTACCACATTCTTGGGACTGATTCTAATTTTGTACCGATATATAGCTGATTTATATATTATGAAGCATAATGTTTATATAACGTACATTTTTATAAAATAGGAGATGCCTATAACCTTCACAATTTGCTGAATTTAAAAGGATTGGACAGTACGAGCAAATTCAAAAACAAGGTACAGTAATTGCTTTAGAGTAGGGTACGCATGTCAAAATCAAATCATCCACTCATCCTCCCACCACTTGGGCCACAGGCGCAAGGGTTGTACGACCCTGCCCTAGACAAAGATTCCTGCGGTGTTGGATTCATCGCCAATTTCAAAGGCAAACGTTCCCGGGACATCGTGGACAAAGGGATCAAACTCATGTGCAATTTGGAACACCGTGGTGCCGAAGGCGCCGACCCAAAGACGGGAGACGGTGCGGGGATCATGATCAATATCCCCGATGCATTTTTTAGAAAAACACTTCCCTTTACCCTACCCAAAGAGGGAGATTATGCAGTTGGGGTTTTGTTTCTCCCACAAAATAAAGATGTAAGAGAAGCTATTGAAAACGTAATCGAAAAGATCATTGTGGATGAAGGCGAAGAATTTTTAGGCTTCAGAGACGTTCCAATTAACAAAGATTATGCTGGTGTCGTTGCATCCAAAACTCTCCCTGTTTTTAAACATGTGTTTTTTGGCAAAAAGTCCAAAAAAATCAAAACATCCGATGAGTTTGAAAGAAAGATATTTTTAATTCGTAGACTCATCGACAGACGAATTCGTTCTGAGATGAAACTGGACAGGTCGCAGTATTATGTGCCTAGTTTTTCCTCGCGCACCATCGTATACAAAGGAATGTTACTGGGTGACCAAGTTAAAAAATTCTATGAAGACTTAAAATCGCCCGATCTTGCATCGGCATTTTGTCTCACACATACTCGTTTTTCTACAAACACTTTCCCTACATGGGACCTTGCACACCCTTACAGACTCATTGCTCATAATGGTGAAATCAATACCTTACGTGGGAACATGAACTGGATGGCCGCAAGGCAGATGGTAATGGAATCCCCACTTTATGGTGATGAACTGAAAAGAATGTTACCAATTGTGATGGAAGGGCAATCAGATACGGCCACTTTTGATACCGTGCTCGAATTACTCCTAATGGGAGGTCGATCCCTACCCCATGCGGTTATGATGATGATCCCTGAGGCTTGGTCAAAAAACAAGTTTATGGATGCCGACAGACGGGCGTTTTACGAATACCATGCAACCATTATGGAACCTTGGGACGGACCTGCCGCCATTGCCTTTACCGATGGTCGTATCATCGGAGCCACATTGGATAGAAATGGTTTGAGACCAGCTCGTTTCATTGTGACGAGAGATGATGAAGTGATTCTCTCCTCAGAAGCGGGTGTTCTCAACATTCCACCAGAACAAATCATCACCCAAGACAGACTGAGACCAGGTAGGATGTTACTCATCGACATGGAAAAAGGACAAATCCTGGATGATGAAGAAATCAAAAAACAAATCTCAACCCAAAAACCTTACAAAAAATGGGTAGATGATAATATGATCCGATTGGGATCGCTCCCTGATCCTGAAAACGTCAAACAACCGCAACACGAAACCATTCTCGAACGCCAAAGAGCATTTGGATACACTCACGAGGATGTGTTTGCCACCATCAAACCAATGGCAGTTGCGGGTGAAGAACCCATCGGATCCATGGGTGTGGACTCAAGTCTTGCTGTACTCAGCGAAAAATACCAACCCCTCTTCCGTTATTTTAAACAAAACTTTGCACAAGTAACAAATCCTCCCATTGACCCAATCCGTGAAGAACTCGTGATGGAGCTCACAACCTACATTGGTCCGGAAGGAAATTTACTCAGCGAAGAACCAGAACATGCTCACAGGTTGGAATTGGAACACCCAATTTTAACCAACGAAGATTTTGAGAAAATCAAACAAATCAGTGAAGGCCACTTCAAAGCAAAAACGTTCGAAATTCTTTTTGACCCCACCAAAAAACATGATATGCGAAATTCACTCGATCGTGTTTGTAAAGAAGCAGCCAAAGCCATTCGCGAACAAGGTGTCAATCTCATCATCCTCACTGACCACGGAGCTTGCGAAACTCGTGCAGCCATTCCATCACTTCTCGCAGTGGCTGGTTTACACCACTTTCTCATTAGAGAAGGTTTGAGAACCCGAGCAGGGATCGTACTTGAATCGGGAGAACCTAGAGAGGTTGCCCACTTTGCTTTGTTATGTGGATATGGTGCAAACGCAATCAATCCATATTTGGCTTTTGAAACAATTGCAGACCTCTCCCAACAAGGGTTACTTCCTGAAATTACTGACTATAAGGATGCAAAAAAGAAATACATCAAATCCATCGGCAAGGGTTTATTCAAAGTATTTTCAAAAATGGGGATCTCCACCTTGCAATCGTATTGTGGTGCTCAGATCTTCGAAGCGGTGGGTCTTGACTCCGAACTCGTGAATACTTATTTCGCTGGGACACAAACCCGAATCGAAGGTTTGTCACTCGAAATGTTAGAGGAAGAAACAGTCCGTAGGCACAAAGCAGCTTACGACCCAACTTACTTTCCAAATAATTTAGAACCAGGTGGAGTGCATTACTTCCGCAAAAACGGTGACAGCCATTTGTACACCCCCACTACAGTTCACAAATTACAACAAGCAACGCAAAACAACGATTACAAAACTTTCAAAGAGTTCTCGAACCTCATTGATAACCAAAACGAAAGGGCAATCACTCTCAGAAGTTTATTTCAATTGGATTTTGATGGATCCAAAGAAATTCCAATAGAAGAAGTGGAATCTGTTAAATCTATTCTCAAACGTTTCCAAACAGGAGCAATGAGCCATGGTTCAATCTCTTGGGAAGCCCACACGACACTTGCCATTGCCATGAACCGCATTGGTGCTAAATCCAACACAGGTGAAGGTGGAGAGGATCCAGTTCGATTCAAAACCCTTCCGAATGGAGATAGTATGCGTTCTGCCATCAAACAAGTTGCATCTGCGCGGTTTGGTGTGACAATGGAATACCTGACAAACGCAGACGACATCCAGATCAAAATGGCACAAGGCGCAAAACCAGGTGAAGGTGGACAGCTTCCTGGCCATAAGGTTGATAAATACATTGGTTGGTTACGTTACTCCACCCCAGGTGTAACTTTGATTTCACCTCCACCCCACCATGATATTTATTCCATTGAAGATCTTAAACAGCTTATCTTTGATTTAAAAAACTCAAATCCAAGGGCACGTGTTTCCGTAAAACTTGTGTCCGAATCTGGTGTGGGAACTGTGGCCGCGGGTGTAGCAAAAGCCCATGCGGATCATATTCTCATTGCTGGGCACGAAGGGGGAACTGGGGCAAGTCCCATTTCTTCCATCCACCATGCGGGAACTCCTTGGGAACTTGGTTTATCAGAAACCCACCAAACTCTTGTCGCAAACGGACTTCGTGACAGAGTGTACTTGGCTGTGGATGGTAAAATCCTCACAGGTAAAGATGTAGTCGTGGGTGCCTTACTCGGTGCCGAAGAGTTCGGATTCTCCACATCAGCACTTGTGACTGTGGGTTGTATCATGATGCGTAAATGCCATCTGAACACATGCCCCGTTGGAGTTGCCACACAGGATGAATTTTTACGAAGTAAATTTACAGGTAAACCTGAATACGTAGTGAACTTCATGACCTTTGTCGCTGAAGAAGTTCGTGAAATCATGGCTAAACTTGGTTTTAGAAATTTTGAAGAGATGATTGGACAAGTAGAGAAAATCAAATTCAAACGTCCACACCATCATTGGAAAGCAAGAGGACTTGACTTTACAAAAGTTTTACACAGGCCAACTCCTGTTTTCCCGACAGGTTTGTACCGAACCAAAGAACAAAACCACCATTTGGATGAACAAATAGACAATGAACTCATCCGTAAATCACTTGCGGCCATTGACCACAAACAACCGGTGAAAATCCAAACTACGATCGTGAATTTGAATCGTTCTGTTGGAACTATGCTTAGCCACGAAGTGACAAAAAAGTATGGCGTAGACGGTTTAGCGGAAGATACAATCGACATCGAGTTTACTGGAACCGCAGGACAATCGTTTGGTGCTTTTGTCACAAAAGGAATGACATTTAGGCTTATTGGCGAAGGTAACGATTATGTTGGTAAAGGGCTTTGTGGCGGGAAACTCATCTTCCAAACTCCCAAATCAGCACCTTACAAAGCAGAAGAAAATATCATCATCGGTAACACTTGTTTCATTGGAGCAACTGGCGGAAATGCCTATGTCAATGGTTTGGCTGGTGAAAGATTCTGTGTTCGAAACTCTGGTGCCGCAGTGGTTGTGGAAGGAACTGGTGACCACGGTTGTGAATATATGACTGGTGGAAGGGTAGTTGTACTCGGAAACATCGGACGCAATTTTGCTGCTGGAATGTCTGGTGGGATTGCTTACCTTTGGGATCCTAACAAAAACAAAGAGATGCTCATCAACAAAGAAATGGTAGACCTTGATCCACTAACGGACGCAACCGAAATTGCCGAGTTAAAACAAATGATCGAAGACCATAAAAAATTCACAGGCTCCAATCGAGCTACGGAAGTTTTGTCGAACTGGGATAACTTTGTAAAACAAATCATTAAGGTCATTCCAAAAGACTATAAAAAAGCATTGGTAAGTCTTGCCGCAGAACAATCAAAAAATGCGAATCAAAAAGAAGGGGTAACAGCTCGTGGGTAAACCAACAGGATTTTTAGAATTCAAAAAAGAATACCTCCAAAAGATCACACCATCGGATCGGGTAAAAAACTATAACGAGTTTGAAAAACCTTTCCCAGAGCCTGTGGCCAAAGAGCAAGGTGCGCGTTGTATGGATTGTGGGATTCCATTTTGCCATGGCGAAACTGGTTGCCCCGTTGACAATTTAATCCCTGAGTTTAACGACTTTGTTTATAAAGGAAGGTGGAAAGAGGCTTGGGAGAACTTATCCAAAACCAATAACTTTCCTGAGTTTACGGGAAGGCTTTGCCCTGCCCCTTGTGAGTCGGCTTGTACTCTTGGAATCATCGAACCACCGGTTTCCATCAAATACATCGAAAGGACTATCATCGATAGAGCCTGGGACGAAGGTTGGGTTATCCCCCAACCAGCACTCAGTAAATCTGGCAAAAAAGTTGCTGTAGTGGGTTCGGGACCTGCAGGTCTTGCCGCAGGACAACAGTTAGGTCGTGCTGGACATTCAGTCACCGTTTTTGAAAAAAATGACCGTTTGGGTGGTCTACTCCGTTACGGAATCCCCGACTTTAAAATGGAAAAACGCCATATCGACAAACGGGTGAAACAAATGGAAGCCGAAGGTGTTACCTTTAAAACCAATGTGAATGTTGGGGTGGACATAACCGCAAAGCAATTGCTAAGCGAATTTGATGCAATTGTACTTGCTTGTGGTTCTGAAGTCCCAAGAGATTTGCCAGTCCAAGGTCGTGAAAGTAAAGGTGTTCACTTTGCTATGGACTTTTTGTCGAAGAACAACAAGAAGGTCGCAGGTGACGATATCGAAATTATATCTGCAAAAGACAAACATGTCATTGTGATTGGTGGTGGGGATACTGGTTCTGATTGTGTTGGCACATCCAACAGACATGGTGCAAAATCGGTCACCCAAATTGAATTATTTCCTGAGCCTCCAAAAGAACGGGACAAATCCACTCCTTGGCCACTTTACCCTAAGATGTTTAGAACTTCCACCTCACACGAGGAAGGTGTCACTAGAAAATGGGCAATTTCCACTCTTGGATTTAAGTCCAATGAGAAAGGTGAAGTCACTGCCATTTTCGGAAATGAGGTGAAGGAAGAAGCTGGGAAATTTGTAGCCGTTCCTGGAACCGAATTTGAATGGCCGGCTGACCTAGTTTTACTTGCGATGGGTTTTGTGAACCCAATCAAGGAAGGATTGCTTGAAGATTTGCAAAAAGAAGGTATGGAGCTAGACCCTCGGGGCAATGTAAAAGCAACTTTCGGAACCAAATTAGGGTCATTCGCTACAAATCTTCCGAAAGTGTATGCATGTGGAGATGTTAGGCGGGGTCAGTCCCTCATCGTTTGGGCAATTTCCGAAGGCCGAAAATGTGCAGAACAAGTACACAGTTTTTTAACCCAAGAGGTGGATGGTTAGGATAGAGAACACTTCAACGATTCTAGTTTTTGGGTTCACATTTAGAGCAAGCTGCCTCGTAACAGGGGTAGTTTGTTTTTCGTTTTACCCCTTCCCTTGTTTGGTTTTGGGTAAAAAAATTCTTGCCTAACCGCCAAAACCAGAAAATCATTGGAGAGATCAATTTGAATGTGGCGATTAATACAATTAAAAGTGTTAAATAATATCCAAACAATAGAGAATCCCTTGAAATTAAGATCCATTTTACAATCAATCATTGCAATCGTTTTACTTAGTTTTGTTTTTCCTATCCAAGCGGAAAGTATCCTCTTAAAAAAGGGAGGAACCATTAAGGGAAAGGTGGTGGAACAAGACCAAAACAAAATTAAGGTCAAAAAAGAAGACGGTTCCTTCCAAACCATCTCCAAAGCTGACATTCTGAAAGTTGTTTACAAAGAGAACATGACAGCTGCTGAAGAGGAAAAATTACGTAAGGCAGAGGAAGATAAAGAAAGGATCAAACGAGAAAAAGAAGAAGCTGCCCGCCAAAAAAAAGAACAGGAAGAAGCCGCAAAAGCTGAGAAAGCAAACCAAGCAAAAAAAGCGGAAGAAGAAGCTGCTCTGAAAAAACAACAGGAAGAAAAAAACCGTCTCGCCGCCGAAGCAAAGAAAAATCTCACTCCGCTCGGTGCGGCTTGGCGTTCTGCCGTTCTACCTGGCTGGGGTCAATGGCAACAAGGCCGCAAAACCCAAGCCATTGTGTATCCTTCCATCATCCTCGTGGGTTTATTTTTTACCTATGACAAACATAGGATGTACCAATCCGCAAAACGTGATTATAATAATTTAGAAAATCCGTATACGGAGAATGGGCTCATTCGTGCTGCCCTCACCCCTCCGAACACCCCTGCACTTTCACCAGGAGAAGCCGTCGTGGCCAGTCAGTTTGGACCTTTCAAAGGACAAAGAGAATCCGTAGAGCGCCATTACCGCGAAATGCAGTACATCGGGCTTGCGACAGCACTTGTATACTTTTGGAATGTCTTTGATGCCTACTACTTTCACCCAAAACAAAACCTTACAGGGGGAGAGGATTCTAAAACGAACAAAATTTTTGTGAGAACCTCCGTGGAGCGAATGTTTGGTGCCCCTCCAACTTCCTTGGCCGCAGAAAAAGGGTTCGAACACCGCACCAATTTGGGTTACGAATTCTACTTCTAAACCCAATCAAAAGCTAGCATTTTCTTTACCTCCAAATATTAGATTGATTCTAATTCTTTTCCTGAGCCTTGACAAATATCAAGTGCTCAGAGATTGACCTTTCGTTCCTTTTTCTTTCCTTCCTTCGTCTCCTTTGTAGAACGGAATTAGTTCAGTATTTATTTTGAACTGATAGAGAATAAGGAGAGAAACATTGGCTACGGAAAAAACTCAATATGACGATTTTATCGTAAAAGGGTTTATCATTTCGGCTTTAATCTGGGGCGTTGCATCGATGTTATTCGGTGTTATCATCGCATTCCAGTTAGTTTACCCACAGCTGAATTTGGAACTACCTTGGACGAGCTTCGGACGGTTACGACCGTTACACACCAACGCTGCCATTTTTGGATTTGCCTTGAGTGTTATTTTTGCCACTGCCTACCACACAGTCCAAAGATTGTGTCGAGTTCGGATGTGGAATGATACCATGTCAAAAATCCATTTGGTATTATACAACTTAACAATCGTCCTTGCGGCCATCACATTACCACTTGGTTATAGCCAATCAAAAGAATATGCCGAACTCGAATGGCCTATTGATGTTCTCATCGTGGTATGGTATGTAATTTTCTTTGCCAATTACTTGATGACGGTGATCAAAAGAAAAGAAGAACAAATGTATGTGGCCATTTGGTTTTACATTGCATCCTTTGTTACGGTGCCTTTGCTTTTTATAGTCAATAACATCGTAATTCCATCGGGTATACTGAAATCATACTCTGTGTATTCGGGAGTATTTGATGCCAACATCCAATGGTGGTACGGGCACAATGCAGTGGCATTTGTTCTCACAACTCCATTTTTGGGGTTAATGTACTATTATCTCCCAAAACATATCAAACAACCGATCTATTCACATAGGCTATCCATCATTCATTTTTGGTCACTCATCTTCATTTACATTTGGGCAGGACCTCACCATTTATTGTATTCTCCGATTCCAGAATGGTTACAAACCACGGGCATGGTATTTTCCATCATGTTATGGATGCCTTCTTGGGGAGGGATGTTGAATGGATTTTTGACCCTCACGCAAGCCAAAGATAAAATCAAAGTGGACGCCACCCTCAAGCTGATGTTAGCTGCCGTGACTTTCTATGGTATGTCCACATTTGAAGGACCACTACTTTCGATCCGTGCTGTTTCTGCCCTTGGCCACAACACAGATTGGATCATCGGCCACGTTCACGCTGGAACACTAGGATGGGTTGGTTTTATGTCTGCTGCGGCAATGTATTATTTAGTACCTAGGCTTTGGAATGCCAACCTCTATAGCGAAAAACTTGCCAACTTACATTTCTGGCTGGGAACTCTCGGAATCCTACTCTACATCATTTCGATGTGGGTTTCCGGAATCACAGAAGGATCTATGTGGAGAGCTGTGGGCGAAAACGGTGAACTTGTTTATAAAGATTGGGTCGAAATTGTTGAGTTCTTAAAACCATTTAGACTCTTCCGTGCCATCGGTGGGACACTGTATCTAACAGGTATTATTATCATGGTGTACAACTTTATCAAAACCATACAAAACAAGGACAGTGGTTTTGTTGAACAAGACTTAAGAATAGGAGTGAAATCATAATGTTAGGATTTAACAAATTCTTAGATTGGTTTTCAGAAATAGCTGATCACTGGGATACAAAAGGGATTAAGTTTACTGTTTATACCACGATTGCCGTTGTGATTGGAGGATTATTCGAACTCATCCCTCCATTTTTTCTAACAAAAACGGTAACACCCATTTCCACAGTAAAACCCTACTCTGCTTTGGAACTTGCAGGGAGAGATACCTACCAGAAAGAAGGGTGTATTGGTTGCCATACACAAATGGTTCGTCCATTCAAATGGGAAGTGGACAGGTTTGATCCAGCAAAAGCGTACGGAAGGAACGGTTATTCAAAAGGTGGTGAGTATGTATATGATCATCCTTTTTTATGGGGATCCAAACGTACAGGTCCCGATCTTGCCCATGAATCCCAAATGTTAAGATCAGATGAGTGGCATAAAAACCATCTTTTGAATCCAAGAACAGTGGGAGGAGTTCCAAACTCAATCATGCCCGCATACCCATGGTTATTTGAAGATTCGCACAAAATTGATATTGAACAAGTTGTGGCAAATATGAAAGCACTTAGAGCCATTGGAGTTCCTTACACTGAAGATGATCTTTCAAATGCACCTTCTCTATTGAAAAACAAAACCGAAGGTGATGCTTTAGTTGCCTATTTACAAAAATTAGGTCGTGACTCGGCAGAATTACAAAAAGGGATGAAGTAAAGTTATGGATGATTCAAATTTATTGCTCATTTACAAAAGTTTGCGATTACCACTACTCGTTCTAGCAATTGGTTACATCACATACTACGTTTATAAACAGCGAACTAAAGACGAAATGGAAAAACCCAAGTATCGTATGCTTGAGGAGGACTAAATAAATGAAAGAACCAAAAGAAGTAGACGGGATTTTTCAAGCAGACAACCCCATGCCAGCTTGGTGGAAATTAGTATGGCTTATAAGCATCATCGTTTCGATTGGCTACGTATTTTATTTTCACTGGTATTCAGATTGGCCACAAGAAATTGCCTTTGAGAAAGAAGTTGCAGAACATGAAACTAATTTCCCATCAAAACCAAGTTTGGTTGTCAATGAGGAAGACGGCTCAAATCCTTATCGTGGAGACGCAGTTGCAATCAAAGAAGGCGAAGGAACCTATAAACAAATTTGTTCCGCATGCCATGGCCCTACTGGTGAAGGTGCCGTTGGCCCAAGTCTTGTAGATTCAGACTGGATACACGGAAACACCGACAAAGAAGTTTTTCATAACATCATGAAAGGCATTGGACCTGAGAGGCAAAAATTGAACCGGGGCGGAATGCCCGCCTGGGAAGGATTAGGTGCAGAAAAGATTTACGCAGTTATGGCTTGGTTAGCAACAAAAAATGGAACACTAAAGGCAAAATAGCGATGATAATATCAAGACCACAATCAGGGAAAGTTAGAACACGTAGAAACATCGTAATGAGTTTTTTGGTATTTCTTTTTGTGGCTGCCCCGTGGGTGATGATGCCCTCGGGAACTCCACTCATTCGTTTGGACATACCCAAACGAATGTTTCATTTGTTTGGTGGTCTTTTTATTCCACAGGAAGGACTCATCCTGTGGTTTTTTCTCCTCACCATGGGCTTGTCTCTGTTCTTTTTCACCTCCATTATTGGCCGCGTTTGGTGCGGGTGGGGGTGTCCTCAAACCATCTATACAGATTTATTTGATCGAATTGGACGGTTTGTCCTCGATTCAAAATACGGCAAAAAAGATGCCCCAAAACTAAAAACCACTATTGTATACTTTTTATGGATCGTTGTGTCTTTTATCGCATCATTTCATTGGGTAGGTTATTTCGTAAATCCTTACGAGATGGCCGCAACTCTAACCTCCGCATCAATATTTTCAGAAACTTACTTTTATTTTATACTATTTTTCACCTTTGCAATGTTTGTTGATATTGGATTTATCCGCGAACAATTTTGTAAGTATGCATGCCCGTATGCAAGATTTCAAACAATTCTCATGGATGAACACTCCTGGAATGTAACATACGATTTTAAGCGTGGTGAACCGCGCAGGAACAAAACAGAAAAAATTGGAGATTGTGTGGCCTGCAATATGTGTGTTGCTGTATGCCCAACAGGGATAGATATCCGCGATGGTTTACAAGTTGGTTGTGTCGCTTGTGGAAAATGTGTCGATGCCTGCACTTCCATAATGGCAAGAGAAGATAAAAAAACACTCATCGGCTATTTTTCACTCAAACAAATCGAAACTGGTGCACCTATCAAGTGGATACGTCCAAGAACGGTTTTGTATGCAATTTTACTTACTTGCGTACTTGTAGGTGCAAGTTATAAACTCATCACTCGTGTTCCAATGTCACTCATTGCCGCATCCAACAAATCAATGCCGCCCATTCTCATTCCTGATAATAAAATTAGAGCTTTTGTGGCTTTACGAATTCAAAACATTGCCCCTCTCAAAAATGAGTTTCAACTCAAAGCATATGACACAAGACATGGTAAGGAAATTTTAATTCGATCAGGAGAGGATGATAATCGTTTTGCATTATCCTCTGGTGAAATAAAAAGTTTTTCTGTCGTACTCGAAACTTCTCCCCTATCCGATTCAGAACTACAAGAAGGATATTTACCTGGGGCGATAGTCCTTAGCAATGCCAATGAACCAGACCAAAAAATTGAAAAAATACTCTCAATCAGTTTACCAAGGAGATAATTATGTTTCAAAACCTACACCCCTCACTCCGAAATGCCATGTATATGGTACTCGTTAGTTTCATTGCCTTAGTATCTGCTACAGTTTACACGATTCGCCTAACATACAAACATTTTGAGCCTGTCATGGATAAAAATTATTATGAAATTGGTTTAAATTACGAAAAGGCAATTGAGAATCAAAAAACACTTATGCAAGAAGGTTACTCGATTCAGTCCAATTGGGATCAGGCTACGATCATTCCAATGGGAGAACATCTAATCAAAGTTAATATAGAAAAGTATGGGTATGCTGTGGCAACCCCAAAAGTGACACTTACGCTCGAGCGAAATGCAACTACCTCACAAACTTTAAAGTATGATCTAAAACAAGATGTTGGTCACTTCGTTGCCAATATCAACCTAAAAGAAAAAGGAACTTGGAATACACGGATCATAACCGAAATAGCCGGTAAACAGTTCGAAAAAGAAGGAATTATCATTGTAAGATGAACGATCCTTCAGCGATGAAAATTGCAAGTATCGACGACAAAATAATTGAATATTGTGATCATTGTTCTAATCCCATTCGTTTGGTTCGTATTGAAAACAAAATAGAAAATAACACCAAACTGTTTTGCTGCGAGGGCTGTGAAACAGTTTACGGAATGATCCAAACACTCGGGGGAAACCATTATTACAAACTCAAAGGAAATACAAAACTTGAGCCAGTATCTTTGGAAAATGAAAATTCATTTGAAGATAATCATTTTGTATATGAGAAATTTGTAAGGCAAACTGGAGCGAATTCAGAAATTTACATTCAAATTACCAATATCCATTGTTCCGCCTGTGTATGGATCAATGAGAAAGTTCTAAATGAGGAGCCTGGTATCATATCGGCTCAGATCAATTTTGCATCAGGAAGAGCCAAGGTAGTTTTTGATTCATCCAGAATCAACATACCAAAAATTTTATCTGTAATCAAAACGATCGGATACAAACCTGTTTTGTTTTCGCCAAATGCAAAAGGTTTAGAAAAATCTAAACAACTAAAATCATTATTTCTACGCATTGGGGTCGCTGGATTTTCATTTGGGAACATTATGATCCTAAGTGTGGCACTGTATTCAGGTTACTTCACAGGTATAGACTCTGAAATCAAACGCCTTTTCCATTTTGTTTCTTGGGTTTTTGCAACGCCTGCCTATTTGTATTCAGGTTATCCGTTTATGATTGGTTTTTTCAATAGCATTCGAAGAAAAACCCTTTCGATGGATTTTTTACTTTTTTTAGGAATCTCCCTCGCATATTTTTATTCCGTTTATGTTACGTTAAGTGACAAAGGTGAAGTTTATTTTGATTCTGTTGCCATGATTTACTTCTTTGTGCTCATTGGTAAGTATTTCGAAGAAAAAGCAAGGGTATTCGCATCAGAAAAACTAGAGTCTATACTATGTAAACTTCCCGAAACGAGTTTAAAACTTGTGGGTGATGAGGAAGTCCTCATCCCAAGCGAAGAAATCAAAACAGGAGACAGAATCAAAGTGGCGCCTGGAAAACGAATTCCAGTCGATGCTCTACTCGATTCAGATACAGTTTATCTCGATGAATCATTTTTAACAGGTGAGTCACTACCGATTAAAAAATCAAAAGGAGATACAATACTTGCGGGTTCACTTACCATTGATTTCCCAGCAATTCTTTATGCAAGATCGGACTACCATGCATCTACTCTTTCTTCTTTAAAGTTGCGTTTGGAAGAAGCTCTCCACTTAAAACCAAAAATTCAAATTTTAACAGAAAAAATTGCTTCTTATTTTATCAGTGTTGTATTCGCATTAGCGTTTGTTAGTTTTTTTGTTTGGTATTGGTATACAGGAGGCAATTTAGAACTGAGTTTGGTAACGACGATTTCTGTTCTCATCGTCGCCTGCCCATGCGCACTTGGAATTGCAGTTCCTACGGCACTGGTCACCAATCATATTCTAAATGCAGAAAAGGGAGTGTTGCTAAAAAACCCTTCTGTGATCGAACCCCTAGCCAATGCTTCCGAAATATTTCTGGATAAAACGGGAACACTAACTGAAGGAAAGTTTTTGGTAAGAGAAGTTAATTTAGATCCAAAATACTTCCATTATGTTTATTTGATCGAAAAGGAAATCACACATCCCATCGCAAAGTCCATTACCCAATATTTAAATCGTTTGGAATTGGTGCGAAAAAACTCAAAATCAATAAAAATTATTTCAATCCAAAATTTGCCAGGGTTAGGCGTTATCGCCAAACTTAAGGAAAATGGAAAAATCTATGAATTTTACATTGGAAATCATAAATTATTTCAAAATCGAGAAATCCAAATTATAGAAAACAAGGAGACAATTGGTAGCCACGTTTACTTTGGAAGAGACAATGTATTTTTAGGTAGTTTTTATTTGGCAGATCAATTGCGAGAACAAGCCCAATCATTCGTAAATGAAATTAAATCGCTCATTCCAAAAGTTTCCATGCTTTCTGGCGATAGAAATGATGCGGTTCAATCTCTAGCGAACAATCTGGGAATAGGAGGTTACCATTCAGAACTTTCTCCAGAGGACAAACGTATGTTTATCGAAAATTCGCAAAAGAACGGGAACACAGTGATCATGGTTGGGGACGGCATCAATGATAGTTTAAGCCTCGTCCGCGCCGATGTTTCTATTTCTCATTCAGAAGCTGAAGATATGTCACTTGAGAAATCTGACGTTGTGTTAACATCAGGAAATTTAAATGGTTTGATTCATTCCATTGTTTCTGCAAAAAAAACCAAACAGATCATTTTACAAAATATAATTATTTCTTTTTGTTATAATTCTATAATGTTGCCACTCGCAATGTTTGGTTTGATGTTACCAGTCATTTGTTCCATTTTTATGGCTTTATCTAGTTTGACAGTCTTACTAAACTCTTTATCACTACGAATACGGATACCAAAATGGAAGCCCTCTACTTAACCATCCCTATGGCAATGTGTATTGCTGCGTTCTTTTTATGGGTTTTTATATTGGCCTTTAAAAAAGGGCAGTTCGAAGACATAGAATCTCCAAAATACCGAATGTTCTTTGAAGAAGAATTTCCCAAAGAGCCTACAAACAAAGATAAAGATGGATCTAACACTCAATCTTAGTTTCTTTGGATCATTGTTTATTTATGGTATAACAAGTAGTGTACATTGTGTTTTTATGTGCGGGCCATTTTTGTCCGTTTTGAACACAGAGAAAAATAGTTTATTCCCCATTGTTTTTTATCAGTTAGGAAGAGTTTTATCATATGTAATCATTGGTATGTTACTTGGATTCCTTGGTAAAGGAGCGAACGCACTTGGTGAACTAACTAATGTTCAATCTATGGCAGGTATCTTTGCTTTTATTTTTTTGATTCTTTTGGGTTTACGGCTCATCAGTTTCAATTCTGTGAATTTTAATCTTAAAATACCAAAATTCTTTACTCATTTCACCGTATGGATCCGAAAACGGTTCAGTCTCAAAGGGCTTGGTTTTGGCATCGGACTTACAAGTGGGTTGTTACCCTGCGGAGTTCTATACCCTGCTTACGCTGCTTCCTTTGCAACAGGTAGCGTTTTGTTTGGCGGGCTGACTATGGCTTTTTTTTACTTTGGCACTCTACCTGCCCTACTCAGTCTGGGTTTTGTCACAGGTATTGTAAGAAAACACATCCAAACCAAATGGATTCCTTTATTTGGAGTGATACTCATTACCATAAGTGTTGGTTTTATTGTTTACCGAATATTTTACCACTCACATTCAGAAAGTTGTGACCATATTTTATGACTTTAAAAACCAATACCAGAATCAGAATCAAAGAATTATAATGAAACAATATATTCTGTAGATAATTCCTCGATTAAGTAATCCAAGTTGTTGGAAATTTGGTAAGGTTCCACTAGATACTCATTTGTCAAAAACACTCCGAAAAATACAACGAACATAGCCACGGATGCAACCGTACGTTTTGTTCTCTGTTCTTTTTTATAACGGTTTTTTATATTTTGAACCATTTTAGATTCAAAATTTGCATCATTCATTAAACTTTCCCAACGTTTAGGATTCTTGGAATTCATTTTGATTCTCCCTCATCATATTTTTTTTGATCCATTCTTTTGCTCGAAACAACCTCGACTTGACTGTTCCTTCTTTTATGTCCATATGTTTAGCAATTTCTTCCATACTATGACCAGCAAGATACATTCTCAGTGCATTCTGATACACAGCTGGAACCTTAATGAGTGCAGATTCAATCCATTCCTTTTTATCAGAATCATCTTTGATTTCTTCCGTTGCGGTTTTAACCATGCCTTGGTCTAAATATCTTTTTGCTTTTTCTTCTTCTCGCAACCTTTTTTGGTTCATACGAATGGCTTCATTACGAGCAATTGTATAAATCCAAGTAGAAATTTTAGATCTGCCATCAAAGTTTCCCTTTTGTAAAGCTTTATAAACTCTAAAATAAACTTCTTGCACAACATCGTCAGTGGCATCATCAAAACGATCGATGAGGGTATCACCGATCGCTTTGAAAACAAGTCGTTTCGTATCAGAAACGACTTGATTGAATTCAGAATCCGTCATTAGTGTTTAATCCTCTGACGATGAGGGTGCATGGTGTTTGGAGAATTTTTCGATCAGTTCTGCAAACTTTTCACGTTGTTCTGGTTTTAAGATTGCATGGAACTCAACAAGTTTGGCATGGAAAAATTTGCGCATCTCTTGGTGGCGTACATCTTTTTCTGAGCTCATTTTGTCCAAAACTTTGGAATCAATTTTTTCCTGTCTAACTTGTTTTGCTATTTCACTCGCCCAATTCATATGTTTAGGTTTGAGCTCTTTGTGTTTAGCGATGATTTCTGATTTGATTGTCCCCAATTTTGCAATTTGGCTTTCGTCCAAATCCAATTTTGAAGTGAGTTTTGAAGCCACCCACTCCACTCGTTTTTCAAAACTATGGTGGCCACGGCAGTTTGCAAAAACCAACCCGAAGGCAAATACAAAGCCTACAAGTGTTGTGATTCGGAATATTTTTTTGAGAGATTTCATTTGAACCTTCCTTCTCTATTTGTGCCATACGACCAAAGAAAAAAAGCAAAGGTTCCCAAACCTCGGAAAAAATCCAGGGTTTGGGAAAAAAGATTAGAAACTAGGGAAAGGTTCGCCTGTGAGGTAACCGTCTGTCTGAAGATCTTGGCAAGAAATTATGACTGTAACTGGTGAGCCCAACACAAGACCTTGGAAGCCATTGATGTCAGAAACACATTGGTCAACATCAGTCTTGATATAGTATTTATCTGTTTCAATTTTCGCGATGTCGGCTGCAAGTACAGACAACAGAAGTGGTGAGGAAGAATAGACTGTAGAACGAATCAAATCTACTTGGATCGCTGCATTGGTGATACGGGAAGCTGCTTCAGAACCTTTTTCACGGTCTGCTGTCAAACCAACGGGATTCAAAATAAGGCAATTGGCAAAATTCAAAACCAAAAGCACAAATAAGATTTTTTTTAACATAGATATTCCTTAGTCAAGTATTTGTGCTATTGAAAGGGTATCAAATTCACCTTACAAGCAAAATACCTTGGAAAATTACTTTTTAATCACCCACTATGAATGTAGTGAGAACCCAGTTCCCTTTTTTCTTTTCGAAAAATGCTCGGTACTCAAGTGGGCTTCGGATAAAACGATCACAAACAAAACCGACACTACCAGAAGGCAAACAAACCTTTGCCCAATTGCAATTGCTCGTTTTCTCTAAACGATTGCCTTCCATATCATCTGCCTCAGACCGAACGATGGTATAACTCAAATTATCTTTGACCTTTGAATCTTTTCTAGGCTCTTCTCGGATATTTACATTTTTTCCAATGACAAGATAATGAGTGAAAGGATCAAATTCGCTAGGAAATGTTTCAAAAAAATAAGGAGCCACAAATTGGCCTTCTTCATTGCGGAAAAAACCTAAACCAACAGTTTCTTCCAATAATTGCCAGAGAGTGGACTTTTTTGGGTTCTGATTTAACTCAAATTCGAGCCAAAATGCTTTTTTACCTGAGTTTGCTCCGAAACTGAAATGTATGTTTGGATCTACAACTTGATCCAATCGTTTTACATCCTTTTGTTTTAGAATGTTTAAAAATTCTTTTTTAAATTTTGAAAAACTTGGATCTTTCACTGAATGATCGATAGGTGGTAGAATTTTAGTTGTGAATGATTCGCAAGGCAGAAGGATTGTAGGGAAAATTAGGATAAACAAATAAATTCTGAACATAGTAAGGAAGTTCAGCCCCCACTAACAAAACTTCAATCTTTTTTTAACTATTTTTTAACATAACAATCCTTAGATAGCCCGAGCGAAGATTGGATTTCTTCTAAACTCAATTGTTTTCGTTTCAGTTCACAAACCTGTAGAAATAATGCGTTATAATCACTACTCAGTTTTTCACCATCCTCATCTTCTTCCGTTAACACCAACTTGGCGATTTCTGCGCAAGATCTTTCTGATTCGGGTAAATGGCGGAAAATTGTGTTCACAGTTTCACGTTTCTGATTACAAATTACCTGCTTTTTAGAATCTGACTTTTCAATGCCGAAAACGGAACCAAAGGAAAAAATTAGGAAAATACAAAAGACAGTTTTTTTCTTCACAAAATTAAATCTCTTTCCCTACTCCCAATCAGTCGAGAAACTTTCCAATGAATGCGAGGACTAAAAATGAATTATCGATTGGAACACGACTTACTCGGCGAAAGACAAATCCCATCTGATAAGTATTGGGGGATCCATACACTGCGAGCATTGGAAAATTACCCTATCACTGGTAAAACAATCGGTTCCTATCCCCATCTTATCAAATCCCTGGCCTATGTCAAAAAGGCAGCAGCCTTGGCAAATCAAGAATTGGGAGACCTTTCTTTGGAAAAAACAAATGCCATCGTTTGGGCATGCGAAGAAATCATAACTGGTAAATTTTTTGATCAATTTGTAGTAGATGTAATCCAAGGAGGAGCGGGCACCTCCACAAATATGAATGCCAATGAGGTGATCGCAAATCTTGCTTTGGAAAAGTTAAGCAAACAAAAGGGAGATTATGAAAGTTTACACCCAATCAATGATGTAAACATGTCGCAAAGTACGAACGATGTGTACCCCACTGCACTCAGAGTGGCAACCATTCTTTCCATAAAATCATTACTAGAAGCTATGGAGAGTTTGCGAGTTGCTTTCCAAAAAAAAGCAACAGAATTTAAAGACATTCTAAAGATTGGTAGAACTCAGTTACAAGATGCGGTTCCAATGACTCTTGGACAAGAATTTTCAACTTACGAAGTCATGCTCGGAGAAGACCATAGCAGACTACGTGAAGCGATCTCTCTCATAGGAGAAATCAACTTGGGTGCCACTGCCATCGGTACAGGGATCAACACTGATATTCGGTACTGCAAACGTGCCACGGAACTTTTATCTAAGGACACTGGTTTATATTTAACCTCTGCACCAAACTTAATTGAGGCGACACAAGACACGGGAGCTTTTGTACAACTTTCTGGAGTTTTAAAACGGATTGCTACCAAACTTTCCAAAGTGTGCAACGATCTCCGGCTTCTTTCAAGTGGCCCACAAGGTGGTTTGAACGAAATCAATCTGCCAGCAAAAGCAGCGGGTAGTTCCATTATGCCAGGAAAGGTAAACCCAATTATACCAGAAGTGGTCAATCAAATTGCCTTTGAAGTGATTGGAAACGACATCACAATCACTATGGCTTCCGAAGGTGGACAATTACAATTGAATGCATTCGAACCAATCATTGCGCACAGCCTATTTAAAAGCATAGAACATCTTACCGCAGGCTGCAAAACTTTGGAAATAAATTGTGTACAAGGGATTACTGCCAACCAAAAAATTTTAGAAGAAAGAGTCAAAATGTCATCAGGCCTTGCAACTGCACTGAATCCTTATATTGGTTATGAAAATGCGACCATTGTGGCAAAACGGTCTCTCAATGAAGGTAGATCCGTCGAAGAGATTGTTCTGGAACTAGGGCTCATCGAAAAGGACAGACTGCACCAAATTTTAAAACCAGATGTCCTCGCTTCCCCACTTAAAGAAAAATCTGAGGATTTATGATTGCATGAAAATTGAAAAAATATAAACTATGTAGGCTGTAACTCGGCACAAATCTGAGTAGAAACAAAAAACAAAACAAGGTGGGCAAAACTGAATTCTGTAGCTAATTCCATGAAAACGTTAGATTCAGTATTATTAATTGAAGATGATGTGATAACTGCATTTCTGATCAAAACTCTAATGGAAAAATTTGATTTCTGTAAGAACATTCAAATATACGATAATGGTGAAGAAGCGCTCAATCAAATTTCAAATTTGCAGAACCTACCGGAGGTTATTTTTTTAGATCTCAATATGCCAGTGATGAATGGCTGGGAATTCTTAAACCATTTGCAAAAACAACAAACATTGCTGAACATTCCAATTTACATCCTTACATCTTCCATCGATCCGTTGGACAAAGAGCGAGCCAAAAAATTTCCCAATGTCAAAGGGTATTTGGTCAAACCCCTTTCGCTCCGTGATTTGGAAAAAATAAACAGTTCTTTGTAATTTTTCCTTCCAAATTGGTCGGAAAACTGCAAACCCTCTCAAATGAGACATAATTTTATTAAAGTCTCTTCGGATCCCGCCGATAAGACGAATATGAGGCTCACGGACATCCCTTCCCTATCGCAAGTAATCAGTCGCATCGAAACCATATCGGGAATGGCAGGAACACCTAAGAATGCCAAACCTGAGTCTGAATTTGCTCAGATTCTGGAGACCGGCCTAATGGCCAAAGAAACAACTGCGAATTCTCCGACCAAACCAGCAAATGAACTCTCAAATTTAACGAGCCAAGTTCCAACAAAACAAGATGGGATCATCTCCAAAATCGAATCCATCGCAAGTGCAGAGGGTCTCGACCCAAACCTTGTCAAAGCCATTGTCAAAGCAGAGTCTGGTTTCAAACCCAAAGCTGTTTCTCCTAAAGGAGCAATGGGTCTCATGCAACTTATGCCAAAAACCGCAGAGAGTTTAGGGGTGGAAAATCCATTTGACCCAGAAGAAAACATAAGCGGTGGAGTACGTTTTTTAAAAGGATTGTTAACCGAGTTTCAAAACCCAGAAAAAGCAATCGCTGCTTATAACGCAGGACCTGGAGCCGTTAAACGTTACAAAGGTGTTCCTCCTTATGAAGAAACACAAAACTATGTGACAAAGGTAAAAAAATATTACAAAGATTTCAGTTCTTAGAAGAAGGATTGGTATCCAAACATAGCCTGTAATGATTTTATATAATCATCGTACGGTCGATTTGTAGGAAACAAATCCCAATTTTCATCTATTTTTTTTACAATGAAGTTAAGAGCCTTATCCGACCGCATTCGATCCAAAACTGTTTTCTGAACCAGAACTACATCATCACCCAAAGAAACAATACCCGCCAAACGATTGTTTTTCTTAAATAGATATGATTTCTGAATTAATTGTAGGTCTTGGTTCCAAAGCCCAGAAACATAGAAAAAAGATTTATCAGAAACTTTTTCGTCATTTGGTTTCATAAAGCTAGTTTTTGTTCCAGTTTGGAAATACAATGCGTTTGAAAATTCTTTTGGAAGATAAATAGGATCCGATTTGAGAATTTGTGCAAACCCAAAGGCCTTGGTTAGTTTTGTAGTTCGATTTTCCCAAGGTTCTACTTCCGTATTGGTTAGATCTTTAAAAATAAAGTACATTGAAACAATGATAAGACCAAGAACAAAAATTGAAGCTGTATACGTATTTAGTTCTTTTTCGGTTTTTAAAAGGATATGTCCCAAGCCAAGAAGCAAAACTGGTAAAATGATATAAAGGATTTGTTCATACCAAGAGCTAAGAAGGAAACTGAATGAACTATCTCCAAAAAAATTTGTGTAGGAAAACAAAACCAAACTCAAGATAAAGAAAAACATATACCCAATCAAAAATAAAAATGGGATATTTCGTTTTTTATAAAACACTGATGTTCTTTGTGCGGCTTTGCGTGAACCTCTAATTCCAGAAAACAATACAAAAAATGTAAAACCCAAATAGAACATGATAAAACTGGAAAAAAAGGCAAACGCAGTGAGTATTGGAAATACAAATAAGTCTGTTATCTTTTCAAACCGAAAAGTTAGAAATACAAGTAACAAAAATACCAGACACAAAGTTTCTCCAAAATATGATGTTGGAAAACCATAGGAAAACGGCAAAAAAGCAGAAAGATAAACAATCAAATAGTGATTTCTTTTCCATTCCTCTCGCCTGAGTAAAAGCATAAACAAGTGCAAAAACAAACTATAAATGAATCCAGCTAACGTCAAAAAAGCGGGGATATAATTAAGACCAAATACTTTTTTGAAAAGAACCACGAGCCACATTGCCAAGGGTTCTTTCTGAGAAACAAGCCCACCCTCTTCTGTGACAGACTTAACATTGGCCAAAAACTCCCATTCGGTCTCTGTGGTGGGAAAAGGCCGAAAATAGGAAAAGACGGCAAAGCCAAAACTTAAGAAAAGAATACTAAAAAAGAAGGGAATGGGTGAAAAAGGTTTGGGTTCGCGCATCTTTGAAAAGGCTGAAATTGCCTTGTCCTGTATAAATTTTTAGGTGAAAATATTCCAGAAGATTTTCAATTATACATAGAATTTCATTAAAGAGGCAAATAATGTCCGCGGAAAAAAAAGAATACCTTCTCACAGACGAGAAAGGTCAGGCTAACCCTGACAAACCATGGATTTTTAGGACCTACGCAGGCCATACAAACGCAAAAGCCTCCAATGAGTTGTATAGAAAGAACCTCTCCAAAGGACAAACAGGGCTTTCCATAGCCTTTGATTTGCCTACCCAGTGTGGTTACAGCTCGGATCACGAAGTATCACGCCCAGAAATCGGAAAAGTGGGCGTTCCGATCAATTCACTTGAAGATTTTCGAATCCTTTTCGACCAAATCCCCATTGAGGAGATGAACACTTCGATGACCATCAATGGAACCTCGATGTGGCTTTTGTCTCTCTATGTCGCATTGGCGGAGGAAAGAGGTGTTCCATTAGAGAAACTGAATGGAACCACACAAAACGATTTGATCAAAGAGTATTTGGCAAGAGGCACTTATATCTACCCTCCTAAAGATTCCATGAAGATCATTGTGGATATGTATGAGTTTTGCCTACACAAAATCCCAAAATGGAACCCTTCTAATATTTGTTCCTACCATTTACAGGAAGCAGGGGCAACTCCAGTGCAAGAGTTGTCATTTGCAATTGCCACAGCCATCGCTGTTCTTGATTCCATCAAGGAACGAAACTGTTTTACAGAAGAAGAATTTGAACAATGTGTTGGTAGGATTTCCTTTTTTGTCAACGCAGGCATTCGGTTTGTGGAAGAGATGTGCAAAATGCGCGCATTTACGGAGATGTGGGAAGAAATCACTACAGAGAGATACAAAGTAAAAAACCCAAAATACAGAGTGTTCCGTTACGGAGTACAAGTAAACTCACTTGGACTAACCGAAGAACAACCCGAAAACAATGCATGGAGGATTCTCATCGAATCACTTGGGGTTACTCTTTCACGAAAAGCAAGATGCCGCGCCTTACAACTTCCCGCTTGGAATGAAGCACTCTCTTTGCCAAGACCATGGGACCAACAGTGGTCACTTCGCTTACAACAAGTGTTAGCTTACGAGACAGATTTATTAGAATATCCTGATCTTTTTGAAGGCAGTAAAGTGATCGAAGGGAAAGTAAAAGCCCTAAAAGATGAAGCAAAACTTGAAGTCCAAAAAATATTGGATATGGGTGGAGCACTTGTAGCCATTGAAAATGGTTATATGAAATCTCAATTGGTAAAATCGCAAACGGAACGGTTGTCTAAAATCAATTCCAATGAGCTTATCATCGTTGGTAAAAATAAATGGACGGACGGTATCAAATCACCACTCATGACCGACTCAGACGGAGGGATTTTTAAAGTAGACCCAAAATCCGCTGAGCAAACATTAGGTGTTCTTGCGGGTATCAAATCCAAACGTGATGCAAAATTAGCACAAACTTCACTAGATGAATTAAAAAAAGCAGCAAAAGAAGGCAAAAACTTAATGCCTTACTCCATTGCATGCGCAAAAGCACTTGTAACAACTGGTGAATGGGCAGACGCGCTCAGGGAAGTGTATGGTGAATACAATCCACCTACTGGTGTAGATGGACAAAAACTATTTTTAACCGATGATAAAGTGGCAACTGTTCGCGAGAAAGTAGAGAATTTTATAAAAACAAAAGGCCACAGACCTAAAATTGTCGTAGGTAAACCGGGGTTAGACGGACATTCCAATGGAGCCGAAATGATTGCAGTTTCTGCAAAACATAGTGGTTTTGATGTAATATATTCTGGCATCAGACTTTCTCCAGAAGAAATCGTACAATCGGCGGTTGAGGAAAATGCGGATGTGATTGGGTTATCGATACTTTCAGGATCTCACAAAGAGATCGTTAAACAGTTGTTTGATGAACTAACTCACTACAAAGCTAAAATTCCTGTGGTCATTGGTGGGATCATTCCTGAATCTGATTTCGATGAATTGAAAAAAATGGGAATCAAAGAAATTTTTACTCCCAAAGATTATGATTTGATGTCGATTATGAATAAAGTCATCGATATTATTTCTATCGAACCCGCTTTGGTTTAATCATTTTGAACCCAAGCGACTTTCATATTCTTGTGGTTGAGGATAATTCCCTCATCCGCAAGATGATTGTCCACATCCTAAAAAAACACGGATACCAAGTGGATGATGCCTCCGATGGTAAACTTGCGCTTTCTAAAATTCAAAAAGACAAACCTGATCTAGTCATTCTTGACATCATCATGCCTGAGATGGATGGTTTGGAACTATTAGAAAAGGTTCGACAAACCCAATCGCAAGTTGAACTCCCGATTATACTTGTAACGGCAATGCAAGGATCCGAAGACATAGTAAAGGGTTTTGAGTTAGGTGCGAACGATTATTTGCCAAAAAACTTCAACTCCGCAGAATTATTCGCCCGAGTCAACACAGCACTTGCAATCAAAAATTATCATAATTTGTTAAAAATTCGAAACAACACCATAGAACGTGAGTTAGATATTGCGAGGCTCATTCAAAAAAAACTCCTCCCCCACTCTGCCCCACAAATTCCTGGTTATAAAATTGCAAGTTTATATGTTCCGATGGACAAAGTAGGTGGCGATTATTACGACTTCCACAGTATGAACGAATACTGCGATTTTTTTATGGCCGATGTATCAGGCCATGGTGTTCCAGGAGCTTTTCTTGCATCTGTTATCAAAATGGTCACACAATACACTTCACATCTAAATTTTGATCCAACAGAAATACTTAGGGTTATGGATCAGGCAGTCTCTGAACGTGGGGCACTTGCAATGTTTGCAACTGCGGTCATACTACGATTATATCCCAATTCAGGCAAAATTTCGTTTTCGAATGCAGGTCATATTCCAATTCTTGTTCACAAACGTCTGTCAGATGAATTTATCGAACTGACAGTGCCTGGAGCCCCACTCGGAATTAATTTTGATTTTAAAAAGAAAGGTTTTGTTTTAGGGCATCATATTCTTGATCCAGGAGACAGGCTGATACTCTATACAGATGGTATTGGCGAAACCACAAACTCAGAAAATATTCCATTCGATGAAAAACGCTGGAAAGAATTTTTAATTGAAAATAAAAATACCGAAACAGAAAAATTAACAACAATTTTGCGAAACGAATTACAGATTTATGGTGGCAAAACCACTTTCGAAGACGATTTATCAATGGTAGTACTTGACCGTGAATGAAATTATAATAGAATCAGAGTTACAGAATACAATCAACGAAGCGATTCAAGGGGAAAAATACCCGATTGCGAAACTAATTTCAAGAATAGAATCAGCAAACAACCTAGTATTCAGAAAAACATTATTTGCTGAGCTCGAAAGATCAACACAAGGTAGAACGGAAGGTCTGACAATTGGGATCACTGGCACCCCAGGGGCAGGGAAATCCTCATTACTCGGTGAAGTCTGTAAACTTTTCTTAGAAATGGCACCAAACAAAAAGATGGCGATTGTAGCCATCGATCCTTCTTCAAATTTAACGGGAGGGTCTATCCTGGGTGACAGAACTCGAGTTAGTTTGCCAAGAAGAGATCCTCGAATTTATTTTAGATCGCAGCCATCGCAACTCGAACTAGGTGGACTAAACCCTTATACATACCATGTCATTCGATTTTTAAGGCAAATTTTCGATTATGTTTTTATCGAAACTGTTGGGATAGGTCAAAATGAAATTGCAGTCTCTTTAATTTCAGATCTTTCGTTTCTCGTTATGCAACCACTGGGTGGTGATCAAATTCAGTTTATGAAATCTGGAATTATGGAAGTGCCTGATGCTTTTATTATAAACAAATGTGATGAAGAAACTCTTTCCAATTCAAGCTTTTATATGTTACAAACAACACTAGAATTCATAAAGGAAATTTTACCAAACCAAACTCTCCCTCCAATTTTTAAAACTTCAGTAGTCAAAAAAAATGGGATTGTAGAATTACTAGATTACATTTTGTCCTTTCGCAACAGAAAGGACAAAAACATAGAGACAATTACCCAACTTGAACATTGGATTCGTAATGAATATGGGAGGTGGGGGCTCGGAATTTGGGAAAAAACGAAAAATACAAAATGGAATAAGGTAATAAAATCGAACCCAAATCATGGTTTATCGAAACTAAATTATGAGGAAGAAGAAATTAAAATTTTAAATACCTTAAGTAAAATCATCAATCCTAACTGATTGTTTTCAAAAATACTTCAGGTATGGGGCATGGTTTCCTTTCTGTATAATCAAAAAACACTATGGCAGTTTTGGCTCTCGCAACTTCTTTTTCGCCTATTTTATGTTTGATAGAATAAACTAAATCAAAATTTTTCTTTGAAATATTATCGACATATAAATCAATTACTAACTCATCTGGGAAAAAAGCTTCCGATTTATAAACAATGGCTACATCGGAAACGACAATTCCTTTTCCTTCCACATCGATTTCGGTCCAGCCGAATTTATGAAAATATCTTGCTCGACATTCATGTGTTAGTGTTAGAATTGCATCATGAGCTAAGTGTCCTGCAAAATTGATATCTGAAATTCTAACACTGAGTTCTGTAGAAAATATTTGTTTAGTTGGGGTTTCGATCTGTATACGAGCCATTAGTCTTTAAACCAGAGATACCTTTTATCTACTAGTTTTGATTCTTCCGTCAATCGTTTTTGGTTCCAACCCAATCGTTTTGCTAATTTGGAATCCATTTTCTTTCGCATAACAGAATCTATTTGCCCTACCGTACCAGCTCCAGATCTTCTAAAATAAAAATCAGTTAACCTGCAGATAAATTCGAAATCGACAGAATAATACAATTCTTCTTCATATACCGTCTCACCATTCGGTAAAGGATAGAATTCAGAACCTGAATAAGTGAGAACCTTCCACACTTGCGAACCATATCTTTTTGCTAAAGTTTCAATTTTTAACCCACTTTGTTTCGGGTATTTTGAAGTTACGGCCTGTATCAGATTCTTTAAATTTTCGTATCTTCCACCGATAAGAGATTTCTCTTTTGTTAAACAAACTTTTGTTTCGCCGAAATTATATATATCGATCGCATTGACCAAATTCTCTGCTACGGCTCTACTCGTAGTATATTTTCCACCCAATGCACTGAAAAAACCAGGAAAACCACTATCTTTATAATGCAAAATTTCTGACTTGCGCGAAGCTGTGTAAGTACCTTCAGTAGATCCAACATCTTCGACTAAAGGCCTAAGCCCACCATAATAATAGTCCACATCAGCTAACGTTAACTTTGCAAATCCGAAAGTATAATTTACCTCATCAAGCAAATTTACTAATTCTGATTCTTTCACTGTAAACTCATCTGGATCTTCGCTAAATGAAGTATCTGTTGTACCTATGATAGTTTTGTTTCTCCAAGGAATGACAAATAAATGTGAACCATCTTTTTTTTCTAGGATTACAGTTTCATTGCCTGCAATGTTTCGGACAACTGCATGGATACCTTTTGACCTAACCAATTTTTTCTCTGCACTTATGCCTGCGATCGATTCAATCAAATCTGCCCATGGCCCACTCGAATTTACGACTACTTTTGTTGAAATTAGTTTTTTTTTGCCTGTTAAATTATCTGTGATGCCAACAGTGTAGCCACCATTATTTTGTTTTTGGATTGTAGTTACTGAAACATAATTGAGCACATCAGCCCCAATTTCTTTAGCGGACAAAATGAACTCTGTTGTATGCCTCTCGGGATTGATATTTGCATAATCATAATATTGAAAACTACCCAATAAGTGCTTTCGGTTCAAACCAATTACTTTATAAATTGTTTCTAATTTTGAATTCCAGCGAAATTTTGGCAATTTTGTATCATCACTCAAATCATAGTTTCTATCAAAAGATAAAAAATGATACAATTGCATTCCTAAATATAATTTAACTTTTTCGAAAAAATTGCGAACTGGAACAATAAAACCCATTGGCTGGATTGAATGGGGTGATATCTTCGCTAAGTATCGTCTCTCTCGTAATGATTCTCGAACTAAAGAAAATTCCAGGTTTTTAAGATACCGTAAACCACCATGTATTAATTTTGAAGTAGCCTGACTTGTACCAGAAGCAAAATCGTTTTTATCTACAAGTAAACAATTGTATCCACGTAAACTAGCATCCCAAACTACATTAGCGCCCGTTATGCCACCACCTATGACGATTATGTCATATTCTGCTTTTAGTTCGCTGATTCTCCGGGATTCGTTTTTTGTAATATTCTTCATCATTTTAACACTTGATTGTAAGGAGTTTTGGGAGAATTTTGAATTTTGCTGGCAATTGTCCCATATTCTCACCATCTACATCAATATAAACATCTTCGTTTGAAGACGCCGTGATTTCAGAAACTTGTTTTGAAATCACCTTTTCATCTTCCTTAACTTCACCTTTATACAATTTACCAAATTTCATCAAGGTTTCAAATATCGTCACATTTTGGATGGCTAAAAAATCAAATTTCCCATCATCCAACTTTGCGTTTGGCGCAAACCACATCCCTCCTCCTGCATATTCACCATTTGCACAAACCACCAAACGACATTTATTTTCTATAATTTCCTTTGGAGAGATCGAGATTTTAATCTGCTTATTTTTATAAGAAAATAAACAAAGAAAGGTATAAATCAAAAACACAGCTTTTCCACCGAGTATTTTACCCAATCTGGAGCGGTTTACCTTATAAACAACTTCACCGCCCATTCCAAAGTCAGCTAAATTTAAACATAAATATTTTCCCATCGAGTTATCTTCTTTTGTGTATTGAACAGAAATAAGATCGATTTTTTTCTCACTCCCAGCTAATATTTGTTTGATAGCTTTTTTGGGGTTTTTGGGAACCCTAACTGTTTTCACAAAATCGTTTCCACGACCAGCAGGAATCGGACTGAATACAACTTTCTGATGAATGGGTTTTTCATTTTCAAAAAGCCCATTCACAATATTTGATAAAGTTCCATCACCACCAATGCCGATGATCCAACGGTACCCAGACTTAACAGCCTCAGTTGCAATCTCACGACCAGATTTCAGATATGTAGTAGCCTCGAAACTAAAATCTAACTTCTGGCTTAATAGTTCTTTTTCCACGGTTTTCCAAACTTTTAAGGAAACCCCTCCCCCGGAAACAGGGTTTAAAATCACTTTGATTTTCATAGAGAGTCCCCTTTGGTATTGTTTGAAAACAATCCATAAAATAAAACATGTTCTATAGTTTCGAGATACGATTTCTCACTTTTAATTTCGTTTTGAAAATGGCCATCTAACAATACTTCGACTGCTCCACGAATCATGCCCCATGCTACAGCGACATTCGGGTAAGTACCCTTGTTGTTTATTAGATTTTCAGATTTTGAATGTTTATAAATTTTTTCAAGCACACTCAAACGGATTACTCTTTCATTTTTCAGTAAAGTTCGCATATCATCGGAAACATTTTGTATATTCATATTGTCTCCACATTGTTTAGCAACAAGATACATTTGTTTATCATCCAAACAATGTTCAATGTAGGCGCGCAGAGCTTTTTTAGCCATACCAATGGCTGTTTTTTCTTCTAGTGCCCTTTCGAGTCTGCCGCGCAATCGCAAATAGTCTTCATATTGAATGCGAGCCATAAGATCATCTTTACTTTTAAAATGTAAATAGATTGTTCCTCTTCCGATTTCAAGGTGTTTGGCGATATCATCCATCTTCACAAGTGATGGGTGTTTCGACCGGAACAAGGAAATTGCACAAGATAAGATATTCTCTTCTCTTTCTGCAAATTCTCTCTTTTTTCTTTCAGATACACCCATTATTTAATACCTAATAATCCGCCTGGGTTCATAATTCCTTTTGGATCAAAAATCTTTTTGACCGAAGACAAGATCCTGACTCCTTCTTTACCAACTTCTCTTTCCATCCAAGGAGCCAACATTCGCCCAATCCCATGATGATGGGACAAAGATCCACCATTTGTATGTATTGTTTCTATGATGCCTTTATGAAATTTTTCAAAATTACTAATTTCATTTTCTTTGTCCATTGGATTCAGAAAAATAAAATATAGATTCGCTCCCGTTTCATAAGCATGCGAAATATGTACCATACAAGAGGTATTCGGAAAACTCTTAATGTATGCTCTTGTTTTATTCCAAAGCCCAAACAGTTCATGCCATGTAACGGCGGTTTCGAGTGTGTCAATTCTTACACCTTCATTCATCAAATAATCTCGCAAGTAAGCGCTCGAATACCGTTGGTGTAACCATTTATTGACTGGCGACTCACCAGTAGAAAAACCACCTCGACGTTTCGCAATTTTTTTAATTTTCTTTAAAACAAACTTAGAATAATCAGCGTCCCCATCGACAATGATATGCATTAACGATCGTTCGTTAGGTTTGTATCCAAGGAGTCGCAAAACATAATCTTCCTTACCTCCCTGAAGGCCACTCATTCGAAATGAAATATCTGTTTCTTCTGGATCTTGCACACGGAAAAAATGTGGTTTCCCAAACCCTGCCTGCATTGCCTCGCGCATTGTTTCCACAGCAGATTCAAAATTTTTAAAAATAAAGGATCCTTTAGAAGAATTCTTTACATTGTATTTTCTTATTTTCAGTGTAACTTTAGAGATCACTCCCAGACTACCTTCAGATCCTAAAAACAAACGAAAGACATCAGGGCCAATGGATGCAGCTGGATACGGTTTTGATTCAAATTTACCGGACGGTGTAATGGCAGTTAACGCAAGAATAATATCTTCAATTTTCCCATACCCTGTCGACGCTTGGCCAGCACCTTTTGCCGCAACCCAACCGCCAACAGTTGAAAATTCAAATGATTGAGGAAAATGGCCACAAGTGAATCCTTTATCATTTAAGAATGACTCCAATTCTGGCCCAAAAATGCCAGCTTCAACCGTTACCGTCGCATTAATTGCATTAAATTCTAATATTCGATTATACCGAGAAAGATCCAAGGAAATCCCACCTTTGGGTGCTTCCAAAGCCCTTGTAACACTTGAACCCGCACCAAAGGGAATGACTGGGATTTTGGCAGAGTTAGCCAATTCAACAATTGACTCAATTTGTTTTTCTGAGTCTGGTTTTACAACCACATCAACGGTTTTCTGAACCAAACCAAAACGCGCATTATAGATTTCGGAATAGAATTTACCGATGGAATGTTTCGCTCGGGATTCATCACTCAAATCAACATTCTCTTTGCCAACGATGAGTTTAAGTTTATTTATGACTGCAGTGGTTATCTTAGAAGATTTTAGTTTTCGGAGTGGAAGTTCGCCTTTGGGGAGATTCTCTTTAAATTCTTTCTGGATCTGGAACTGTGATTCCAAAAATTCTAGTGTATGTTTTGGTAGAGATTCTTCAATTTCAGGAGATCCCCATTTGTAAATGTTTCGAGTTGTCATAGTTGGTTCCAAGGGAATGATTTCCCAAATCTTGAACTATGTTCAAAATTTGACAAGAATAAAATCTAAAAAATTACCCTCTCAACTCTTTTATATATTCAGACCTAACTCGATGTACAAACTCAATATCGAACGGAAACTCAAAAATCGTTGATAACACTTGTTTTATCAATTCATCCAAATCAAAACCAGTTAACAACCATTCGATGAGTTCAAGACTAATATCAAGTGCTGGTTGTTTATCACCATACCCTCGAGCAATTTGAATGAGTAGTTTTTGCACTAACTCGTAATCTTTAGATTCAAGGTACTTCCGAATTTCAGTCGGATACGATACCATTAACTTTTGTTTATCGGCATTGGGAGTGAAAAAAATCAAATTTGGGCCAAGACCAAGAGAATGTTCTAGTCTTTCTCTTAGATCTTTTTCCGATTTATGATCGGAAAGCCAAAGACCCAAAATTTTTTCTCCAATGAGAGAATCCTGAAACGGATCAAAAGGAAAAGGTTTTTTTTCCATATTGCCACCAGGACTCATGCCCTGGATGAAACTTTATTTTTTAGGAGGTACTATCGCATCTTTACAAGATTTAGACAAAGTAAATTTAACGACTGTTTTAGCTGGAATCTGAATTGCTTCACCAGTAGCAGGATTTCTACCTTTTCTTTTGGGACGATTTCTTTTTACAAGTTTACCTAAACCTGGTATCACAAATGCTCCATTCTTTTTTGTTTCTTTATATGCCAATTCAACAAAAGAATCTAAAAATGCGGATACATTCTTTTTAGTCATCCCAGTTGTTTCTGCCAATTCGCTCAACATCTCGGATTTTTTCATTGGGGTAGGTGTTGCTGCCATACTTTGATTTTCCTCTGAACCAGTTTACGGTTTCACATTATTTACAAGACTACCTGTTTTGGTACAAGACTAAATTTTTTTTGGATACAATTTTTCTTTAAATTTCCTAAGAAAATGCAAGTTTTTTCAAAAAAACCTTTATTTCTCTAAGGAAAATGGTAATTTCTTCCAAAACTTATGGCTCTACGTAAATACAAGAACGTTGTAGTGGTATTTAAACGAACAAAATACGAGTTGGATTTAGAAACTTACGGCTCATTACAAGCTTATAAAGATGTCACGCGTCACAAAGAAGAAGTTTTCCAAAGAACTTTGGAATCACATCAAAGGCAAATCCAATCCAGAAGTTACCTCAAAGAAAAAGTGTTTCCAAATGCTACTTTTGTGTTTCGCGAAAACTTTGACCCTATACAATCTACTGAACCAATTGACCTCATTGTTTCACATGGTGGAGACAATCACTTCACATATGTAGCTCACCAAACAGGTAAAGCACATTTGATTGGCTGTAATTCGGATCCACAATCATCGGTAGGAGCTCTTTTGGGTTTTACCGCTGAAGAACTTGGCGAAGCGGTAAAAAAGAATTTCGAAAATACAAAATTGGAAGAATGGTCTCTTCTCGAAACTGAGATCCATTATCCCAACGGAACCAGAACTACGACCGTACCCGCCATCTGCGAACTTTCGATTCGGAATAGCAGCCCAGATCTAACTTCTAGGTATTGGATCTCTTACCAGAAGTTAAGAGAAGAACAAAAATGTTCAGGACTTCTTGTTTATACTGGGGCGGGATCAACCGGTTGGATCAGCTCGTGTTTTCCAAAAAAATTTGCGCCTTTTTCCAAACACGAATCTTTTTTTCATGTTTATGCCAGAGAAATTAGAACAAAGCAACCAGAAACTGAGTTTTCCTTGGCAGATTTCAGGGCATTGGGTGAAGTGGAAGTAATCTCGGAGATGAATGGAGGCATAGCAGTGGATTCTTTGACAGAAAGACACTACCCTTTTCCTCCTTATGCTAAAGCCACAATTCGGTTATCTCCAGAAAAATTATTCGTACTCGTTCCGTTATAGAGAGGAATTCCTATGCAAGATTTACCATACGAAATAGAACAAAAGCGTATCAACGGAACGGTCATAGTCCAGATCAAAGGACGTATGGAATCGGGTCCTCTCGATCGAATCACCCAAACAATTCTCGACGAAATGGTGGGTGATGATAGAAGACATCTGATTTTGGACTTTTCCGAACTTAGATACATTTCTAGCCTAGGCATTCGGATGATTTTGGATGTGAAAATGAACTTACAAAAACGAAATAAAGAAATGGCACTTGTTGGTGTAACAAGTTCAATACTCCAAGTTTTCCATTTATTAGGTTTATCGAGTGCTTTCCATTTTTTCAGCGACCGAGAAGAAGCCCTAAAGTCTTTTGAGGGAACTTCGGGCTCCTAAATGTCGACACGTATTCCCATTTGGGTGGCGAATACTGTTTTTGTGTGTTTTGTCGTATTTGGTTTATTTTACTCAATCGTTCGATACGAAAACAGCTTTCTGAAACATGAGTACAAACTTCTTTTTTTAGAATCAAATAGAAGTTTTGCGACTGTCCAGGAACTTTCTCGGATCAAAAATAAATTTCCGACCGCTTATCTATGCAATTACAGTTTTGGTTTAAGTGATGGTTCGCTCTATGAAACTTCTGAAAAAATTCCGTATCATATATACAAAAAAATTAAATTGGGAGATCCAATCGAAATTTATAAAAAAGAACTCAGAATATTTGGCAAAAATTCTGCAATTTCATATATAAAGGGGAACGATGAAATCCCCCCGTATATAGAAAACCTGGAACGCTTCTTTAGATTTGGTTTATCTTTCCTTCTTATTTTAGTCGGCCTATCAACATTGCTCAGGGTTTGGGGATTACTATCTCAAATCTATCTTTCGCCTCGAAAACAAGTTGTGACTGACGAGATTGTTGAAGGTACATCTCAGGATTCACATCAAAATTAACAAAACACATATATTTGTCGTACTTAACAACATACATAAACTCCCCATAACTTAAGTGGGTGTTTTGAACCATAAATCCGCGCAACCATTTACTTTCTCGATACACCCTTTCATATTGAATGTTTGTCGCATCGATTTTTTTTATCCCTTCCAAATTCTCTTTGGAATAGTCTCTACTTAGGATTTCCTTTTTTAAACTTTTAATTAAATTATATTCTAATTTAGCTTTGTTAGGAGGAAGATTCTCTGGACGAGTCTTATAATAATATTCGAAAAGCTCTTTGTCTTTTCCCTCTTTTGTATCGTGATCTTCTTGGATAACTTCATTGGGGGTATTTTGGGGTTTTGTATCTTGAGCAGATATCGAAACAGCAACTACAAAAAACAAAATGAGGGTTAGTGAGTATTTTTTCAAGAGTTCCATGCTCTTCTAGTATCGGAGATTTTTAGAAAATTTCAAAATAAAATTTTGGGTTTCCAAATTCCGAAACTAGGGTCAAATAGGGTTTAGATGTCTATTTCCACACTTCTAGCTTTTCAGGAGGAGTTTCTATCGGGGAAACCATTAAAAAAGGATTATGTCCACTTCGCCGAAAGTGACTGTCCCGACCTCGATGTGTGGATTGGTAGGCTTGTACGAAGCCTTTCCCTTGAATTTCTTCATGAAATACTTTTTACGATCCTAAGTGAGCTATTAGTCAATGGATGCAAAGCGAACGGGAAAAGAGTTTTTTTTAAGGACAACGGCTTAGACATTTGGAATGAATCTGATTACATACGCGGTATACCACTATTCAAGGAAGAATTTGGCCATAATCGGCACAGAATATTCAAAGCCCTCGAAGATTCTGAATTAAAGATTCACCTCACGGCACAATATTTAGGTGACTTCGTAGAGTTTAGAGTTAGGAACACCACCAAAATATTACCTGAAGAAAAACAAAGAATCTCATTTCGAGTTAACGCCTCCAAACGTTTTAAGAACATCAATGATGCTTACCGCGAATCAGTAGACAATGAAGAAAGTTCTGGCCTGGGTATTGTGCTCATTCATATCCTCCTTAGAAATTCAGGTATCAATAATTCTTTTTTTGAACTTATCACAAATGAAATCGACACTGAAATCGTAATTCGGATTCCAAAGTTATTACTGCCTAAGGAAAATCAAAAAAAAATCCGCGAACTGTTGATAAAGGAAGTTGATACTCTACCTCCACTATCCCAATCCATACACAATTTAATTGCGATTGCTAATAAAAAGGACGTAGATTGGCATGAGATTGCAGAAGCAGTTGAAAAAGATCCTGCAATTACAGCAGAGATCTTAAAAGTTGCTAATTCGCCATTGTTCGGATCACATACCCACCTAATTTCAGTTCTAGAATGTTTAAAGAGGATTGGTCTAAAGAACTTAGAATCGATTTTTCTTGCCTTGGGAGCAAAAAAAATCCTCAATTCAAAGTTTGC
>JARJFC010000140.1 GCA_029310945.1 Leptospira sp. 96542
GCCCTGGCGCCCATGCCGCCACATACCCCAGAGACAGAGGACGCACAGCAAGGCGCTGGGAGCGCGGAAAGTCAGGCCCAGCCAGTAGGCCGGCGAAACTCAGCGCAGCACGGGCATGCAGGTCAGCACGGGCCTGACAACCGACGAGAAAGGCAAGAGCAACTTCTCGGAGAACGGCACCACCACGGTCAACCTGAGCCACTCGGGCCACAACAGGGAAGGCGAAACCCAAGCCACCCTGGGCCTGGGCAATGTGACGGTGGGCGGCAAGAAGGTGGACGAGACGTACCCGGAGCTGAACCGGGACGTGAGCCAAGCGCAGATCACCACGGTGGATCAGCAGACCGGAGCCTTGAACGCCAGCGTGACGGTTGACAACAAGGTGATCATCGATGCTGCCAAGGCGACGGTGCAAGGGGCAACGTTCCTCATCAGAGAAATCCGTGCCATGGGTGATGACTTGTCGCCGGAGCTTCGGAGCAGGCTGGGAGCGATCGGTGAGTTGGTGGTCGATACCTTGATCCGAGCTGGTTTCTCGGATGAAGAGATCGCGGCGTTGATGCAGAAAAAAGGGCTGATCAGAAGCCTTGAAGGTATCGAACAGGCCAATAACAAGCTGACGGAAATTCCATTTCAAATCAACGCAACTCCTGACCAAGGACAGGATGTAAGCGCATCTGCTCCGCCGCCGGACGATCAAGCCGATGCGACGCTACCTCCAGTCGATGTAAAGCCTAAGGACCCCAATCCGCTGGCGGTTGGTCTGGCGGCAGCCGGGCAACTTGGGGAAATCATCAAGGAATTGGAGGAGGAAAATCCCAAGAAAGCAGCAGCGCTTGAAACGGTAATGCTGGTCGCTGGAGGTCCTATCCGAGCAGGTTTCAAAATAGTTTCCGAAAAAGTTAACGAAAAAATTAATGAAGAAACAGGTTTGTCTGAGAAGGTGGGAGAACTTAAAGATAAAGCAATCGATTTTGCGGGGGGGATTGTCAAGGAAGACGTCCCTGAGAACTTTAGATCCGAGCGTGACTATGAGGCGACCGCTAAAGATTTGCCGGAGCCGGAACTAGGGATTTCTGCAAAAGAAATCGCTTCTGGTTTCGAATTCATTGGCACCCTGTTTGGCATAGGGTTGGGTAAAAAGGCCGATGCTGGTTCAGGCCGTAGTAGCAGTGGGACTCGCACAAAAAGCAGCACAGGGGGTGCGCAAGTAAATAGCGGGACCTCAGGAGAGAGTGATGGTCTTATTTATCGGTCGGCATCTGGCACACCCGATAGTATGACTCCGAGGGAAAAGGATGCAAATGGGCTATCTGCTGCTAACAGCTTGGAAAATGCATTGACTGGAAAGAATCAGGTTATCGACACATCAAAATTTAAGGATCTATGTGCCACTTGCGACAATCCCAAGACAGGTCATGTCTCCATTACTCCAAAGGATATGAGTCAGATGCAAGACTGGATTGATAGCCGTGGTGGTACTGAAGTTCATCCTCTTACGCGTGAGTTGATGGATTCCGTCGTTGATACAGTGAAGAAATGAGAGTTTATAAATGACTGACTTAATTAACTCTTTATGGATTCGCCTAAATGAAATTTTGAAAGATTTTTCAAAGGCGCTAGTAATTAATGACTCATCAGTGACTAAAAATATTGGACATACTTCGAATAATATTTTTATCCTGAGAGGATATTTGGAAATTCGTCACCATAAAGATGGTGACGAATTTTCTATTGGTATAGATATCAAGAGGCAAGATAAAAATTGGTTTATTGAGTCGGATATTTGTTTCGATAATGGGGAAATCATTGCTATAGGGCCGTCGGCGGTAATCCTGCTAAGTGACCAATCTAGAGCCCAATCAGATATAGATACTTGGGCTTATGAATTCGAAAAATTTTTAATTGATAAAAAGAATAAAATTGAATCACTAATTAACGACGTACCCCCAGGAATTGAGTAGCGGTTGGAGTGAACCCTTCGGGTTGGACCGCCGGGGTCATCGGAACTAAGCCGCCTGCTGAGCGAGTTGGGATTCGAATTCGTTGGGTGATCGGTAGCCGAGTGCGGAGTGGAGCCGCTTGGCGTTGTAGACCTCTTCGATGAAGCGCGGCAGCCGCGTTGCAACATCGTTGAATGTCTCATAGCCGGCCAAGTAGACCTCCTCAACCTTCAGCGTCTTCATGAAGCTCTCCGCCTGGGCATTGTGATACGGATTGGCTGGCGAGCTCATGGAGCCACGCAGGCCTGCCTCCTTCAAAGCTCGCCGGTATGTGTCGCTGGCATATTGTGGAGTGAACCCCTGCAGCTAGACCACCGGGCAAAGCAGAATTGATACGCTGGCCGGGCCTTCGCAGAAGGAGTAGTGGGCTGATGTCGGTATCAAGGACACTTTGTTAAGGTGGACGATGAAACCGGAGATGGTTTATGGAGACGAGAAGGAAGTTCAGCCGCGAGTTAAAGCTTGAGGCGGCGAAGCTGTCCAACTGGCTAGCAATAGAGGCAACAAAATAGCGGAACCAGCGGTGCAATCTGAAGCTGATCTACACACAATGATGAAAATGCCGCCCAACATTGCAGCTTGGTTTCAGGGGAATCTGTATCTCCTCACTCTCTCTGGGTACAGCGCCGACTTGTTTACATGTGCAAAACCAGGGGAGCTAAACGACGATCCAAAGTTTCGCTGGCAGTTTGCTGTGGACATGATTTACCGTGGCATCAAGTGCGGCTTGATGGATGTTTGGGACGGAGCGAACAAGTCACGCGGGACAATGGATTACTCACTTGAGCTTGTCAAAAAATTGGCGCAGTTCGATCCGGATTCAGATCACGTTTGTTGGGTTGGACCGGAAATTGAGGCAAGCGATCTATGTCAGGCACTTATCGAGCGATTTGATGCGACGTCCCCCCCGTTTTCAGTAGCACTGGGCTTTGGAGTCCGGGGGTTAATTTAACTGCTTTTGCATCAGCGTTTTGGCGTGGGCAGAAGGTGTCAGTCCGCCCAGGGATCGCTTGGGTCGCTCTGTATTGACCCAGTGAATTCCTGCACAGGTGTTAACGTTGAAGGAAACGACGATGAGCACCCTGATGGAAGACGACATCAAACGCTGGACGGCCAAGCGTAAAACGGCCCTGGTCCTGGACATCATCCAGCGCAAAACCACGATCTCGGAGGCCAGTCGGGCCTTCGATCTGCCCCCTTCCGAGGTGGAGCAGTGGGTTGATGAGGGCAAGCGCGGCATGGAGAACGCCTTGCGCACCAAGCCCCTGGAAGTCAAAGAGCAGTACGAGAAACAGCTGCATGAATTGCAGCAGGCCTATGGCGAAGCCATGTTGGAGCTGCGTGCAAGAAAAAAGCTGGCTTCCCTGCTGGGCAACGCGGACGAGAAATGATCCTCAGCCTTCAGCAGGGATTGGCCGAAGAGGGCTTCAAGGTCAGTCTGGTCAAGCTGTGCCAGTGGTTCGAGCTGCCCCGGCGCACGGTGTACTACCGCAGCGCCAAGGCGCCACCCAAGGTTCAGGAACACTTCGTCAAGCCCATCAAGGCGATGATCGAAGAGAACCCGGCCTTCGGTTACCGCACGGTGGCGCACCTGCTCGGGTTCAACAAGAACACCGTGCAGCGCATCTTCCAGCTCAAGGGCTGGCAGGTGCGCAAGCGAACCGTGGGCTTCAGGCCACGCATCCAGGCCTTGCCGTCGGTGGCCAAGGCGCCAGACGAGCGCTGGGCCACGGATCTTTGTCGCGTGTGGGCGGGGCGCGATGGGTGGGCCTCGCTGGCCTTGGTGATCGACTGCTACAGCCGTGAGTTGCTGGGCTGGCATCTCAGCCGCAGCGGGCGTTCCAGAACCGCTGAGGCGGCCTTGGAACAGGCGTTGATCGCACGTTATGGCTGTCTGGGCAAGGTCAGCTCCCCATTCCTGCTGAGATCAGACAACGGCCTGGTGTTCACGAGCCGCAGCTACGCGGCCCTGGTCAAAAGCTATGGGCTGCGGCAGGAGTTCATCACCCCGTACAGCCCGGAGCAAAACGGCATGGTCGAGCGCGTGATCCGCACCCTCAAGGACCAGTGCGTGCACCGCCACCGATTCGAAACCCTGCAGCACGCCAGCCGTGTGATCGCGGACTGGATCGGCTCTTACACCCCC
>JARJFC010000141.1 GCA_029310945.1 Leptospira sp. 96542
TCAGGATGAGGGTGTTGTAAGGCGCTTTCTTCGGGTGTTCCTCGTGGCGCTCTCCGGTCAAGGAGAAGATGCCCCACACCTTGGCCTTGCGGCAGGCCTCGGCGAAGAGGGCCGTCTCATCGCCGGGCACGGTGGCGGCCGTCTCGACCATCTCTTGGGCGTCGTACATGATCCCGTGGGTGCTGTACTCGGGAAAGATCACGAGGTCCATGCCGGGCAAACCACGCTTCATGCCGACCACCATGTCGGCGATCTGGCGGGCATTGGCCAGTACCTCAGCCTTGGTGTGCAGGCGTGGCATCTTGTAGTTGACGACGGCCACGGCGGGGGGCTGCCTGTCGTCACAGTACCTGGCCGCCTGGTTGATCGCGCGCCTGGAAGGCGTGGAAGCAGCCAAGAGTGCAATCCACTACGTGGCCCCGGTCGGGGAGAAGGAAGCCTACGTCGACCGCACGATGCAGAACATCCAACCCTATCTGTGAACCTTGCGGCCAGCGGTGAACGCCGCGCTGGAATCAAGAGGCCGAGGAACAAGCCCGCCTCTCAGCTCGCCAAAGCAAGCGTCTCCCGCTCCCGCGCATACCGCCCCGGCGGCTGCCCCACATAACGGCTGAACGCCGTGCTGAAGGTGCTGGCCGAGCCGTAGCCCACGCGCTCGGCCACGTCGGCGATGGCGAGGTCGCCGCGCACCAGCAAGTCCTTGGCCAGGGCCATGCGCCAGGACAGCAGGTATTCCATGGGCGGAACGCCCACTGCGCGCGAGAAACGGTCGAAGAAGGTGGAACGTGAGAGCGCGGCCTGGCGGGCCAGCGCTTCCACCGTCCAGGCACGGGTCGGGTCGCCATGCATGAGGCGCAGGCCGACGGCGACACGCGCGTCGGCCAAGCCACGCAAGAGGCCGGGGGGTGCATCGCCCTCACGGCCATCACGACCCTCGCGGCCGTCGCCCTGCGTGGCTGCGCCGGAAGCGGAGTCTGAACCCGAACCCGAACCAGACCGCAGCGCCTCGACCAGCAGGATCTCCACCAAGCGGCGCAGCACCAGGTCGCGCCCAGGTCGGGTATCGAGCGATTCGTCGCGCACGAGCTGGACCAGCACTGGCAGACGTTCGACGCCGCGCACGTGCAGCAGCACGGGCAGCAGGGAGACGAGCAAGGCTGCGTCCGGCGAGTCGAAGGCGAAATATCCGCCCAGCATGCGCACGTCAGGCGGGCCGCTGCGGCGCCCGTGGCGCAGTTCACCCGTCGTGTCCCGCGTCTGGTCGGGGTCGAGAAACACGGGCACGGCCGGCTCCGGGCTGGACAGCGTGAAACCCGGCGTGGCCGGCATCAGCAGAAAGTCCCCCGCCTCCAGGGTCAGGGGCTCCTGCTGGTCCACCGTCAGCACGCAACGGCCTTCGAGCATGGTGCAGAAGCTCGGCTGGCCAAACGCCGAGTAGCGCACGGCCCAGGCGCCCGCGCCGCTGATGACTTTGGAGAACACCGCGCGCGGGCGCAGCAGGGTGATGACATCCAACAGCGGGTCAACCATGTTTGTCACTCCGGACGATTGCAAATTAATTCAAGACTAATGATTGTAGAAAGTCCGGATTCCGAGCGCTATCGTTGCACCTGTTTTCACCCCCTCAACCAACACCTCAAGGAGTTCTTCATGAAAACAGTGCTGATCACGGGTTGTTCTTCCGGCTACGGCCTCGAAACCGCGCGCCACTTCCACGCCCAGGGCTGGACCGTCTACGCCACCATGCGCACGCCGCGCGCCGACCTGCTGCCGACCTCTTCGCGCCTGCATCTGCTGGCGCTGGACGTGACCCGGCCCGAGAGCATTGCCCAGGCGCTGGCCGCCGCCGGCCCCATCGACGTGCTGGTGAACAACGCGGGCCTCGGCCTCTTCGGGGCTTTCGAAGCCACGCCCATGGCCACGGTGCGCGAGATCTTCGAGACCAACACCTTCGGCACCATGGCGATGACGCAGGCCGTGCTGCCGCAGTTCCGCGACCGCCGTTCGGGCCTGGTGGTGAACGTGACCTCCAGCGCGACCATCGCCCCCTTCCCTCTGGTGGCGGCCTACACCGCGAGCAAGACCGCCATCGAAGGCTTCACCGCCTCGCTGGCTTTCGAGCTGGAAGCGTTCGGCGTGCGCGTGAAGATGGTCGAGCCGGGTTACGCGCCCTCCACGCAGTTCACGGCCAACGGCGCCGAGCGCATGCAAGGGCTGATTCCGCCGGCCTATGCGCCCTACGCGCAAGCCATCTTCGCCGCGATGGGACAGCCCCAGGCCGTCACGAGCGAGCTGGACGTGGCCGAAGCTGTGTGGCTGGCCGCGAACGACACCACGCCGCGCCTGCGTTACCCGGCCGGCGCGGACGCCGTGGCGCTGGCGGCGCGCAACCCCTTGTTTGCCGAAGCCGCCCTGACCACATAAGCGCCAACAACCCATTCGTCCACCCGGCTTTTGACAAATTGTTCGGTGCCGAACATAATTGGTTCGGCGCCGAATTATTGGAGAAGCAATTGGACCATCTCGCGAACAACTCAGCCGGGGCATGGGCGAAGAAGTACTACCTGGCCAGCCGGGAAGTCATGGAAGCCAGCCTGCGGCCCTATGAACTTGGCTCCACCCAGTGGTACGTGCTGTGGGTGCTGGTCAACCATGGACCGCATCTGCAACGCGATTTCCTGGACTGGCTGCAAGTGGAGAAACCGACGCTCAGCGAGATCGTGGGCGCCCTGGTCCGCAAGGGCCTCATCGAGCAGAAGCCCGCATCGGACGACCAGCGCCAACGGCTGCTGACCTTGACCGCCGCCGGACGGCGCCTCTGGAAGACCTTGCCCGATCCGCTGGACCTGATCGTGAAAACAGGTTTTGAAGGCGTATCCGAGGCCGATCTCGCGACCGTGGTCCGCGTGCTTCAGGGCGCAACGCAACGACTCAACCTTTTGGTGGAAGGACTGAAAAAATGACGGTACTGATCACAGGCGGCACCGGGCTGGTGGGCTCGCGTCTGCTGCAACGTCTGGCCGCATCGGGCGTGGCATGCCGCGCGCTTGTGCGCTCCGGCAAGCAACTCCCCGACGGCGTCGCGGCCATCGAGGGCGACATCCTGGACCCGGCTTCGCTGGCGCCCGCAGTGCAGGGTGTGCAAGCCATCGTGCATCTGGCGGCCGTGTTCCGCACCCCCGACCAGGACCTGATCTGGAAAGTCAACCTGGAAGGCACGCGCAATCTCATCGCGGCGGCGAAGACGCATGCGCCTGACGCGCGTTTCATCATGGCGAGCACCAGCAATGTCTACAACGCGGACAGCCCGCGCCCCGGCCGCGAAGACGACGCGGTCGAACCCAAACACGCCTACCCGGCCAGCAAGGTGGCGGCGGAGAAGGAACTGCGCGCCAGCGGGCTCAACTGGTCCATCCTGCGCTTCCCCTTCGTCTATGGCGACGGTGACGGGCATCTGGAAGACCTGCCCAAATACGTGGTGGGCCAATGGCACCCCGCCCAGAGGATGAGCACCTTGCACCACCGCGACATCGCAGCGGCCGTGCAGATGGCACTGGCCGGCAAGATGGACGGTCGTGTCGTCAACATCACGGACGAGGCGCCCACCTCGGTCCATGAATTGGTCCAACTGGTGGGTGCGGCCATGGAACCCTCCGCCGAACCGCTCACCAACCCCTGGTACCTCCACGTGGACGGCTCCCTGGCGCGCAGCCTGGGGTTCCGGCCTGCGGTGAGAACCGTGCACCAAGCCGTTCAGGAACAACTGCTCTGATTTTTCAGAGCAGGCCATCGAGGCGGCGATCACACCACCCAAATGGCAAATGCCAAATGGCCCTGGCGGCGTGGCACTTGATGCCGCGGCACCAGACACACGTTGCCGCGTTGTCACCTTTCCAGACTCTACATTTGCCAGCAAATCAGGACCAAAGCCGGCAAATGGCCTGATTTCTCATCGCATGGGCCGGGCTACAGGGCCCAAGCGCGTCACTTTTTGTCTACACAGTTTGAAATTCTTTGACATATCTTAATAAAAATTATTATCATTTGCTTCGTTTATTGCATTCTTAGACGGAGCATTTTTTTCATGGCGTACATTAAGGGCCGCCAGCACGGCCCACCCCCTTCCCCCCCGCCCTTGCCCA
>JARJFC010000142.1 GCA_029310945.1 Leptospira sp. 96542
GAAGGTCACGCTGAGGGCTTGAGCCTCGGTCTCGCGCGTGGACACGGACATGCGGTTCATCCAACGCAAACACAAGGCAAATACCCGACGACATGGCTTGTTCTGAACGCGTCCAAGTCCTGATCGATCGCCTCGGCCTGCAGCCGCATCCCGAGGGCGGGTATTACCGCGAGGTGTTTCGCTCTGGCGAGCAAATTCAACGTGGCGATGGTGCTGCCCGTTCTGCCCTGACCACCATCTTTTTCCTGCTGCCCCAAGGCGCCATGAGCCGCTGGCACCGCGTGCATGGGGCGGACGAGGTCTGGCACCACTACGAAGGCGGGCCGCTGGAACTGCGCGTGCTGCCGTCAGGGCAGCAACAAGTGCAGTGCTGGCTGCTCGGGCCGGTGTCGGCAAGCACTACAGAGGTCGCGGGTGACGTCCTGCCCGTGCGAACCGTGCCCGCCGATGCCTGGCAGGCCGCGCGTTGCCTGGGCGATTACGTCCTGGTAGGTTGCACGGTCGGGCCGGGGTTTGACTTCGCCGATTTCACGCTGGCGAGCGAGTTGCCGCCGGGACAACGCCCCGACGCGTTGGACCCCGCGTTCTTGTGATGCCACGCTGCGACGGTGTCAACGCAGCGGGGGCGTGGCCTGCGCTTCAAATGCTTCGCCAGTGGCGAAGAAGTGCCCCCCCGCCACGTAGTGGAGCGTGCGCAGGGCTGGGTCGCTGCTGTTGTCATACCGCCAGTGGCCGTCCGCGAAGACCCGCGTGTCGGCCCAGGCGGCCACCACCTCGCCGATGAACAGGTCGTACAGCTGCTGGTTGCGCGGCTCGGGGATCAGCCTGCATTCCAGCCAGGCCACGCAGCCTTCGAGCAGCGGTGCCTCGCAACTGCTGGCCGCGGAGGTCTCCAGGCCGAAGCGTGCGAACTTGTCATCGCCCTGGCCGTCCTTCAACAGCTCACGCCCCGAAAGCTGGCCCAGCGCGAGCACGGCAGCGGCCTGCGCACGGCAGGGCACGTTGATGCAAAAGCTGCCGGACGCTTCAACCAGTTCTCGCGTGTAGGTGCTCTTGTCCAGCACCACGGCGATCTTGGGCGGGGCGAAATCCAGCGCCGTGTTCCAGGCGGCGGCCATGATGTTGCGTCGGCCGCCGTGCCCCGCACTCACCAGCACCGTGGGGCAGTGGTTGAGGAGGCGGTAGGACTGGGCGAGTTCAACGGCGGCGCGCATGGTGGGTTTCCGGTGGAGTTGGGCGCCGGCAGTATAGGAATCCAAAGGCCTTGCTGTCTGTATCCCTGGCCTGTCTCAAAATATGATGATTATCATATTTGTGCTACGATGCGGCCACTCTGACACCGGCTTTCACACCATGCCCCTCGCCCCCAGCCGCAAGCAACTGACGCACGACCGCATCGTCGATGCGGCGGCGCGTGCCTTGCGCAGCGGTGGTTTTGCCGGGGTCGGCGTGGCGGACATCATGAAACAGTCCGGGCTCACCCATGGCGGCTTCTACGCCCATTTCGCCTCGCGTGACGCTCTGATCGCCGAGGCGCTGGAACGTGCCGGGCACGATGCCCATGGCCGCATGCGGCAGGCGCTGGACCAGGGCGAGGCGCGGGGCGTGAGCCGATTCCGCACCCTGGTCGAGAACTACCTGTCCGAACGCCACCTCAATGCCCCCGAGCACGGCTGCGCCGTGGCCGCCCTGGCTTCCGAGATGCCACGCCAAGCCGACGCCGTGCGCGAGGCCGCGGTGGTGCGTGTGCGCGAACTGGTGGCCGACGTGCGCGATGCGCTGTCGGCCGACCAGCCCGAGGAAGCGGCCGGCGTGATCGCCAGCCAGTTCATCGGTGCGCTGCAGATCGCCCGCACCCTGGGCCCCAACGCCCAGGGCCGCAAACATCTGGCGGCGGCGCGGCGCTTCCTGCTCGAACAGTTCGATTCCCCTCCCGTTCCCTGAAGGTTCTTCCGTCCGCAGACTTCTGCGCTTTTTGTTCGTACTTAAATATGACGATCGTCATATAACCTGGAGTGAAGCATGAAACTAGCCCAATCCGTTGTTCTCATCACCGGCGCCAATCGAGGCATCGGCCTGGAATTCGCCAAGCAGGCCCTGGCGCGTGGCGCGCGCCGCGTCTATGCCGCCGCGCGTGATCCGGCCAGCGTGCGCCTGGACGGCGTCGTGCCGGTGCGCCTGGACGTGACCGACCCCGCACAGGTGGCCGCCGCTGCGCGGGACTACGGCGACGTGACCCTGATCGTCAACAACGCGGGCATCGCCACCCCCGGCGGCTTCCTGGCCGACACGGACCTGTCCGCCACGCGGCGCCAACTCGAGACCAACTTCTTCGGCATGCTGCGCATGGCCCAGGCCTTTGCGCCGGTGTTGGCGAAGAACGGCGGCGGTGCGCTGCTCAACGTGCTGTCCATCGCGAGCTGGATCAACCGGCCCGTGCTCGGTACCTACGGCGCCAGCAAGTCAGCCGCCTGGGCCCTGACCAATGGCCTGCGCCACGAGTTGCGAGAGCAAGGCACCCAGGTCACGGCCCTGCACATGGGCTTCGTGGACACGGACCTGACGCGCGGCATGGAAGTGCCCAAGGCCACCCCGCAGGACATCGTGCGCCTGGCCTACGAAGGGCTGGAAGCCGGCGCGCTGGAGGTGCTGGCCGACGAGATCACGCACCAGGTGAAGCAATCGCTGTCGACGCCGGCTGCGGCGTATCTTGCTGCGGGCTGAACGTCACTGGGCTGTTGCCGGGTTCAAAGACACTTCGCAGACCATCAGGTTCCTCAGGTAGGCCGAGGCAGACAGGCCCCTGCAGGAACGGCGCTGCTATGGTGACATTCACCGCAATGCCTCGCTTGACAAGCGGGGCACCAAGTCCGGCGCCAGCAAGTCTCAGAAGCCCAGCGTCCACGTGAGCTCAAGACCGAAAGGTGAAGTCGTTTCCCTTCCTGGAATGAATATTTCGGAGTCGCCGGGAAGACCACTGCAACACCGCACGACCCGTTACACACTTGTATCACCAAGTCATAAAAAACGGACATGCATGAGTAGCATCGCCATGCTTCATCGGAAGCACGATTCATTCATCACGTGCAGCTAAAAGGGACCTCATGAAGAAATTTTTCCGCTTGGCAGTCATTCTTGCATTGCCCGTTTTCCTGGCCGCTTGTGCTACCAAAAGTGGTTTTGAGCCGTATGCGGTGACGGCTAAAGAAACAACAGACCTTCAACCCAAGACGTATCAGTTGACAAAGGTCGCGTTGAAGTTGGGTGGCGATACCGCGACACCGCTGTACCCTGATCAGGCGGCATTGGAAAAAAGATTCTTCGATGAGCTCCAGGTCGCATTGAAGCAGCAGTCACTGGAGGGGCGTCGCTATGAACTGCAGGTTTCGGTGAACTGGGGCAGAAGGCTGATTGGCGGTTCCGACAGCTCAGAGCCGCGGGACATTTTCTCGTCGGCTGTTTGCCAATTTGAGTCCAACATCCTTGAAAAAGGCGTTGTGCTGGCGACGGATGCGGGTGACCCGCTGAATGCCAATTCCCTGGTGTATGACCAAAAGAATTTCCTCAACAACCTGAAACGCATCAAGGATTCGATCAGCCGAAGCGGTGATCCCGAATCGGAGGTCCGTGAACTGAAGCGTTGCGTGGAATTGCTGGTGGAGCGCTTGCCGCGTTAAGCCAGCCAGCGCTGTAGCTTGTCCTGCGCCTCCAAGGCCAGCCGCCAGGTGCTGCTGGTCTTGGGCAGGACCAGCGGCAGGCGCAGGAGTCGCTGGTCGCGGGCGACGAGGGCGGTCAGCCGCGTGTGCGCACCCGCGTAGAGCGGCAGATCGTCCAGCTTGCGCAACCGCCAGGCGTTAGGGTTCGCACTTGTTTCGCCTTGCGCGGAATTTTTTGCGGACTTGTCAGTGCCCGCCTTGCTCTGGGTTTCCACCCCGAGCCACTCATCCCCCGCCGCCGCCTGTTGCGCGGTGTAGCTGGAGCGTTGCGCATCGAGCGTGCTCAGGTAATCGTCGATTCCCTTCTCATACCGTGCCTTCGCCAGACGGAACGCATCCAGCGTGGACGCCGCGAGCGCTTCCTGT
>JARJFC010000143.1 GCA_029310945.1 Leptospira sp. 96542
GATTCGACGCAGGCAGCAGCCCGGCCAATTCTGGGCCGGGGTTGGTGCGGTCGGTGGGGGAAGGGATCAGGCACCACCGCAGCTCAAGCGGCCAGTCCCGCAGAACTGAAAACCTGTCGGAAAAACACTGAGCACGTACAACTCACGGCTTTCTGTAGAACGGCCCAGACTGCGGTATATAGCCCTTTGACTGCATGCATTCAGCCCATCTATTTGTCAGTCTATCTTTGGCGAAGAAAAGATCCGGGCCATCTGCAGGAACCATCTCCGCCTTAACTTGCTCCATGCTAAGGACCAATCGGTCAGGAACAGATCGATCATGTATACCACCACATTCCAATGCATCCTTGCGGCGTTGCTCGATTGAAGTTTCGGCTTTAACCCAATCAGCATAAGCATTGGGATACGTAGAGTTTTTATATTCCTCGGTCCAAGGACACTGCCCATTCATGCAGCGGCCAGTTACAAGGGAATAAGTCATGATTCCAGCCGAAGCGACGCCGCCTGCCAAAAAATATGGCTCCAGGGCTGTGCATCCGGATAAAAGTACGGATGCAACACTGAAAGTGACCACATCAAACATTCGCTTCATTTACCTGCCCTCAGGAACATGGCAATGCCATTCCACACATCTGGAGGTAGACCTTGGGCGGCAGCAAAGGGCGAACTCCCCAGCACACCGATTGCACTCCATCCTTCATGAATTGTTTTCGTGCCATCAAGACGCGCTTGGTTCGCGTTGCCCTGATCATCGTATAGGCCACTGCGTGAACCGAAAAGGAAGTCATGACTGCCTGCAAACGACTCCATTAGATGATCTACGAAACCACCTGGCGAGTACTCAAATCCAAACAATGTTCCCTTGGAACCTTGTACTCCACCGGTGGGCCCAGAAAACTCTTTCAACCTTTTTTCGAACTCTTCCTTAGAACCTTTGAATGTCCTAGTCCCATCAGCATTGTTCTCACATAGATTGTCTGCGCATAGTTTTTCCAAATCGATTCGAGTACCGGCCAATTTTTTCCCATCCCCATCTAGTCCAGCACTTTTACCAGAGTCATTACTAACCAACAATTTACCGTCTTTATCAACAACACCCGGGAATTTTTTTGATTCTTCTATCATCAACTCTCGCATCTTGTCAGCGGCCGCATCCAAACTTTCACGCAGTGCTGCCGCACCGCCAAAACCAGTTACCGCGCCAATCAATACATTCAATACACGCTCTTGCATGTTGATTTCATCAATTTGAGCTTGTATGGTCTGTCGATCTTGCTCCGTTGAAGCATTCTTCAGTAGTTCTTTCAACTCGGTACGCTTGTTCTTTGAATAGTCTGCCACTGCTGTGTGGGCTTGATGCCCAAACTCAGCCGTAATTCGAAGCTGCGACTCGATCTCTTGCCGCACCTTTTCCGCATCAAATTTATTGGCAATTCCAGTTTCCTTATCTCCTGTCCTTGCAGCTTGGTTCCCTGCCACCCCAGAAATTCCAGATCTGGTAACGCTGCTGTCATTGCCACTATCGCTGCCGTAGCCCGCTCTGCTGCTACCACCTGACCCCACGGTCATGCCCACGGACTCCGCGCTGTAGCTGGCCTTGTTCTCCAGATCCCTCAGTGTCAAGCTTGCCGCCTGGAAGGTGTTTTTGTCGCCGTCCACCGCTTTATCGGCGCTGGTGATCGCCCCACCGATCAGATCGGTATCGCCTTTCACGTTAACCTGGAAGCCACCGTCCCCCGCCCTCAAGCCACTCTGCTCCGTGACGCTCTGGTAGTTGCTGTCGATCTTGGTCTGCCCGTAGCTCACACTGACGCTGCTTGTTCCAGTGCATATCGGCGGAATGCACAGGCTGACGCTGAAGCCAGCACTCTTGCTTTTTTCATCGTATGTCGCCTGGTCCTGCAAACTTTGGATGATGAAATCGCCGCCTATGTCTGCGCGAATCTGGTTGGCTGTTGCGACCGCTCCGATCAGGGAAGTGTCCCCACCGCTGCTGATCAGCAGACCCTCACCGGCATTGACGTGGGTGTTGGTGTAGAAGGTTTCGGCGCCATCCCCACTCCCCTGACTGCGGCTGGCGCTGGCATTGATGGCAACACCGTTTTGGCTGCCACCACCAAAACTCACACCCAGGCTGCCGTTCTTGCTGCTTTGGTCACTGTGTTGCTCTCGATTATTGCGCGCAGCCAGCAAGATGATGTCCCCTTCAGCGCCGAGACTGACCTTACCCTTGGCGCTGATGTCCGAGCCCTGGATCTCGATGTCCGAGTCCCGCCCTGCTCCGCTGGCCACGATCGTGACATCACCGCCCGCCTTCACCAGGCTGCCCTTGGCGGTGTTGGAATCGCTTTCGGTCGTGGACTTGCTGCTGGATGAGCCAATGCTGACACTGATGCCGACGCTGGCAGGGTTTCCGCCATCCGCCACTGTTTTCTGCACACCTGCGACGGTCTGTTGGGCTTGCATCGCCAGCGTCGCTGCGCCCAGCGCCTGCATGCGCTCGCTCTCCGTGTTCTGCATCGCCTGAGCTGTGCTGTCCATGCCTTGCATGGCCGACAACAAGGGGTTGCTCAGCCCCAGGCTCAAACCACTCTGGCTGAAACGCTGCTCCGTCTCGTTGTGACTGGTCTCCCGCGCTTCGACGATCTGGATGCTCTCAGCCTGGATGGTGATGTCCCCCTTGGGCGCCATCACGTCGCTGCCGACCTGCTGGTAGCCCTTGCCTGCCACCACGGTCACATCACCCTGGATGGACCCGACCGTGCTGCCCGCCGCATGGGTCTGCGTGCCTCGCTGGTCGGCCGACTGGCTGGACGTGCCAAGGGAGACGCCCATGCCCCCCGTGGACAGGCCACTCTGCGTGTCCTTTTCGAAGCGGCTCTGGTGGCTCTGGGTTTCGACGGCGAGGATGCGCAGGTCTTCACCCGCTTCCAGGCGCGTACCCTGGTCACCCACCACATTGCTGCCGGCGACCGTCAGATCACGCGTCGCCTCCAGGCTCACCACAGCCCCGCCCCAGTCACTGCCCTGGGCATTCGTGCCGCCGTAGCTGGTCTTGAGCGTGCTGCTGCCCGAGACCATGGGGCCACTGTCGCTGGCGTAGCTGGCGGCCGTGACGTTGTAAGACGACTGCCCCGCCTCCAGCGTGATGTCCTGGCCGGCACTGGCCAGCAAGGCCCCTTCGGTCTGGACGCTGCCGGCGCGGCTGTGGATGTCCTGGCCCGCGTTCAGGACGATGTTGCCACCCGCGCTGAGCTGGCTGCCCACCTCCGCGCTCTGGCCCATGTGGGCGTAGTTGCGGCTGTAGGTGATCTGGCCATTTTCATTGCTGATCACTTCGGCGCCCTGGGGCGGCGCGGCGGGCTTGCCGCTGAAGGGCTTGGCCTTGTTGGCGTCCATGGTCTTCTTGTCCCAATAGACGTCACTCTGGCTGCCGGTCTGCAAGGTGGCCAGGTTGATGTCCTGGCCGGCGCTCAGGCCAATGTCGCCCGCGCTGCTGAGGATCGCCCCGGTGAGATGGATGTCGTTGCCCGCGCTGGCCACGAGCACGCCATCCGACTTGCTGACGTACAGCGCCGCCACCCGGTCCACGTACTCACCGCTGTAGCTGGCACTGCCATTGCGGCCCGCCTGGGTTTCACCCTCGCCATGCATGGTGGTGCTGGTGATCTCGATGTCGCCGCCGGCCTTCAAGCTCAGGCTGCTCTCGGCGCCGATCGCCCCTCCGACGTTGCGGATGTCCTGGTCGGCCTGAAGAGCGACACGGTCCCCCGTGATGGTGCCCCCCAGGTTGCTGATGCCCTCGGCGTTGATCTGCACGACCTGACGCCCGGCGATGCTGCCGCTGTTGAGCAGGTCATGCTCCAGGTCGAGGTTGACGTTGCGCCCGGCCAGCAAGGCGGTGCTGCTGCCGCCAAACAATTTGCCATCCGCGGTCAGGTCGCCTTCCCGAGGCGCGAGGTAGACCTGGGGCACCAGGGCCAGGGTGCTGCTGCCATCGGGCAAGGTCACTTCACGCTCCACCAGCCAGACGATGT
>JARJFC010000144.1 GCA_029310945.1 Leptospira sp. 96542
CTGTTCGCGGCCTTTCTGTTCATCGGCCAGTCCGTGGGCGTGCTGGCCGCGGCGGCGCTGGCGCCCCGCCTGGGCTCGGCCCTGACCATTGCCGGGGCCGGGCTGATTTTGTGCGCGCTGGGCTGGGGTTTCGCGGCCTTGCTGCGCCGCCGTCACCTGCCGGCGGAACCGGTCGAGCCGGTCGAAGTCGGCTGAACCGGACGGAGCAGGCCGCGGCCGCTGGGCGTGCCGGGCGGTCAGAGACCCCAGCGCGCGTGCCAGCGCTGCGGCACAACCGCGTCGACCAGCAGCGCGGCCAGCATCGAGGCACCCAGCAAGGGGTAGAGCAAGCCGAGCAACGCGGCCACCGCGATGGCGCTCCAGGCGGCGCGGTCGCCAGCCCGGCGTGGGGGCGCGGCCAGGCGACCTTGCGGGCGGCGTTTCCACCACATCACCACGGCCGAGATTGCCAGCGCCACGATGGACAGGCATCCGGCCAGCATCACCAGCCGGTTGAGCGCGCCGAACTGGCGGCCGGTGTGCAGGTTGATGCCCCACTCCGTCACGCGGCCGGCGATGCCGTAGTCCGCGTAGCCCACGTCGGCCAGCACGGCGCCGCTGTAGCGGTCCAGGTGCACCACGCGCTGGTCGCGTACGTCGTCCGGGAAGGACATGGCGGTGTAGGCGCCGCTCGGGCCCTGGGGCAGGCGCACGGGGGTGCCCGCCGGCAGGCCCAGTTCGGCATAGCGGCGCAGGGCGGCGTTCAGGCCGATGGAGGGCGCCAGCGCGGTCTGGGGCAGGGCCGAGCCCGGGGCGCCGTGTGCGTCGTGCCCCGCGTGCTCGCCATGGGGGTCGGCATGGGCGTCGGCATGCGCTGCGCTCTGCGCACCTTCATGGGCATTGGCCTGGGCGGGCGGTGTCGACGGCGGCAGCCTGGCCTGGCTGAGCGTCCAGGGCAGATCCCCGGACAGGGTCGAGGGCGCGGAGGAGGGCAGGGACGACGCAGGCGCCGGACCGAACAGGTGCATGGGCAGGCCGATGCCCCAGGCGTTGGTGAGGCGGCCGAACTGCTGGCCCCAGTAGGCCGACCAGGGCATGCCGGTGACGGCCAGGAACACGATGGCCGCGCCGGCGGTGACGCCCACCACCGCATGCAGGTCCCGCCACCAGTTGCGCTGCGTCGGTCGTCCACGCAGGCTGTAGACGCCGCCCGTGCCGGTGCGGCCGCGTGGCCACCACAGGAAGACGCCAGACGCCACCAGCACGATGGCCCAGCCGGCCACGATCTCGACCCCGTGGTTGGCCACGGGGCCGGCGATGGCCAGCGAATGCACGCGCTTGACGATCTCCATCAGCTTCTCGTCGTCGGGCAACTGGCCCAGCACCTGACCCGAGGCCGGGTCGAGGTAGACCGACACCAGCCTGCCGTTGTCTGTCCGGATGCCAACTTCGGCGCTGCGTCCTGCCTGGGGAGCTGCGATGAAACGCACTGCTTCGCCGGGCACGGCGGTTTGTGCGTGGGCGACCAATGACTCGGCGTCGAGCGCGGTCGATGTCGCGGGCGCCATCGAGGCGTCGACGGAACGCAGCCGCGTGTAGACCAGCGATTCGATCGGCTCCTGATACAGATAGAGCGCACCCGTCACGGCCATCAGCGCCAGGACGGGCAGGCAGATCAGGCCGGCGTAGAAATGCCAGCGCCAGACGCGGCGGTACAGCGCCGAGGCCGTGGCGGAAGGTGCCGCGGCGGGCGCGGCGTTCATGGGGGTAGGCACGGAAAATCTCCTGGGGCCGGGCGGTCGCCCGGCAAGACGAAATGCGCGGGCGCGAGGACGCTGCGGGCGTCGTCGCGGGCGATGTCGAAGCTCAGGAGTGCAGCGGTGGCGCGCGCGACCAGGCTGCGTGCCAGTCGCGTTGCGAGGGCGGTGGCGACGGCAGGCTCGAGGGTGCCGCCTGATCCAAGCTGGACAGGATGAGACCTGGCGCCGCTGACGGCGGCAAGCCTGGCGCGTCGTGCTGGCCCACACAGCCAGGGCAGTGCGCCAGTGGCGAGGACACCGGGGCGGCATTGCCTGCTTGCGTCGCCGCGTCCCCCGCGGGCACCCATTTATTGCCTTGGGCACCGCAGACCTCGATCCAACTGATCTGCTGACCCAGGTTCAGCGCGTGCGACAACGTTGGCAGCAGCGACGCCATCAGGATCGCCAGGGCGGCGATCCAGGTGCAGAGCGGACGTCGGGCGCGGTTGCGGTGCATCCAGCGATTGTAGGTACCTGGTCGAGGCACGCGGTCCCGGGCGCTTCACCCAGGCCACGTGCGGCATGCGGCTGCGCGGTCCCAGCCGGTGCAGGTGCGCGCCACGCACGCACCAGTCCAGGCAAGGTTTTTGCTTTTGTGATGCTTGTCTCCAAGACACTTGTCCCTACCGACGTCTGTGGCCCGTTCTCGTCAGTGAGCAGCGGGTGGCTGACGACAAGCCCATCAACCCAAAACCAAAGGCGGTTTCAATGTCGATAGAACTGGCGTGGCTGTTGCTTTGCGCGGCACTCGTTATTTTCATGACCCCCGGTCTTGCTTTCTTCTACGGAGGATTGGTCAAGTCCAAGTCGGTGGTGTCCATGATGATGTTGAGCTTCGGCTCCATCATCGTCGTGGCCATTCTTTATGTCCTGATCGGTGCTGGTATTGCCTCGCAGGTGGGTGCCACGTCGTCCTGGTTCGCGGGCAATCCGCTCGCGGACTTCGGCCTGTCCGCCATCGCCTCCAACATTGGCAAGTCGGATGCCGCGGGCTACGGCGCGTTCGCCGGTCACGCCTTCCTGGTCGCCTTCTGCATCATCACCGTGGCGCTGGCCTCGGGCGCCGTGGCGGATCGCGCGCGCTTCTGGCCGTGGATTCTGTTCGCCGCCCTGTTCGCCGCGTTTGTCGTGTTCCCGACCTTCCGCTGGCTCTGGGGCATGAACGCCGAAGGCAAGTTTGACGGCTGGCTGGCGAATGACGTGTACGGCTTCGGCGCTTCCATTGACTGGGCCGGTGGCACGGTGATTCACCAGTCCGCGGGTGCCGCTGCCATGGCCCTGGCGCTGGTCCTGGGCAAGCGCACGGGCTTCGGCAAGCAATTGGCCACCAGCCATAACGTGCCCCTGGTGCTGATCGGCACGGCCATCCTGTGGTTCGGCTGGTTCGGTTTCAACACCGGCGTGCATGGCGCCAACGTGGACCAGTCGGGCCTGATCTTCCTCAACACCCTGATTGCGCCGGCAGCGGCAGCCCTGGGCTGGATCGTGGTGGAGAAGTTCAAGCTGGGCAAGTCCACGGCCGTGGGCGCTGCTTCCGGCATCGTCGCCGGTCTGGTGGCCATCACCCCGGCTTGCGCGTCCCTCACGCCCATCTGGGCCATCCTGCTGGGCCTGGCTGCCGGTGCCGTCTGCGCCTTGGCCGTTGAACTCAAGTTCAAGCTCGGCTACGACGATTCCCTGGACGTGGTGGGCATCCACCTGGTGGCTGGCTTCATCGGCTGCGTCTGGATTGGCTTGTTTGGCAGCGTGGGCGGTGCCGAGAGCCTGCTCTCCGCCGGCAGCGCCAAGCTGCTCAGCGCCCAGGTGCTGTCGTCCCTGACGGTGATCGTCTACTCCTTCGTCGTGACCTACATCCTGGCTTTCCTGGTCGAAAAGACCGTGGGCTTCCGCGTCAACGCGGACGCGGAAACTGCGGGCCTCGACAACGTCCTGCACGAAGAAGGCTACGGAATCTGATTCTTGCTTGCCGGGGACATGAACATCCCCTCGGCAACATGACAACACCCCGAGGGTTGGATGTGTGTCCACCTCTCGGGGTGTTTTTCATGGCGAAGCACGGGGTGCGTCAGCCGAGTGGATGCCCGAGGCCGTGCATGAGAAGAAAGCGCTCAGGCGGGCAGCACAGGCCGGTACTGCAGGGCTTCGGCCCGCCCCGCGCATGCAGGGCCCTTGCCCGACGCCACTAAAGCCGGGTGCAGAATTGCCGAAAACCCATTTACAAGGCAAGAACTACATCCTCCATGGCCA
>JARJFC010000145.1 GCA_029310945.1 Leptospira sp. 96542
TGGAAACTTTTCTACAGGTTTTGAATCGATGGTGTTGACCTATTCCAAAAGGTTGATTCAAAATGCTTTGCTTCAATGTAAGGGCAACAAATCAGAAGCGGCCAGGATTCTAAAAATCTCCCGAGGCAAACTCCAATACCAAATGAAGCAGCTCAATATGGAATGACCACTTCCAAAACTCCAATGAAACTTCCCTGCGTGGTGTAGTTGTTTATCATTCCAGCACCTCCATTCCAAAGATCACAATTCCCACTTGAGTTTCGCCATAATGTAATCATATAAATGCCCGGAACCAAAGGTGACATGATATGATCGCTAATAGTAACTCCTTTCGGATGGGGTGCCGCATCACTATAATGACGACAAACACGTGAATCAGGTGTGCTGTTCAAACGGTTCGATCCATAAATCCCAACCAAAAATGGAACGGAGCAGTTTGAATTACAGCTACCAGTGATTTGGAATTCCAAGTTGAAAGAAATGGGAACACCAGGAGATCCAGTCCAATGATTATTTTGACCGTCTAGTATAAAACTTGTTATGTTGGTACGGTCTACCGAAACAAGAGAAAAATCATTTGGCGCATCGTTATCTGTTATACGAAATGGAACATTATTGATTGAAAAACCATTGTATCTCGGATCTTCGGAAACAACTTCATGTACAATTAAACTTGTGTGCGCACCTTCTACGAGAGAATCATCAACTGCAGTTACAGACAAAGTTTGGGATTCGCTCCAGTTTGATGGCGTGAATATTAGGTGTTGAGATCCCAATATTTGAATTTGAGAATTTGTTGTCATTGTGATGCGGACATCCGCAGTAGGTTGGTTTGTCAATGTAATCAAGTATTGGTCAGAGTTTCCACCTTCAGCACCAACCAATGTAGTTTTAGAAATAATGATTCCTGCACCATCACTATCCAGTATACGAATACTGATCGATGCGGAAGATGCATTAACGAAAGTTTGATCATTAGTTACGATCGAATGAGATATTTCAAGATGTATTGTTCCATCCTGATTTCCGTTTGCCAATGCTTCGATCGTGATCATTTGGAATTCATCCCAATTATGAGGCCCAAATTCCAAACGAGTGGTATTGGGAATGCCGTTAATTTGTAAACCGGAACTTGCGTTTATATCAATATAAACAACTTCTGTTGGAATTTTTTTTAAACGTAGGTAATAATAATCTCCCTGGAAACCTTCGATGACTGTTAAATTTGATTTTGAAATTTCTAGAAATTCGTTTGATGAGTAGGATTGCCCACTCTGTAAAAACACCGAACTCAGTAATATGTTCTCTTGACTTGCAGATGTATTGTTTGAGAATAATTCACTCAGATAACTCTGGTAATGGAGGTACCCGCACTTGTTCGAACTTATTGATATAAATAAAATTAGAATCAGTCGTTTCATAAGTTCAAAATCACTCCAAAATATAACGAATTTTTAATATATCTCGCCGATAGTATTTTTGTTTGGCTCCATCTCCATCTTCGATTTCAATGATTTCCGAGTCTTGGCTCACAACTTTGCCTTGTTTCAAACTTCCATCCATAAACCAAATGAGGGGTAAGGTTTTGCTAAATTTTTCACCTAGTTCTCGTTTTGCCCTCTCTGCTAACATCTGAGGAAGATCTTTGTATTCTCTTTCAATTTCTGTTAGAATTTTGGTTCTTTCTTGCACAATAAACTCTGTTTCAACTGCTGGATAACTGCCACAATCTTCGTATATGTATGTTTTTCGTCCGATAGAAAATAACAAACCAAGTGGAATGGTTACTAGTAAATCTTGGGGTGTGACTTTCTCTTCAATTCTAAATTTTCTGTATTTTTCACTTTGGAATTTAGGCTCATTGATTGAATAGGATCCGTACAACCATGTGTATTGTTTGAACTCGCCGAGAAACGCACACTTGGCGAAGTCAGATTTTGAAATTTTTACAATATTAGCCTGGTCGATAAAGACTTGGTTTGTTCCACAAGCAAAACTAAACATACAAACGATAGGTATATAAAAACGGGATGCATTCATATTTTGGTGATCGTAAAGGATTCGTATACTACCCGAATCAGCTTCAGAAACAAAGTTTAATGAAAGAAAATGTTTTTGTCGTCCCAATGTATAAATCTGGACTAAAAAAAGGATTGATTGTATAAATTTTGGAAGTGGAAAGTTTAGTTTTTTTAAGTTTTCTTGTGTACGGAAAGTATTTTCTGTCGGTACTCAGTGGGGTGCACTTTTTTATGTTTCTGAAATGCCGTATGGAAGGTAGATTTTGCATTGAAACCACATTCAAATGCAATTTGAATGACAGTTTTTTCTGGGTATGATCTTAGTAATTCACAAGCAAAATCAATCCTCCATTCGTTGATAAACTGCCGGAAAGAGGTTTTTTTATTTACATTCAAATATTCCGAGAGCTGGTGAATCGTTACCTTGGTATGGTTTGCAAGTTCTGCGATCGTCAGACTGTCTTTTGTGAATAAACGATCAACCTCCATTGCTTTCTGAAGATTGTTTTCGAGGTCACTTAAATTCACTTCTGACAATCTGGATTGTTTATAAGATTTAAAAGCATCAAAGTCATTTTTTTGCAAAAAACTTAAATATTGTTTATAAATCAAAAAGAAGATCGGTATCATTATACCAGCTGTTAAAAAATGTAAATCGAGGTGGGAGTTTCTAAAAAAAATCCTTTCTGTTAAACCAAACATTGTCCTAAGAATTAGGATGCCTGATAAGATCATTATTACTTTTATTTGTTTTTCATGGTAACGTGAGGCAGCTCTAATCATTGTGATTATCAATCCATAAATTTGATACAATAGAGCAAAAACTAGAATTGCCGGTGAGTAATAGTCTAAAATTCGCATATTGGAATTTGACATGATGCTTTCAAACGATTGTAATCTATTTTCGAAATTTAAATAAAATACGATAATCGTTATAACGAAGAAGAAAATTGGAACAGATAAATCCTTGGTGACGGAGAAAAAATCTCTCTTGAGTTCCTCTGGAATACAAAGATTTGTGATGCACCGAAACGAGCGGGGTAATACCCAAGCATGTAACAACATTACCGGGCCACTAAAGATTATTAAATTTGCCGCATAATTAGGATTTTGCGAAAAAATAGCCCAGCCCAAAAACATAAAAAAACTATGTGATGAATAAATTATAATTAAGTAGAGCCGCCAAGGTAGGTTCCCTTTTGTTGTTATCTCTCCTAATAAAAGAAAAAAAGAAAGTGAACCTGAAATGATTGTGACTCTTTCAACGATAGATTCCACTATTATAAAAAAGGTTACTAATGTTTAGAATTTTTAATTCCAAACATTTGATAGGCGAAGTAACTCATCGGGATATACGCCAAACCCAAATCGAGTATGACAAACCAGACAGGCGAGGGAATGGAAACTGAATTGGATATACCGCCCACCAAAAAGAAAATTCCTATGACAAGTGCGTATTTGAGAGGTTCCTCAGATACGAACCTGGTAGCAATGGATGCACCCACAAAGGTGCCCAATGCATGTGCCAAAAAGGGAAACAAAAAATGTTTTGGCTCAAACAAATGAATGGAGTTTTTAAGTCCTTCCATGGTTGTGATGTCGGCTCCCATGGGCGGAGGGATGATTTGCCCGCTCACCATGATGAGTGAAAAATTGACCGCACTTCCAATGAGGAGACCTAGGATGACGAAGAAGACTGTTTTTAGAATGTTTGGCATAAAAGTTTTCGTATTTTTTCCTTTCCATTTTATTCCAGAGGGTTTGGTTCGCAAACTCGATTTTACTGAGAGATTGATCAGTTTGTAAACCTAAATGTTTTCCAATGTAAATTCACCCAAAACCAAATGGTAATCTTTGGGGGTAAGGTTCGTATTTGGAGTGGGATTGATAGGAAGATGCAATGATTTGTGTTTCGAGTAGATTATTATGTGACGCAATATACAGCTTCCCATAATGAATCTTATGTC
>JARJFC010000146.1 GCA_029310945.1 Leptospira sp. 96542
CGCAGGGCTACGTGCCCCCCAGCGCCTGAAAGACCTGGCGGCCCCGCGATCGCGGCAGTCACAGATCAACACAGAGGGATGGAACGCCGCCACGACATTGACGCGCTGCGCGGCCTGCTGCTGGTGCTGATGCTGCTCACGCACCTGCCGACCCGGCTCACGATGGCCATGGGCCAGCCCCTGGGTTTCGTCTCCGCCGCCGAGGGCTTCGTGTTGCTGTCCGCCTGGATGTCCGGCCTGGTCTACGGACGGCCCGACGGCCGCTTAGGCCAGCCCGCGATGCCGTACATGCGCCAGGCCTTCTGGCGACGCGCCTTCCAGCTCTACGGCTACCAGGTCGCGCTGCTGCTCTTTCTCTTCACCGCAGTCGCCGCCATCGGCATGCGCACGGCCCAGCCCGCCATCACCAACATGCTGGGCTTCTACCAACAGGCACCGGCCGAGGCGGCTGCCAGCGCCCTGCTGCTGATCTACCAGCCACCGCTGCTGGACATCCTGCCGCTGTACGTGGTGTTCCTGCTGCTCAGCCCCGGGCTGCTGGCCGCCGCGCACCGCCATGGCTGGCGGCCGGTGCTGGGCTTGAGCCTGCTGATCTGGCTGCTGACCCAGTTCGGACTCTCGGAAATCATCTATGCGGCCGCCAGCGCGGTACTGCCCATTTCCGTGCCTTACGCCGACAGCGGCGCCTTCTCCATCTGGGCCTGGCAGTTCATCTGGGTGCTGGGCCTGTGGCTGGGCGCCAGCCTGCATCACCCGGAGCAGGCGGCCCAGGTCGACCCGAACCAGCTGCCGCGCTGGATGCTGGCCGCGGCGGCAGCCATCGTGCTGATCGGTTTCGCGTGGCGTCACACCATCGGTCAGAACCCGTTCGGGACCGACACCACGCTGAACCTGCTGTTCGACAAATGGCGCCTGGGCCCGCTGCGCCTGATCAACCTCTGTGCCCTGATGCTGCTGACCATGCGCTACGGCCCCGCGCTGGCGGCGCGCCTGCCGCGCCAGCGCTGGCTGGAACAGCTGGGTGCGGCGTCCCTGCAGGTGTTCTGCGCCCATCTCGTGCTGGTGCTGGTCCTGCTCGCCCTGCTGGGTGACCATTACCTGCACGCCAACTGGCGAGGACAGGCCGGTGAGGGCCATGCCGACGACCCACTGGCCTGGATCGACCTGGGTGATCTGTGGATGCTTGTGCTCAGCCTGGGTGTGATGATCCTGGTGGCACGGGCACGCCGGCGCTGAAGCCTCACCAGAGCCGGCGGGCACGGAGTGGCCTGACCCCAGTGGCATCCCGGGTTCCGAGCGCGTTTCACCGCTCCTTCACGCGCACTTGACAGGCTGCTGCTAGACTGCGCCACCTTCGCGGGCGGACGCCCACGAGACCACGAGCGTTGCGATGTCCGGAACACGTTTCCGCTCCCTCCCGACCCCGTTGATTGCCTGAATCACCATGCCCCCCATCCTTTACCCGCGCCTGCGTTATCTCTTGGCCGGCACCGGCCTGTTCTTCCTGCTCTTCGCGCTGCTGCGCGCGGGCTTTTATTTCTTCTCCTCCGGCATCCGCATCACCGGCGAGAACGCGGAGTCCGTTGATCTGGTGCTGCGCACCCTGGGCGTGGGCCTGCGCTTCGACCTGCGACTGGCCATCCTGCTGATGCTGCCGGTCGCCTTGCTGGTCGTGCTGCCGCAAAAGAATACCTGGCTGCGCTTGCTCTGGGCCTGGTTGCGCAGGCTTTGGCTGCTGGTGGCGCTGGTGGTGATCGGCCTCATTTACGTGCTGGATTTCGGCCACTACGCCTACCTGGGCCTGCGCGTCAACGGCAGCGTGCTGCGCTTCCTGACCGACAAGCAGATTTCCGCGGACATGGTCTGGCAAAGTTATCCCGTGGTCTGGATCACGCTGGCCTGGCTGACCGTGACGGCGCTGGTGTACGCGCCGTTCTGGTGGCTGGAACGCCGCACACTGAACCGTCCCGCTCGCGTCCTGCCCAAGGCCCTGGGCTGGCCACTGACCACGGCGGCGATCGCCGCGATGGTGGTGCTGGGCTTCCTCGGCATCCTCGGGCGCGTCAGCAACATCAACCTGAAGAACCCGGTTCCGGTACGCTGGAGCGACGCCTTCTTCTCGGGCAGCACGCGCATTGGCGCACTCGGCCTGAACCCCGTCATCTTCCTCTGGGACACGCTGCAAACCACGGCCGACCGCTACAACCTGGCCGAAGTGCGCAAGCACGCGCCCGAGATCGCCGCCTACCTTGGCGCGCCCGTGCCAACCGTCTCCACCTTGCCGGGTACCGCCTTGCCGCGCTTCGACCGCGTGTTGCCGCCGCAACCCCACCGCGTCCAGCTGCAGCCGGGCCAGGCCCAGCGCCGCCCCAACATCGTCTTCATCATGATGGAGTCCATGGGCGGTGGTGCGACAGGACTGCATGGCAACCCGCTGCGCCCCACGCCTTTCCTCGATGACCTCGCGAAACAAAGCTGGTATTTCCCCAACTTCTACGTGCCGGTGATCCACACCGCCAAGACGGTGTGGGCCAGCATCACCGGCATTCCCGACGTGACACGCTCGGAAAGCGCGACGCGCAACCCCTTCCTGCTGCCCCAGCGCACGGTCATCAATGAATTGAAGGGCTATGACAAGCACTACACCATCGGTGGCAGCGCCGGCTGGGCACACATCAACGCGCTCGTCACGGGCAGCATCCAGGGCGTGACCCTGCACCAGGAAGGCGAATGGAAGTCCCCCAACATCGATGTCTGGGGCATCTCCGATCTCGCGCTGTTCAAGGAGACGGATGCCATCCTGGGCAAACTGCCCCGGGACAAGCCCTTCTTCGCCATCATCCAGACCGCCGGCAACCACCCGCCCTTCACGATCCCGACGGACAACGACGGCTTCGTGCCCAAAACGGCTTCCGACGACGAGGTGAAGGCCGCCAGCTTCCGCAGCGTCGCGCAATACAACGCGGTGCGCCTGCTGGACCACAGCATCGGCCGCTTCTTCGACATGGCCAAAAAGAGTGGTTATTACGAGGACACCATCTTCGTGCTGTACGGTGACCACAATGCCTCCACCTCTGGGCAGATGGACTACCTGCCCCCGGCCTACGCCAAGCTGGAACTGGAAAGCCTGCTGGTGCCCGGCATCATCCACGCACCCAAGTGGATCAAGCCACGCGTCACCGAAGAGGCCGCCAGCCTGATCGATCTGCTGCCGACGGTGGCCGGCCTCGCGGGAGTCGAGTACCGCAACACGACTCTGGGCCGGGATCTGAACCTGCCCGCACCGGAAGGCGAGCGTGCGGTGCCCATCCTGCTGCGCGGCGGCACGGCCTTCCCGCAGATCGGCGTGGTGACCCGCCGCTTCATGATGGGCATGAACACCGACGGCAGCGATGCCCGCCTGCACGATCTGGCCTCCCCCACCCCGCTGGACAATGTGGCCGAGCAGCATCCGGAAGAGTTCAAGCGACTCTCCAGCCTGACGCGGGGCCTGTACGAGACCGGTCGACTCATGCTTTACAGCAACAAGGTGGACACCCCCGCCGCGCCCCCGGCCAAGACCACCCCGTGATGCGCGCGTGCACCGCGTGGCCGCCACGCGGCAACGTGCCATGAACGAGCCCGTCATCTGGCGTGACGGAACGCCTTACAGCGAACGCTTCGACGACGTCTACCGCACCTCAAGCAACGGGCTGACGCAGGCGCGGCGCATCTTCCTGGGGGGCTGCGGCCTGCCAGAAGCCGGAACCGAACCGCCCGCGGCATCCACCCACGAGGCGAGCGCCTGGGCCGGCCGACGCCAATGGCGCATGCTTGAAACCGGCTTCGGCCTGGGGCTTGCCAGAAGACTGGGTGAAGTGCACCCCCGGCGGGGCATCGACCAAGGCGCAAGACAAATCGAAGAGGTCGAATAGCCAACCTTCTATGAGCTCTGGCGCAATCGGACTCCAAGTTCCACTTGG
>JARJFC010000147.1 GCA_029310945.1 Leptospira sp. 96542
CACAGTTCATACAAGCTTCATCCAAACATTTTATTTTTGCGGGGATGTCAGAAAGTTCTTCATGGGACACTTCGTACGTTCCAGAGTTATCTCTTTTGAAAAAATGTTGTTCAAACGTGGAAAGTGAGTTTTGTCCAAGCCACATACCCGTACGCATACGGACGTGTTCTACATGTGATAATTTTTTAAAATTTCTTGAATTTGCTGAGGTTTTTTCGGTTTTTTGAGCCATTTTTATTTCGGATCCCATTTAGTTTTCAGTTCTTCTAACTCTACCGTCATAAAGCCAGTTAGCTTTTTATCGTCTTTTTGCAACGCTGTGTACTCAGCAAATTTTGTTTTTGCTTCAACGATGGCGTCTTCACATTTTCGAACTTCTTCCAAAGTCATTCTGTAAACGGGAATGGAAGATAACCATTCAAAATAAACAAATTTTGCTGCTTTTAGTTTTTCTTCAAAATCTTTCTTTGATTTAATTCCTGTTACTTTTTCATTCCACTTTTCTTTAATAAAACGAATGAGTTCGGAGTTTCTATCAATTTTTTCTTTTTCCAAACCCGCCAAACGTTTAAAACGACGGATAAGGTGTGTTTTTCTAAAATCACAGAATCGTTTGATAATTTCTTCAGGATTAAAATTACGAAGTTTGCCTTCATGGGTGATGACATTGATTGTCAAAACTTCATTATTTTCTTTGGAAATGAGTTCCTTCACTTCTTTTTCAGAAGGTTCTTCTCCTTTTTTGGCAACCAATTCGATTTTGAAAGTTTGACTGGAGTGATCGATATAATCTTTCAACCAATTGTCTTTCTTTTCAATTAAGTCATCCAGATAATTGACAACCTTTTCTCTGTTCCAGTTCATCGGTGAATCGACGAGGAACAATTTCCCGTCTTCTTTTTTAAACCCAAAGGTAGTGGACATTACAGTGCTGCCATTATCGTTTTTGGATAACTTTACTTCACCACCATACCCTTTGTACCAAGGTGTAACTTTCTTTGGTTTTCCTGTTTTGAGGTAGGTAATTTGTGAATCGATAACATCGCTCAATTTGTGTGCAGGAATGAAACAACGAAAACCAGTTGCTATCCCTTGGATATTGTTTAATAGGACAGCAGGAACCTTTCCCACAAAGTGAATTGGTTCATCTTCCGTTTCATCATAATTTTTGACATAATCAATGTCGGGAAGGCTTTCAAAAAAACCTAAATCCTTAACAAAGTCAGATAATTTAACTTCCGTATAACGAGGAGATGCAATGGCATTGGGATCCAATACATCACCAAAAGTTCCTTCCCCGTGAACCAAAGGATAATTATTAGCAAAAGCAAAATCTTGTGCCATTTGGGAAAGAGCATCTTGGATAGAACGATCCCCATGAGGATGGTACCCCATAGCAAGCCCCGCCACTTTTACTGTTTTTGTGTGACGATTCCGGGCATCCGAGTTCCACATCGCCCATAAAATTCGTCGTTGAACAGGCTTTAGTCCATCAATTTCTTGGGGAATGGCTCTCGAATCGCATACATAACGAGAGTATTTTCGTTGGTCGTCATGGACTTGGTCTTCGAATGGTTGTTTTGGATACTGTTCTTCGTTCTTCATGGTTCCATTTGACACAGGGATGGGGTGATTTGACTTGTCAAGCCGTTTTCCCTTTTTAGACTGGCGATACGACCCTGTCTATGTCCCTGAAACTACGAGATAACACCCGAATTCATTGGCTTTTCTGTACCTTGATTTTTTTTTCAAGTTTAGGCTGCCAGTCCATCCAGCACTTTGTTTTTTCGGACAAGGCAAAGGGGAATTCGTCTTCCATTTTGTACTTCAAAACACCCCGAAAATTGAATACAACATTCTTCAAAGAAGGTTCATCTCACTTCAGTTTTATAGAACTTGAGACAGAAAATACCGAAGGTTTTGCCCAAAAATTAGAGTTTAGTTTCCTTGTTTTTGAACCAAAATTTTTAAAACAACTGGGAGATGGTTTTAGTTTAACAACATATGAACCTTATAAAATCATCTGGCATAAAAAAACGGGCAAATTCATATCCACTGAAAATAAAAAATTGGTTTCGATCCAATACAATTCTTATGAAACAGGCGAAGTTTATGCCAAAAACCTCACTTCGTTACTGACAGAATTAGAGAATCGAAGTTTTAGCAAAATAAAAATTTCTGAATTCGAAGAATTTGAGTTAGATGGGAATACTGCCACCATTATCTCAGAAGGCATTCGGTATAATTCTTCGAAAGTGTACAGATGGAAACACAATATCAGTGGGATCAACGTTTTTTCAGATTCGACACAGTTCCAAAACCAATCAGGTTCAGTATCTAACTTAGATATTAAATCAAGTTTTTATGATTATTCAATGCTCCGCTACGAATGGTTTCAAACCGATCCGAACAAATTGTTTTATAAACCAATCTATTCTGAAAACAAAACAAATGTTTATTTTGTACCGCCGTTTTCAAACAATCTATCTTCCAAAACGAAAGAACCTTTTGGTTTCAAACGAATTGGAAACTTTTTAATCAAAGAGGAAATTTAATGACTGAAGTTCGCACAAGGTTTGCGCCATCCCCGTCTGGTTTTTTACATGTGGGGGGAGCTAGGACTGCCCTCTTCAATTATTTATATGCCAAAGCAAAAAAAGGAAAATTCCTTTTGCGTGTGGAAGACACAGACCAAGATCGTTCCACAGAAGCTTCTTTCAAAATCATTTTGGAATCTCTCAAATGGTTGGGCATGGAATGGGACGAAGGTCCGGGTGTGGGAGGAGACAATGGTCCGTACACACAGAGTGAACGCCTTCATATTTATAAAGAATATACCGAAAAACTAATACAAAACAAAAAGGCTTATCGTTGTTTTTGTTCCCCCGAAGAACTCGAAGGCAAAAAAAAACAAGCCGATGCTATGGGAATTCCTTATATCTACGATGGTAAATGTTCAGGTTTGAATGAATCCGAAATCAACACCAATCTACAAAATAAAATTCCTTTTACAGTACGTTTCAAAACCCCAAACCAAATTGTGATTGTAGATGATATGATCCAAGGTAAGGTAAAATTTGAGTCCAAACTCATTGGTGATTTTATCATTGTAAAATCAGACGGTTTTCCATCGTATAACTATGCTGTGGTGATTGATGATGCACTTATGAAAATCACTCATGTCATCCGTGGTGTGGGTCATCTTTCTAATACTCCCCGCCAAATTTTGATCTTCGAAGCATTTGGTTTTCCCTTACCTCGGTTTGCCCATGCCAGTGAAATCGTAGGTTCGGATGGAAAAAAACTTTCCAAACGTGCGGGCGCAACATCAGTTCTCGCTTTCCGCGATTTAGGGTATTCGAGTGAAACCATGCGAAATTACATGGCTCTCCTCGGCTGGACATCGCCCGATGGAAAGGAATACATGAGTGATGAAGAGTTATGTTCAGTATTTGACATCGAAAGGTGTTCAAAGTCTCCTGCGACCTTTGATGTGTTCAAAAAATTAAAGGAAGAAGAAAAGGAAACTATCGATTTTAATAAATTGGATATGTTGGGATTGTCAGAATACCTAAATCCCAAATCAAAACTCAATTGGATGTCGAATAAGTACATCCGCGACACAAAGATAGAAACATTGGGCGTTGCACTCGAACCATTTTTGAAGGATTGTAAAATTCCAGATGAATTCAAAAAAGGAAACAACTCACAACTGCTTTCCATTTTGGATTCAGTACGTGTGTATTTGGATCGCCTCATCCAAGCACCGCCTTACATCGAAGAGTTTTTCTTAGAGAGTTTACAATTCGAAAATGCAGAAGCCAAACAACTGGCGCTGGATGGAAATGGACCCAAGGTCTGCCAAACCTTTTACAACCAAGTCAAATCCAGTGACCTCGC
>JARJFC010000148.1 GCA_029310945.1 Leptospira sp. 96542
GTTGTTCAACTAGGAATTGTATATTTTCGTTTCTCGCATCCCCATTCAAACAAAATTCTTCCAAGTTGGATGGAATATTCCATACACTACCTAGTTTTGCTTCCTGGTTTATTGTTGATTGGAAAATCCGCGGCCGATGGCTACACCCTGCTAATGGGCGCCAACACCATGCTGATCGCCTCGCAGCTCTACAAGAACGTGCCCTTCAACCCGGTGAATGATTTCGCGCCGGTGTCCATGACGGCCTGGGGCACGCTGATGCTCGTGGCCAACCCCAAGAGCGGCATCAAAACCCTGGACGAACTGATCGCCCGCGCCAAGGCCCAGCCGGGCAGCATCACCTATGGTTCGCCGGGCGTGGGCACGCCGCACCACATGGCCATGGAACTGTTCAACACGCAGACGCACCTGTCGATGCTGCACGTGCCCTACAAAGGCACCGCGGGGTACACCACCGACCTGCTGTCGGGTGAGATCAACGTCGGTTTCCTGCCCGTGCACATCGCGGCCGGTTTCGTGAACAGCGGCAAGCTGCAGGCCCTGGCCGTCGGCAGTGCCAAGCGGCACCCGGTGGCCGAGAACGTTCCGACCATCGCTGAACTCGGCGTCAAGGGCGTGGAGGTGGACATGTGGTACGCCCTGTCCGCACCGGCCAAGACTCCTGCAGCCATCGTGAACCGGATCAACAGCGAACTCGTGGCCATCATGAAATTGCCCCAAGTGCGCGAGACGCTGGGCAAGGCCGGCCTGGACGCCGCCTGGTCCGCACCCAAGGAACTGGGTGACATCGTGGTCAAGGACTACGCCCGTTGGGGCGAGGTGATCCGGCGCAACGGCATCACGGCTGACTGAGAAGACACGCTTCCGATAACTCCATTTTTCATCAGGCGCGCCATGGATGACCGTGGCGCGGGGTGGAACACGCCTACACAAAGACATGCAAGCAGAAAAAAGTTCAACCACGAACAGCCTTTCCACCCAGGTCGCCATCATCGGCGGCGGCCCGGTGGGCATGGGTTTGGCCATCGAACTGGGGCAACGCGGCATCCGCTGCGTGCTGATCGAGCGCTACCGCGAGCCGCAGCCCATCCCCAAGGGGCAGAACCTGACCCAGCGCACGATGGAGCACTTCCATTTCTGGGGCGCGGAACCGGCCTTGCGGGCCGCGCGCACGATTCCGCCGGACTACGGCATCGGGGGGCTGACAGCCTATGGTTCCCTGCTTGGGCCCTACCACTACGACTGGATGCAGCGCGAACTGGTGCGCCCCTATTACTACAAGGCGAACGAGCGCCTGCCGCAGTACGCGACCGAGGCCGTGCTGCGTGCCCGCGTGGCGGAGCTGCCGACGGTCCAGGTGCGCTACGGCTGGCGCGTGGAATCGCTGCAGCCCGGACCGGATGCCGTCGAGTTGATCGCGCAAGCGCACGAGGGCGCGGACGTCGCGGGCGAGGCGCAGCCGCTGTCCGTCCAGGCCGATTACGTCGTGGGTTGCGACGGCAGCCGTTCGCTGGTGCGCGCGCAGGCGGGCATCACGCAGACTTTGTCGGACCATGACCGCATGATGGTCCTGCTGGTCTTTCGCTCGCGCCAACTGCATGAGTTGCTGAAGCGCTATCCCGGCAAGTCTTATTACAACGTGCTGCAGCCGGAACTCGATGGCTACTGGAAATTCTTTGGCCGTGTCGATCTGGGAGAGACCTGGTTCTTCCATGCGCCCGTGCCGCCTGGGACCACCAAGGACAACTTCGATTTCCGTGCCTACCTGCACCAGGCCGTGGGCGCGGAGTTCGACGTCGAGTTCCAGCACGTCGGTTTCTGGGACCTGCGCTTCGCCATCGCCGACAGCTACCGCGCGGGACGGGTCTTCATCGCCGGCGACGCGGCGCACAGCCACCCGCCCTATGGCGGTTACGGGGTCAACACGGGCTTCGAGGACGCGCGCAACCTGGGCTGGAAGCTCGCCGCCGCGCTGCAGGGCTGGGGCGGCGAAGCCCTGCTGGATTCCTACGACCAGGAGCGTCGACCGGTGTTCGAGTCCACCGCCCGAGACTTCATCGCCAAGTCCATCGAAACCGACCGTCAGTTCCTGCGCACCTTCGATCCCGAACGGGACCGCGCCGCTTTCGAGCAGGCCTGGCAAGCGCGCGGTGCCTTCGCGGTGGGCGAGGTGCATGCCTTCGAGCCGAACTACGAAGGCTCGCCCATCGTGGCGGAGTCAGGCCCCGCGGTTCCGGACCGCGCATCGGGCGGCAGCGCCATCGGAACGCACACCTTCCGTGCCCGTGCGGGGCACCACCTCGCGCCCGCGCAGCTGTCGGCTCGGCATCAGCAGCGCAATGTGTACGAAACGCTGGGCCCAGGCTTCACGCTGCTCGCTTTCGGCGCGGCAGTGGACAAGGTCCAGGCCTTGACGCAGGCGGCTCACGCTCTGGGCGTGCCGCTGACCGTGGTGGAAGACGCGGCCCAAGGTGAATGCCAGCGTTACGAGGCCAGCCTGATCCTGGTGCGACCCGATCACTTCGTGGCCTGGTCGGACACCGCTGCCCTGGGCCAGGCCGAGGCGCATGCCGTGTTACGACAGGTCAGCGGCGAAGGCGTATTCGAGACGGTTGGAAACACTTGAGTCACGGGTGCGTCGGCTGCCAGTGATACGCTTCTTCGCAGACCGGGAGGGCCGCCAGTTGGTCTTCTGCGCACGGACAGTGTTTTTGACAAACAGAAGATGGTTATGAACTTGAACAATATCCGCGTCTCGACCAAGCTGTGGTTGACCACCCTGGGATTGATGCTGTTGCTGCTGGTCACGGTGGCCGTCACCTATGCCAGCGTGCTGCACAGCATGACGAAGTCCATGGACAAGAGCCGACAGGCCAGCGAGCGGGTGGCGACCGCCGAGCGCTGGCGTGGCGTGGCCCAGGTGGCGTCGACGGTGGCGTCCAGCGTGGCCGTGGCCGAGTCCGATGCGCAAGCCGCCAGCTACATGGCCCAACTCAAGGAAGCCCAGGGGCGCAGCACCCAGGCGCAGAAGCGCCTGGGCGACATCGCCACCAGCGCGGATGATCAGGCCGCCTTCGCGGCCATTTCGGCGGAACGCGAGAAGGTGCTGAAGATCTCGGCCCGCGTCGGCGAGCTCAAGAAGGCCGGCGACGCGGCGGGCGTCAAGGCCCTGCGTGAAAGCGAACACTTGCCGGCCATCGCCCTGTACCTCAGCGCCATCGACAAGTTCGTGGAGCTGCAGCACCGGCAGCAGGATGAAGCGGATGCCGAGGCGATGGACAAGCTCAAGACCCAGACCACGATGGGTGTCGTGGTCGTGATGGTGGTGCTGTTCCTCGGCGTCCTGATCGTTCGCCTGTTCACGCGCAGCATCACCCAGCCCCTGGCCCAGGCCGTGAGCGCGGCGGACACGATTGCCAATGGTGATCTCACGAAGCGCATCGACGTTGATCGGTCCGATGAATTTGGCAGCTTGCTCAAGGCCCTGGCCGACATGAACGGCAAGCTGCGCAATGTCGTGGGCGAGGTGCGATCGGGGGTTGAGTCGGTTGCTACGGCGGCCAATGAAATCGCCACCGGCAACGCCGACCTGTCGTCCCGCACCGAACAGACTGCTTCCAATCTTCAAGAAGCCGCGGCGTCGATGGAGCAACTGGCGAGCACGGTCACGCAGTCCGCCGATACCGCGCACCAGGCCAACCAGCTGGCTTCCAAGGCCGCACAGGCCGCGCGCAATGGCGGTGGCGTGGTGCAGCAGCAACTGAATTCCCCCGGGAATTGAATTGGCATCAACTCTTAAGAGGAGAGGCCATATACAAGGCACGGAAGTTTTCAGTCTGAAGTTCGCGAGTAGGACGTGTGCTTGGTGCAGACACCTCAAG
>JARJFC010000149.1 GCA_029310945.1 Leptospira sp. 96542
GGAAAAATGAGCCAACTGAGCCCGACAAGTGATGTATGGCTCTGTGTGGGCAAACCACATATTTGCCAAAGATTCAGCGTAGGACCGAATCGAAACCTAGGAATTGGGACCAAACAGGTAAAAGGACTCACGTCGGGGCGAAGCACACCGTGACCTGCAAGCCACCCTCGGGGGCCTGATCCAGGCACACGGTGGCACCATGCTGGTCGGCGACGGCCTTGACGATGGCCAGTCCCAGGCCGCTGCCGTCGCCAGTGCCGCCGCTGCCCCGGTAGAAACGGTCGAACACCCGCTGCCGTTCGCTGGGTGCGATGCCCGGACCGTTGTCCGTGACGCTCAGGCAGGGCTGGCCTTGTCTGAGTTCGACGCGCACGTCCACGCGGCCCTCGCTCGGTGCGTGACGCAGCGCGTTGTCCACCAGGTTGGACAGCAGGATGGTCAGTTGATGGGTGTCCCCCTGCACGACGGGGTCGGCGTCCGCGGACTCGCTGACCGTAACTCCCAGGTCCACGCCACGTTCATCGGCCCTTGCGCTGAAGAGCGCGACCACGCTGCGCGCCAACTCCCGCAGGTGCACGGGCCCATGCACAGGCATGGGCGCGTCGGGGGCCAGGCGCGAAAGCTGCAGCAATTGCTCCACCAGTCGCTGGGCGCGGGCCACGCCAGCGCGCAACGACTGCGTGGCCTGCTGGCGTTGCTCGGCGTCCGCGGCCCGCTCCAGCAATTGCAATTGCAGCCGCAGCGCGGTGATCGGCGTGCGCAGCTCGTGGGCGGCATCGGCCAGGAAATGGCGCTGCAGCGCCAGGGCCTGGCCCAGGCGAGCCATCAATTGATTGATCGCGCTCACCAGCGGCCGCAACTCAGGGGGATGCATGTCCAGCGACATCGGGTGCAGGCTCTCGGCGCTGCGAACCGCCACGTCGGCGGTCGCTCGCCTGAGTGGGGACAGCCCCCGGCGCAGCGCCAGCGTCAGCAGGCCTGCCGTGACGGCCAGCAAGCCCAGGATGGGCAAGGTCAGCTTGCCCGCGGTCTCGCGCGCGAGCAGATCGCGTTCCTCGGCGCGCTGGGCGGCCTGCACGATGCGGTCCTCCAGCACGATCGTGTAGATGTGCCAGCGTTCAGGGCCACCGTCGCGGTCGATTCCGACCATGGACAGGCCGTTGCGCGCCAGAAAAGGCAGGTGGGCCTGCGGGTCTGAGCTGCGCAGCAGCCGGCCGTCGCGCGTCCACACCGCGGTGACGAACTCGAAGTCGCCGTATTCCTCGTAGATGCGGGGCAACTGCAAGGACAGCCGTTGGTCGCTGTCCGCCGTGGGCAAGTCCTGGCTCCCCGGGTGGTTGGCCACGGCGAGCGCGACCTGCTTCAGGTTGTCCGCGAAGACCTCGCCCATTTCTTCGGACAGCACATGGTAGAAGCCGGCCAGCAACAGGGCCGTGCCCAGGGCGAGCGCGCCCATGGCCCAACTGAGCACGAGGCGGTGGATGGAGGTTTGCATGGGGGGCGTGACGCAGCGTGGACGGTCAGGGGTCAGGGGGCTACTTTGTAGCCGACGCCGCGCACGTTGCGGATGCGGTCCGTTCCGAGCTTGCGCCGCAGATGGTGCAGGTGCACTTCGATGGCATTGCTGCCGATTTCCCGGTCCCAGCCATAGATCGCGTCTTCCAGCTGTTCGCGCGACAGCACGGCACCCGGGCGTTGCATCAGCGTCTCCAGCAGCGCGAACTCCCGGGCTGACAGCGGCACGATCTGTCCCTGCAATCTGACCTCCCGCTGCACGGTGTCGAGGACGATGTCACCGCATTCCAGCAGGGGCGAGGCTCCACCCACACGCCGACGCAGCACCGCGCGCGCGCGGGCGATCAGCTCGTCCAGGTCGAAGGGTTTGATCAGGTAGTCGTCGGCGCCCGCGTTGAGCCCGGCGATGCGATCGCTGACCGCGTCCCGCGCCGTGGCGATGAGCACCGGCAGCGGCGTGTGGCGCGCGCGCATCTCGCGCAGCAAAGCCAGGCCATCCTTGTCGGGCAGGCCCAAATCCAGCAAGGCCAGGTCGTAGACGCCATTGGACAAAGCCAGTTCAGCCGCGTGTCCGGTCTGGACCCAGTCGACCGTGAAGCCAGCCTCGCCCAGCCCTTGCCGTACGGCGCGGCCGATCATCGGGTCGTCCTCGACGAGCAGCAGTCTCATGGTCGCAGGCGCAGTGGCAGTGCGCACGGTCGAGTCGCCTGCAAGGTCGCGCGGGTGCGCGCTGGCCAAAACCATAGGCAAGCCCAGGCCCAGCACAGCCAGGCGGTCCAGAGGGTATGGCTCATGTAATGGGCGCCGCGCAGTTGCTGAGCGGCGCCCAGCGCGCAGCCCGCCAGCAGCGCGGCGGCCAGTGCGAGCCGCGCGGCGCGTGGCGCGTGGGGGCGCAGCGCGGCATACAGCGCCACCCAGGCAAATCCGGCGCTGGCATGGCCGGCCGGGAAACAGTGTCCGGGACCTCCGTCGGACAGGTCGGAGAACAGGGTCTGCCAATGCGACAGGGTGGCTTGGGGCCCCGTGCCGACGCTCACCAAATCCCAGGGGCAGCTGCTGCCACTGAAACGTTTGAGGGAACTGACCAGCAGCATCCCGCTCGCGACCACCAGCCACAGACGCAAGCGCTGCGCGCGCCCGAGTTGCCTCAGCGGGCCGAGCGGCTGCCAGACCATGAGCAGCAACGCGAGTAGCAGCACGCCGTTGAGCCAGCGCGCGCCGTCGTGCAGCACGGTGGTGAGCAGCCAGTGGTCATGCAAGGTGAAGTGACCTGCCGAGACCAGGGGGTCGGCGAGCCTGGCGTCCAGCCGGTAACGGTGGTTCAGCGCATCCCACGCCAGCACCAGCAGCAGCCCGAGCAAGGTCGCGCTGGCGGGCAAGGCAGGTGACAGCTTGGTTTGATCGGACATGGGGCTGGTGCAAAGCCGCCGAGCATGCCGCCCCAGACTTAAGACCAGCTTAAGGAATGCGGGAATTCAACAGTGTGTGTCCGACTGGGGCGATGACGGGCGTGTCTGAACCAGGGTTTGCAACTGGGTGCACAGATCGGTCTGCATCAGCAGGCGAGTGCGGGCGGCCTGGTTGGCTTCTGCCCAGGCGGACCAGGCGAGGGGAGGCAAGGGGCCCGCTTGCAAGCCGTTCCATGCCATGTGGAATGCGCGCAGGCCACCCGGGTCCCGGTCTTGTGGCAGCAACCAGTCCAGGAAGGCCCGCAGCTTGGCATGGTGCGCGTCGTCCTGCTGGGGATAGATCTGCCAGACAAAGGGAATGGCCCGCAGTGTCCGGGCCGCATCCGGCCGCGCGGCCCAGAGGGCCCGCACCAGCGAATCCTCGCCGCGCACGAAGTTCAGGTCACAGGCCCAGAGCAGGTGGTCGTAATCGTCCTGGCTCAGGCGAGGCAGGTAGTGGATGCGCAGCCGGGGGGAGGGGGGATGGTCTGGGCCCAGCGCCTGGACCGCCGCCGTGGCGCGGCCCGCGGTGACGAGCAAGTGCGTGACGCTCGCCGTTTCCTGCCCTCCTGCTTCGGTCGGCCCATCCGGCCGTGCCCATTGATCGAGCAAGGCCGGCAAGGCCTCGGGTTCATAGCAAAACAGGGACACCAGCCTGGCCCCGGCGTCCCGCTGGATGCCCTGGGCTGCGAGCCAGGCGTCGCGGTCAAAGCCCTGCTGGCGCCGCGGCAAGTCGGGCTCGCGCAGCAAGCCGCCGGTCGCTGGCGTGAACCCGGGGTAGAAGAAGCACTTGCGCCAGCCGGACAGGGGGCCGCTGAGTACCGGCGAGGGCAGGCCGTGCATGCGTTCCACATAAGCCTCCGCCCCCAGGTACTCCAGGTTCATCCAGGCCGTCTCCCGTTTGGCGGCCGCCCGC
>JARJFC010000014.1 GCA_029310945.1 Leptospira sp. 96542
TAAACACCATTGGCAGTTTCTTGGAAATGATTGTACACATCCTTACCGTCTATGGTTAGGTTCACATCCACCGTTTTTTCGCTAGCAGCACCTAGTATAGAATAACTGCCTCCTCCCGAACTCGAAACGGGGGAGATACTCGCCAAACCCAAAGCAGAGCCTACCTTACCCTCCACATAATCAAGTGTTCCCTTTAAAAAATTTTCCTGGATCGATCGAATTCCATTGCCTGCAAGGCCTCCCCCCACACTGCCACCTGCATAGTATTTTCCTTCCTCAGAAGGCATCGGAGCGAGGGACACTTGCGGAGGTTCCACGCCAAACCTTCGCTCGGCTAACTGGTCTATGGCATTATCAAATTTAGAAGCAATGGAGCTGGCATTGGTTGGCACGGTTCCTGTGCTCATTGTTGAAACGGTTGCATTCGCAGCACTTACAAAGTTAACGTAATCTGCTTGGGTTTGCATTTGTCCTGCTTGGCTGTAGAGATCTGTCCACCCAGCCATACCCTCTATGCGTTCTTTTTCCATGGCATTAAGCCATAGAGTTTTTTCTTTCTCTAAGTTGGCCAATGCTTGTTCATATTGGGTATCCGCATCTGCCTGCAAACGAACTGCTTCCTCTTGCCAAGCCGTATAAAATTCGTTATAACTTTGGACCTGTGCTTCCCAATTGGCAATGGCAGGTGATATTTGGTCCGCAAACAAACTCAATTGGTTACCGAGTGAACTTGTAGTACCATCCCAATGGTTGGCAAGTAACTCCTGGTTTTTGTCTTTGACTTCATACAAAAGTCCAGATTGGATTTGTCCCATTTGAAAGTATTGGGTATAATATACAAATGGGGGAATCGCTCGGTCACCGGCCCAAAACGCAAACGCATTGCGATCGTTGTACAAATTGCCTTGCTGTTTGGTAATACTCCAAAAAGCAAGCCCATCCCCATTGGCTCCGCCTGCCCAGTCTGTGTAGAGGTTTGCCGAAAGTACGTTTGTTACCTCGTAATTACTACCTAGCTGGCCTTGGAGTACTGATTTAACGGCAGACAAGTCGCCCCCATTGTGAATGATGGAGTTATAGATAGCACCTAACATTGCCCGAATGTCGCTGTCTGGTATTTTTGCAAATGTAGAATTGTGCGCATTGGGGTCAAACAGCCCTCCAATGCCCCCGCCATGACCTTCGTACTCCCAAGCGGAAGTAGAATAGGCAGGGTTTGTGCCAAAGCTTCCATTTCTAATGGAATTGATCAAATTGTTGATGTCTGCTTCTGAATAGTTTCGATAGGTGTCGAAATTGATGCCTAAACTACTTTGGTAGGTGAGGGTGTTTTCTTCGTGGAATTCATACTTCGCGTTCGCTATGTTTTTTTGAGCCTCCAAAAACGTAGAAAACGAAGCTGATATTTCCGTAAAAAACAAAGACGGGTCAAGGGCTACTGTTTCCACTTTCGGTCGCATCTGGTCCAAAAAGTCTTTGAGTAAAACCCCTGCCGAATTCAAAGCTCCACCCTTTTGGTGGTAGGTACAACCCCCGTCCAAATTGCAGGACGCTCCTGTATCCAAATCGGTTTGGAAATTGTCCAACATCCCTTTTATGGCTCCCACAACCGCCGTTTTGTATTGGTTGATGGATTCCAAATTTTGTTGGAATATGGTTTGGTTGTTTGCAATCGAATTGCTGATGGATTCGTACTGTTGGGTTATATTGGCTAAATTATTTGTAAAATCATTTAGGCCTTGTTGGTAATTTTGGTTGTATGTCGATTGCCAGTTGGATGCGGACACAGCTATCTGATTTTGCATATTCTGTGTTACAGCAAGGTTATTCAAATACTGGTTGTACAACGATTGTTGCCCTATCCTCGAAAAATACGAACTGTCCACATAACTTGAATTTAGCTTAGAAACAAAAGCCTCTTGGTTTTCTAAAAAATGCCGGTTCGCTTCTGACTCCCAATCGAGCAAAGCTTCCGATTTTTGACTCATGAGTTCCTTACTCACATAATCCCTGTATGCTTCCACTGTGTTAAAACTATCCGTTGTGGTGATGCTGTCTACATAGGAATTGATCACTGCATCCACACTTGCTTCCCAAGCTCCACGGGCCGTGCCCACATAACTCTGAACATAATTTGTCCATGTTGTTAGGTTGTTCTGGAAATAAAGTTGTCCATAGTATTGGTTCATAAACTGCGAGTCATAACCGTCCATTTGCAGCTCTGGTATAAGTTCTTGGGAGGAGAGGTTGGGTGTGCTTAGGAGCATACCCAAAATAGAAAAGATGCCTAGTGATGCCTGAATTTTGGTGAATATGCTAAATTTCTGAATGTTTATCTTCTTATTTTCTAATGTTACCAGTTCTTGCATACAATCCCCCAAAGTTGTTCGTCGTGTGTTTGAAAATACCAACAACACCACGCACAATCGTATAAACCATCTAACCTGCATGATTCCCTGCAAGGCAAATATTGGCTGTTAGGGGAATTTATTTTCCCATCCAAAACGAAGGAAAAAATTATGTCACATTCCTGGTGGGGATGGAGGAGAAGGCAAGGGAACAAACCGCCAATCATTGGCGGCAGTGCATTCGTCTATTGGTTTTCTTTGATCACCTTGAGGGTGGTATTGCCATAACTGGCAATATTACGAGAAATGGAGAAAGTTACGTTTGCGGGTGTCGCGCCGCTGGCATTGAAGAACCAACCATTGGGAACGGCTGTATTGCGAGTAAAGCCAAGGGTGTCGAAACCTGAAACCGAATCAGCAACGCGGAAAGGGCAAGAAAAAACGGTGGATTTAGTGTTGCCTGTTCGCAAATCAGCTAAGTTGGAACCAGAAAAATCAAAGCGAATCCGCTCATTAGCCGCAATGCCAGCAATGAACAAAATTACTAGTTGGTCAACAGGGGAGTTGACTCTCTCTGACTCCCAAGTATCAATGGTACGAAGAGTATTAGTAACATCAAACCTGCCAGCGGCAAAATCAATACTTGTCGAACCTTGGTTAACGATTCCGCAAGTAGTTTGTACTGCCGTCGTTTGCCTGCTAGCTGCATAGGCGAGCAAAGGCAAAAGTAAGTCGTCTTCTTCCTTACCCTGGTTGCAGTTTAAAAACCCAATCAATAACAAAATAGTAAAAAAACCTTTCATAGGGCAAATACTAAGAGTTGTTATGCAAATAGCAATCTTTTTAGTTTCTAATGTGCTAATTTTATACTATTTTTGAGGAGGTCCTTCCATTTCCGCACCGAGTTTTCTCTCATCCACCGCTCCGAAACCTGGAGGAAAAAACGCCTTCCCAGAAGAAAAATGAGCATCGAATTGAGAACTAAAGCCAAAGAATAGAAAGTTGGTGGTACAAGGAGGTTTACAATGATAGCAATTAGAAAAAGCTCTTTCAAAACACCCATTGCTAAAATCTTTTGTTCAGAAGTTTTCTCCAAACAAAAGGCAATGATAAACCCAATTTGCAAACAACTTAGCGAACATTTTGCTAGAATATTTAGTGAGTGCGGGGGTTGGATGATTTTCATTCCCCCACCCACCAATATCACAAATTTTTTCCCATACGACATAATTTTTTGCTTATGGTTTTGAGATTTTTGCCGATCATAGAGCCAAAGGTAATCCCCATGGCCATTGACAAAATCTCCAGTTTTTCCTCGCAAATGACAAACCGCCCCCATTCCCTTTTGCCAAAGGGTGAGCAAGTGGCCGTGAACCGCACGAACGACCGTCATTACGGAAAGACAAACGAGGCTAAATCCCCCGACGAGGTAGCCGGCACATTCGCTGATGCGCTCAAAAAAGCCTTTGAACATGTCAATGACACCCAAACGGAAGCAGACGAACTCACACAGAAGATTGTTTTTGATCCAAATTCAGTTGAACTCCATGATGTGATGATCGCCGCAGAAAAAGCAAGGATCTCTCTCACCTTCGCCAAAACCATGTCAGACGGTTTTGTCCGAGCTTATAGAGAACTCACTCAATTGAGGTAATCCGCTAGTTTTTTACGGCCGTAGACGACCAAACTCTCGTTCTACGGTCTCTAAACGGATTTGGATTTTGTCATTGTATCCCACACGAATCCCCCGTTTTAATTCCAAACCTGTCACCACTGCCCCATTAACTCGCACAACCCAACCTTCTTTCCAAGAACTTCGGAGTCCATTCACTTCCATTATTTCTTCTGTTCTGTTTGTGGAAATAAAACGCATAGAAGGATCATCTTTTTGTGAAAGTTCCGACAAAATAAGGAGTAGATCTTTTTTTTCAAAATAGGATGTGGGGATATACTTTATTTCTTCATATTCTTCTGATTCAAATTGAATTTTGATTACAATTTGTGTTTGTTTTTTATTATTCGATGATAAACATCCAATGATTACCACGAAATAGACGTTCGCACAAACGAATAAGCAAAGAGCACGGAATATTCGTTTGGCGACAAAAACCATTTTTATTTCTGACTCCGCTCGAAAGCAAAAACCAAACCTTGGGCATTTAGGTTCACGTCTAAATCCAAGAGTTCCCAATCATTTTCTGTAAGTTCTACTTTATTTTTGTCTGCCAGAGTTTGGATCATTTGTTTCACTTGTGTTTCCGCAAAACCCAACCTATTTTCATTTGGGATTTTCTTCAAACCTTCGATGGCATTCTGGCAAAGTCGCAAACCATCTTTCAAACCGAGAGCTAACAACGGCAAGTTGGAAACAGGCCCAAAATGAGTAAGGTAAGCATACTCTGCCCCTGTGTTCACAATTTTATTTAATGACAAAACGGCTTCCTCATATAAAAAATCCGTAGGGGTTGTGGTCGGAAAAATAAACCTACTTCCGTTTTCCAAGTGTGGGTAGGAAATTCCAAACGAATCACCCGTAAATATGATGTTCTCCTTTTTTTCATAAATACAAAAATGATGGTTCGCATGTCCCTTCGTGTAGATGAATTGGAATTTACGATTTTGCCAATCAAGCCATTCACCATCTTCCATGATGCGGATTCGTTCTTTCGGAATGGGTCTAATTTCACCGTACAAATTTGCAAAATTTTCTTCACCATAAACGGAAGTTGCACTTTTAATTAATAATTTTGGATCCATTAGGTGTTTGGCTGTCTTTGGGTGTGCAAGTAGTATGGCATTTGGGCATTGATCAAGTAGTGCCCAAGCCCCGCCCGCATGGTCTAAATGAACATGGGTCACAATGACAAAATCCAAATCTGTTTTGGTTATGGAATGTGTTTGCATTTGGTCTAGGATCAGTGGGATGGCATGCGTGGTGTTTGTCTCTACAACCACACCTCTCCCCGCTTCCCGAAGGAGGTAGGCCGAAGCCACTTGTTTCATTCCCGCATAATTCGTATCGATTGTGAGGACAGGATTCATACTCTAAATCGAATCGCACCTACCATAAATCGTCACTTTCATTTTTTCTGAGAATGCGCGCTTTTTCATTTGTAATTCCATAGGAAGGCAGGAGAATAATGTATGCGGTTTCATTTTAAACTCAGTTTACTTTTTGCAGTCAGTTTACTTTTATCATCACTCATCCAATGCAGTGTTCGCAAGAACTACCAATTGCGGGACGCACACCCGAGTCTCTCCCACTACCAAAACTCGAACCTAAATCCCTTACAGCTCACACCGTATTCACACAGTGTCTTTGGTAATCCAGTTTATGACGGGTATTTAGAAGAAACCTACCGCACCATCATCCAAACACGGTTTGCCGAGTCAGCTGTGCGAAACATTGAGGCTGAACTGGGCGAAGGGAAAATTCCTGGCGAATCCAAAGACGCCTATGCTTTTGCTTATAGAGAGCTACCAATTCTAAAACTCAAACTCGACAAACTGCATTATGATGGTTTGGCACTACTGACAAATTCTCTTACGGATGAATCAGAAAATTTAAAAGATAAAAAAGAAATTTTAAAAAATGAAATTACATTTGGAATCGAAGAAATCCAATACTTAAGAAAGGGCATAGACAAAACCATCGAACGTTCCAAACCATTGTTTGCCAAAGTGTATTCACACAGACCAACAACAAATTCGGCAACGGCAACCAAACTACCCATCCACAACCCTCACAATTCACCTATGTTTTTAAGCAAAAAAGAAGACATCTGTTATGCGACGAGAGAATACCGCCAATGGTTTATTTTGTGGGGAACTATCCGGATGAGCAAACTGTCTCTCGAAGAATTATTCCCCGATCCAAACCAATCCTACAGATTTGAAGAAAAAGCAACTGCACTCGATATAATCTCACTCATCCCCCTCATTTCCCCTGTCACCACCGTCACGACCAAAACCATCCGGGTGGATGTTTGTGAATCCGAAGCATTGGCCGAATACCGCACAGCACTCGGCGAAAGAGAAATTTACAAGACCCTACTTGCCAAAGAAGCGGAAGCCGAAAAGGAAGTGGCCACAGAAGAAGAAGTGAGCCCCATACCCAAGGCCAGTGTTTTCAAAAAAGTTGCCTTGATACAGCTAGCGAGTGGGATTGTTTTGCAAGGAGACATCACCGGGTTTTCTGAAACCACTGTAAAACTAGAGACAACCATGGGTCCCCAAACCATCGAAAAGGAAACGATCAGTAAAATCAGATACACCCAAGTGGAAGTGAAACTCGATGAAAAAGGAGAGCCAATATAACGAACCGTTCCTAAAACTTCGAAAAGTACTTGTACATTTTTGGTACTCGGGTGCATTATGTCTCAAACCCTGACGAGGCCTAAACTATGCCCGAACCACTGCAAAAGATCATCGATAATTTAAAGGAACTTTTTAACAAACTCGACAATACCAAGAAGATGATATTGGGAGGGGTTGTCCTTGCCGTAGTGGTGGCCGTTGTGATCCTTTCCAATGTATCCTCACAAAAAAATCGGATTGTTCTCTTTAAGGATTTGGATCCGAAAGACTTTTCTGAAGTCACAAAAAAATTAGATGCCCTCGGTTATTCATACGGATCGAGCGAAACAAACCTCATCACCGTTGACCCAGACCAACGCCAAGAAATCGTCACCAAACTGGCGCAAGAGAACCTAATCCCCGCTGGAGTCACAGGCTGGGAACTCTTCGACATCGAAAAATTCACAGAAACTCAGTTTGATAAAGACATCAAAAAATACCGAGCACTCAAAGGAGCCCTCGAAAAATCACTAAACACCCTACGTCCCATCGAACGTTCGGATGTAAACATTGCCATTCCAGAGGGAGATCTCTTTGAATCGAATTCGTACCCAGTGAAGGCAAGTGTCATTTTGCATTTCAAACCTGGTGTGGAAGGCTTAAGCAAAAAGGAAGTTAAGGGCATTGTGAACTTAGTGGCACGTGCTGTTCCTAAATTAAAACCAGAAAACGTAAGTGTTGCCAATCCTGATGGAAGGATCATTTCCGATTTTGAGGAAGATTTAGAAAAAGAAAGACTCGAACTTCGAATCGTACAAGAAAAACTCCGCATTGAAGAAGAAGAACGAGTCAAACGCCTAATCGATATTAGAAACACACTCCGCTGGTATTTGGGTGGGGAAGATAGAGTGGACATCACTCGTTTTGAATATATGTTCAACTGGGATCAAGAATCTCTTACTGAAAACGAAGTATTACCTGTTGTTGCCGAAGAAGACAATCCAGAAACACCATATAACGAAAGAAAGCTTGTGGACGGTTATTCACTCAAAGTTTCATCCAAAGAAACAAAAGAAGACTTTAAGGGCAGAGGTTTTACACCTGATGGTCCAGCAGGCACAGAACCAAATCTCCCTCCTGGGTATAAAGACACCGACTACCAAAAAGCAGAATATTCTAAAGCTGAGAATATCAATAATTACGAATTTAATAAACGAGTGAAAGATATCAAACGCCAACCTTGGAAGATCGATAAAATCGGACTCAGTGTGGTTGTTGATGGGGTTTGGGAAAAAAAAGAAAGAGACGATGGATTGGGATACGACAGAAAGTACCTTCCCGTAAGCGAAGCCGATCTCAAGTTGATTCGGAAAAACCTAGAAGCTGCGATCGGTTACACAAGATCTCGCGGTGACCAAATCAGTGTAATCACAATTCCAAAAGATAGAACCGAACAATTTCGATTGGAAGATGAAGAGTTCCAAAGACAACGTGCCATCCGCAATATGGTGATTGCATCGCTTGTCATCTTAATCCTTTTGATCCTTGCTATATTGGTATACCGTGCAATCAAAAAGGAAATTGCAAGACGACGCCGACTCAGAGAAGAAGAACTTGCTGCACAACAACAAATGATGCGAGAAGCAGCACTCCGCGTGATGGACGAAGGGGGGGCAGAGGTCGAGCTCTCTCTCGACGAAAAACTCAGACGCGAACTTTTGGAAAACGCCATCAACTTGGCAAAAGAAAAACCAGAAGATGTGGCTCAACTTCTACGCACATGGCTTGCAGAAGAAGAACAAACATAACTATCACAAAACTTTCGATTGTAGCGTGCAGTAACTTACTACACGCTACAAAACATTAATCGATTCAAATCGGTTTTGATATTCGAACTTTATCAGAATATTATTTTTTATTATTCTTCCAGCGAATATGAGCACCTTGCGTTAGTTTGGCGTAGATATCACGAAAAACTTGGTTGGGTGCTTTGCCATCGGGGTCTTGCGAATACCTTGGTCGTAACCGATTCACAAAGTACATATCAAGTTCTCCCTTATTTTTGCCATGAATTTTGCCCCTGTATTCTGTTTCAAAAAAATACTTCACTTGTTCATATGTTTCTTTGGAGATATTGATCTTTCCTGGGGCGCCCCCTGATTCCATTCGAGATGCGGTGTTCACAGTATCACCCCAAATATCGTATGCAAATTTAAACCGGCCAACGACACCGGCGACAACTGGACCTGTATGGATACCCAACCGCAATTCCCAAAAGGGAAGCCCTAGAGCCATTTTGATTTCTTTCAATTGATTCATAAAACTTTGGATTTCTAAGGCCGCCAAACAAGAATCAATCGCACTTGTATTGGTTACAATCGGCAAACCACCAGCACACATATAAGAATCACCGATGGTTTTTAATTTTTCTAAATTATTACGGAGAATGATTTCATCAAACTGTGTAAAACAAGCATCTAACTCTTCGATCAGACCTTGTTCATCCATTCCTTCCGCTACTTTTGTAAAACCTTTAAAATCGGTGAACAACACCGTAGCATTTTCAAAACGAACGGGTGTGACAGTACCTTTTTCTTTTAACTCCCTCGCTACTGCCATTGGTAAAATATTTAACAGCAGTTTCTCGGACTCTTCCATTGCCTCCTCTGCCTTGTCCTGGGCAATGAGTGCTTTTTCCCGTTCTTCATCTGCTTTTTGTTTTTCCAAATCGAGTAAAAAATAGCTGATGTCTAATTCCTCAGCGAGGGGTCTTGACATGATATAAATAACAAGGTAATTGAATAAAACTAATGGTAACACAATCATTGTTAAATGAAAGGCTGATTCACCCACCCCATACTGATTGCGAATGAGCGGAAAATAGAGTATTGCCGCAATGCCCATAGTGAGGAGCCCCAAATTTGCCAACCTTTGGCTCAGTTGGATCGTCCTTCCTTCCAAAGATAAAGCACCGTGCCTAAGCACCGAATAACCTAGTAATACTGCTGGTATAAATTGAAAATCACTGAGCGGAAAAAGTGGAATCCCATGTGATGGCAAAAGCGCAAATAATAATAATATGGCAGAAAGTATAAACGAACCTACGATCCATTTTGAAGCAAAATTGATATAATCCCTATTTTTATAAAAAGTATATAAAATTAGAGATAGACCAATTAGACCATTGAGTCCAATTAAAACCTCACCAGGTCCCCCATGATGCACCCTTGACCATGGGTATTCAAAATAACCCACAAACAAATAAGGTGAAGGTGCGATCAAGGCCGCTGTCACACAGAGTAAATCAATGAGACGAATCCAAGGCGGAAATTTTTTTGAAATGGCTTCGAAGACCAACCTAACCATCACACTGGGAGCAAATGCGAAGGCAACAAAAGTGATTTGTGAGATTCGCAATTGTACAACATAGGATATATTTAGCTTCAGTGGAACGGATTGTATCACATAAAAACCAGTGAGTATGAGTGCAAATGCGCAGAGTTGATTGATTCGCGCAGAAGGGTTTGCACCTGCCACTATGATAGATAAAAACACCGACGTAAAAATGGAAACAATCGGTGGGATACCCCAAGGATACCATTTTGCCGACTCATAGGTATTTGGCGATAGTCCAAACGATACACCAAACGAGATAAAAATAAGCACAAACGATAAAAGTGCAAATAAAAAATAGAACATTCCATTCTTCTGGAACAAAAGTTCATTTACATCAAAAAAATCTGACCGAAACACTCCGTAAGCCACAAGTAACATTGGTAAAAATAAAAAAAATCCACCTGGGTACAATTTAAAACCTAGAATACTCGGAGCATTGAGTGTAGTTAACAAAAAGAGTAAATTGACACCATGGAATAAGGTGGGATGATAATTATTTCGAATATGCGCATAATGTTTGATAAATGAAGGTAGTATCAGCAAAAAATAGCCAAGTGGTGCGAGTATCCCCCAAGGCCTGACATATACACTCCCCCTCGGGTATTTACCAAATGGGAATTCAAAAGCGGTGGTTTCAAAACCTTTGCCAATCAAAATACCAAAGTACAAAACAAAACTCGCAACCCAACATATATAAGAATAATATAACAACAATTTACTTTTTTTGCCAGTCATATGATAGGCTAAATAAAATGCAGTCGGGGCCAGAGGAGCTACAAAAAAGTAAACGACATCGTTCCAAAACACAAGGGTTTCGATATTTTGGATCCAAGCTCTGAGAGTGAGAACAAGACCAACAGAACCAAAACTAATGAATGAAATGGCTAAATTGATATGGAAAAATTTGTCCTCTCTTTCCGCTTTTTGGAATTTCTGGAAGGCAAAATAACTCAGGAAAACACCCACAAGAAAGGTCAAAATCCCTGGTGCACCGTATGGAATTTGGTACCAAAAATAATCCCAATCGGAGATTGGTCCTTTCGGCAATGAAAAATAAATCAGTGGATAAAAATCCATATTCTCTTTAAAGATCGGAGAAGATATACCAAGAACAAGAATTTCTTTTTGTTCTTAAAAGTTTTTGATCAATTGATTTATAAAAAATTTGTATTATATTTTTTCAAAGTTAAAGATTCCATTTTAAATATCCGAGGAAAAAACTTCTATTTGACTTTGGTTATTGTTTTGCGTATCTCTGTTACTTATGGTAGATTTTAACTTTCCCACAAAAAACGCCACCGAATGGCTCGCCTCAGGAAAATTTTTTGATTATAATAAATTCCAAATTTTTTACATCATGGAAGGCAGAGGCCAAAACCTTATTTTACTCCATGGTTTTCCCACATCGTCATGGGATTATTCAAAAATATTCAATGGTTTTTCACGTTACTTCAATACCATTGCCATCGATTTTTTGGGCTTCGGATATTCAAGTAAACCCACCAAACATAAGTATACCCTCATCGAACAAACAGATATAATTGAATCTTTCATCGAAAAAAATGCACTCAAACGAGTGAAATTTGTTTTCCACGATTATGCTGTGAGTGTGGGTCAAGAGCTTCTTGCTCGTCATTTAGAAAGAGAGGACAAAAAATTTGAAATTGATGGAGCAGTGTTTTTGAACGGAGGTCTGTTTCCCCATTTGCATAAACCAACCACCAAACAAAAATTACTCGCAACACCATTTTTAGGAGCAATCTTAGCAAAATTTTTTAATGAAAACAAATTCAAAACAGCCTTTAGCGAAGTGTTTGGCCTCGACACAAAACCTACTGAACGAGAAATGTCAGTACTTTGGAAATTAGCAACGTATCCGAACGATGTAAAAATCCCTCACAAACTTTTAAAATACATTCCCGAAAGGAGAGTGTTTGGTGATCGCTGGAAAAATGCCCTTTTAAAAACGGAGGTTCCCTTACTTTTTATCAATGGTGGTTTTGACCCAGTGAGTGGTAGCCATTTAGCAGATGAAATTGAAAAACTTCCCATAAAAAACAAAAAACTAATCCGTTGGGAAAAAATTGGTCACTACCCCCAATGGGAAAATGCAAATGAATGTTTTAAAGAAATATATGAATTCTTAAAATAGAAAATTTGTAAACTAAAAGTGAAAAAGCTAAGACGGGTTAGATTCTTCGGGTTCAATGTTTTCTAACCCAGTTCCTTCTTCGATAGAAGGGTCTGCATCGGGTATTTGTTCTTTCACCTTATATCGAATTTCAATTTTTTCTGGTGTATTTTGTAAAATTTCGATACCTTTTAAGTCTTTTCCTTTGATGATACGAACCTTTGCAATTTGCGGTTGCAACTCTGGAATGATTTTGTTTTTAATCGGATCATATATATAATTGCAAGGCACTTGCGCCACAATGCCTGTTAGGATTTGTGCAGAACGGATTGGTTTTAACGAAAAATACCTGATCGCAACTTGTTCCTCAGAAAGTTCTGCTTCTAGTTTCGGGTCAAGTCCAGTACAAACAATGGGGATGCCAGAAGCAGTTTGTTCACCAGTTTTGTATGATAGTGGGATGATGTTTACATTGACAGTAACATCTTTTGAACCAAGAACATTCACTCCTTTTGGAAGGTCTGGAATTTTAAGCGTACGTGCGAAGGGTTCCCTTTTATCACTGAGTGATATTTCAGGTAAAATAATCTTTGAAATTTTTTCTAAATCCTGTGGTTTCCCAGAAATGGTAACTTTTGGAGGGCTTACAATTTGCGTTAATTTTTCAAAGTTAGCTGGTGGAGCTCCTTCAAACACAACTTCCAATGGAATAATTTTTAAACCCCGGGATTCAATTTCAACAGGAACGGTTTTTTTAAGCCTTGTTACCTTTACCCCGCTCGGAACGCCCACTATTTTTTTGATTGGCACTTCTGTAACACCAAGTTGAACATCCTCAGCGTCGATCACAGCTTTCATAAATTGCGAATAATAATTTACAACATCTTTCATTCCTTCCACGCGGATAGGTACAGTTTTTTCTGGATTTTTTGCATAATTCAAGTTTCCAGTGAGTTTTGGATAATCAACAGGAACATTGATTGTTTTAATTAGGATTTTAGAATTTTGCAAATTGATATAAAATATACCAGCTACGATAAAAGAAATAACTTTTGCCTTCCAGTTTCTGGACAATTTGTACGAAAGTTTACGAATCATGAATTTACTCCAGATTCTTTTTCTTTATCGCGTGTTTTGCGGCGATCATCCTCTTTTGATTTTTTTTGCCCAGTCATTAGATTGTTTACAAGGGCCTTGAGTTCGAGTGCTTTGACTGGGTGGAACATTTCACCATCAAAACAAACAGTGATATCCCCTGTTTCTTCAGAAGTTACGATAACGATTGCATCTGTCTCTTCCGCAAGACCAAGTGCTGAACGGTGACGAGCGCCCAAAGTAGAAATTTCTACACTGCCACTCATGGGTAAGTAAGATGCCGCACAGATGATACGATTTTGTTCAATGATCACTGCCCCATCGTGTAACGGTGAGTTCTTAAAAAATATTGTTTGTAAAAGTTCGGAACTCACAACAGAATCAATTGCCACAGCATTTTCCGTTATGTCTTTAAGGCTTATATCCTTAACAAGTACGATAATGGAACCAATTTTTGATTGTGCCATATTTCTTACGGCCTCCACAATCGGATCCAAATCAAAACTTGGTTTTAAGAAAAAAAAGCGCAACAACCGAATGCGCGCTAAATCCCCAGTTAACCTACGAAGTTCTGGTTGGAGAAGGACAATGATTGCAAACACAAGCGCTGGTCGAATGTTCGTTAGGATAAATTCGAGTAATTCGAAACCAAAAAATTCGGCGAGGCTTCCCGAAATCCAAATGATCCCAACACCCAATAATAATTGGATACCCCGTGTTCGCCTAAGAGTTGTATAAGTTTTATAAATTAGATATGATACGATGATGATATCAAGAAAAACGGAGATATAGTTTTTACTCCAAGGTATGATATATAAACCGCGAAGAAAATCCAATTTATATTCCAAGTACGTCGAACATATTATAAAGCCCTTTAGACTTCCCGTGTAAAAACTCGGCAGCTTTTACCGCCCCCAGTGCAAATGTTTTGCGGTCTTGTGCTTTGTGGGCAATTTCGATCCTTTCTTCAGGGCTAAAAAAATACACAGTGTGTTCGCCCACTACTTCACCGGCTCGCATTGTGTGCATGGCAATTTCCTTTTGGTCCCGTTCGGGATACATTCCATGCCTACCATAAATAACATTGTTGTCTGTTCGTTTCATCGACTGCAAAAGAACTTCTTTTAGATACATTGCCGTGCCTGAAGGAGAATCCTTTTTGTGTCTGTGGTGGATATCCAAAACTTCGACATCAAAATCGTTCGCGAGTACTTTGGCGGCGATCTCTGTGAGTTTAAATAATAAATTTACACCCACAGACATATTGGGTGAAAATACGATGGGAATTTCTTTGGAAGTTTCTATGATTTTATTTTTATCCGAATCGGTAAGACCAGTGGTTCCAATGACAATGGGTTTTCCCGATTTTAAGGCAGCAGTCAAATTATTTTCAAAACTTATATGTGTACTGAAATCAATGAGCACGTCTGAGGATCCTATGGCAGATTCTAAGTCGGAGGAAAGTAAAATCCCTGTTTCCTTCACTCCAGAATGGATACCAGAATCAAACCCAGAATACACCGCTCCATCACGAACAACTGCGGCAACTAACTCCGATTTCTTGGACTGAGATAAAACTTGGACAATGGCCTTACCCATTCTTCCACCCGCACCGATAACACCAATTTTGATTTTAGACAATGCCTTCCTCTTTTAAACCGAACACTATTTTTTTAAATTGGTCTGCTGGGGCTCCAGTGGAAATTGGTGTCATTGGAAGTCGAAGTTCATTGGCACAATACCCAAACCAACTCATTGCTGCTTTGATCGGGATGGGATTGGTTTCAATGAAGGCATTAATAAACACAGGCAATAGTTTATAATAAATCTTTTGGCTGGCAACTAAATCTCCCCTAAGATACAACGAAACCATATCCACACAGGCTCTGGGAAAAAGGTTGGAAACAACGGAGACAACTCCTTTACCTCCAATGGAAAGTACAGGTAGGGTTAGGTTATCGTCTCCAGACAACAAATGGAAGTTTGCTCTGCAAAGAGAAATGACCTTTGCCATTTGCCCAAGATCTCCCGTAGCTTCCTTAATGGCCGTTATGTTTTTGTGTTCGCTCAAACGTTTTACGGTTTCTGGTAATAAATTCACATTGGTTCTACCAGGAATATTGTACAACATCACTGGTTTGGAAGACACATCTGCTATTTTTGAAAAGTGTTGGTACATCCCTTCTTGTGTGGGTTTGTTGTAATAAGGATTGACGGAAAGAATACCATCCACCCCATCCGCACAAGCAGACTCTGTCAGCTCAATGGCCTCGGCAGTAGAATTAGAGCCAGTGCCTGCGAGCACTTGGATTCGTTTCGCAACGAGAGAAACGGTTTTTTGGATGAGTTCTTTATGCTCATTGTGGTCAAGGGTCGGGGATTCACCCGTTGTTCCACAGGGAACCACGCCAGCCACTCCTGACTGGATTTGGTTTTCTATGATTTTAAAATAACTATCGTAATCGATTTTTCCATTACGGAACGGGGTAATGACGGCCGTGTAGACACCCTGAAACATAAATTTAAAAATCGTGGAGGGACTGATTTTTGCAATAAAAAACTGCCAAATCTAGGCCGAACTGCTAGCTTTGCGAAAATGCACCTTTTTTTTGGATTCTTTCTTCTCGGTTGGGCCATTTTTAGCCTCATTTTACACTCTTTTTACGTATTTTCCAAAATTGGAGTCAAAGACATCCCCAACCAAAGGAGTTTGCACACAGAAACCACCAAAAAATCAGGTGGAATGGTCTTCGTCCCCCTCTTCCTCATTTTGGTTTTTTATGTTTCATTCTTTGAGAACACAACCTTTTTCGGGACATTAAAACTCCCAGAAACCACCTTACCTTTGTTTATCTGTGCTTCCGGATTTTGTATTTTAGGGTTTTTAGATGATTTGTTCCAACTATCACCTATCCTTCGTTTGTTTATAGAAATCTCACTAGTTTTTAGCTTTTTGTATTTTGTTTCTCCGAAAATTACTTTTTTGGGGCATTCATTTTTATCACCGTTCGTTGTGTACACATTTCTTACCATATTCATCGTTTTTGCCGTCAACTTGGTCAATTTTATGGATGGGATGGATTGGTATCTTGTATCCACATTGGGATTATCTTCTATATCTTGGGGTATACTACATCCCAATCTTTTTGGTACCAACCAAATTGGTTTTGTGCTACTCGGATTCCTTTTTGTATCTAGTTTTGGATTTTTCTTTTATAATTTCCCAAAGGCAAAATTATTTATGGGTGACAGTGGGTCTTTAACTCTTGGATTTTTATTTATGGGACTTCCTCTTTGTTTACAAGTGGATATATCCACTAAATGGGAGTTATTCGATTACTTTTTTATATTTCCTTATTTTTGGATGGATGGAGTATTCACACTCTGCAAAAGGGCATATGAAAAAAAACATGTTTTGAATGCACACAGAGAACACCTTTACCAAAAAATCACCGAAACAAAACTGGGAAAAGTCGGATCCTTAGCGATATTTACCGCACTCAACCTAATTGTCATTATGATGTTATTTGTAATGAAGTTGTATAGAACTGATATGACAGTCATATACATAATTTTGACCGTCTTTATTTTTCTCACTTACTTCACACTATGGGTGCTTGTTGCCAGAAAAAACCTTGCCTAGTAAATCCGAATTTTAATAGTCTTAAAATCCTATGCCACTTTCTAAAAAAGAAATTCTATTTTGTATTTTGAATGGTTTTCTCATCGGGATTGCCAATTTGATTCCTGGTGTTTCTGGGGGAACCTTTGCCCTTATTTTAGGCCTTTATGATAGGCTCATCACTGCCATCACTTCCCTACGATTGGAGACCATCAAAATTTCTTTTGCCCTCCTCTTTGGGTTTTTAAAACCCGAAATTCGTAATCGATTTGTGGAAGAAATGAAACGAATTGATTTCTGGTTTTTAGTGTTTTTAGGAATGGGTTTGTTACTTTCTGTCATCACTGGTGCAAAACTCATCCAATACTTATTACAAAATCATCCCGATGCCACCTTGGCATTGTTTATTGGTCTCATACTTCCATCACTTGCTGTTCCGTACAAACTCATCGAAAAACACAGTGTCACTGTTTGGTTGTTTTTGATTCCAGGCGTTTTACTCACCATCATCCCCAGTTTTTTTATGGGAGAATCCACTGGTTCAGAAAATCCATTCATCGCATTTTTTACTGGCATGGTTGCGATCTCAGCCATGATCCTTCCTGGTATTTCTGGCTCCTACATCATGCTTGTACTTGGTGAGTATCAAATTGTAATCGGAAAATTATCCAATATCTTACATTTAGACTCAATCGTATTCTTAGCAGCCTTTGCTATGGGCTGTCTTCTTGGACTTCTCATTTTCACCCATGTGGTCAAATGGCTCTTTCAAAAATACAAATCTCACACAATGACTTTTTTACTCGGTCTCATACTTGGTTCGTTTTTCATTCTGTGGCCGTTCAAAGACTATAAAGCAGGACAAACCATTGTGGGTAGGTCAGGCGAAGTCAAAAGAGATATCCAAATTGCAACGGCCAAAAACACGCTCCCCCAATCGGCAGAGGAAGCAAGTGTTCCCTTTGCAGCGACCATTTTGGGCGTGGTTTTAGGTTTGGGTCTCAATCGTTTGGAAAAATTAAAGGAAGAGTGAATTTTTGGATTGGGTTATTGAATGATTAAGTTGGCTTAGGTCGAAAAAAATAAACCTGAGAAGAAGAGAAGGTCGGGTTTTTGCCCGACCTTTTTTTTTACTTAGACGAAGAAAATGAAAGTGATGAGGATAAACACAGGAATCAAAACTCCCATTGAATATGCCAAATAACCACCGAAAGACGGCATTTTCACTTTGTTTTCTTCCGCAACCGACTTCACCATAAAGTTAGGTGCATTTCCAATATAAGTGTTGGCACCCATAAAAACGGCACCTACTGAAATTGCCTTCAGAATTTCTTCCGCACGGGCATTGCCTATGAATTGACCCAAAGTCCACGGATCAGACCCAACAGGCGTTAGGATACCAGAAGCAAGCGATCCGAACGTTAAGTAAGTTGGGGCGTTGTCAAGAACAGAAGAAAAAATCCCAGTTGCCCAATAGAACTGGTATGTTTCTGTGATCCCCAATTCTTTTCCATGGGTTTCCAGTAAAACGAGTGCTGGGATCATGGTGATGAAAATTCCAATGAAAAGATAAGCGACCTCTTGGATGGGGTGCAGAGTGAAGTTATTGAATTTTCGAAATTCTGCTTTGGATGTGAACTTAGAAGCTAAAATCAATAAAACAAGAACGATCTCTCTGGAAAAACCAAGGATTGGATTTGCTTTGATTTGTGGGATGTAGTTACTATTCAAAAAGGCAACTGCCAAAATCACACCAAGTAACCATACAAAGTTGACCTGACCACCAATCGAAAACGGAGTCGCCATTTTAATGTCTTTGGCAATATCAGCCTTTGTTTCTTTTTTATAGGCAATGGTGTCCCAAATGAAGTAAACAACGAGTAAAATGGATCCTGCTACAAGCATCTCTGGAAATAATCCAAATGTCCAAGTGAATGGAACTCCTTTCAAATAACCCAAAAACAATGGAGGGTCACCAAGTGGAGTCAAAGACCCGCCGATATTGGAAACCAAAAATATAAAAAACACAACCGTGTGTACTACATGTTTGCGTTCGCTATTGGTTTTGAGAAGTGGTCGGATGAGAAGCATCGATGCTCCTGTCGTTCCAATAAAAGATGCAAGTGAAGCGCCAATAAAAAGAAACAAACTGTTGTTGAGTGGAGTTGCTTGGATGTCTCCTTTGATGACAATACCACCAGAAATGTAAAACAACGAACCAAGTAATATGATGAACGGAATGTAATCAAAAAATACTGTATGGATGATTTCATGACTATAACCGAATACGAGTAAAACCACAAAAGAAATAGAACCCAAACCGGCGGCTAAAATCAGTTTGTTGTTATTATTTTCCCACCAATGCTCTGTTTTGTGAGATGCAATTGGCAAAATTGCAATCGAAAGTAAAATGGCAACAAATGGAAGTACTGTCCAATACGGAAGTTCTGCCCTTGCCGATTCTCCATGCGAGGAGTGACCCGTCTCTTCTTGCGTAGTGCTTTGTGTTGGCACGGGTGCCCCGTCTTGTGCGTAAATAGCAGAAGAAAGAACACCAATGCAAACAAGGAATACAATCAATGTGAGGAGCTTTTTAAACATGCTCACCATCCTTTTTTTTTGAACAGTTTACAAAAAAAGGAAAGTTACTGGAACTAAAAAAAGCGAGTTTCCCCAATTTTTAAAGGTACTAGTGCATCTTCTGATTTTTTAAGCTTTGCCATTGCCTCTTTTGCCAAAGGGACTGGAGAATCGAGGGCTTCATCCGAAAGTACGAACGTCATATAATGTATGGGAATGAGATATTTAGCTCGTAAATCCACAAAAGCCTGGACAGTCTCTGCTGGATCGACATGGACAGGAGCCATAAACCACCTGGGTTCGAAGGCACCAATGGGTAGGATGGCAACGTCAAAACTCCCAAACCGCTCTCCGATCTCACGAAAATGAGAGTAATACCCAGTATCCCCTCCGAAGTAGACTTTTTGGGATTTACCTTCCAAGACATAACTGCCCCAGAGAGTTTCGTCTCGGTCAAAAAGACCGCGACCGCTAAAATGTTGTGAGGGAGTGAAATGCAAACGAATTCCCTTCACTTCAATTTTATCCCACCAATCCATTTCCGAAACAGACCCAAGCCCTTCTTTTTGGAGCCAAGTTTGGTTGCCAAGCCCAATGAAAAATCGTGGGTGGAACCTTCTTTCTAATTCTTTCAAAGTGGGCAAATCTGTATGGTCATAATGGTTGTGGGAAAGTATCACAATGTCGATGGGAGGGAGATCATCCAGCGACAATCCAGGTTTTGTAAAACGTTTGGGACCTGCAAAACTCACGGGGGAGCAGCGTTCGCTCCAAATGGGATCGGTAAGGATATTGACGTTGTCCAATTGGATGAGTGTACTCGCATGTCCAACCCATGTAACCGATAAGGATTTTTGATTGGAACGCAAAGTCTTGCCGTCATTGTGAAGGGTAGGAAATTCAGGATAATCTTTCGGATCCAAACTATTTCGAAGTGATAACCTTTCGATCTGCCACCAAATAACATTGATTAAATTTTTATTTTCGAAGTTTGGATTTACATTCCTAAATCCGGACTTTGTATGGTGTGGTTTGTCTTTCACAGGTTTTGTTTGGCAGGTAGATAAAAAACCAAGGCTAATGATCAAAACAGCAGTCATCTGAACAAATTGTTTCATGGTTTTTAGACGAATTCCAAAATTTGTTCACTGAATTTATGATTGCCATTGGGAAAATCGGGCGGAATACTTCATTTCGGTTATGTTCCAATTTCCAGAAACTAATGATCTTCTCGTTGCCTATGCAAAATGGCGGGACACCGTTGATCGTACGGAAGGGAGTGAAACTATTTTTGGAGCCAATGCGGAAGTGTCCGAAATTTCACGCGACCTCAGGGAAGATGCAGAATTTGAACTCCGCCTCCTCATACAAGATCTAAAAAAAACAAAACCTGGTGCCATCAGAGAATGGGTAGAAACCAACCGTGAGCGTTTATCAGATACAAATGGCCTAACACCAGAATTCATACAAAAACGAAAGAGTTTGCGAAGGGATTGGAAATTTTCAAAATCACCTTTCGGTATATCCATACGTTACCCTCATCCGTCACAATACTGGGGTAGTGGTTTAGAAATTTTAGACCCAAGGGACAACGAAGAAACGAACGAAAAAGGGTTCGTTTAAATTTCCTTTGCCAATCGTTCCGTAAAACTCTGCCTAGACGAAGGTAGTAAATGGGAAGCATCAAAAAAAAGTTCGGATGTTTTTTCAAACTCAGGGAAACGAATGAATTTAGCTCCTGCTTCATTGCCCATCGTTTTGATTTTAGAACGAATCACATCAAACGGAGCATTTTCCGATTCACTAAAATAATACGTAGGGGTTTCGAGTAGGATCACTTGAATTCCCTTTTCTTTCGCAAAGGTCAAAGTGTTGTGCAATTCAGAAACCAAACCTGAATCCATTTGGGGAACATTTCCATTGTATTCTTTCCTCCACTCTGCTACCCTTTCATCACCATTTGCTGGTTTGGGCACTGGTTCTTTTGCAAGCACCTTTACAAACTTGGGTAGGTATTTATCATAAAGTTTTGAAAGAATAAAATGAGAATATGAATTTAAAGAGTGAGTTTTAAAAACCAACATCACTTTAAAATCAAAATTGTTTCCTCGTTTTTCTTTTAACATAGTTTGGAATAAATTTTTATGATAATAACCTAATAGTTGTAAATATGCATCTTTTGAATACCGAAGCTCATCAAACGCATATTTATCGGTTTCGAGCACTAAATATTTGAGTGTGGGATACTTTCGAACATACTCTTCTAAAATTTGCCTTCTAAGCTCTAAATTAGCCCCAGGAATACTTACCATCGTGGTTGGTTTACCAGTTTTTGTTTGCAAAACCGTTGGATCGATGTCCCAGAGAGCATGGCTCGAACCAATCACTAAAACTTCAGCGGGTACAAAGTTTTTTTTCACTTCATACATTTTGTCGTATTGAGGAAAAAGATTTTCGAATAGAATATGATCCAAACCAAAGATAGTTACCAAACTCAAAAGCAAAATAGAAACGTATTTGATTAACTTAGAACTGGAAGTAAATGAACGTAGCGCCATCAAAAACACCTCCTGTTAAAATAAGTATGAACAACATGCTGAGGAAAACATAATCTAAATAAACAAATTTGGATTTTTTAGCCTTTTCCCAATATGGGTAGATAAGTTCGGTTAATAAAAACAAAAGGATTACGAAGATACCTGCCTTTTTTTGGAACCCAGGTATCAATGCAAGCTCCATCCCTTTCTCCCAACCACCTATCTTTTGCAAAATGGCAATAGCAACATCTACAGAAGGAGCTCTAAAAAAAACCCAAGTGAGAGCGATGAAGTTCAATAACAAAAATGCATACACAAAACGAACACCAAACCAGCGTAAATTGATTTTTTGAAACCCTATGAGTTTTTCCAAAACCAAATACATCCCATTCAAAAAACCCCAAATGATGAATGTCCAATTTGCTCCATGCCAAAGCCCAGACAAAACAAAAACAATGAGTAAATTTCGATATGTAAAAACTGTACCCTTACGATTACCTCCCAAAGGAATATACAAATAATCACGAAACCAACTCGTAAGAGAAATATGCCACTTTGCCCAAAATTCAGTTAAACTCTGAGCAAAGTAAGGGCGATCAAAATTTTTCATTAAATCAATGCCCATAATTTTTGACACACCACGTGCAATGAGAGAATAACCTGCAAAATCACAATAAATTTGAATTGAGAAAAAATAAGTACCAATTAGCAAATGTTTGCCGCTATGCAGACTAAAGTTTTTGTACACTTCGTCCGAAAAAATTGCCAAACGATCCGCTACAAACAGTTTCATAAAAAAACCATATACTACCCACTTCAAACCTAACTCTAAATTTTCGTAGAGGAAAGAATGTTTCTCATGGAATTGACGCATTAAGTTTTGTGCCCTTTCGATTGGACCCGCCACAAGTTGCGGAAAAAACATTACATAGACCCAATAATAACCTAAATGAGTTTCTGCTTTGATCTTTCCGTAATACACTTCAATGATATAAGCTACTGACTGGAAAGTATGAAAGGAAAGTCCAATGGGCAAAATGATTTCTAAATAAGGAATTTGAAGTTTCGAAAGGGCAAATACTGCGTTCCATTCGGAAATGGCAAAATTCCAATATTTGAATACAAACAAAATGCCAAAATTGGAAACAAGACTTAGGATCAGAAGTTTTCTTTTTTGTGACGGATTGTTCGTCGATTCAATGAAACGACCCAAACCGTAATCCAACACAATGGTAAAAGCCAAAATCAATATATAGGCCGGGATAAAAGCCATATAAAAATAACAGCTGGATGTTAAGAGCAAAACCCACCGAAACCGGAATGGCAAAAGAAAATACAGTAAAATGACTGTAGGGCAAAAAATCAAAAAATGAAGTGAGTTGAACAACATATATAAGTGCGAATCGAACTAACCTTTTGATTGGAAATTTTTCTATCCCAGTGTAAAGAAATATTTATATTGATTCTATGGACTCGATTTTTTTTATTCTTTCTAAAATCCTCACAGTATTTCTCTTTCCCATGCCTCTGTTTTTTTTGATGGCGATGGTTTCATTTTTCTCCATAAAAGGCTGTCGCAATCGAATTTATTTTTTAACCCCGATCCTCTTTTTGTATTTTTTTTCTAACTTTTTTATTTCACAGTTTTTGATCGCAAGTTTGGAATCCCAGTTTAAACCAATACCTATTGAAACACTTCCCATTTCAGATACTGCTATTGTGTTAGGTGGAATGATCCAAACCATATCCATCCAACCAGGGCGACCCGAACTCACAGAATCTGCAGACCGTTTGGTGGATGCGGCAAGAATCTACAAAGCAGGAAAAGTAAAAAAAATCCTATTTACAGGAGGCTCTGGTTTACTTTTTGCCAATGATTACAAAGAAGCTGACCTCGCAAAAACCATACTTTTGGATTTGGGAGTGAAAGAAGAAGACATCCTTTTGGAAAACGAATCCCGCAACACCTATGAGAATGCAGTGGAATCAGCCAAAATTTTAAAAACGCAAAACAATCAGGCAAGTCAAAATATCCTCATCACCTCTGCCTCCCATTTCAAAAGGGCGGCTGGTTGTTTCCAGAAACAATCCGTTACTTTTGTGGCCTACCCTACTGATTATCGAGGGATCTCTAACGGAAGCCCCGCCTGGGAGCTGTACTTGCCTTCCGCAGGTTTTTTGGAACTTTCAACCATTGCCATCAAAGAATGGGTTGGGATTTTTGTCTATGGCTTGCGGGGTTATCTTTGAGGTTCCTGAATGCTTGACCCAAACGGAGTCTTTTCGGAGTCTGAAGTATAGATGCATTCTTTGCGTCAAAAAAGTGAGTTATGAACCGTAAATTTTTGATCCTCCTCGTCCTAATCTTCTCCTCCCTTGCTGGGATTGCCTTTTTCTCTTCGAAAGAAACTTCCTTTTTGTTGCTAGATGCTTCTGATTTGGCCGCAAACCCAGCCCAATATTCGGACCAAAACCTAAGGGTTCGGGGTTTTGTGCGGATGGGGAGCCTGATAAGGGAAGGCAAAAAAGCCAAATTCGATTTGGAACTCAATGACCGAACCATCCCCGTTTATTTCACAGGAAAATCGCTCTTGCCTGATGCATTCAAAGAAGGGGCTCGTGCCCGTGTGGATGGGCATTACGAAAATGGGATTTTAATGGCGAGCCACGTGGAAGCAAAATGTGCTTCCAAATACGAAGCAGGTTATGTAGAAGAAAAATGAATAGTTTCGGAACCATTTTACTCTCGTCTTCTCTTGCCATTTTAATTTTCTCCGCATTACAAACAGTATACGGCATTATCAAAAAAGAACGCAAAGCCGTTGAAATGGGTCGGCTTGCCCTCATGACAAACCCGTTCGTTATTTTACTCACTTTTTTTGTCCTTCTTACCTTACTCATGAGGTCAGACTATAGCAATTATTATGTGGTTATGCATTCAAGTGAACATCTTCCGATGTTTTATAAAATGACTTCCATTTGGTCTGGGTCTTCTGGTTCGTTATTATTTTGGAATTTAATTTTAAACGTATTCACCTTCATCGTTTTATGGCAAACGCGCAAATCCATTGGGGATCGAATCCCTATGATGAATTTAATCCTGGCTGTTCTCAGCGGATTTTTTTCCTTCCTCGCAATTTTTTATGCAGACGCACAACCATTCCGTGAATTTGTTCCCGAAGCCGCTGCAGGTCGTGGTCTCAATCCACTGCTCCAACATTGGGCGATGATCATCCACCCCCCCATACTTTACATTGGTTATGTGAGCATTTCAATTCCTTTTGCCATTGCCATGTCTGCCTTGGTATCGGGTCAACTTTCGGAAGATTGGATGAAGTTCATACGTAAATGGACTTTATTTTCTTGGTTTTTTTTAGGAACAGGAATATTACTGGGTTCTAAGTGGGCCTATGAAGAGTTAGGTTGGGGTGGTTATTGGGCTTGGGATCCAGTCGAAAATGCATCCTTAATGCCTTGGTTACTCACAAGCGCTTTTGTACATTCTGTTGTCATCCAAGAACGAAGGGGAATGCTCAAGTTCTGGAATATGATTCTTGTTATACTTGCATTCCACTTTAGTTTGCTTGGAACTTGGATCACAAGGTCTGGGGTTTTGGAAGGCCCACATAGTTTTTCCAAATCAACCATTGGAACACCTTTTATCGTATTCATTATAGTAAGTTTTGTTTTTTTCATTGGTTTTGTACTGTACAGAAGAAAAGAACTCACTCCTGAACGAAACCTAGAAGCCATCACTTCCAAAGAAGGCAGTTTTTTACTCAATAACTTCCTCCTTGTATTGTCTACCGCCGCCATCCTTCTGGGGGTCTTTTCACCTTTGTTATACGGAAAAGAATTTAAGGCTCCTTGGTTTAACTCTTGGGGAGTGCCTGCGGGTATCTTCTTACTTTTGTTAATGGGTGCAGCCCCACTCCTTGCTTGGCGTAAAGGTGCTGGTGCCGTTTTTTTTTCCACCTTGCTCAAACCTTTCCTCGCTGGAGTTTTGGGTGGAGGATTGTACATTCTTTTTTATATGAATCATTTTACAAAACCAGACTCTCAGTATGGAGACATCCTCTCTGAAATTTATTCAGTTTTGACTGTGGGTGTTGGTGTGTTTACAATTGCAGGCATCATCCAAGAGTTTTACCGAGGGGCAAAAGCACAAAAAGAAGAATACCAAGATAAAAATTTCCTCATGGCCAGTTTGAGTTTACTTATTAAAAACAAACGTCGGTATGGCGGTTATCTGGTTCATTTTTCACTCGTTCTTATTTTCATTGGTTATGCGGGCAATGCCTTTAAAATCAATACATCTGTTCGATTTTTATACCAACTGATGCCACCCACGACAGGTGAAATCATATATGCTTCTATGGACAAAGCAATGATTGGTGGGTATCAAATCGAAGCATCCACTCTAAAAATCAAACCTGTACTCATTTCGGGTTTGGGTGGTGAACCCTCCATTCAGAATGTCATTGTTTCGCAGGAAGGCACATATTCAATATACAAAGGCCTTAACAAAGAAACAGACCTTGTCACCGAAAGAAGGTTTTATCCTCAAATCTCCCACCTAACGGGAGACTTCGAAACCCATATCCCCACAAGTGAACCCGCTATTCTTTCTATGGCCAAAGAAGATTTTTATATACAATTGGGAGCTATCGAAACTTCAGATTTAAAATCTGAAAACCCTGACCTCCCTTTGATGTTTATGAATTATTATTTCACACCAGGATCTGAAATGGACAAACTCAGGTTGTTTATGAATTTTCCAAAGGAAGTCGTTGCAAACGTAGAAGTTTGGATCAACCCACTTGTAAAACTCATTTGGATTGGTTCCCTCCTATATTTTTTAACTGGGGTATTTTTATTATTACCCATTGGTGAAAAAAATAAAAAGAAGGTGAAGGATGTTTAAAAATTCGATGAGAATCCTGCTTTTTACATTCATTTTGTTTGATTTTAATGTAAGTAACCTTTCGGCCCAAACCACCACTACAAATCTAAAAGACGAAACAAAAATACAAACATTTTTAAAAGTAACAGAACAAATACGATGTATCTGTTTACCGAGCCTTCCCATCCAGTCTTGCTCATTTAATATGTGTTCTGCGTCTAGTTACCTCAAAAATTTTATAGAAAATAGAATCAATGAAGGAATGGGCGAAAAAGAAATTTTAGAAAAAATGGAAAATGGTTTTGGTGATTCGGTTCGAACTGACCCTATCGTTTTGCATTTTTTAGAGAATGGCAACGAAGGTATGGTAAATTCCATTCTGTTCGGCTTCGGACCCAACATATTGGCAAAACCAGATGGAACCTGGATCAACACAACTTTATTATTCATTGGTATTTTGGGTTTATTTTTTATCTACCGTTATGCGAATAAAAAATCAAAAACTTTTAACCCGAAGGAAAATTTGGCCAACAAAGAATCTGTTGATTCCATTAAACAAAGGATCCGCGATTTGGAGTCCAAAGAATCATAATCGCACAGGCAATTGGTCACACTAAAATGAATTTCGAATTTTTGTAAGTGCCTCAACAAGTATATCAATATCTTCTTTCGTTCGGTTGGCATTCAAACTCACCCGTAACCTGGCCGTAGGAACAGTGGGTGGACGGATGGCTCTTACATCCAGACCTAAGTTTTGTAACTCACTCGCAAATGTGAGTGCCTCCATTTCATTTTCCATGAGGATAGGCACAATATGTGAACTAGAATCTGTTGTTTGGAAATGATGAAGCCGTAGTTTATCTTTTAAATATTTTGCTAAAAACTCTAAATGAGTTCGCTCGTCTTCCATAAGACGAATGAGTGAGAGTGCTTTCAATGCAAGTTTTGAAATGAGTGGGAGTGGAGCTGTACTAAAAATGAATGGTCGCATCACATTGACAAGGTGATCTCTTCCGATTTTTTTTGTACATATCACCCCACCTTCAAGTCCAAAAGATTTTCCCAAAGTGTACACCCGGTAATCAATAGAATCTATTTCATCTGAGGTTAGGTCACGAAATACAAGCCCTCGCCCTTCTTTACCGTAAACCCCTAACGCATGAGCTTCGTCCAAAACCAAAACAAAATTATATTTCTCTTTTAAGAACAAAAGTTGTTTGAGCGGAACCATGTCTCCGTCCATACTAAATATTGTTTCGGTTACAACTACCTTAAGTTTTTTCTGATTGGGATCTTCTGAACTCGCCTTTAACAGTTGTTTTTCTAAATCGTCCATATCCAAATGGTTGTAATACTTTTTATTTGCCATTGAGATACGGATTCCATCCAAAATGGATGCATGGTTCAAACGATCGGTAAACACATAACTATTGGGCAGAGCGATGGAATCAATCAAACCCATATTGGCAACATACCCCGTCGAAACAAGTAAAGCCGCCTCTGCCTGGACAAACTCGGCAAACTCGGCTTCAAAAATTTCCATACTTTCGGAATTACCCCGAACCAAACGGGAGGCAGTGGAGCCTAAAAAAAATTCAGTTTTTAAGGATTGGATGGCTTCGATAAAGTTTTGATTGGTAGTGAGCGACAAATAATCGTTAGAACAAAAATCGATACCTGAATAAGTTTTGGTTTGCCGATAGAGATTTTTTTCCCTGATGGAATCCAGCTTTTTTTGGATTTTCTCCCAATATGTTTCCACAATCACAAGTCTTTCAGAACGACTATTTTTTCCGATTTCTTTTTTTCTGGGGGATGATTTCTTCAATCTGAATGCCTTTTCTAACACAAGAACAAAAGGAAGTTGTACAAAATGCAAAATCCATCGTAGCCATAACAGGTGCGGGCATATCGAACGAAAGTGGCATCCCTACATTCCGTGGGGAAGCGGGGTTTTGGAAAAATTTCCGAGCAGAAGATTTAGCAACCCCGCAGGCTTTCCAAAAAGACCCAAAACTAGTTTGGGAGTGGTATGACTGGCGCCGCCTACTCTGTTCCAAGGCAAATCCAAATGATGGCCATTTAACGCTAGCAAGTTGGGATAACCATCACCCGCGGTTTTCACTCATCACACAAAACGTGGATGGTCTCCATATACGGGCTGGGTCAAAACATATACTCGAAATACATGGTAATATCTTCCAGTTTCGGTGTACAAAATGTTCCTTCCATGGCCATATAGACAATTCCAGACAAGGTGATGGCTTAAAATTTTGTCCAAACTGTAGTGCGCTCGTAAGACCCAATATTGTTTGGTTTGGAGAAAGTTATGATCCCAAATTATTTGAAAACGCATTTTTGTTAGCGCAAAATGCATCAGTTGTGCTCTTGGTGGGCACTAGTGCCAATGTATCGGTTCCAAGAGAATTGGCAATGACCGCCATCCAGAGTGGAGCTTTTGGAATCGAAATCAACCCAGAATCAACCAGCTTAAGTGAGTTTATGGATGTTCACATCCAAGGTAAAGCAGGTGATGTATTACCAAAATTATATTCGGAAATTATTACATAAGGATACAAAATGTTAACCATTATTTTACTTATACTCTCAAATATTTTTATGACATTTGCTTGGTATGGGCATCTCAAATTTTTCAAAACACAAAATATGTTTATGATCATTTTGTTCTCTTGGGCAATTGCATTTTTTGAATATTTGCTTATGGTTCCCGCAAACAGAATTGGGTACACTGTGTACAAATTTGAAGGTTTTCAACTAAAAATTATCCAAGAGATAATTACCATTTTTGTATTTATACTTTTCGCCACTTTGTTTTTGGGCGAAAAAATCAAATGGAATTATATTGTGAGTTTTGGGCTTGTACTACTTGCTGGGTATTTTGCGTTTGCCTTTGGGGATAAATCATCGGGTCATTAAAAACTGAACAAGTTCGAATGCCAATGCCTCCTTCGGCATTGGTCCAATTTCTTTTTCTAAACCCAAACTGCTAAAAATACGAATGATTGAATCCACCTCACCAAAACCTTTGTTTAGACCCACATAATTGCCAACGATATAATCCAAACCTTTTTTGGTAAGTTTAGCTGTTGCATTGGATTCTAAATTTTCAGTTTCTGCGGCAAAACCAATCCGAACTGAATTTTGGATTTTGTTTTCAAATACGTATTGGCTCACTTGTTTCAATATATCAGGATTTTCTTCCAATTCAAGTAACAGACCTTTGGTGCCAAAAGAAGAATGTTCTTTTTTAATTTTATGTTCGGCCGTCATGATGGGTCTAAAATCGGCAGGTGCTGCCGCCATGATGAGTAAACTATCATTTGTGATTTGGGATAGAACGGCATCTCTCAATTGGATAGTGGTTTCTACAGTTATGTTTTTACCAGGAGGTTTGATGTTTGCATATTTTTCTAAGGTGTTGCCATGGATGTACACAACCTCGGTGGGATAAGTCAAAAAACAATTGGCAATTTCAAAACCCATTTTTCCAGAAGAAGCATTGGAAATATACCGAACAGGATCAATCCATTCTCTTGTTGGACCCGAAGTGATGATCACTCGTTTGTAAGGAAATTTCATAAACTAGTTTTGTGAAATTGTATTATGGTTTCTGTTATGGTTTCAACCGTTGCCAATTTACCATAACCTTCATCCCCACAAACAACCACACCTTTATCGGGAGAAACAATGTGTACGCCATCCGTACGAAGTGTATCCAAATTTCTTTGGACTGCTTTGTGTAAATACATACCAGGGTTCATGGAAGGTGCAATGATGATGGGGCAAGTACAGGCAAGATAAGTTGAGGTAAGGAGATCGTCTGCAATACCATTTGCCATTTTACCAATTGTGTTGGCAGATGCTGGGACCACAGCAAACACGGAGGCAATATTTTTTAAATCAATATGAGCCATGCCCGTATCAAATTCGTTTATACGGACCGATTTTCCAGTGAGTGCCTCAAAAGTAATTTTACCAACAAATTTTGTGGCATTCTCCGTCATGATGACTCGAACAGGGAACCCTTGTTTGGTGATCGTGCGCACAACTTCACAGGCTTTATAAGCAGCAATAGAGCCAGAAACTGCAAGAACGATTTCCTTCACCTAACGATCCTCAAGTGAGAGTTCTTTTTCGAATTCAGCATCCACCCCTTCGTCACCTTTGGGTGTAAAAACAATGGATAAAATTTTGTTTCCTTCCATCTTTTTCACTTTCAAATAACCTTTTTTGATCCGAACCACACTCCCTTCTTTGGGCATGTCCTCGTTTTTTTCCATAAAATAACCGGCAATGGTGCGAACTTCTTCCATGTCGGATGGTTCCTCACCTTCCAAAATTTCGGTCAAACTATCAATCTCGGCTTCACCATCCAAAATAATGGTATTGGATCTTTTATTCACTGAGGATACATCTTTTTCGTCCGTATCTGTCTCATCCCGAATTTCACCAAAAAACTCTTCGATGATGTCTTCCAATGTGAGGAGACCTGCCACTCCGCCATATTCATCGATGACGATGGCCATATGTTGTTTTTTCTCACGGAGTTTAGTCATCACCTTTTCGATGGACATCGACTCAGGTACGGTTACCAAATCTTTTTCCATAAGGGATGTGATCTTTTCTTTTTTGCCTTTACTCGATGTGTGTTCGGCTTGCCACTTTAGATATTTTTGTACATGTATGATGCCGATGATTTTATCCAAGGTTTGTTCATAGACCGGGTACCTTGAAAAATTATGTTCAGCAATGAGAGGTAGGAGTTTGTCGATGGTAGAATCAAACGGAATACCCACAACTGAGAGCCTATGTGTCATCACATCTTTGGCGGTGTGTTCCGAAAAATCAAAGGTCTTTTGGATGAGCTGCATCTCCGAATTGTCGATACGACCTTGTTTCCTTTGTTCTTCGATGATGATCATCAGTTCTTCCGCTGAATGTACGTATTTATCGCCTGTTCGCTGCAAACGAAAGATGGTGAGTACACCACCCGCAAGACGATTCATAACGAAAGTGACAGGAAAAAACAGATAATAAAAAAGCCACATCAAAGGAGAAACACCCAATGCAATGGCTTCCGTATTTTGGATGGCCAGGGTTTTGGGTACGAGCTCACCCAAAATCACATGCAATAATGTGATGAGAGTGAACGAAACCCCAATGGCGATACTGTGCACTGTGACTGCGTCCATTTCCAACTGGAAGATGGAAAAGATTCCTACCACCACCTTGGCAAATAGGGCTTCGCCGATCCAACCAAGTAGAAGGCTCGCCACTGTGATGCCCACTTGGCAAACCGAAAGCATATCGTCAATTTTTGCGATGGCCTTTTTGGTGATGAGAGCCATAGACCGGTTTTCTTTGACTAGTTCCTCCAAACGCGAAGGGCGGATGGAGACCATGGCAAATTCTGCTGCCACAAAGAAACCGTTGATGAATACCAAAAGAAAGATGAGAAAGATGCCGATTATTTCCATAGAAACTTAAGCACCACTAAGAATTTACTATCAGGGTCCATTTTAGGATAAAAAAATCTTCCTCCAAAAGAAAGACAGAGAAACAGAGATAAGTATTTTTGAACGTTCCAACTCTGTCGCCTATAAAATTGCGGATTTTAAAAAGAAGCGAGAGAACTATGTCACAATCCCGTCATAATCCTGCTTGGATGACAATCCCATCGTCCTTATAATTGGAGGGTTCAAACAAGGTTTGGTTTGTGATGGTTTCCATCGTCAATCCCTGTGGTTGGTAAAAGATACGTTTGGTACCCGACCGAAACCAAAATTGGATCCACTGGGTGTGCAAGGATACCGAATCCAAAAGATTTTTGCCCAAGGTTTTTTCGGAATAGAACAAAACCTTGGGAACCGTGCGGTAATCGATCCTACGTGTGAGTTTTTGGATGGAGATTTCATCTGGGTCAGCCCCCGTCTCTTTGGAGGAACAACCCCAAGCGAGCCCACTCCAAACCCCGTCTCGTTTGGAACTGAGAGGAAAGTCCCAAATATGGACCCTGTCTTTATCTTTTAAAATACGGGTGCCCTCAAAATAGGCGGTGTCCAGAAAGTTTAGGTTTTTAGATGCAAACTTCTGAATGTTCGTTGGACATTTCCAAGTGTAGTACTTTGTATTTTTGGGAAGCTCGGAGTTGGATACTAGTGAATGAAAATAAACAAGGGGTAAATCTTTAAATTCTTTTTTTAACCACTTACCAAGTACAAGCCCTGGCTCATTCCAATAGAGAAGATATGAATCAAAATCCTTGGTTTGCGCAACAAATTCTTTTGTTAAATCCAAAATATCAGAATTGTCTGGGCGAGATGTTTTGATTTCCTTCCAAACAAAATTATTTTTTTTTGATTCTTTGGGATTCAATAAAAACAAATAATAACTTTCTTTATACGGCAATAGAACAATGACAGGTAGTTTTGAATTTTCTAAATTACGAATACTCTCTGCTTCCGATTTTTTTTGATTGCCACTTTCCATTTCCCGACTGTCAGCATAAGTGGAATCGAAAAATTTTGATTCTCTTTGTGTCTGGAATCCTGAAAAAAAACGGAACTGATCATTGATATATGGAATCTGGAACAAAGCATGAGGTTTTTCTCTATTTTGGTTTCCTGTTTTTACCAAATTGTATTTATAGATAGTTTCGAATAACCCCGAAACATCGCCGTCCTCTTTCAAGTGGTTTGTTGCATAATCAAAAAATTGATCGGTAGAAAATGAAAATGGGCGGAAGTTTCTTATATAAAATAAATCCTCATATAAATAATCGTTAAGATAATCATTTACCCCCTCACGGATGTTTGCCGTGATTGGACCTTTTTTACCAGAGGCAGTGTGTGCAAAAACAAATCCAAAATTACGAATGAATTCAGATTGGAAAAATGCATTTTCTGCATCTAAAATACCACGGCTTTTTGTAAACTCAATGGTGGATTTTCGAATTTCCTTCCGATAGATTTGATTGTATCCCTGCAGTATTGTGGCCGCATATTCCAAACGACGCCAACCCTTACCTTGCGCCATATAGATAACTTCATCAGCAATCCGAGAAGAAAGTTCCGGATTTTGATCCAAAAGCATCTGAGCAATCCGTAGTTTCGGCCAAATATCATCCTCAGATAACTTTTCTGGATCTTGGATTTTTTGTAAGGCTTTCAAAGCAGATTCTGCCCCAGTCACTTTATATACGGTTACAGAAATCAATGTCTTAACGCCAGTTATACTCATTGGCTCATTCAGAAATGGATGATGTATATCAGAAGACCAATTATTCAAATCTAATTTTAAATAATATTCTAAAGATTTTTTATATTCTTTTTTAATATAGGCAAGAGCACCTAACTTTACGTAAATCCGATTCAGGATGGATGTTTTTTTCTGTTTCGTAATCCGCAAAAAATTCAAAAGTGATTCTTCAGCGTTTGTATACTCCCCCGCCAAAACTTGAAAGAAGGCCAGACGTTCTGTAGAATTTTCACTTACATTGCCGTCAGATACTTTCTCAAAATCCATCATCATATTCTGAAAATAAATGGCTTCTCTTACAAAACCAAGGAAGGCAAGTTTGGTTGGTAGGTCTTCATCAATCCTATCAAATAATGGAATCCATTCTAAATTTGGATCCTCAAAAAATGGGGAACTAACGCGCATTATATTTACAAAATGTTTATGCATATCCTTCTCTTTGCCAGAAGGAAGATCAATGTAATATTGCAAACGAAACACACGGCAAAGAGAATAGTATGGTTTTGTTTTGATACAATCCATACGTATCATAGATTTTTTTTCGTCTTCACCGCCTTGGTAGAGGTTGGTTCGCATATTTTTGGCAAGGTTTCGAAAATAAGTATTGGGTTCTTTCTGGATGTATATGTCTAAAGTTTTGATAGCTTGTACGTCATCTCCTTGAGATTGTTTCCAGAGAGAGGTTAACAAAGCGTCCGCAAAACTATACTCACCCTTTTTGGTTCGTAAATCGTAGAGTACGTTGGCAATACCCACCTTATCCTGGGTTTTAATGTACAACTCGCCTAACATCAAATAATAATCAATTTCAGATATCGAAGTCATTTTTTCTGGAGATTTGAAGCGAAACCCATCACGAGAGTTTAGTACTTCCACTCCCCTTACGAAAAGTTTCGAAGAACCACTGTTTGGCACCCAGCCATGCGTACGATCCGCTGCGACAAGCATCGTGCCGAAAAACAAAAAATAACTTGATAAAATAAGACAAAACCGACAAAAAAACATCTTCCCCATAGGATTTCAAATATCCTCAATTTGGTCAAGTGACATAAGATTTATAAAACAGGAAAGATTTTGGTAGGAAAAACCAAGAGACAAAACAAAACGAATGACCAATGAAAACTTCGATTTTAAGGCCGTTTTTGAGAGTTTTGACGAGTTTTTGATCGTTTTAAACCTGGATCTGGAAATTCTATTTTTTCAATCCTCACCTAACTTATACCTTCCTAAAGATTCCATCATACAAGGCCACCATCTAAGAGACATTCCCATCACACCGAGGGATTCCTTCATTCTCGGCAATCTTGCCCAGGAATGTATCCAAAGACACAATCCCTTTCATTATAGCCTAAGCCTTGCAGGAAACCCATACCGAATCCAAGGACGGTACTTTGCTTATATGGGAAACCATGCAGCCATCTTGCGTGCAGAACCCAATTCAAATATTGAAAGTATCATCCTCGACAGCGGTCCCTATGTGGTCTTTCGGTCCAAGTTTGATGAAAACTTTTTAACATCCTATGTTTCACCCAATGTTTCCCAGTATTTCGGATATGCAGCCTCTGATTTTTTGCTCTCTAAAAATAAATTCAAAGACATTGTCCACCCAGATGATCTCCCTCGGATCGAAGAAGAAGAAAAAGTATTCATCAGAGGAAAATTCAGAGACTATATCCGCGACTACCGCATTTTTACAAAAAAAGGCACCGTCCTCTATGTGAGTGATTATAGTGTGGTTACATACTACCAATCTTTCCCGACCGAAAAAATCAGTTATATCTTAGACATCACCGAACAAAAAGAAAAAGAAATCGAAATCATCGAACAAAGAAACGAACTGTTTAAGATCAAACGTCTGTTTGAAGAAACCAATTCGATTGCAAAAATTGGTGGTTGGGAATTAGATCTCACTCATAAACAAATTTGGTGGTCTACTGAAACGAGGAGGATACACGAAGTTCCAATTTCATTTTCACCAAACGCAGAAAATACGCTTCAATTTTTTTCCGTCGGCAATGAAAAAGAAAGAATATACAATTGTTTTAAACAATCCATCGAAACAGGAGTTTCCTTTGATGAAGAATTCCAAATTATAACTGGCGATGGAAATAAAAAATGGGTGCGTGCCATTGGGCACCCCGAATTCGTAAATGGACTTTGTGTCAGGCTGTATGGTAGTTTCCAAGACATAACGGAAATTATGAATTTAAATTTACAGAGGACACAGGCACTCTCCAACTTACAAAGTTTACTTGATGCAACCACTCATGTAACAATCATTGCAACCGATTTAAACGGTACGATCACTCATTTTAATAAGGGAGCCGAAACTTTACTTCTATATAAAACATCAGAAGTTGTTGGAAAAACATCTCCCATAGTTTTTCACAAAAAGGAAGAAATAAAATCGAGAAGTGAGATTCTCTCCAAAGAATACGGCAAACCAATCGAAGGTTTTGAAACCTTTGTTGCCCGTGCCAAAGAAGGCAATTTTGATTCGCAAGAATGGATCTACGTAAAAAAAGATGGAACCGAGTTTCCAGTACAACTGATAGTCACTGCAAGTAAAAATTCCGAAGGTATGATCACTGGTTATCTGAGTATAGGTGTTGATATTTCCATTCGAAAATCTACAGAAAAGGCACTCATTGAAGCGAGGGAAAAAGCAGAGGCTGCTAGCAAATCAAAATCAGACTTTTTGGCCAACATGAGTCATGAAATCAGAACCCCTTTGAATGGGGTCATTGGATTTTCAGATCTTTTACTCAGAACAGAACTGACCACAGTACAAAGGCAGTATCTTGAAACGGTCAATGTTTCCGCGACTTCTCTTTTGGACTTAATCAATGATATTTTGGATTTTTCAAAAATTGAATCTGGAAAAATGGAATTACATTTGGAAAGAATCAATTTACACGAACTCCTTAGACAAATTTCGGAAATAGTGAAATTTAGGGCATTCGAAAAGGGTCTCGAGTTTATACTGAATATTTCGCCGAGTGTTCCCAGAAACATACTAACAGACGCTATCCGATTAAAACAAATCATTCTAAACCTTGTTGGCAATTCAGTTAAATTCACACAACAAGGCGAAATCCAAATCCAGATCACCGCTAAAAACATTAGCTCTCACGAATATGAATTTTTGTTTGAAGTGATAGACACGGGAATTGGGATAAGCGAAACAAACCAAATTAAAATTTTTGAAGCATTTTCACAAGAAGATACTTCCACAACGAGGCAATATGGAGGGACAGGACTTGGGCTTACCATTTCAAACAAACTCCTCAATCTTTTTGATTCCAAATTAGGTTTAAAATCAACACAAGGAATTGGGTCTTGTTTTTATTTTAATATCAGAACAATTGCAGACAACGAACTCTATATAGAACCAGAAATAGATTTTATAAAAAATTCTTTAGTTTTAGATGATAATCTAACAAACTTAGCAATCATTAAGGAAATGTTATCTCATAAGAAAATTAAATCCATTTTGTTTTCTAACCCAGAAGATGCGTTAAACCATTTAAAAACAAACCCGAATTATGATTTGATCATAACTGACTATCATATGCCAAATATGGACGGTTTGGAATTCATTCAAAAAGCAAACGAAATATTTGATCAAAACACTAAAGACAATACACACAAAAATCCATACATCTGTTTGCACACTTCATCCTTCAATGAAACAATTGTAAACCAGGCAAAAAGTTTAAGTATAGGTTCTGTTCTTCTAAAACCAATTCAAACAAATCAATTGTATGAAAGTCTAGCTGGTTTAAAGAATAAAAAAGGAAATATTTTTCCTAATAGTTTATCTTACAAACATTCAATTGTTGTGAATAAAGGATTAAAGGTTTTAATTGTCGAAGACAATCCCGTAAACATGAAATTGACAAAAGCTTTGGTACAAAAATCTGCACCAGGTTCGGTAATCATAGAAGCTAACAATGGTTTGGAAGGAGTTCATATGTTTTTTGAAGCCAAACCAGACATTGTTTTTATGGACATCCAGATGCCAGAAATGAACGGTTATGATGCAACCAAAACCATACGAGAAAAAGAATTAGGTAAAAAAACACCCATAATTGCTCTCACGGCAGGTACTGTGGCTGGTGAAGAAGAAAGGTGTTTGGCGGCAGGAATGAACGATTACGTATCCAAGCCGGTCACACTCAATACACTTTCAAATAAAATTAAAAGTTGGATAAAGGAAGATTAGTTTTGGGAAGGGTGGTCAAATATACAAAGTCTATAAAATATTGAATTTGATTGTCCTTGGGGCTTCCCGTTTGTTTATTGGTTATAATCGTGCTTTTATCTGTATCCAAACTCTCAAAAACCATCGGTGAAAAAAAGTTATTCCAAAACCTCGATTTTGCAATCTCTGAAGAAGAAAAAATTGCCATTGTGGGTGTCAATGGTGCTGGCAAATCTACATTCTTACGTGCGTTACTTGGCAAAGAAGAGGTAGATAGCGGCCAAATCATCAGAAATAATGCCTTAAAAATTTCTATCCTCGAACAAAACCCCATTTATGAACCAGAGGAAACTATCCTTGATCATATTTACAAAGGTGATAACAAACTCGTAAAGCTCATACGTGATTATGAATTGGCATGTGAAAACTTAGGTTCTGGACTCGCAGAAGCAGAAGAAAAATACACTCGTCTGTCGCAAGAAATGGATAGGTTATCGGCTTGGGACTATGAAACGCAAGTTAAGTCCATATTAAAAGAGTTAGGTGTAACGCAATTAGAACGAAAAATGTCAACACTTTCCGGGGGAATGTTAAAAAAAGTTGAACTTGCGAAAGCACTTATAGACGAGAGTAATTTACTTGTTCTTGATGAACCCACGAACCATTTAGATGTAAAATCCATCATTTGGCTCGAAGAATATTTAGTTTCTATAAAAAAAGCAATCATTCTCATAACCCACGATCGGTATTTTTTAGATCGTGTTGTTCATAAAATTTTGGAAATGGACAAAGGTAATTATTTTGTTTATACTGGAAATTATTCAGAATATTTAGAACGCAAAATCGCAAGAGAAGAAACACTTCAAAAACAAGAAGACAAAGCCAGACAATTTTTAAAACAAGAAATCAAATGGCTAAAACGCCAACCCAAAGCACGAACCACAAAACAAAAAGCCAGGATAGATCGGGCAACTAATTTACAAAATAGAGAAAAACCTCCCGAACAAAAAGAACTGGAGCTAAGTGTTGCATCAAAACGGCAAGGTAAAACAATTTTAGAATTACACAATATTCAAAAATCTTTTTCTTCAAAAACTTTGATAAAAGATTTTTCTTACCACTTCAAAGCAAAAGAAAGGCTCGGCATCATAGGCGACAATGGTGTTGGTAAATCCACATTATTGAATATAATGGCTGGAGGACTACAACCTGACTCTGGTTATACGAAACCTGGAATCAACACTAAAATAGGTTATTTTGATCAAAACAACCGCGAATTGCCACTGGATCGAAATGTTTTGGATTATATCAAAGATGTAGCAGGCGAAATGATTGAAGTGGATAAAGGTGAAAAAATATCTGCATCAAAAATGTTAGAGCGGTTTTTATTCGATGGTAAACTGCAATACACTCCCATTGGTAAACTATCGGGTGGCGAAAAACGTCGTTTGTATTTAGTGCAAATCCTTATGACTGGACCAAATTTTTTGATTTTGGATGAACCTACGAACGATCTCGATATCCAAACCCTCTCCATTTTAGAATCATTTTTAGATGAGTTTCCAGGAACCGTTGTTACAGTATCGCACGATCGTTATTTTATGGACCGGGTTGCTGAAAGTTTAATTGTTTTTCGCAATGAAGGTAATTTAGATTTATACGTTGGAACTTTTTCTAATTTTATGGAAGAAGAAGAAATGCGAAAGTGGGAGGGAGAACAAATTCCCACAGCAGTGGAAACTCCCAAAATGCAGAACAATGTTTCCAAACCTTCCAAAAAAGTCATGAAATTAGAATTAGAAATTTCTGAACTAGAAGCCAAAAAATCAGATTTGGAAATAAAAATTTCCCAAACGGGAAGTAATCTGGAAAAACTTTCGAAACTCACCGAAGAAATCAGTCAGCTGGAGAGTGAAATTCTTTACAAAATGTCGGAATGGGAAAAACTTCATTCGGAATGAAGACCGTCATCTACACTCGGATTTTGATTTGGACTCCTGTCATAGCCATAGCGTACGTGATTGGTTCTCAAATTGGGTTTCAACTAGCCTTTTTAAATAGCCAAGTTTCTCCAGTCTGGCCACCAGAAGGGATTGGCCTCACCTCATTATTGTTAATTGGTAGATCAGCGGTACCCGGTATTTTTATTGGGGCAACATTTGCCAATTTTTTAAACAATCCCCATATCCCAACTGCACTCATCATTGGTATTGGCAATACATTGAGTAGTTATGTAAACTATCGCATCTTACTCAAACTAACAGGCAAAAAAGACCCACTCTATTCTTCAAAGGGTTTATTATACTTTTTGTTTTTTTGCACAATCCCTGGTGCCCTGGTGAGCGCTCTGCTTGGAGTGTCTAGTTTATGGTACTTTGATTTTTTATCGAATGAACTTTATTTGAATGTTTTATTTACCTGGTTTTCGGGAGAAATGTTAGGTTTTTTGATTGTTGCCCCATTACTCTATGTTTGGTTCCATCCAAAAGAAAAATTCAATTACGAAATCAGAAAACAAATAGAACTCTTCATTTGGATTCTACTTGTTTATATTTCTGGTTCCATAGCTTTTGGAAATGAATTACCACTTCTATTTTTACCAATCCCGTTTGTTATCGTTTCAAGTATTCGGTTTCGCCAACACGGAGCAACTTTGTCCACAGTTGTTTTGTCTTTTCTTGCTGTCACAATGACAATCGAAGGTAAAGGTTTGTTTGCAAGACATGAAGATGGTAATCTCTCCATTAACGATTCGCTTATATTTTTGGATGCATTTTTGTTTTGTATCAGCGGGATTGCTTATTTTTTAGTAACAGCCACGAGGGAACGCGAAAGAGCACAATTGGATGCGTTAAATTCACTTAAAGTTCTCAATGAGCTAAAAGAGAGAGCAAACGAAGAACTCGAATTAAAGGTAGTTGAACGAACTGCGGTCATAGAAGAACAACGGGAAGAAATCGAAAAACAATTGGACATGGCCAAACGTATACAAGAGTCACTTTTCCCACAAAAAGAAATCAAACCCGATGGACTCGAAATTGTATTCAAAAATATACCTATGATGAAAGTGGGGGGTGATCTATTCGATATTGAATGGAAACCCGAAAAAAAGGAACTTGGGGTTTTTATTTGTGATGTGTCAGGTCATGGGATTCCTGCTGCTTTTTTATCAGCACTTGTAAAAATGTCTCTCGATAAATGGAAGGAAGACCCTCTCCATCTAACAGAAAGTTTAGAATACATTAGAAATCAAATCACACCAAATTTAAGAGAACATTTTATTACTGCGAGTATGTTGCATATCAATACAGATACGGGTCAATTAAGGTTTGCGCGTGCAGGACATTTTCCACTTTTTATCATTAGGAAAACTGGTTCCCTTGTGATATTAAAACCTATGGGTAGGATCATCACACCTATTTTTGCCACTCTTTCTGAAGAGGAATCCTTTCAATTACAAATTGGCGATCTAATTGTTTTGTTAACAGATGGTTTGACCGAAGCACGTGGCCCTGATTCCATACAAATGTTTGGTGAAGATCATTTGCTGAGTTTCATTCGCGACAACAGAGAAAAAAACCTAACCGAAATTCGTGACCTACTCTTTGATCAAGTTATATTGCATTCGGGAGGCCTCCCGATGATCCAAGACGACCTCACCCTAGGACTTATTCGTTATACAGCCGCTTAACGATGTGAACTAAACTATAACCTCCATTTTCCTGGTTTATTTAAGTTTTGATACCTACCAGCAGGAACATGAAACGGATTGTGGTTATGGCTACCCCCAGTGGAATCAGGGCTCCTCAAAAATTGGTTGGACCTGTAACGATAGTAGTTTTCTGGATTTTGGTAGTTACGAGGACTATGTTGAAAATTTCTGTATCTTTGGTCATAGTGATAATTTCCAGCACCACCGCCATAATTGGGTGATGAAACGCATTGGCTGAACAACCCAATTCCAGTAACTAAAAATAGACAATGCAAAATCTTCATAAAATTTCCCCTCCGAATTTGTAAGTCCATACTAATCTGAAAACAACGAGAAGACCATAGGTAGTTTCCCGAATTGCGGAAACTACCTAAAGACCAGCCGAGACCCACTCTCCCGAGAAAATGACTTGCTTGGATTCAATCAGTTTCACCAAATCCAATCGATTAAAATCAATCATACCCCTTCTGGATGCTGCCAAATTGGCAATTTAAGGCATTCCCGTCTTGGTACGAATTCTGCAAAGTCATGGCCAGAACCATCTGAATGAAGGAAGAGATAATGTTTGGTCATTATAAAAAACAAAAAATAAAAACACCATACTCAGTGGGTTGGGTTTTTCTGATCTTTTGTATTTGTGTTCCCATCCTTGCCCAAGAAACGAACATAAATAAGGCGGATAATAAAAAGGACAATTGGAGAATATTACTAGGAGCCTTTGCTGGTCAAATGAACCTACAGTTCCAAACCTACCTACCCTTTGGGTATACAGACCCAAATTCTGGGCAAAGGGTAAACCCAGTTGTCGGTCGTTTGTCCGGATTGACACAATCTGGCGCACTGGATGTGGCGGTGGAAGGCATTGGACCCCAAAAAGGTTTCCAAGCTATGTTACTGAGTGATTCACTTGTAGTGCAGGCAATGTATGCAAGGGCGGATGTCAGCTTTTCTCCATTGAATCGATCTGGCCAATTACCTCTGAACACGGCACAAGGAGGAGCTGGTGGGAACATTTATTCCACTAGTTTCGAATATTACTATAAATTAAAAGAATATATAGCACCAATGATTGGTTTAGGGCATAATGGTTTTGGGGCATATTACAAAGTACAAAATGTAATAGGAACAACAGTAGGAACAAATATATACCAATCTTTCCCAGTGATTGATGCAGATGACCGTTATCATTCAAACATTGGGAAATTAGGCCTCCGCATTAAATTACCAATCCAAAGTTGGTCGATCACTCCTTATATTCAGTATGCTGCCAATCGTTATCATATCAATGTTAGAACAACGGTCGGTAATGTCAGCGCACAGGAAGGTTTTATTCCAACCAATCCAGAAAATTTAGTGGATGCATGGTTATACAGAGGTCTTGGAGGAGTTAGTTCTGCAGATTCCATGACACAAGTTCCTCGGGATGATAAAAGTGGAGGATTAGTTTTATTTATGGACTATAAAAAATTCATAAACCTAACAATTAATGCACGAAGAAATTATAGTAGAGGTGCTTGGAATGTTTCCGCAACTGGACTTATTTTTTTCCACCCAAACGCTGGGATCTTGATAAATTATGCATATTCTGATCCAGAGATTACTTTAACTTTTAATAGAAGTTGGGCAATCGGCCCAGTTTTCACCACTACTTTTTAACACAAGGGAAAAATACATGAAAATACATACAATGTTTCTAATATTCATCATCAATGTAATTTTTAGTAATTGCACAACATTATTTATCTATTGGATCAAACCTGGTCACAATTTTAGTGAAAGTAAATTGCCAGATCCGCCCAATTATTCGGATAAAAAATACTGGGCTTCTCATCCGGAACTTACGGATGAAGCTGATTTAGTTCCAGAAAATTCAAACTTAACGGATAACCAAAAAAATGCAAAGGCGGATGTATTTTTTGTTCATCCAAGTACCTATCTCAGTGATAAAGGTTGGAATGCAGACACCCAAGCAAGTTTGATTGTTTACGGCCTATCGCCAATCAAACTCCAAACAACGGTATTCAATGGTAGTGCAAAAATTTATGCTCCTAAGTATAGACAAGCAACTCTGTATTCATTCATTGATGATTCGGGAAATGCAGAAAAAGCTTTTTTGGTTGCAGAGAGAGATGTTGAAAATGCCTTCTTATATTATATGAAACATGAAAATAAAGGGAGGCCATTTTTTTTGGCAGGCCATAGCCAAGGTTCCATGATGCTTATCAATGTTTTAAAAAAACACATTGATACAAAAAAATATCCAAATTTTGTTGCCGCATATTTGCCTGGATGGGCAATCAAAACTTCTGATTTTGCCCATATCAAACCATGTAACTCACCGAAAGAAACCAATTGTTATGTTAGTTGGAATTCAAAAAAATGGGGGAGTCAATTATTAGACTTTTCACTTCCGCCAGAACGTTATGTGGGAGGTTCATGTGTAAACCCAGTATCCTGGAAATATAATGAAGAAACAATAGAGAAAGAAAAACATAAGGGAGCCATCGGAATTAATTTCCAAGGAACCAAGACGCAGTATGTCAAAACTAAATGCCAAGGTGAAATGTTATGGGTTGATCTCCCATCCGACCCAAACTTTGAATCTAGGCGAGGTAATAAAAAAAATTACCATACAGCCGATTATAATCTATTTTATATGGATATCCGTGAGAACATTTCAATTCGATTGGAGCAACATTTAAATAGGAAATAATTTATATATACAATCTGAATACAAACTCTTTTTAAATTGCAAATCAACCTTTCAAGAAGGGAGATTTAATTTAGTAAGTAAAATGTCAACTTCAGATTGTGTTCTGCGATCATCCCATAATAATTCTTTTTTTACGAATTGGATGATCGTATCTAAAATCTCATCCGGCAATTTGCCCAAGGTCCCAAGCCCTGTCCTTCGGAAAAAAATATCAGTTAGAGATTTTGCCATTTCATAATGGATTGCGAAATAAACTTGAGCCAATATTTCACCGTCACCATCTAAGACAGTTGCTAAGTTTGGAGCAGTTCTAGCAATTTCTAAAATAACTTCGTAGTCCAAACCATAATGTCTAATTAAATAATCTATGGTATTTGCAGAAAAATCTTTATATGTATTCTTTGCGGTTTGGATAAAATTTTCTATATTTTCAATATTCGAAGCATATAAATAGGAACTCTTTGAAATATTCGGTTTTGTTTTTTTACCAATTTTCTTTTTTATATGTTTAAAAATTTCTTCCGCAAAACTTCTACTAGTTGTGTATTTCCCACCAGCTGCAGTGATTAGTCCTTCAATTCCATCCTTTGTATGATCATGTAAATCAGATTTCCTAGAAGAGGAATAAGTATCTTCCGAGTCCGATTCAACTAATGGCCTAAGTCCTCCATAAACAAATTTAACATCTTCAATGAGTAATTTTTCTTTGAGTAAACCAGAACCATTGATGTAATCCAAAAATTCTTCTACACTTTCTTTGGTTAATACCCAATCTTTCACTTTCCCAAAATAAGATTTCTCTGTAGGCCCAATCATACTATGTCCACGCCAAGGCGCAAAACTAAAATGACCTTTGTCGCCTACGAACAGAGTCATAACATCGGTTAATTTTTTTGTGATTAAATAAATACCTTCTGATCTTTTTTTGGGAATTGGCAAACTTGTATTGGGTGAAGTATTCAATACATCATGTGTCCATGGACCAGATGCATTGATGACAACCTTTGAACGAATATTCGTAACTTTGTCATCCAACAAATTGCGAATAGTCACTCCCACGACTCTTTTACCTTCCCACAATAAACTTTCAACTTTTGTGTAGTTAGAAATTTTTGCACCATGTACAAAGGCCGATTTTAGAAAATGTAATGTCAATCGCTCTGGACTTAAACAAATATTATCATAGAAGTAAACTCCATCTTCAAAGTCACCCAATCCTCTTTTCCGAATTTGTTCTCGATTTAGATACTTATGATTCGGGATTTGTTTGGTTTTATCCCAAGTCCACTTACTATCAAATGATAACAAATCATACACAAAAAGACCAATCCTTGCAACTAACCCAGGTTTTGGGAGTATCATCGGATAAGGATAGACTAAGTTGGGAGCGATGTTGGATAAAATGCGTCTTTCCTTCAAAGCTTCTCTCACAAGACCAATTTCAAATTGTTTTAAATAACGAAGACCACCATGAATGAGTTTTCCGGTAGCAGCAGAGGTCGCGCCTCCAAAGTCTTGTTTTTCAAAAAGCCCAACCGAAAGACCTCTACTTGCAGACTCATAAGCAAGAGTGGCACCTGTAATTCCGCCACCAATCACAACAACATCAAAAGATAAATCCGATTCAACCTTATCGACAAATCGATTTAATTTTAATCCATTCATTCTTATTTCCACAAATTCAATTCAGACAGTATAGAGGATTTTAATTTTTCCCTTTCTCCATCTATATTCCACAAACCCAATCTAAAAATCAAAGTAGGCAACCTCCAACGTACAATTTGTTCATCGGAAATCCCAGTGAGGTTCTTATAATGTTTAAGGTATCCTTTCAGTATAAATTTCCTAACAAATTCATAAAAAAGTAGTTTTAATTTTGGTGTGCCTGGCCAAAGCTCAGCATCCTTAAACAATAACACTGTAAATGCGACATCAGCTTCTGCGGGACCTTTGAGCGCTGTCATCCAATCAATGATAATCTTTTTACCGTTCGTAATGATCACATTTTCTGGATGAAAGTCCATATGGAGGATAGAGTTTCCATCTGGTAATTTTTGGATGATCACTTCTAATTTCTTTTTTTCAGATTCACTTAAAAAAGAAAGTGGTTCTGATTTTAATAATCCAAGGATAAGGGTTTTGATATCTTTTAGATTTGTTGTTTTTTTTCGGTGTAAATCTGCATGGAGGGTAGCAAGGATTTTTCCTATGGAAAAAAAAGTAACTGGATTTTTATCAGGAAGTTTTGTAAGCGAAAAACCCTGGATATTATCAAAAACAAGACCTACCCGATCACCAATTTTTATTTTTTCATAACAATTGACTTCTGTTGCTGATAGTCGATTGACTTCCTTGGTATTGGCGAGTTCCAAATCTATTTCAGATTCTAAATAACCATTATGAAAAAGTTTTAAAATTTTATCATTCGGCCACTGATAAATTTCAGCAGACCGACCAATTGCAATTGGTTTTTCGAGTACATTCTTTGATTTACTACTTTTTTCAGACATTTTTATTCCAAAATTTTTATTTTTATTCTAAGTTCAGCATTTTCATATAATATTTAGGATGATTTAAACTAATTCGTACAAAATGCACGCTTTTATTTTACTCATCACCAGAATTCAAAATTGCAAAATTCTTTTTATTTTGCATATACAACCTTTTGAATACTCTAAAATTTTTATCATATACAGATTTATATTTCAAATTCGGTAAAAATACATCACTTATAGGAATCATTGTTTTTATTTCTGCAAACGTTTTTACCTTACCGAGCCCAAGGATGGCAAGCGCAGCCGCTCCCATAGCACCAGCATTTTCAGGGTGAACAATTCGTTCGATTTTTTTCCCAGTCATATCGGCCAATATCTGGCATATAAAAGCTGATCTGGCAACGCCACCAACAAAACGAATATGATCCGATGTTTTTATTTTTTTATCAGAAAGTTCGATGATCCATTTTTTATGAAACAATATACCTTCAACAACAGAACGGATTAGTGTCCGTTTACCAGTGTTTAGTCCAATATTAAAAAACATTCCCCGGGAATTGGGATCTTCAAAAGGGCAACGATTCCCATGCAACCATGGTGTAAAAATCACACCATTCGAACCAGGTTCTGTGTCTTTGATTGAATCAAACATAAACTCAAACAAACTTTCATAGACTGCATCTGGCCCTTCGTTGATTTGTTTTTTTTCTAAGTACAAATCAATTTCATCCAATGCAAGATGATCCTTAACCCATTGCAAACATTTACCAGAAGTTTCTTGTTCGCCAAAGTAATTGTAAAAATTTTGATTTGCCCCAACGATGGAAGCAATCCTCGCACTGATATCCACCTTTCTTTGTTTTGTAACAGTTGATACCCAGCCCGACGTACCTGCATAAATATGTGTGTCACCTTCCTCAACTGCCCCAGCACCCACACCAATGAGCGAAGCATCACCACCGCCACCAAACACAGCAGTGCCTGGACTTAGACCTAAAAATTTTGCTGCCCTTTCTGTCAGGACTCCGACCTGGTCATAAGAATTCACAATTTTCGGTAAATGATTAAAATTGATTTTGAATAACTTTGTAAGTAGCTTACTCCAATGCCCTTTACCAACTCTTGAGTTATATAAAAAAGTTGCAAATGCAGAATCTCTCGTCATCACCGCTTCACCCGTACACCGAGCAATTAAAAACTCTTTTACATCGAACCACCATCTAACTTTGGTAAACAAATCGGGTTCGTTTTTTTCAACCCATTTGTATTTCCAAATTGGATCTTTCACACTTGCAGCCACTGCCCCCGTGACCCAGAGCGAAACGAATAATTTAATTATATTAATTCCTTCGATTTTTATGCCATATTGAATCCCCGCCTTCATCTCGTTTGATGCACGTTGATCCATATAACTCATTGCTGGCCTTACGGGATTAAAATCAGAATCAACAAGCACCAAACCTTGCATTTGCGAACAAAATGAAATACCTTTAATTTGCGAAACTTCAATGTCAGATTTATCTAATATTCTTTTGGTTGTGGATTGTAATGAATTCCACCAATCTTCAGGATTCTGCTCCGCTCCCCCATTTTCTAATAATTGTATTGGATACTCTTGGATGGCTGACTGCACAAGTTGCAGGCGATCACCCATACGAAACAAACAAGTTTTGAGACCAGTGGTGCCTATATCGTACGCAAGAATATACTCAGTTTCCATTTCGCCTTCCTTTCTATTTACACTGGATTACGCATTTTTTTACTCAAAAATAACCCAACCCGAAAAAAGTGAGTGATCACTCACAAAGTTTTTTAAAAATCAGTGACAAGGCAATTCTTTTTCCCCGCTTGCGTCTCTCCGATGGAGAAATTAGTAGGATGTAAGGAATTCCAAAATCAAAGTTTCTGGTTTTATCGGAGAAGAAAATGGATCAAATCCCAACAAAAGTTTATCCGTATCGATTTGTAGTACTTTTCATCTATGTGATCATTACAGCCACTATCTGTTTACAGTGGCTTACCTTTGCATCCGTCGCAAGAGATGCGAAGGATTTTTATGGAGTGAGTGCGGTTCAAATCGACTTCTTGTCCCTCGTTTTTTTGGGAGTGTTCGTATTCATGGCAATCCCCGCATCTTATGCCATCGACAGTTTTGGAATCCGAAAAGGTGTGGGATTTGGAGCCTTGCTCACGGGAGTATTCGGCTTTTTAAAAGGAATTTATGCATATGATTATACCATTGTGTTTGTTTGCCAAATTGGACTCGCAATTGCACAACCATTTTTACTCAATGCTGTAACAAAGATTAGTGTAATCTGGTTTCCAATCAAAGAGAGAGCAACGGCGGTGGCACTTGGAACTCTTGCACAATTCATTGGAATCATCATAGTAATGATTCTCACTCCTATCCTTTTGGAAGGCGGCCAACATGGCGATAAAATTCCAGAAGTCATGAAAGTATATGGAGTATTCACTTTGATTGCTGCTATTTTATTTTTAATTCTCATAAGGGACAAACCCCCAACTTCCCCAAGCACACACGGGGAAGACAAAGAACTTCCTTTCTGGGAAGGCATTCGTTTTTTATGGAATCAAAACGATATGCGAAAAATCCTCTTACTTTTTTTCATTGGACTTGGGGTGTTTAATGCACTCAGCACTTGTGTCGATCAAATCTGCGAAACAAAAGGACTTACAATAGACGAATCTGGGCTCGTTGGTGGAATTATGTTGATTGCAGGAATCATTGGAGGCATCGTTGTACCGCCTTTCTCAGACAAAATTCAGAAAAGAAGAATATTCTTAATCGTTGCTATGGGAGGATTTTTATTAGGTTTAGTCTTTTTTGTTTTTTCTCAGACGTTCTTACCAATTCTATTTGCTTCGTTTTTGATAGGCTTTTTTCTTTTAGGCATTGGTGCACCAATCGGTTTTCAATATTGTGCAGAAATCACATCCCCTGCACCTGAATCCACCTCACAGGGATTACTACTACTTGTTGGTCAAGTTTCAGGTATTGTATTTATATTAGGGCTAAATTACATAGGCATACAATTTTTTCTCTTTGCCTTTCTTATCTTAGCCTTAATCAATTTTTTACTGGTATTCAATTTAAAAGAATCTCCCTTCATGGATCAAAAGTAAAAAAACTAGATAAAAAAATAACATTTGTTACGTGGGCGTACCCATCCATTCAAATTAAAATTTTCATAGTGGATGGGTCGGGCTACTCCAGGGTCCGCATTCGCTCCCGTCTGCCTTCGGCAGACCGTGCCGCCTTCTGTATCCCTTACGCAAGGAAATCCTTTGTTTAGGTCAAAAATACGAACTTATCGGAAATAAAATTGGGAAATATTAAAATCCAGATGCAAAAAATTGTAAGCCGTGCTAGATGGATCTCATTGGGTGGCGGGTGGTCGCTCCCCTCCCAAATTCGGGGTGGGGATAAACTTTTATCGTACTAATCTCGCCAAACAGCCTATACCTAACCGCCTAAAGCCCTTCGAATGAACTTCATCACTTCGGTAACCACATCTTCATCCTTATCAAAAATAGATTTGCCAAAAAAAACTTTCATACGTTCTTTATAATATTCTGTTGCATAAGAAAACTGCAATGTCATAAAAATATTATCAATTAGAAAGGCTGCCATCGCACTTTCAGTATCCGATGCAATTTTCCCTTCCTGTTTTGCTTGTTCGATGATTTGTTTATAAAAATTGGCAGAGAGTGCTTCGAGTTCACTCGATAACCTGTTGATGAGTTCGGAATTACTTTCCGACGTCATTTCGTTGTACAGTCTGATGATGTCTTGGTGTTCCCTAGAGTGAGTTTGGATGATTCGCAAGATTTTTTCAATCTTTCCAAATAAATCATCCTCGCCGTCCAAAATAGAATCCAATGTTTTTTCCAATTGGGATATTCCAAAATTCACGACAGTAAGGAAAAAGTCCTCTTTGGTTTCGAAGTATTTGTAAAGAGAACCGACACTGATTCCCGCTTTTTGAGCAATGGTGTTGGTATTGGCACTCGTGAAACCTCGGTTTGCAAATTCACTGACAGCGATCGACAGAATGCGGTTTCTTTTTTCCTCGGAAATCCGCTCAAAACTATCGTTAAAATGTTTCATTGCCATACCCATCCGTCCAGAAACCAAAAAAGGGCAAATTTCACCACGAAATTTGTGCTATCTTAGCCGAGAAACGCTTCCTTTTTCTGTTTTTTTTTAAATCTAGCTTGACAGTGAGTGAATACTCACTCACTGTCAAGAAATAAAATCAACCTGAATAGGAAACTACCCCATGCCTACTGGATTTGCCATCAATGAATACCCCAATGTAGAACAAGTCTACAAAGATTTACGAACTCTCATCAGTCTACCCATCCGCTCGATTCGTAAAGAAGAATTGGAAAAAATTGAAAAGGAATATTTCGACCAGAAATGCCGCAAATCCAAGGAGATGATTACGGAAGCATCCAAGTTCATTCCGGGTGGAGTCCAACACAACTTAGCATTCAACCATCCCTTCCCTCTCGTTTTTACCAAGGCAATGGGAGCCCATTTGTTCGATTTGGATGGGAATAAATACATCGATTTTTTACAAGCAGGTGGGCCGACAGTCCATGGATCCAATCCCAATAGTGTTCGCAAAAAAGTGTTGGATTTGTTAAACACGACAGGACCTGTCACAGGTCTTTTTCACGAATATGAATATAAATTGGCCGAAAAAATTGTAGAACTTGTTCCTTCTGTTGAAATGTTTCGCATGTTAGGTTCTGGAACAGAAGCTTGTATGGCTGCGATACGGGTGGCAAGACTTGCCACCAAAAAGAAAAACATCGTTAAGATGGGGGGAGCTTATCATGGATGGAGCGACCAACTCGCATACGGATTGAGACTTCCTGGCACACGCCATTTTGAAGCAAATGGTGTACCTCGCTCCGTCTTCAAATACACCCAAGAATTTTATCCGAACGATTTGAACGCTTTGGAATCCACCTTAAAATGGAACCGGTTCCGTGGTGGTACAGCGGCTGTAATCTTAGAACCAATTGGACCAGAGAGTGGAACAAGACCTTTGGACTTCGATTTTAACAAAGGAGCTCGCGAACTCTGTGATAAATACGGCGCCTTACTTATATTTGACGAAGTGGTTACAGCTTTCCGTATAGGCCTTAGCGGTGCCCAAGGCTATTATGGTGTTACACCAGACCTAACCGTCTTTGGCAAAGTGGTTGCGGGCGGTTACCCATCGGCAGGAGGTCTCGGCGGTAAAAAGGAATATATGAAATATGTTGCTGCTGGTTTACAAACAGGTACAAAAAAAGCGCTGATTGGCGGAACAATGGCAGCCAATCCACTGAGTTCTGCTGCTGGGTACTTCACTCTTTGTGAAATGGAAAAAAATAAATCCTGTGAAAAAGCAGGCAAAGCAGGAGACCGCCTAACAAAAGGTCTACAGAAATTAATCCAAAAATACAATTTACCCTTTGTTGCATTCAACCAAGGATCTATTTGCCATTTAGAAACCGTAGGTACAATGTTACTCGAAGTGAATATGGCAAAATTTTGGACTATCAAAAAAACCATCCATGAGGCGCACCAAAGAAAACGAGCTATGGAAGAAATGGGAGCAGCCTATATGGCCGAAGGCCTTGTCACTTTAGCAGGAAGCAGATTGTACACGAGTGCTGCCGACACCGATGCCATCATTGACGATGCACTCAAACGATTTGATCGAGTTTTCCAAAAAGTAGAAGGTGTTTGATTACCAATTTTTATTTCGGTTTAAAACTAAATTAGGAGTGCAAAGTACAATCTAACAGCGAAAGTTTGTAACAGAAAGAAGGGAAAATAATCACCGAAATACTTCAGGAGTTAACTCTATGAACATAAATACAATCAAGCTCTCTGGAGTTTTCGGATTTTCCACTCTCGTTTTGTCTCTTGTCGGTTTATTTTTATATCCAAATAAGGCAGAACTCAGTGAAGGTTTCCGAACGCCCATCATCGCATTCGAATTTGCGAGTTCAGAGGAAGACTTAAATTTTTTAACGGGCAATTCCGAAGCAGCAAAAAATGCCCGACGAACAATGAAAAATGGTCAAAACCTTGATATGATATTTCCATTTGTTTATGCAGGTTTTATCCTCTTTCTTGTATTATCCACAAACAATCCTTACACATTGCTTCGCTTGTTAGGGATTATTATTAGTGTTCTCATTGTCCCCTTCGATTTGTATGAAAACTATATTCTGGATTTAATTTTAAATTGCCTCAACGATTCGAAAAGTATAACCGAACTTTTGCCAACACTTAAAATTGCCACTTGGCTCAAATGGGGATCCATTTCCTTTGTTTTGGCTACTTTGTCCATTTCACATATCAGAAACAAACAATTGCTCAGTGCTCTAATTTCATCAATTGTAAGCCTAAGTATCTTTTCCACAGCGATAGCCAATGGGAACGGATTCGTTGCAGAAACAATGATGATTTTTGTTTCCGTTTTTTTTGTTTACTTCGGAATCCGAAGTCTAGTTTTGTATTACAAATCAAGACCAACTTGAGTGAATTGTAATCACATTACAACCTTGTCTAAATGCTATTATTCCAAATTCATAATCGCAAACTTATCCAAACTTGCATTACTGCCGATTAAGCTTTCGATGAACCAAAAAGAATGGTGAATATCCAAATAGACAATCTACTTATTTTGATTTTGTCAATTTTTTATAACAAAAACAATTTGTCAGGTGATCGTTTACCATCCCGGCAGCCTGCATATAGGCATAACAAATGGTCGAACCAACAAAACTAAACCCGCGTTTTTTAAGATCCGCACTCATCGCATCACTTTCTTTACTTTTTGCAGGAATTGATTCCCGTGCAGTATGAGAATTTTGTATGGTTTTTCCATTCACAAATTTCCAAATATAGGCATCAAAACTTCCAAATTCTTTTTGGACATCGATAAACGCTTTGGCATTCTTAATGCTTGCGTGAATTTTCAATTTATTTCTGATGATTCCCGTATCTTGTAGTAACAATTCAATTTTTGCTTCACTGTATTTGGCAATTTTTTTCACATCAAAACCAGAGAATGCCTTACGGAAGTTTTCTCTTTTGTGCAGAATGGTTTTCCAACTGAGCCCTGCCTGAAAACTGTCGAGTACAATGAATTCAAAATGTTTTTGATCTTCATGAACGGGAACACCCCATTCTTTGTCATGGTATTCAATCATAAGCTCATCAGTACCAGGCCAAAAACAACGCTGTAGATCTTTTTTTGTTTTTTCCATTGTTAGGTAAACAAACCCAAAGATTCGTTCGATGCCAAGTGTTTCTTAGATGACCCTTCGCTACAAATTTGAATCCTAATTCAGACTGCCAAGCCTCGATTGCGGACATTGTTATTTCGGATTCAGGAAATTATGTCTTTCGGGGATTTACAGATTTCGAAAATCTCCCTTCGGGTGGGTTTGCGATCTTACCATAAACCAATTCCCATGGCAGGTCAGGGCAAAAGCATACAGCAATTCCTTCTTGTTTCCCCTGCCCATTTCCAAAAAAATGGAAAAATCAGTTAAATTTTCCCTTAGGAAGTGTGGCCATCCATGGCAAAAATCTATTACGACGACAGTTGCGATCTAAATACCCTCAAAGGTAAAACCATTGCGGTGATTGGCTACGGTAGCCAAGGGCATGCACAAGCCCAAAACATGAAAGATGCCGGACTCAAAGTCATCATTGGACTCAGAGACGGATCCAAATCCGTAAAAGAAGCCAAAGAAGCTGGTTTCGAAGTTTATAATGTGGCAGAAGCCTCCAAAAAAGCAGACATCATTCAAATTTTGGCGCCAGACACTATCCAAGCAGATATGTACAAAGCCGACATTGAACCCAATTTGACCGAAGGCAAAGCCCTTGTTTTTTCCCATGGATTCAATATCCATTATGACCTCATTTCCCCTCCAAAAAATGTAGATGTTTACATGGTAGCTCCCAAAGGCCCAGGCCATTTGGTTCGACGTGTTTACACAGAAGGTGGCGGAGTGCCTTGTCTCATCGCCATCCACCAAGATGCGACAGGCCAAGCCCGTGCCCGTGCCCTAGCTCACGCAAGTGGAGTGGGTGGAGGACGATCTGGAATTTTAGAAACTTCCTTCCGGGAAGAAACAGAAACAGATCTTTTTGGCGAACAAGCTGTACTCTGTGGTGGTGTTGCCAACCTCATCATGAGTGGATTTGAAACCCTAACAGAAGCAGGTTATGATCCTGAGATTGCTTATTTCGAATGTTTACATGAAGTGAAACTCATCACCGATCTCATCTACGAAGGTGGACTCGCTCGTATGCGTTTCTCTATTTCTGATACAGCAGAGTATGGAGATTACGTTAGTGGACCTCGTGTGATTGATGCTGGAGTCAAAGCTCGCATGAAAGATGTTCTCACCGACATCCAAAAAGACAAAGGTGCTGCTTTTGCAAAACGTTGGATGGCAGACACAAAAGCGGGATACCCTGAATACAAAAAATTAAAAGAAAAAAATGCTATTCACCCAATCGAAGAAGTTGGAGCCAAACTCCGTTCAATGATGAAGTGGTTAGCAAAGTAGACGCAAGTAGTAAGAAGCCAAGAAAAGGAACAAAAACATGAAAGTAACCAAAAAAATCGTTCTCTCAAGCCCAGCAAGAACCCCATTTGCTCAAATCGGAAAAGCCCTCTCAGGATACTCAGGCCACCACTTAGGTAAGTTAGTTGGTGAAGAAGTAATGAAACGCAGTGGTTTAAAACCAGCGGATATCGACGGTGTGATTGTTGGCGAAGGTTTTTCTAACGCTCCCAACTCTGCACGAGTCATAGCAAACCTAATGAACCTTCCTTTGGAAATCCCATGCCTTACAGTTGCTAACAACTGTGTATCGGGCCTTGAGGCAGTTGCAGAAGCTTCTCGCCGCATCATGCTCGGTGAAGGTGAAGTATTTCTAGTCATCGGGGAAGAATCCCAAACATCCATGCCGTTTGTTGTTAAAAACGCAAGGCTCAACAAAAAAACAAACAGTTTAGATTCACTTTTAAAACTCCTTCCTAACGATCTCCCTGAAGGTGTAGAAGTTCGTGACACACTAGAAGACGGTTTGGGTGACGGCGAAACTTCATACGGGATGCAAGTGACTGCGGAAATTCTCGCACAAAACTACGCCCTTCCTCGCGAAACTCAAGACAAAGTTGCATACGAATCTTTCAAACGTGCCTTTGAAGCCACTGGGGAAGGACGTTACAAACCATACATTATGGAAGTGAAAGACGATGAAGGAAATCCATTGCAAGCAGACGAAGCAGTACTGCTCCGAGAAGGACTTGTAAAAAACCCAACTCGTATGGGTCGCGCAATGCTTATGTTTGATAACCCTGCGATGAAGTTTGATGCTTGGAAAGAAAAGTATGGAAAAGACTTAAAAAAATCCCACGGACCAACGGTTTCAATCTTCAATGCAAGCCCGCGTTCTGATGGAGCTGCTGGTATCATCGTAGCATCAGAAGAAGCGGCAAAAAAACTAGGCCTCAAAGCAGAAGCCTATGTGAGTGGTTTCAAAATGAAAGGTGTTGCTCCGAACCTTATGGGTCTTGGACAAGCCGAAGCTACACTTAGCCTCTTAGAAGAAATTGGTGAAAAAATCGAAAATATCGATGTTATCGAAATCCACGAAGCATTTGCTGCTACCGCCGTTGCTGCTTTGGAAGAAATCAAAATCCGCACAGGTTTTGATTGGGAGAAGAACTTCGACGCAAAAAAAATCAACCCTAACGGTGGTTCAATTGCCATTGGTCACCCATTCGGAGCCACTGGTGTTCGCCTCCTCCACAATGCGATCATGGATTTCCATGAAAACAAAGACGCTAAAAAAGTTCTTGTGACTGCTTGTGCACACGGCGGAATCGCAGGCTCTATGGTAGTAGAAAGAGCATAAAAAGGATTGATTTGCGAACGAGCGTTTAACTAGATTTAAACGCCTATGACAAACCAAAAGGAAAGCCAGGGGAAACTCTGGCTTTTTTTATTTTCTTTGGTTTTAAAAATTTAATTCTATATTCAGAGTCAATAGAAACTAATTCATAGTTTGGAAAACAAACGTTGGATTAAAAATTCCAAAGATATATCGAATCTTCTCTCTGATTCCTTTCGCTTCGAGCTTGTTTTTCTTTGACTTACAATGTCGCCAATACTATACCCATGGAGGTAATCGACCAACACATCACGGATGAGGGTTGCATTTGAAATCTCACCATCCAAATTCAATATTTCTTGGATCAAAGCTTCATTGTATTCACTCAAATTTGGTATATTTTCATACCCATGATTCAGTAGATACAAACAGGCATTTGGGTAAGTCAAAAAAAATTGCCGATAGGATCCGATCAAATTATATAAATTTTGAAATTTATATTCATCGAATTTACGTTTGGCAAATTTCCTGGTTTTTAAGTTTTTTTTCGATTTCTTAGCCAGTTGGCTTTCTTTAAAAATAAATTTTTCAAAATTACTTTGGATGCATTCAGAAATGAGAACATCTTTTGAAGGGAAATAATGATAAATTGCCATGGGATCCAAACCAAGTTTTTTACCAAGGTTACGCATTGAAAAATTTTTGATTCCGACCTCCTCCAAAAATTGAGAAGCAAACTTTAAAATTTCTACTTTTGTTATCTTAGCCATACCATTTGCCTATTTTTAAATAGTTTCAGATCCTTTATATATTATCAAAAAAATTCAAAAAAGCCATTGCTATTTTTCTACACTGTAGGAATTATCGAATAATATTTCTACAGTGTAGAGTTTTAAAACAAATGCGATAAAAAGCAAAAAAGAGGATAATATGATTCAATATTTAAGTTTCATTGCAACGAGTTTGGACGGAAATATTGCCGATATAAGTGGAGGGATCGATTGGCTGATCGACCCAAAGATCAATATTCAAAACGAAGACTATGGGTATGAGGAATTTTTCGAATCCATCGACTGTATGGTAATGGGTAAAAATAGTTTTTTAAAGATTTTGGAATTTCCAAATTATCCGTATGGTAATAAAAAAATTTGGGTTCTTTCAAAAAATGACATCCAGATCCCATCGAATTTAAAAGAATTCGTTTTTCATTTTGCAGGTTCCATCCTAGAATTGGATCAAAAGCTAATAAAAGAAGGCAATACCAAAAGAGTTTATGTAGATGGTGGAAAAGTTATCACTTCCTACATCCTTTTGAAATTATTAAAAGAAATTACTATTACCACAATACCTGTGTTAATAGGAGAAGGAATACCACTTTGGACCCTAAACCCAGGAAATTTGATCTCCTTAAAGGTGTTGTCCAATAAGTTGTATGAAAATGGATTCTTAAAAACTACTTACGCCATCCTCTGATTCATAATTCATAAAACAGAATACTACAACTAAAATTAGTTTGCTGATCGAAAAGCATTGACGAATTAGAAATTGACTCTAAATTTTTTGCCTAGAGTATGTCTATCCTTATGCAAAACTTTGACTACGACCTTATCGTAATCGGTGCAGGTCCTGCTGGCGAAAAAGCAGCTGCAAAAGCTTCCTATTTTGGCAAAAAAGTTGCCATTATTGAAAAGAACAATGCGCCAGGGGGAGCTGGTGTACACACGGGAACACTCCCATCGAAAACTTTAAAGGAAACAGCCCTATTTTTATCGGGTAAAAATGAAAAAGGCATTTTTGGTGTGGACAAAGATCTTAGACGAGACGTTTCCATCGATGATTTTTTCTTTCGCAGAAATTATGTTACTCGATCTGAGGTAGATACAATCAATGAGAATTTAAGCCGCCATAAAATTGATATTTTCTATGGCCATGCTGCACTCAAAGGCGAACATAATGTACAAATTCATTCAGAAAAAACATTTACAATCTCTGGCAAATTCATACTCATTGCCACAGGCTCAACTCCATTCAGACCATCAAACATACCATTTGATGGAAATCGAATTCATGATTCGGATACAATCCTAGATTTAAAACGATTCCCAAAATCGCTTTGTGTTCTTGGTGCAGGGGTCATCGGTTGTGAATATACAACCATATTTGCCACTCTCGGAATTCCACTTTACTTGGTTGACACGAGAAATGAAATTTTACCATTTTTGGATAGTGAACTGAGCTCTGAACTTGTTCGCATTATGAAGTCTGATGGGATACAAATTATTTTTGAATCAGGTCTTAAAGAAATTTTTCCACCAACTAACGAGGAGTCAAATTATACAATACATTTAACTACGGGAGAAATATTAGAAGTCGATATGTTTTTATTTGCAGCCGGACGTTCTGGCCAAATCGAATCTCTCGGCTTAGAGGCTGCTAGGATTACGACAACAAAACGTGGAACAATAGAGGTAAACGAACACTACCAATCCAACGTGCCTTCCATTTATGCTGTAGGGGATGTGATTGGTTTCCCTGCTCTTGCTAGCACAAGCATGGACCAAGGTCGCATCGCCGTCTCACATATGTTTTCGACTGATGGTTTTGATTCATTATCTAGGATCTTTCCCTATGGAATTTATACGATACCTGAAGTGTCGATGGTGGGATTATCAGAAAAAGAAGCAAAAGAACAATCTAAAAATTTTTTAACAGGCAAGGCGTATTATAAAAACATGCCTAGAGGAAAAATATTAGGATCAAAGGACGGGTTTTTAAAATTGGTTTTTGATCGAAATTCATCTGTCATTTTAGGTGTGCACATTATCGGAAGTTTGGCGACAGAACTCATTCATTTCGGAATGAGTTTGGTACAAAATCAAAAAACCTTACACGATGTAATTTCAACTCCCTTTAATTTTCCCACCTTACACGACCTATACAAATACGCAGCATATGATGGGTTGGGGAATATGAGTGGCCACAAAGTCAAATAACTAAAAAAACAATTTAGAATCGAATGACTGACAAACATCTGGCTTATCAGTATAAGATTAGATCACTTTATGATTTTATTTTCTACTGCGGTTTCCCAAACACTAACCTCTGGCAAATTCAGTTTTTCGGATTCTAAATAATCCTGAATTTTTTTGCGGTCAAGCAGGGTTGGGTCATAATCCATTCGAAATTCATAGGAAGATAACTTCGCTGCTAATTTTTTCACAATCTGATTTTTCAAAAAATTTTGCCATTCAAGAGAACCTTGTTTTTCAAAGTATTCATAAAAAGCATATTGGTCTTTGAATTTTGGTAACTCAATAGAAACAATTTTTGATTTAGGAAGGGAAATGGCGGCACCCGCTTCCAAATTACTTTTCGTTCGTTTGATTATGGATTGTATTTCACCCACTAAGAATGCTCTTACCCTCGAATCCCCACGGACTAAAAATTCACCAAACTCTTCTAAGGTGCCAAATTCTGGTGTTTCCAAATATTTTTTAATGTATTCTTCTTTGGTGAGATTTTTCTCTTTGGCTCTGTCATCAGTACCGTCACCATCCAAAATATCTGCAATCACATAAGAAACATCCTTGCGAAAACCAATTTTTCCTGATTTGGTTTTTGCAAGTAATCCGAAGGTGTGGATTGCAAGTGCAAATGTTTTAGGAGAAATTGAGTTGAAACCACCTTCCGAAAGAATTTTCTTTTCAACACCGATTATTTTGGATTTATATTCTTCCTTTGCATGCATCTCCTTTAGCTCGAGCGCCAATTCTTCGTTATACGAAAATCCAGAACCAGTATCTGTTAACAATCCAAATTGAATGAGCCCAGTCCACAACCTTGCTGGGTTTAAATAATTTAATGTTCGCATCGGATCAGGAAAATATTTTGCATCCTCCAATGGGTGGTTGAAACAATGCAAAGGGTGGCTCCTTTCAGACATTAAATCATGGTAATCTTTTACACACGCATCTAAATTCTGAATTTTATAAATTGGAAACCCAAGTAAAATTCCAATGGAAATCATTTCATACGGTTTGCAAACAGTGGGAGCTTCAAAGGTTTCCACACTAATGTCTGGTTCTATTTTGGAACGTTTTAAATAATGATCCATCCTAGTTGGTAGATCGTTATTTTGTTCAACAGATAAATCCTCACCCTCTTCGTAAGTATTCAGTGGAAAATTTGTTACTGTACGAAAGTATTCCATCGAATCCGTTCCAAAACCATCAATTTTTACATACGGTCTTGAGTATGTGTCCAATTTTTCTAATAATTTTTTGACAGTGATTTTCTTCTCTTCTAAGACCTGTTTGATAGAAATAGATTCAAAATTAAAACCAGCTAACTTAGCGTATATAATTTGAAATAACTTTGCTCTAATGGTTTCAATTTCAATTTTTAATTGAGTGCTATCAGAAACTTCTAACGAATCTTCCAATTCTTTCTTTTCTTGGATGAGAGCTTCCTTAACTTCTTCTTTTGATAGAGTGAGTAAATTTGGATATTTAGAGCGAATCATTTCGTCAATTTCATCTTTCTTTTTATCTAAGATTTTTAAACCTTGTGTGGCAATCAAATGTGTGGTGAGAATTTGGATGATATCGTCTTCTCTATCCATCGCCAAAAAGTTAATATCATTAGAAAGATCTTCGATAGATAACCTAGAATAAAAATATTTCTTCAAGAAAAGTTCTATTTCCTCTGGGTTTACCAAATAAAAAAACAAAGGATTCTTTTTTTCTAATATTTCAAATTTATCTTCTTTGATTTCAGCAGTAAGTTGGTTATTCAATTCTTGTAATTTTTCTTTTAGTATTACAATTTCATTATTTCTAATATCAAAAAGCCTTACTTTAAGATCACGAACGAATGCCTCTGCCGAGGTTAACATAGACTCAAATACCAATTGCCGATAGTTAAACTCTTGCATGGAAATAAATTGGGAAAACAATTCGTTATTGGATTGCCCATTGGCTTCACATGCTTCCAAACATTTTGAAAAATCTTCGACTGAATAACGACTGAGACCAATTTTCTCTTTATAATATTTTTTTTGATACAACTCCAATTTTTCGAGTATCAGATTGACTAACGATTCCGCAAATAAAAACCCTCTCATTGGGTCTTTGATGTATTTATGCACTTCATCTGTGATGATCGCTTTAAGTTTTTCTAACTCTAACTCCGAACGTTTGGAAATTCTTGTTACCAAGTTATTTTTTATTTTTTCCTGTTCTTCAGGGCCATAATCACGGAGCAAAATTTCTAAAAGTGTTAGGGCTCCCCTAATATCTTTTTTTTCTAATGCAGCGTCCAACCGATTACGATAGGATTTGAACTCAACGCCCATGTCCAATTCATAATCAGGATATAATCTTTCAAAAAAGGATAAACAACTCAATCGAATGGCTCTTACAAAACCTCGATTCAGATCACCTACGGTTTCAAGTAACAATTTCGGAGAAACTTCCTTGATGAAATTTTCGATGAGTTTGGAAGCTGTGATTTTAAAACCTAATGAACTCATTTTATCCACAGGATAAACAACACGACTTACTCCAAAGGAGTTATAACACGCTTTACGTTTTGAGGCTTCATTTTTTGGCAAATAAATTGAAACACGAGTGGAATCGTTTACCATTCGTTCTTCGATGGCACCACCGACAGTTGAGGCAACAAAAGTCGAAATGAACTGACCTGTTAACTCTTGGACTTGGTCTCTGCCTTGCAAAGAATTTCCAGCCATGTTTTCAATATCCAAAAGATATAACATTCCATTATCAAATATTTGATCGTTCACTACCACTTCGCGACCACCCGGATAGGTAGCCTTAAAAGTATTACCACTCATAAAATAATCAATTTCTTTCAGAGCTGCATAAGCATTAGCTCGTGCATTGCGGTTGTACACAACTTTTTGAAATGCGGCAGGCAATACCAAAACACAATAGATACGAGGAGTCGGCCAGAAATCTTTAAAGATGTCTTTTATCATGGCAGCCAAATCTAGGATCATACCATTGCCTGTTCCTCCAACAATCGAGCAGGTAATAAAAACAGAAATTTGCGCAGAACTTTTTAGATGTGTTGTTTGAAAAACAAATTCTTGCCCATCAAACCTACTTCCATTCACTTCAAAATAATAACCATTCTCGTCTAACGGAAACGAATCGATAGTTAAAGGTTTATTTGCGTGTGGAGCAAGAATCGCTTTGGCAGCACCATCGGGCACAAGAGTAAAGAATTGACGTCCTGGTGCAATTTTGTCTTTAAAATAATATTTGTTTTGACCCTTTCTAATCTGAAACTTGATAAGTTCGTCTTTTTTATCTTCTTCTTTCACATCAAGCAGTTGAAAGAATTTTGGATTTGTTGTTAGAGATGCTAGCCTATCTCTTTCTTTAATGAGTGTTTCGCGAATTTTTTCTTGGTTATAAAAAAATGCAAGTCGTCCGAGAGGCCGTGTTTGATTGGCTCCTTGCCCCGAACGTGTAGAAATATCATAAACATCAGGATTTGGTAACCATTTAAAAGCAGGATCGTTTTGGTATTTATCCCTAAGAAAATCTAATGAAAGTTCAGCGGGGGTAGGAGAAGGGATGTACAACATCCTATTTTCTTCTTGGAAGAATTGATTGGATGGAAATCTATATTTGCCACCTTTTGCTTCAATGCTTGTTTCAATGTCTGTGGTATCAATTCCAACAAAACGTAAATACCGATATGCTTCGTTAGGTAAATTAGACTCCATCCATTTTTTAACAGAAATGGCGCCCTTCATTCCTGAACCACCCACCCCAATGATGAGTGACTTTCTTACAGCAGGTTTGTCCTGCGACAATACTCTTTGGATTGAACTCTGAACACTTACCATAAATTAGACCTTTGCAAATGGATCAACCATTGGGAATAAACCATCTGCAGTTTGGTTTGCTGTATCATAGCCTGGATAAATTTTAAACAACCTTAGAAAAAATTGTTTTTCAATGATCTTAATCCCAGATTTTGTTTTTCCTTCCACATCCTTCGTATACAAATGAAACTCAAAATATCCACTTCGAAATTTTCCGTCCTGAGTGAGCCTATCTCCAATCCTAAAACGAACGGGCGTTTTGGGATCTAAAGAAATGAAATTTGGATCACCTGCTTCATCAACATTCTCTTGGATAAGTATCCTTTCACGAGCCCCCATTTCCCTCACTTCACTAGAACCAGGAATTACGATGAGCACCTTCCCCTCTCTCCTAAAATCCAATACATATTTTTCAGTGATGAGCTCAGGGAGATTATAAATATCTTGGTCTCGAGAAGTATCCAAACTTCGTATCATTATTGTTAAATGATGGTCAATGACTTCTGTAGAAAAAGTTTTAATAGTGCCTTCTTTCTGACCAATCGTGATAATTTTCTCGGCAGGATCTCCATGAATCACGTATTTATAAATCAAACCTGGATCGGGCAGTTCTTTCGATTTTACAATTGAGTTGGTTTTTATTGGTGTTTGTGTAATGGTATTTACATCGGCAATTGATGTTTCAGGATTGTTTGATTCTTTTTCAGGTTTTTCTTTAATTTGTTTTTGATAAAACTTTACTTTGGAGGGATCGTTCGATTTCAATTTTGAAATTGTTAACCTTTGCATAATCACTATCAAAGCTAAAACAGAAACAAAGAACACCAATACGAACACCCAGGTTTCATAAGAATTTACTTTTGATTCCAAAGCGCGAATTTGTTCGATCGAATATGGGTTCATCATTTGGGCAATAATCATCATGTCCTCTTTTAAATATATAATCCGTGTAAGAATGAGTCTGTAGATCCAACGTACAATCTATTTTTCCAAATAAATGGTTTGCCATTGATATTACCGTCTGTGTTGTATTTTAAATACAAAGATCCGTTTATCAGATTGAGTCCGTATAAAAAATTATCTTCCGATCCAAAGTAAATTTGGTCACCTTGGATGAGTGCTTCACTCCGAACTCTACCATTGGTTTTAAAAACCCATTGCTGTTTACCGTAAGCATTCAAACAAAAAAAACTGCCATCGTCATTTCCAAATAAGAAGAATTCATCATTACCGAGTAAAAAAGATACTATATCAGAATGAACTGGGCTTCTTGTTGGGAATGTCCACAAAACTCTTCCATCTGTTTTGTCTGCACAGTATACAAAACCGTCTAACGAACCGAATAGAATGAAATTTCCTTTGAGAGAAACATGCGGCTTAGAACGAATCGGTCCATCTGTTTTTATCGACCACGATTTATTTGCACCTTCCCCGCCGTATCTAAGTGCATACAAATGTTTATCTTCACTTCCGATATAAATATTGCCACCATCAATTGTAGGAGAACCAACCAATCCCTCCATTTTGTGTTCCCATACTTTTTTACCCATATTTCCAGTTTCTCCTGGAGACGCAGTATAACAATCGTAAGCATGAATTCCACTGATCGTTCCCACAATTAGAATACGACCAGTACTAACAAGTTTTGAAAATACGGTGAGGCCAATATTCCGTTGCCAAAAAATTTCACCTGGTAAAATTTTTCCTTTATCGTCATACTTGATTGCAATTGCAGCAATTAAGCCTTGTTTTGTGACAATAAAAACATTATCCCCAACCTGTATGGGTGTTCGGTAGATTGCTCCAGGGAGAGCCAAAGCCCAAACTGGTTTGACTGTTTGGTCGACGGCTTCAAGCAGAATGACTTCGCCCTTATGGTTTGTAACAAGTAAAAACTCTTCTTGATTTTTGCCTTCAATCCCCAAAACCCCTGAGGTTATATGCGTTTTTGTCCTAAAGTTTAAGAACCCTGCCCCTGGAACCGTTTTCGGATCCATTGACTCCGTTCTCAATTCGGCTAGCGTGTCCTCTTCCATGGAGCCTTTGCCTGTGAATCGGAAAGTTTCGTCCACTTTCAATGCTACTTTGGGGGAGAAAGGTTTAAGTTCTTTGTATACAAACGCCATAATAAAATGAATCCAATAGTAGTATTGTCGACCGATGTAGGAAAGAAAAAAACCACTCCAATGGAAAAGAGGTCGACGAAAGTTTTTAAATTCCCGAATTTTAGAACTATGTCATTTAAACAGGTTTTGATCGGAGTTTTCGTTTCCTTTCAATTTTCATTTCTACCGCTTCTTGCACAATCCCATTGGGACGATTACATCCCAGAAAAAACTCCAAATTCCACCTACAATTTGTTCGGTGAGAATGTAAATCTAAGATCTGAAGCCAATACAAATTCAAAAATCGTTACAAAACTTTCAATCGGAGATAAAATCCAGATTGTTCAGAAAACGGAAGAAAAATTTTCGCAAAATGGAACTACAGAATATTGGTATAAAATTAAATTCGGCAAAGAGACTGGTTTCGTTTGGGGAGGACTCATCGCCGACTATACTGTAACCTTGGGAGATAAAAAACTTTTGTGCCGCAACAAAGGTCCAAAACTTACAGGAGTCGAACTCAAACTCATACAAGGAAACAAAATTCTTTCAAACGAAACATTAGAAACGGGAGCCGTCGGTAATGAAGCTTGGGGATTCATTTTATATCCTACCAAAGGGTTTTCTCCTGAACCAACATACATCATCGGTTTACAACATTTTGTTTTTTCCGAACTTGAATATGGTTATAAAAATGAAATGATCCTCACCATTGACAAAAAAAACAAATTAGATTCACATTTTAATTGGATCGCAGCTGCCTGCGATCCTCCCTCTTGTATGGAAAGTTGGCTTGTATTCCCAAACAAACCCTTGCTTGGTGACAAAAAAATTTCTTTAAAACCAAAAGAAGGCAAAAAAAATTCAATTATTCAAATATCTAGGTCTTACGATATCGATGATCCATCTGTCAACGATTATACGGAAGACGTTTATATTTGGAATGGCTCAAAATTTTTAAATAAGGAATCTAATAAATGATTAAATTTTTAACGGGCTTTATACTACTAATATCACTCACGAATACAGTTTTTGCTTGGAACAACCACGCTGGCATAACTTACCTGGCGTTGAAGGATCATTGGAAAAATCCTCCTAGTGTAAAAGTAGAATCCTTAAAAAGTTTTTTACAGAAGGAAAAAAATTCCATACATACCGTCATAGACGATGCAGACATTTGGGCGATGGAAAGGTTACCCCACCTTACGAAAAGATCGGAAGAATTAAATTTCAATCCAAAAGACAAAAATCTTACAACTTCTTTTTTCAAAGCCCTACGATTGAATCCAAACCACAAAGCTTCTCTTTATGTACAATCAGTCACAGCACGAAATAAAAATAGTTTTCCACTCACTGAACTTACCAATTTGAATGACAAAGGTAAGTTGGTAAATGAATCCTTTCAGCGGCTCTCCGAAGGAAATCAAACAAGGGCCGATGAGGTGGTGATCACAGCAGTTGATGAACCAGATTATGATTTGGATCTATATCTTTTTGAAGAGAGTGAATCCGAAGTAGGAAAAATATATGGTTTCGGTGCGCAACCCTTTGGCAATCCAAAATATGAATATTCAAGCCAAGCGCCGTTCCATATGGGTTTTTATTTTGAACCTGGTATTATTTTTACCCTAGCTGGTTTTTTGAAGAAAACATACCCCGAATTTAGAATCTACCAATTTACGAAATTATCGGAACATGCTTTTCGCACAGGTCACCCTTATTGGGGGTACCGGTTTGCTGGCTGGGCATTACATTATATACAAGACCTAACCCAACCCTATCACTCCTCGGTTTTGCCAAGGGTGGGGGCAAGTAAACAAATTGGTGTTCAAATTTTATCCATGGTTGGGATCGAATCTCCCAAAAACAATATGATCGATTATGTTTCGAACAGACACACCCTAATTGAGGAATACCAATATTATTTGATTCGAAATATCATAGAAACCAAAAATTGGAATCACCCTGTGGCAGTTTCTATCCAAAACCTTAGTTTAAAAGGTAAGTGGCAAGGGTTAGATTTTATAAGAACAGACGTGGCAAAAGAAGCTTATGATGCAGCAAATAAAGCAGATGAAGAATTAGAAAACCTGAATTTAACAATATACGAAAAATTGTATGAAGCGGATCACCCAATCCATACAATTTTAGGTACATTACTGCAAAACACATCCAAACACACTCGTTTGTATTTGGATGCATTGCCTATTCGTTAATTTCTGTCTCCACCATAAATCGTTCCAATAATTCCAATGGAACGATTTCTAAAGCACGTTTATGGGTCGCTTCCAAATATACTTTCGGAGGCACTCCATTTCGATAAGCCTCAAGCCACCGCGAAGCACACAAACACCACCGTTCCCCTGGTTTGACACCTGGGAAGTTGTATTCTGGCCTTGGGGTGAGAAGGTCGTTGCCAGATTTTTTTTGGGAAAGTAAAAATTCTTCCGTAGCCAAAACACAGATGGTATGGGAACCAAAATCTTCATCTGAAGTATTACAACACCCGTCTCTAAAAAAACCAGTCAGTGGTTGGAAAGAGCAGGGCAATAATTTGGTACCCAGTACATTGAGAGGTTCGTCCATATCGACTCCTAATTCTGACAAAACTAGAATAACAAAAGTGTATGGAAAGTGATTTGTGTTTTTGGTGATGGGAAAAAAATGGGGGGCTTAACGCCCCCACAGAGAACGACCCAAAGGTCTTAGAAAGCCCAAGGTCAAAATACTATACATACATTTACTTGTCAAATACTTAGGAGAAAACTTCAAAAAAAACCGATTTTTTTTCCTCTCCGTTAACGAAGACTCGAACCTTCCATTTCCCAACCATATTTGCATTTTTACGCAATGGTAAATAACAACGTTCATATGCCGAATCAGGTTTACTCTGCCAACTCAATTGGATGGGTTGGGGTGAATCCACATCCAATTTTGAAAACTCGACAGAAATATTGTGTTTTCCTGGTTTGATAAAATCAAGAAGGAGATTCACTGTTTCACCTTGTTTGAAATCATTCATCCCACAAGTGTTGCTATTAATCTCTTTTACTGTTTTGCATAAAAAAATGCCTTCGGAAAGGATGGGGCTATCTGGTAAAACTTCACCTGCTGTCGGATGCCAATACGTGTACATTTCTTTCAATGGTTCGCTCTCAGCATATTGGGTTTTGAATTGAGTGGGAATGGATATCGAATTGGAATTTTTATCGGCTCGATTGACTTCAAAATGTAAATGAGGACCTTCCGAATAACCAGTATTACCCGAAAATCCGATCAATTGACCTGCATCCACAAAGTCCCCGACTTTCACAACAACACCTCCTTGTTTTAAATGCGCATAATTTCCAAAAGTACCATCATCATGTTGGATGATGATAAAGTTGGCTTTCGAAAATAGATGAGGTTTAAAACCACCTTCGTTGTATTTGGATTCTATTTCTCTAATATAACCTTTTCGAGCAGCATGTACGGGAGTTCCAATGGGCATATCAAAGTCCAGTGCATACATTATGGAATCTTTATGAGTGATTTTGCCATTATATCCTTGGACAACTTTTACTTTCTGCCCCATTGCAAAGGGAAGTAAATACGTAACAGAATCGTCATGGATTGCATCCCAATCACCAGGGTGTACATTGAATGAAAAATTTCGGAAACTATCTTTCTTCGGATCTTGAACTTTTAATTTGAGTAAAGTTTTGACCTCAGCACCTCGGATCACAGTGTAAACAGGAAACGAAACGTCCGAAGAAAGATTTTTCAAAACAGCCCCCAAACGAATGGAATTGGCCGTATCAGGAACTTCACTCTTATTTTTGACTTTTAATTCGAGAGAATCACCATCCTCAATTTCTATCAAACAGATATAAGGATGACTGCATTCTTCCCTAACACCTCGCTCTGCCTTTAATTCAATAGAGTTAAAAAAAATAACTAAAATTATTGTAACATATGTTACACCAAAGAACTGGCCACAGAACCTAAACATATAAAATTACCACAAACCTAACTCTATTAAACAAACAAATTCGAAAATCTTCAATCCATTTTCCCATGTAAAAACTTTGTTGTTTTTTTGTACGATCAATGGAAAATTCTGAAAATGACAAATAAGTTGTATATCTTTCCCATATCTCATTTTTCGGAAAAAGCCAGATGGGCATTAGACCGTGCATCCTACCCATACAAATTAGAAATTTTGGTTCCAGGTTTGCACATTGAATTTTTAAAACCTCTCGTTCCCGAAACCCATTTGCCAGTTTTACAAATGGAATCTTCGGCCATCCAGGGTTCTGGCGCGATTTTGGACTTGGTCGAAACCCAAGCTTTCGGAGGAAAAGCCACGGAAGAAGAAAAAATCATGGAGGAAAAAATTGACATTGAAATTGGCAAAAGTTTACAAACTATTTTGTATTCCTTCATTTTGGAATGCCCAGAAATTGTCGGAAAATTATTTTTAACTGCCCCTGCAAACAAAGCCGACGTGGTTCCCCCACCTGATCGTTTTGAACTCATCGCACTGGCACTAAAACGTCGTTATAAAATCACACCCAAAAATGTAGATGCCGTTAAACAAACGTTTATTGCTTGTATTCGAGACCTCGAACAAATTTATAAAACAGAAAAATACTTTAACGGAAAACAATTCGGTCGAGTGGATTTAACTGTTGCGAGCCTACTCTGTTTTTTACTCGAAATACAAAACTCCCCTGTGTATCCTTGGATCCAATCTGTAGACTTTCCGGAGGATTTTAAAAATTGGAGGGAGTCACAAAACTTGGATTTCATAAAAGAAAAAGTGAACGATTTCTATAGCGAATTCCGAACCCAATCCAAATAACCTGGTTCACCACCAAAAATTGGCAAAATCAAAATACAAGGAGTTTCATACGAATGGAGCTCTTTTGTGCGGCTTTGTAATTTTTCGATTTTGTTCACATTTGTTTTATAGAATGCTAAGGTTTCGCTTACGTTTTGTAATTTCCCTTCCCAAAGATACACCGATGAAATTTTCGGCATTATATTGGCGCAGGCTGCCAAACCTTCTGATACCAATTGGTTTGAAATTTTAACAGCTTCTTCTTCATTCGAAAAAGTAACGTACACAGAATAGAATTCGATGGAATTGGTTTGTATCATTTATTTCCTACTTGCAACCCAAACTAATTACATTTGAATGAGGAGATTATGTTCAAATCTATCATTATTTCTATTATTTTACTAACACTTCCTTTATTCGCAGACAAACAAAATCCACCATCACTTTCATCCTCAAGTCAACTTGCACCCAAATCCAAAAACTTCCTACCAGTGTTCGCTATGGACGGCAAACTCAAAACAAGTTGGGTAGAAGGAGCCGATGGAGATGGGATCGGTGAATCCTTACTCATCAAATACAAAAATCCGATTAGTTTCAAAACAATCTCATTGTACAATGGCTATGGGGATCCTAAACTCTGGTCATCTAACAACCGTATCAAAAAATTGAAAGTTTCTGACGAAACTGGGTTGGAAGAAATCGTCAGCCTGAAAGATAGTTTGTCCATGCAACGCATTGACTTAAAAAAAGAATTTAAATCCAGAGAAGTCTCACTCACAATCCTTGAAGTTTACAAGGGTTCTAAATCTGAGAACACTGCCCTCGCGGAAGTGGCACTCCACTCAGACCAAGCAGGTTCCGTATTACTGCCAGCCAAAAACACTTGGGCCATTGGAAAGTGGAAAACAGAATCCAACATTGCCAAAATCAACCTTCATAATGACGGAACTTGTGAGATGGGTTATGAAACTGCACGGATGCTCTGCACTTGGACAGACAAAGGTGACAAAGTCATTGTTAGTTTAGAAGCAACCCTTCCCCTCACGAACACGGACATCTTGGAACTCAAACGTAAAAATAGCCCCGATGGGAATGTTATCGAAATCAATGGAAAATTTCTCTTTTTAGAAAACAAAGACGAAGTATAACAAAGATTAAATATTCCAGGTTTCCCAAATATTGGCAAGGAAGGTTTCTTCCTGGCTTTCTGTGGTTTCGTAATATAATACAGAATTTTGGTAGGGTTTGTTTTTGAAATCTCTCACTGGTGTTAAAAAAATACACATGCCTTCGCCTGTTTCATTCAACCTTTGTATCCAATCCCATTCATTCGGGTTTCCCAATTTAGGAAATGGAAGAATGAAAATTCCCGAAACCTTTTCAAATGCCTTTCTTTTTTTACGAACCTCCCAAAGTATTCTACCTATCGAATAACGAAAATTAAACTCAGACACTGGTTGTATTTCCAGTCCATTTCGTTTGAATACAAATCCGTCAATGGAACAAGGTCCTGTGTAACTCGGAATGAGTGGTTCGGTGTCTCTTGTTAAAGAATGGGTAAGTGGCAAAAATAAATCAGAATAAGGAATTTCTCCTGGTAAAATCCGAATTCCCCGGAACTGGCCCTCTGGATCGATCATCATTACTGTAGAAGTAATGTATTGGAATTTAGAATCTTTTACATCCCAAAGGGTGGAAAAATCGAAAACCCTTGATTCACCAACCCATTCTTCCAATAAAACAGGAAAACCAAACAAACGTTTGGGGATTTGTGAAAGTTTCCATCCATCGTTTGCATTTTTAACAATAATTTGGTTTCGTCCAGCAAGCCCAAACTCCGATTTGATGACAGAAGGATAAAATCCAGATTCAAGTTCGGATGCCAAATGTTCTTCCGAAGAAACCACTTTACAATTCAAAGGAGAATGTTTGGAACGTAATTCCCACTGGAAAACTTTTGAATTGAGGAGGCGGGCTGCCTGATACAAATCTGCATCTTCTATAAGTTCATGATCTTCCAAACGGTGGAGGTTCCCCCATTCCACAAGTATACACTCTGTTAATGTGGCGGGAGTGAGGATGGGTGTGCCCAGTTCCAGACCAGACTCTTTCCAATGCCCAAATAATGTTTCGGAGGGCAATTCTTGTACGAGAACAAAATCTTCTGGGCGCGAAATTGGAAGAAACATCTGCTCCAAACAACGATTCCGCCGCAGAAGTGCGGAATCTAATTTGGGTTCCGGTTGGGCTAGTTTGTACTCAAAGAGTGAATCTAAATAAAAAAGTTTTGGATCCACCTAGTAGATTCGACGTATGGCCGTTGCTATCCTTTGTACATTATCTTTTGTTAGGTTCGGATAAATGGGAATACAATGACCTCTTTGGTAGAGTCGTTCCGCATTAGGATATTCTAAATGATTTTCTTCTAACACACGGTGTAATGGTTCTTCCGTTGTTTTTTGGATTCCGATATGGATTGATTTAAAATACCTTTGGATCTCATCCGAATTTTGGCTAGAAACCAAAATAGGAAATCGTTGGAATGTGTCTTCATTAGGATTTTGAAAGTATGTTTCCAAACGAGAATTTTGAACTGCTTGCATATAGGCCATAGCAATTTTTTTCTTTCGTTCGAGGATTACACCGAGTTTCGAAAGTTGTTCGATTCCAAGAGCAGCCTGGTAGTCTACCAAATTATAATCATACTTTGCTTCACCAAACGTCCGTTTACTTGAATGTCCAGCTTTCCATGATTTGATCGTATTTGCAATGTTCGAATCGTTCGTTACAATCATGGCACCATTTCCAGTGGTGATCATATTTTCCGCACTGAGCCCGCAGATCGCCACCTTAGTTTGTCTACCACAAGCGATGGTATCAGAATTGGCGCCGATGGCTTCCGTAAAATCTTCCACCACTTCCAATCCTTCTGTATTGTAATTTGCGATTGAAACAAGTGAACCGAAACTATGATCAAAAAATGCAAACCGTGCTTCTGATTCATTTTTTTTACGTAAAAACTCTTCTGGGTCAGGGTGGAATGAATTTCGTTTTAAATCCACAAGCACAGGTTTTGCTTGTACTAAAAAAATCGCATCGAGTGCTGCAATGGGTGCAAAACTGGAAAGTAAAATCCGATCTCCAGGTTTAACACCGAGCGAAAGTAAGGCGAGGTGATACGCCGATGCCAATGAATTGGTGGATATAGAATATTTTGATTTAAAGGTGTGGCAAAATGATTTTTCAAAACGTGCCACAATCTCCCCACAAGCGAGGTGTTCCTCAACTAGACATTCCAAAACACCTTTCAAATCTTCCCTGGAAAGGGTAGGTTTAAAAAATTCGATTTCTTTTTCTTTTCGTAACGGTCTTTGTATTGTTTCCGCAGTCATCCAACAGCTTTCCTTTATTATGTCTCTTAATTACAGGAATTGGGATATTATGTCACTTCATTTTTGATTATGAGAACATAATTTTATCCCTGGGGCAAGAAAAATGGTTCTTCGGGGGGATTTCTCCGCAAATCTGGCGGGATGGAACGATCAAAATGGGCTGCCCGATTGGACAAAAACCAAGGCATTCGTTTGTTAATGGATGACTTGGGAAGGGTAAGCGGGGATTCCCGGGCAACCCTCCTCGGTGGCGGTAACCCAGCACATATCCCTGCCGCTGAAGAGATTTTCCATGAAAGTTTTAAAAATTTGGAAAAAGACCTCTCTTCGTTACTGGGCGATTACCAAGCTCCGATCGGAAACGACTCTGTCCGTGAGATCACAGCGGATTACCTTTCTCCCTACTTCCAAACCAAATTAAAAAAAGAAAATATAGCCTTTTTTAATGGAAGCCAAAATGCTTTTTTTTACCTATTGAATTTGTTTTCAGGCAAACAGGAAGATGGGAGTGTAAAAAAAATCCTTCTCCCTATCGTTCCCGAATACATTGGTTATGCGGATCAGGCCATCGAAGAAAACACCTTTGTTTCGAACTTACCAAAAGTAGTTTCGACAGGCAAAGATAGATTTCAATACCAAATGGACAAATCCAATTTGTCTTTTGACAACGCGGGCTGCGTTTTGTTATCAAGGCCGACAAACCCAACGGGCAATGTTGTTTCATTGGGTGATTTGGACGAAATCCAGACTCGGGCAAACCAAAAAAAAATTCCTGTTCTCATTGATCTTGCTTATGGAAACCCTTTTCCCAATCTACTCGGAGAAGAAGATCCTGTAGGGTTTTGTGACGGTAGAGTTTTATCGCTCAGTTTTTCGAAAGTGGGGTTACCTGGTGTACGTTTGGGCATTGTGATTGCCGATGAAAAAACAATTTCGCTATTATCAAATTTTGCTTCCGTGGGGAACTTGGCTCCAGGAAATTTGGGACTTTTTCTGGCCAAAATTTTCTTTGAAAACGATACTCTCCCCAAACTTTCACAAAACATCTTACGACCGTTTTACGAAAATAAAAAACAAATTTGTCTGGAAGTTTTCGAAAGGGAATTTGTGAAATGGGGTGTTGAGTACAGTATCCACGAACCCATGGGGGGATTTTTTTTATGGATCCGATTCCCTCGTATGAATATCTCTAACGCAAAACTTTATCAACTTTGTAAGGATAAACGAGTGTTTTTCGTGTCGGGGCATTTTTTCTTTCCTGGCCTTTCGGAAGATTTTTCACATACCAAAGATTGCATACGTTTGACATATTGCCGTGAGGAAGAAGAATTAGCACGTGGAGCCAAAATCATTGCAGAAATGGTGGCGAGCCACCAGGCCAAACCAGAATGAGCGAAGAAGATAGTATCGACCTTTCAGATACAACAACCGAAAATCCACCCAATTCGAAAGAGGACGAATCTGCTGAAAAACCCAGCGCCCAGTCCTATATTTTTTTATCAGATGCAATTGGTAGCCTAACGCCCACTGCACGGTGCATCATGGATGAACTGAAAGATTGGCACAAACGAATTGAAAAACACGGAAGTAAAGAAAAACACGCATCCTACCTACTCACTGTCGATAAAATCCCCGAAGCCTTAGGAAAATACACAAATCTTGGTTCGCAAGGTAAATCAGAAAAAGCCATTTACCAAGCACTCCGCCAAATTTTGGACATTGATCACAGAGGGCAAAACAGAGTTGCTTACGCCTATCCTTACCTCATCCGCACTGGCAGTAAAATTTCATCCAAAATTGCATTGGCCGCGCCGCAAAACGAAAATAAAACGGATACCCAACCTTACAGACAAGCATGTTTTCGTTTTTCGCAGGAGCTCATCAAACTACTACTCGAAAACCGAGGCAAAAAAGGTCGAAACTGGGACGAAGAAAATCCGGGAGCCATGCTCATCCAAAAAAACAAAGATGGAGTCCCATGGTTATATCCTAAACTTGGATCTCTCGAAGCTGAAATATCTTCCCTGGTAAGAAAGGGTTTTGGTAACTTACCCCATATCCCCATGCCTGATTTTCTTTCAGACTTTATCAATTTTGCGAAGGATCAAAACCAAGCTCTGACCATTCTTTCAGATTATCATATTGTCATTGATGAACTAAACATTTTACCTGATGGAACTTTTAAACGTTTACCAGAAGTTGTGAACCAAATTTTGGCTCATTTGAATGCGCTCGAATTATTTGCAAAAGATCACCTAACTAAATTAGCGAAGGAAGCAAATTATGAAGCATTTATCGACAAATTAAACGAATACTCAAGTTCACCTAAGTTCGGTACTCTGGAAAGTAAAATGAACCCAGAGGAAGAAGTGAAAAAATTCATATCCATAATCGAAAGTTTTCCATTCAGTGCCCTCAAGGGAAACCAAGCGCTAACCACAAAAGAAACTGTTGACCTAAGCATTAAAATTCTAAAACGACTAACGGAAGAAAAAGGTTCAGTCCTTACGAGAAAGGATGATAATATCTACAGCACTGTTAAAAAAGCAGTCATAAGTAAAATTCCAGAACATACAAAAAATCATAATACTTTACTCCGAATCGATTTTGAAGAAGAGGTTGCAAAAGCTGGGATCACTTCGGAAGAAAAAATCAATGAATACATCAAACGTTTGAAAGACGATGTATTCTCGGAACATTCTTATTACGAAGAAAAAATGCCTGACGGTAAGTCGTTGTATTATGTTGTGGACCATGGTTATATGGCGGCGGTCATTCACAAACTTGCCTTCGAAGGAAGAACCAATCCTGAATACAAAAAACAACTCGAGTTTGCAAAAACCATAAACAACCGTTTATCAAATCCGAAACACCCAGAACTCAATAATAAATTAAAACCCGACCTCATCGCCAAACTCAATGCAGACGTAAAAAATATGGAACATGAGGAACTGGAACGAGAGAGAGCAAACGAAATAAGATCTAGGTTCAATGTCATTCCTGGTGTTCTCACCTTCGTCGTGAGTACTTTGATTTTTATCACCGGAGCGTATTATTTACGTTCGGCGATTCCTATTTTTTTTGGTGTCCCCTTTTCCATTGCGCTCGGTTTTGTAGCCGCCATTTATTTCCGTGAAAAAACAAGTGAAGAAATCAGAGAGGACGTCAGAAACTCAGGAAAATTTTCAGGGGTCACTGATTGGAGTAAACCAAGTGGAAGTTCAGGCGGAAACAGTGGCGGAAGTTACCAATCTGATGATGATAGTTCTTCTTCTCAAAAAGATGAAAAATTATCAAATATCTACAAAGCTGCCGATAATTTTGTTTTTCCAAAAAAATTCAATAAAATCACTGACAAGGTTTTGGATCCTAAATCACTTCGTGCGCGTATATACGAAAATATCGATAACATCAAACGGAACAATATGACCTTGGCCAAAGAGAAAGATTTGGACAAAGTAGCTTCCACAGTGGAGTATGCGGTTTTGCAATCGGTTTCTACCATCCTCGTTCCGGAAGATGTTGCGGTGCGAGATATGCCGGCAACCATCCTCATCAATCGAAATGATATGAAATCAGCCTTATTTCGCGGTCAATTGGCTGACCATTACCGCGAAGAAATGAATAAAAAGAAATTCGATAAAAAATTGGTAAAATACTACACCTATCTCATCAACACTTTGGAGATGGAATACTACCGTTATCTTCCGAAAAAAAGAGTCTAGTTTATAAAATAATTTGATTCTCTGGGGACTGGTTCTCCTATGGAGTTTGATGTATCAAAACGGTATCGTACAATTTCCTATCATCATCATTGATGAAGATTTTCGTTCTGAGAACGCAAGTGGTCTTGGCATTCGAGCTTTGGCTAAGTCTTTGGAAGCAGAAGGTGTGGAGGTGCTTGGTGTCACAAGTTATGGCGACCTCACAAGTTTTGTCCAACAACAAAGTAGGGCTTGTGCTTTCATTCTATCCATTGACGATGAAGAGTTCACACCTGAAAAGGAAGGTGAAGTTCCAGAAAGTTTGCGACAACTGAAAGACTTTGTCACCCAAGTACGACACCGTAATGCAGACATACCTTTGTTTTTATACGGCGAAACCAGAACCAGTCGCCATATCCCCAATAGCATTCTAAAAGAACTCCATGGTTTTATTCATATGTATGAGGACACACCTGAGTTTGTGGCTCGAACCATTCTAAGGGAAGTAAAATCCTATTTAGATAGTTTACCGCCACCTTTTTTTCGCGCCCTCACCCAATATGCACATGACGGGAGTTATAGCTGGCATTGCCCAGGTCACTCTGGTGGTGTTGCATTTTTAAAAAGTCCTGTGGGGCAAATGTTTCATCAATTTTTTGGAGAAAACATGCTGCGGGCTGACGTTTGTAATGCGGTTGATGAACTCGGTCAACTCCTAGACCATACAGGTCCGATTTCAGCAAGTGAAAGGAACGCAGCACGTATTTTTCAATGTGATAGTTTATACTTTGTTACCAATGGAACTTCAACTTCCAATAAAATTGTTTGGCATAGTGTGGTTGCCCCTGGGGATGTTGTGATCGTTGACCGCAATTGCCACAAAAGTATACTCCATGCAATTACCATGACGGGAGCCATTCCTGTATTTCTCATGCCCACACGAAACCATTTTGGAATCATAGGCCCCATTCCCAAATCTGAATTCAGTTGGGAAAACATCCAAAAAAAAATCGCAGAACATCCGTTTGCAAAACATGTTAAAGGCAAACCGAGAGTACTCACAATCACACAGAGTACCTACGACGGGATTTTATACAACGTAGAAGACATCAAACAAGAATTAGATGGCAAAATTTCCACTCTACATTTTGATGAAGCCTGGCTACCCCACGCAGCCTTCCACCGTTTTTATTCTGGCATGCATGCCATTGGTTCTGACAGACCAAGGCCAAAACACAGCATGATTTTTGCCACTCAATCAACGCATAAACTCCTCGCGGGTCTTTCACAAGCAAGCCAGATCTTAGTGCAAAACAGTGAAACAGAAACTCTCGATAGAAATCTATTCAATGAAGCATTTTTGATGCACACAAGTACGAGCCCACAGTATGCCATCATCGCCAGTTGTGATGTGGCAGCGGCCATGATGGAATCGCCTGGTGGCAATGCCCTCGTGGAAGAATCCATTACGGAGGCTCTCGATTTTCGCCGGGCCATGCGCAAGGTAGACGAAGAATTAGAGGAAGACTGGTGGTTCAGTGTTTGGGGTCCAGACGCATTGGCAGAAGAGGGATCAGGAGAACGTAACGATTGGTTCCTGCGCGATAATGACCGTTGGCATGGTTTTGGAGATATTGCCGAAGGTTTTAATATGCTTGATCCCATCAAAGCGACCGTCATCACCCCAGGTATGAGTGTGGAAGGTGAGTTTGCTGATTGGGGGATTCCCGCTCTAATCCTAACAAAGTATCTCGCCGAACACGGGATCATTGTAGAAAAAACAGGACTTTATAGTTTTTTTATCATGTTCACCATTGGAATCACCAAAGGTCGTTGGAATACGATGGTCACCGAATTACAACAGTTCAAAGATGACTACGATGCAAACCAACCACTCTGGAGGGTGATGCCAAAATTTACGGCTGCCTATCCAAAATACGACCGCATCGGTTTGCGAGATCTTTGTCAATCGATGCACGAAGTTTACAGAGCCAATAATATTTCCCACCTAACAACTGAGATGTATTTAAGCCCGATGATTCCAGCAATGAAACCATCCGAAGCCTTTGCAAAAATGGCTCATAGGGACATCGAAAGAGTTCCGATCGATGAACTGGAGGGACGCATAACGTCCGTTTTACTGACGCCCTACCCTCCTGGGATTCCCCTCCTCATTCCAGGTGAAAAATTCAATTTAACCATCATTCGGTATTTACAATTCGCACGGGAATTTAACGCGAAGTTTCCAGGTTTTGAAACAGACATCCACGGACTTGTGGAAGAAAAATCAGAAACGGGGACAATGAGTTATTTTGTGGACTGTGTGTTGGAATAACCTCATTCCCATTCCACCATCCGTACTACATCTTTAAGACAATCCTCTCTAGTGAGGGCATTGTTTTTGACTGCAGGAAGACCCGAATACCAAGACCCGTCTGGGTATTTGAGGTCGATCCAATAGGAATAAAGTATGGCAACTCCGTTATTATTTTTGATTTCAAAATTCAAAAGTTTTAAATCGGCAAGGCCAGTATCTTTATAAAAAGTTTCACCCGCTTTGGTTCGGATCCGAATCTTTTTGGGAACCACTTCAAAACTCATCCCTTTTTTTTCTTCGCGTTTTTGTTTGAGTTCCCACGAATCAATTTTGATGGAACCAAGTTCACCCAAGTTTAATTTTTTTTTGTACAAAATCCCGTCTTTGTTGTGCTCAAAGGATATGGTTTCGATCGAACTCGGCGACTCCCCCCGCACCGTCCTTCCGTCACATAGTGTTAGGTTCAGAACAACAAATTCTTTTTTTTCATTTGCGGGTTTTTCTTCCTTTTTCTCTTCAAAATTCAGAACAGGAGCATTGGGTTCTTTGGGTAGGCGGGGTTCGCCAGATAAAGTTTGGAAAATTAGAACGAGTGGCAGACAAAGAAAGAGTCGCAAGAGAGAAGAGAATTCCATATCTTGACCTTTATCCATGGATGCATATTTAACCGCAACATTTCAAAACCTCCCCTTACCCATTCTCATTCTCGTCATTTTGGGATCCATTTTGGTTCTTGGCAAAGCAGCCGATGTACTTGTGGATGAGGCTGTGTCCATATCCGCCCGTTCAGGTGTTCCTAAAATGATCATCGGTGCTACCATCATAAGCCTTGGCACCACACTCCCCGAAGTCTCCGTTTCTGTTCTCTCTGCACTAGAGGGAAACCCTGGCATTGCCCTTGGAAATGCAGTTGGATCCATCATTTGTGATACGGGACTCATTTTAGGAATCGCCATCCTAATCTCACCACCTGACATCGACAAACGATTGGTGAATCGGCAAGGTTGGATCCAAGTGGGTGCCGGGTTTTTACTCGTATTTGCTGCGCTTCCTTTTTCCAATCTTTCGAAAGTGTTTGAAACAGGTGGGCGAATCGAACAAGGCATTGGTTTTGTGTTTTTGGTGTTACTCGCATTTTATATTTATTTGAGCATTCGCTGGTCACGAAATAAACCAGGCGACCTGGAAGCAGGCATTGACGACACAACAGAATACAATGATTCACCGATTTATGTTGTACTTTTCAAACTTATCGTTGCCATAACACTTGTCATCCTTTCTTCCAAAGTCCTCATCCCCTCTGTCCAAGAAACGGCAATTCGGCTATCCATCCCCGAATCCATCATAGGTGCCACTCTGGTTGCATTTGGAACTTCGCTTCCAGAACTGGTCACAGCCATACAAGCTTCGAGAAGGGGGCACTCCGAACTTGCTGTGGGAAATATCATTGGAGCAGACATTCTGAACGTCCTCTTTGTTGCGGGAGCCTCTGCGGCAGTGACCAAGCAAGGCCTGGAAGCCCCTAAAAATTTCTTTATGTTTTATTTTCCGGCCATGCTCATTGTTCTCATACTCTTTCGTTTGGGCATACATTTTTCAAAAGATAAAATAAGACGTCCGTTTGGTGTATTTTTACTTTTCATTTATGTGGTGGCCACAGTGGCAGGTTATTTTTTCAAAGGCTGATGGCACGAATCACCCCCCAAACTTTTTTGGGGGGATCGGCTTTGTTTCCTCCAAGATTCATAACCTATGATTTCCGAATCTCCTTGTTTTTCTGTTAGTTCATATCCAAGCAAAATTTCATTTTGGATTTTGATCGCACCATCCCTGATGAGGAGTTTGCCTCCCTCATTGTCAAATTGAGAAGGATGGTCAAAAACATAAATTTCTCTATTTTCATCCATGGCAGCTTTGGCGGTAAAAATAGTTCCTGATTTTTTGCCCGACTCCATGATGTACACTCTTTCTGCCAAACCAGCAATCACGCGGTTTCGTTTGGGGAAAGTCCAACGCGCAGGTTTCACATCCAAAATAAATTCTGTAACAAGAAGGTTTTGGTTATTTGATTTGATGGTTTTGTATAAATCCCTATTTCCAGGAGGGTATTCTTCGGTGATGGGTGTACCCAAAACCCCTATGACATTTGAGCCTTCTTTTAAGGCAGTTTCAAAAACTTTTCTGTCGATACCGAGCGCCAACCCAGAAACAAACGTTACAGATTCCTTAACCAAATGCACAACAAGAGATTCGGTCGCCTTTAAAGATATAGGAGATGCTTTTCTTGTACCCACAATGGCCAAACAAGTATTAGAGAGTAGATCCGTGTTACCAAGGCATGCGAGAACCAAGGGTGGATCGTAAATTTCTTTTAGTAGCGGTGGGTAAATTGGATCAAAAATAGCAATAATTTGGATGTTTTTTGGATTTGTTTCCCGCCAAACTTTGGCCATACGCTCAATGTTCTCATATAAACTTTTATCAAAGTATTGGGAGAGGAATGAATGGATAGAACCCAAACCATCAAATTTACTCCAATGATTTGTTTTACGTAAAAACGAAGTTACTTTGGGATGGGATAAAACAAGGGGATCCATCCCAAATGATGGTTTTTAATTCTTATTTTGGTTTCCGATTTGTTTCAAATTTTGAATTACATTCTGGTAGGACGGATTTTCCTCCAAACTCTCTCGTATAGCACCCGCATTTTTCATTTCTTCCAAAATACCTTTGATGCGAATGTACTCTTCATTTGCTTGGGATACCTTTCCAATTTGGTATAAAAAATTTGCCCGGGCAAAACGACTTGGTACGTTATAAGGTTCCTTTTGTAAAATTTGATCCAAGAGTGAAAACGCAATTTCCACTTCGTTGAAACCGTCAGAAGTTTTGCCATTCCAACTCTCATTTTTTAATGATGAATCAAAATAAAGGAGAGCCAATTGGAATGGGAAACGAGTGTCGTCTTTATCTAGTCTGACCAATTGTTTGAATAGGGTCACCGCACGGACGCGCCTCTTTGGTTCCCAACCCATATCTTTGGATGCGTTTGCATAGGCAACAGCTGTTTCGTATAATAGTTGCTTATCGAGTTTTCCTGTTTGAATCGCCTTTTCAAAATACGGCAAAGCCAATTCGTAAGAATGGATTTCATAACCTTTTTGGCCATCGTTTTGTATTGAGTTCTGAATGGCCTCTTCGTAGTATTCACTTCCTTTTTCAGACGAGCCTGCCCTCATATAAGCCCGTGCAATCTTCCAAGACAGAGCAGCTGTTTGGTTGGATTTTTGCACCATTTTGCGAATGCGTTTTTCCAACTCCTCAATTTCGGCCTCTTCCAATTCCAATTTTTCTTTCCAATTGACGATGTCTTTTTCTGTTGTTTCGGCACCAATTTTCTTTTTATAGCGAGACTCTGTGATGGATTTTAACTTATCACAGCCAAAAACCCCCAAAACCAAAAGAGAAATTGCGAGCCAGGTGAGTGAGAATTTTTTCTTTTTTGGTTCCATGGGTTCGATTTTAGTTTCTTTCTTTTGCCTGAAAAGAAAAAAATGTGATTATGTCCCATGGAATTCGGAACCTGAACGAATCTGATTTGGCAAACCTTTTGTCTTGGGAATCACTCTGTTTCCCTGGCGAAGAGTGGACCGAAAAAATGATGCGAACCCACCTCGAATTCCACCCTGGTTTTGTTTTGGAAGATGCCAATCCCGTTGCTTACAGCCTTGTTTGCGAAACCCCATGGGAAATTGAAATCTTCCGTATCGCAAGTCTCCCTCAATTTCGAAATTTAGGTTTTGCATCTACCCTCATTAGAGAATTGATTTCAAAATTTCCAACTAAGGATTTTTTTTTGGAAGTAAAAGAATCTAATTCAATTGCGTACAAATTGTACCGTAAATTGAATTTCGAAGAATTAGAAAGACGAAAAAATTATTACCCAGATGGATCCACAGCTATCTTAATGAAAAGGAAATTCACAGAATGAAAAACGCTTATGTAACAGGTGCTTCCCAAGGAATTGGCAAAGAATTTGTCCGTGCCCTTTGTAAAAATTATAATGTATTTTTGATTTCACGTTCTGAATCAGATTTAAAAAAAGTAATACTAGAATTGGAACCTAGCAGCCGAGGTATGTTAAAGTATTTTTCTTTTGACCTAACTAAAAAAAAGGATCAGGAAGAACTTTCTCATATCATTTCAAAGGACAAAGACTTTGAAATGTTGGTAAACAATGCCGGTTTCGGAACGGTTGGTGAGTTTGCCAATTTAGATTTAGAAAAAGAACTGGAAGAAATTAATTTGAATGTCAAAGCCCTTGTAACACTTTCTCACACCGCTTTGAATAGTTTTAAAAAAAATAAAAAAGGATATCTAGTCAATGTTGCCTCTATAGCAGGTTATTTACCTGCTCCAGGCAGCGCAATTTATGCGGCAACCAAAGCGTTCGTAAAATCATTTACAGAATCCATTTACGAAGAAGCAAAACCATTTGGAATCCATGTACAAGCGTTATGCCCTGGCCTCACACATTCCGATTTCCACCAAAGAGCGGGCATTAAAAAATCTAAGTATCCCGATTTTATGTGGCAATCTGCAGAGGACGTCGTCGAAGAATCATTGACCGCCCTCAAATACAACCAGGCAGTCTGTATCACAGGCTCTGTGAACCAAGGAGCCATTACCATTGCTGAACTCATTCCAAGAGGTTTACTCAGACGTATCAGCGGAAAATTTCTAACTCTCGACGGAAAGTAATATGGATGTTGCAAAACTAGATTCTTGGTATAGAAAACTCCTTGTTATTTTCTCAATCATCGCAGGGGGTTTTCAATTTTATTACGAAGGTAATGTTTGGATCAATGCAGCCTTCGTAATCCTCATGGCAGGAATGGTTGGATATTTTACAAACTTTCTGGCCATCAAAATGTTATTCCAACCCAAACACGGTAAGGTGCTTGGATGGTCAGGTCTTGTTCCAAAAAACAAAACAAAAATTGCAAAATCGTTAGGAGAGAGTATCCAAAGTAATCTTCTCCATCCAGAAATCATATTGGCTTATATTTACGAACGTAACTTGGTAGAAAGTGGACTCCAAAAAATTGCCAAAGAAATTGATGAGATCATCCACAACGATGAAATCAGAACCACCCTTGTTACCAAAATCATTTCGATCCTGAAAGAACGTGGACCAGAAATTTTAGAAGTGATCTTCGATTTTTCAGAAGAAACCATCAAACGAATGGCAGAACGCCCCGAAGAAGTCCAAAAACTTTGGACCTACACTCGGAACAAACTCACTGAATATTTAACCGAAGAAACAAATAGGGAAGAAATTGGAACACAACTCCGAGTGATTTTACTCGAAGAAATGCCGAAACTAGCGAACCTACTCAACGAAGGTTTAGAAGACTATCTAAAATCCAGAAGCACTTTGGGTAAAATTGGAATCGGAGTTAAAAAAATATTCTCATTCAACGATGAAGCCATTCGCGAACTCCTCGAACGGTTTGTAAAGGATCCAGAAACTTCAGACCAATTTATGAAGTTACTAGATGAAACTATGGAACGTTTGCAAGACCGCCTCAATTCAAAAGAAACACAAGATTTTATCACTGAAAAAATCTCTACATGGCTTGCAGCAAGCGGTGATTATGCGAGACAAAACCTTCTGCCAACTGGCATTGAAAGGTTACAATCGTATTTAGATGATCCAAACAATTGGGAAGAAATTGAAAAAAACTTTTTCAGAGCTGTGGATTGGGTGAAACGTCGTACATTAGAATTTATGAATTCAACGGAAGGAAAAGAATACCTCAAACTGAACATTGAAAAATTTGTGCACAAAATCAATGTGACTGCCCTTGTAGAAGAAAGGGTAATGGCACTCGACACCGACGATTTAGAAAAAATGATTTTAGACAATACAGGCGGAAACCTCGTCGTCATACAATTTTTAGGTGGAATTCTTGGGATGATTGCAGGTCTTGTCCAGGTCCATGTATATTTTGCAATACCAGTGGGTTTACTTGTTCTTGTCACCTACATTGCACACTATCGAAATAGTAAAAAATATCCAAACGCTTAAATACAATGAAACAAATTTACCTTATTACTACATTTATAATATGTTTACTGGTTCAATGTTCGAGTCCAAGAAAATTTACCAAGATGGTAAAACCAGAAAAAACTTCGGGGTTACTTTATTTAGTTCGGCCGGATCATCCCTCTCTATCGATGTGGAATTATGAATGTACGATTTCAAAATACCCATCCAAATTTTCATCCATGGTATCTCCAAAAACGCTCTTTTCGGTTAATTTAGAAAATGCTTCTCTTGGTTATATCCGACTAACAGAAGGAACTTACCGTTTGGACGTTGTTGGGAAGAACGATGCCACAAAAGTTTTTACCATTAAAAATGGTGAAGATAAGTATTTCTTTTTAAGAATTTTTAGTGAAACCCGTCTTTCGAAGAGTGAACTCACCTTTATCGAAACGTCAAAAGAAGACTCACTCTCTGAGATTCTCTCCATTATTGGTTTTACAGAATTTGATTTTAAATTAGTAGAGGTGCCGATCGAGTAATTTTAAAAAATCCTTGGCAAACTTTGACTGTCCAAGCCCCATCCAGTCTACATGTCCACCACCCCTGATTTCCAGAAATACCTTTGGTTCATTTGCCAATTTAAAAATCTCCTGGCCATTTTTAAAAAAAACAACCGAATCTTCCGTACCATGGATGATGACAATGGGTATAGGAGGTAAGGATTGGATATAATCCCTGGGACTTGTTGCATCATGGAAAAAAACTGAAACTATATTTCCCATTGGCCAAAACACATTTTGATTTAAAGTTTGTTTCACAACCTCCCTATAAGAAGTAAAAGAACCATCCACACAGATCAGTTGAATTTGGTTTGCTTTTGGCCAATCCGCTATACTCCGCATAGCAACCGCTCCACCAAGACTCTGGCCATACACGATGAGTTTTGAATTTATGTTCTTAGTGTGTTTTAACGCAAAATCCAAAACAAACTTACTATCTTCAAAAATTTCTTCCGGTTCAGATTCACCTTCTGATTTCCCATACCCACGGTAATCGTATGTAATCAATTCATAACCATGGTTTACAAGCCAAGCCAAACTTAAAAAATGCGAACTCATGTTTTCACCATTTCCATGGAATTGTAATACTACACCCTTTGGATTTTTAACATTCGGAGAATATATCCTCCAAACATTTAGTTTGGTTCCTTCAAATCCATCAATCATATGTGATTCATACTTGAATCCAAAAATATCGGGAGAGTAATACAAATTTTTAGAAGGATAATAGTATAAACTCGAACATTGTTTAAAACTAAAACAAATAATGATAAGAAAACATAATTTCCTCATAATACCTCTCAGCATTTATTTCTATACGGAACTCATTTGCGTTATTGAATGCATACCGCAATACATTTGAAACATAATAAGTATTTTTATTTCCACTCAATTGGTAATTTTGACCAGTGACCCCAGAAAAAACTTTCCAAGCCCCAAATTCTTTTTGGTACATCACACTTAAGTTTAAACCATACCTACTTCCATTTTCAAAAACAGCTCCTGGTTGCGCCTTCACTCCAGCCATAAAACTGATGATGCCATAACTCATTGGTGTTTTAGAAAATTCATTTGAAAATGAATAACCATACCGAAAATCAAAATTCCCAACAGGTCTACGGTGGATTTGGTCTTTTGATTCATATACGGCTGTTTGAATGCCTGAGTCAAAATAATATGAAAAATCTTTCGATATAGAATTATATGGGTTAATAGAAATGAGTTTGATTACACTCATAGATGTAAATTCAGGTCTTTTGTTTTCGTATGCCCTCACTGTGGTATCAAAAAAAACAAGTTCAGAGTTAGGAGCATGCCCACTGCTAACATTCAATAAATCATGATAGGCAAGTCTTGCTTTAAATTCTGCGAAACTTCCTTGCGAAGAAGTTCCAAAAGAAGTGGCCACCCGACTGAGCGGGTGAGAAAGTTCTGGTGGAGTGGAACGAGGAACACTTTCGGAATATACGTAATCATCTGTTAGTTGACTTCGGGTCACCAAGAGTTTTTTATAAAAATCATTGTGGTTCTTTGGAATATTTTCTCTATTTGTATAATGATATCGGTAGGTATCTAACACGGCATCAATGACCAGTGTTTTTCGAATGTTTGGTTTATCTTTTACGAGTCTGTTCGGATCAAATTGAATCAGATCCCAAAACTCTGACTTTTCGACTTCAGACATTTCGATTACTTTATAATGTATTTTAGAATATAAGGAAGAACGATATTTTTTTGATACGACCAAACCTTCTTGGTTTATATACAATTTGATTGTGTCTGGAGGGGAGACTATCCACCCAGTTTTATCACTTAGTTCTAAATCTTTTTTTGCCACTTCCAAAATTTCCAAAAGGTGATAGGAACAATTTTCATTTAGAAAAAAATAATCAAAATCGGCACGGGACATCTCCCAAAGATGGCGGATGAACCTTTCTCTTTCCTCTACGTTTAACTTTAGTTTGTATTCCCATAGGTCGCGGCTTTCAAAGTCATTGTATTCGTTAACTTTTAAATAGTATGGAAAGAGAGAGAACTTACCTGGGTACCCGCCAGTCAGTCCCAAATAGGCATAGTATAAAGCATTCATCTCAACTGGGTTAGCAGCGTAATTCACTCCATAGTCCAATAGTTCCGAATGTTCATTTTCTTTGTTATTCAATTTGATGAGAGTGTGGCCAAACATAGATGACGGAGCTTGCATATAGTAAGATGAGAACACAACGGATAATGATTCTGGGTTCAACGCAGCTTTCCAAGTTTCAAATCGTGGGCATTCTATTTGAGCCAACCGGTTAGGGTCAAACTCCAATTTCATTTTTAACCAATGGTATCGTTCTGGGTAGGCACATTGGGGGTGCATCAGTTCATTTTGAATCTGGTCTGAATAAAAAAAAGCACGGATGGTGGCTTCCAATTCCTTTTCGGCATTGTATTTGCCTTCACTAGAAAAAAAGTAACTTTCGCTATCCACTTCACTTGTGTAGGATCCGAGCCGACCTTTTTTAAAGCGTAGAATTCTAAGCCAATGCCTTTCATTGGCCAATGAAATGTCTTTGGAACGTTTTAAAAGACCAGCAAGGTATTCTTTTTGGATTGGATTTTGGGGCTCAAATGCACCCTGTTTACGCAATTCACTTAGATCAAGTTCTAGTATATTGGGATTATCGCTTGCGAGAATTACGATGGGATGTAAAAAAATAATAATAAGGAAAATAAACTTTTGAAACATCAGTGATCCAAACCAATTGAATACACTGATGTTTTTATAGGGAACTAGATTTTACAGTAATTTTTTACTGTTGCATCTTTTTCCAATGTTTCATGAAGATTGGACAACACCAAACTTGGGTTTTGTTTTGACTCTTCTGTAAAAATAGAAGCGTAATTGTCTTTTAGAACTTTGTTGAATTGAGTTCCCGACTTGCACTCGAAAAGAGTCGCCAAATTGGAAAGTTTTTCACCTTTGCCTTGTGCAATTTCTTGCTCTAAGCTATCAAAGTTCATATGAACATAAATTTCACGGGCATGTTCTTTTTGTGCCACACCATCCGCTGTACAGTTTGATGTTCCACTGGTAATACCAGATGTTTGTACTCCTGTTCCATTAGTTGTAGCTGCCAAAACTTGGTTATCTTTCGGTTGGAATACCAAAGATCCAAGTCCACAACCAGCCATACCATACTTAGGAGCCGCAACCATTTGCGAAGACATTACCAATGCGGTAACCGAAAGGAGAGAGATAACTATTAATTTTTTCATATTCTTTCAAAATCCCCTTAGATTTGTGTGCAAGTTTTAGCGAGTAATTTGTCGCTCTTAACTTCAGATTTTATTGCCGATAGAAGGCTCGCTGGAGTCGCCTCTTCAGTAACGATTTTTGCATAATTTTCTTTGGTCACTTGTCGGAACCGAGTCATAGAATCGCCCGCAGAACAACCGAGTAGGTTTCCAAAGGATTCTAATTTTTCACCCTTACCCACTGCCATTTCTTGTCCAAGTGAGTCGTAATTCATGGTTACGAATAACTCTTGTACTTTGTTTTGTTTAACTACCCCATCAGAAGTACAATTTAATGTTCCAGATGAGATACCAAAAGTTTGGTTGTAGTAAATTCCATTTGTTGTGGAAGCTAAAATTTGCGATTTGTCGTTATCCTTAAGGATCAATGCTCCTAGACCACAACCTGCCATTCCGTACTTTCCTGCGTGTACGGGTGCAGTTGTCATAACTACAGCCACAATCGAGGCAACAAAGGCCAAGACCGAAGTCATCTTTTTTTTCATACAAAATTCTCCTATTGAACCGGATGATCCAAATTTCGTTGAGTTATACTCGGAATTTATAAATAGTCAAAGAAAAATTTTCTCGGATTTGTTTTTTTTTCAATTTATTGACCTTCGTTTGGTGTTCCCCTTGCTCGATCCCAAAAACTAACAAAAGGTTACCGAAATTTGCCATTTAACAATCAAATTAAAAATTGCATTGGTTTTTAAATTTGTCTTTAACATATAAAATGAACCAAGAGCCCATAATGCCCAAAAAAGTTTATTGCATTGTTAGTATTTTTTTTCGAATTCATATAAATTTATTTTATAAATTTATACAACCAAACATTACAATTAAACCATGATCTGAAATTTTGATTTGATTAAAAAACCTGGGAGTTTCTCATCTTGCCGTAAGGAGACAAATATGAAGTTAAAAATAGCAACAATTGCAATTTTTTCTCTAGTCACTCTGGTGAATTGTTCAACAGGGTACCAAACTGGCGGATTTGCAGTGTTCCAAAACTACACTTTGAACAAAGACGTTTCAACAGGAACTGATCTTGGAACAAAAGTTGGCAAAGCATGTGTTTCAAACCTCTTGGGTTGGATGACAACTGGCGAAGGTGGAATCAAAGAAGCAAGCTCAAAAGGGGACATTAAAAAAGTAAAAGCAGTGGACTACCAAATCACTGGTTTTCTAACACTTTGGACTAGGGTTTGCACCATAGCAAGGGGAGACTAATGAAAAATTTAATGAAAATGCTAGGTTTGTTAATCGTAGCCGTTTTTTTTGCAAATTGTACGATCCAGTACACAACTCCTCCAGGTTACTTATTCCAAAGTGTTTCCTTAAACAAAGATGTATCCACTGGCAATGACATTGGAACTAAATCCGGTACAGCTTGTACGCACGGTGTTCTTGGGCTATTTTATTTTGGTGATGGTGGCATCGGGGCAGCAGCAGAAGAAGGTGGAATCAAAGTTGTAAAGGCTGTTGATTATTCTCGGTTTTCTTTGCTTACAGTTCTCTACAGCCAAGTTTGTACAATTGCGAGAGGGGACTAAGTATGAAAAAAATTAATCTTATATTAATTCTATTGGTTGGTTTTGTTATGTTCAATTGTGCCATTGCGGGACCTGGTTATGGAATTACTCCAGGTGGATTGTTCTCAAGTGCAGCCATGAACAAAGACATTTCCACAGCAACTGATGTTGGTGGAAAAACAGGAGAAGCTTGTGCCTTCTCAATTCTTAGTTTAATTGCATTTGGTGACGGGAGTATCAAAAGTGCACAAGAAGATGGTGGCATCAAGGTAGTCAAAGCTGTTGACTACAGATATACGAATGTCATGAGTTTCTTTAGCTCTGTTTGTACAATCGCTCGGGGAGACTAAGTCTTCCTACCACCACTGGGTTTAAAATCAGTGGTGGTTTTACTGGAAAAAACCGTCTCTGACCAACATTTAGTTGTTTGGTGGCATGAAAAAGCGGGAGAAACTCCCGCTTTTTTGTTTTTTAGTCTTGGATGATACTCATCGAGTATTCGGAAATGGCTTCCCTACGTTTCTCTGCATAATCTTTGTGGAACCAAAGATCTTGGATGTTTTTGGCAGATTTTTTATTTCCAATGGTAATGGTTGTCATACAATGATCCACCGCATACTTCATGGCTTCCTTGCCCGTTTCCCCCAAACCTTTGTTACGTTTTTTCCGAGTGATTTCGCCACCTTGTTTGTTAACTTTGGCCACTAATTTATCGTATTCAGCGTCATCGATACAAAAGACGGTTTCTTTTTTGGCATCCTTCCATTTTACATCCACTTCATATAAAGGTGCTGCCGAAATATTGATAAAACCCAATTCGAAAAGTTCAGGCCAATATTCGTAGAAAAAAGATAACATCAAAGATCTAATCGCATAACCATCAAAATCGGCATCGGTTATGATACTGATTCTGTCGTAATTCAATTCATCAATTGACTTCACCTTTTCGTCTAACGGAAGCCCAACGATTGCCACGATGTTTTTCATCTCTTCGTTTTGCAAAGCTTTGGCCAAACTCATCCCCTTACAATTCAACGGTTTTCCCCTAAGTGGAAATAAACCATGGAGTTTTGGGTTCCTTGCCGGGCGAAGTCCTGCAATGGCCGAGTCACCTTCAGCAACAAACAAAATCCGGCCTGGATCGTTTGGTTTGCCCGTAGGAGGCATCAGTTTAGGGATATTGTTCCGAGAAGCCTTACGGAGGCCTTTCTGAGCGTCCTCAAGCTGTTTCAGCTGGGTTCTACGCTCCATCACCATCTTAATTTCCTCGATGAGGCCTGTTTTTTTCAAAAGTTTGTCGAGGTGTTTGTCAACAGCCTTTCTGATGTCTTCGTTTAGGTCGTTGATGAGGTAGGATTTATCCTGCGATTTAAACCGTGGATTCAAAATGCGAAGGTTCACATACATATGAAAACAACTCCGCACATCGTTACGCGTACACTGTGTATTCAGTTTCTTTTCGAGAGAAACAATTTGTGATTTTTTACGTACCTCATCACAAAGCCTGTTTTCTAAATACTCAATGGCAGAACCACCTTGTGGGCAAAAAATAGAGTTCACCCAAGTGAGGGTTTTGTTTTGACCCATAACAACATAAGTGTCCATATTGATCTGGGATGCGGACGTTTTGTCCAAATAATCCATTTTGTAGTAAACCATTTCGGAGTTACTAAAAATTTCATCAAAACCTTTTTTGAATTTATACTTTTCTTTTCCAGATTTGTGGATAAATACAACTTCCAGACCAGGATTTGACATTGCAATGTCTTGGAGGTATTGTTTCACCAAATTAATATTAAACGAAGTGTCTAAATTATTAAAATAGGCTGGGTTGAGTTCAAATTCAACCGTGGTTCCATGGTCTTCTTTTTTTGCCGTTTCTACAACTGCGGTCATTCCTGTTTTGTCAGAAGGAGCTTTTAATTGTTTGATTTGTTCTGGTGTTAGCTGAGGGCAATCGGTAAAATTTCCATGTTCATCATAATACAAATGAACTCTTTCAGTGTCTTCTTTTGAAAGTTTAAAACCACGAATTATTTTTTTCACATCATCATGGATAGTGAACATTTTTTTGTATGCTTTGCCACCATTGATGGTTTTCACCCGAAAAAAAGAAGATACCATTCGGACGAGTGAAATACCAACACCGTTTTGCCCCGCAACATGGTCTTCTTTTGCAAGGTCGTCAAAGTTTTCGCCATACATTAGGTGGAGGTAAACTCCTTCTGCATTTTCTGAAGGAATTCCACGGCCATTGTCTTGGATGGTCACTCGTTTACGATCTGTAGACAATTGAATGATGAGTTTATTCATTTTGTCTTTTTCAGGAATGGATTTATCGTTTAAGTTTTTACGATACTCATCCACACAGTTCATACAAGCTTCATCCAAACATTTTATTTTTGCGGGGATGTCAGAAAGTTCTTCATGGGACACTTCGTACGTTCCAGAGTTATCTCTTTTGAAAAAATGTTGTTCAAACGTGGAAAGTGA
>JARJFC010000150.1 GCA_029310945.1 Leptospira sp. 96542
CTGTCGCTGGCCATGAAAAAGACCGTGCCCACCCCAACCAGCAGCGCCCCCGAGCTGCGGCGCACCGCGGCTCGCCCCAGCGCCTGCCCCGCCATCAGGGCGATCACCAGCACGTAGGCCGCCACCGGAACGCGCAGGGCCGGCGGCAAGCCATGGCGCCAGAGCCCGGCGTAGACCAGCGTGCCCAGCAGCAGCGGCAGGAGCAGGGCCACGCGGTTGGGAAACCAGTGCAGGCCCCGACGGAACAGCGTCAGGTAGGCCAGATGCGCGAGCAGAAAGCTCAGCAGGCCCTGCAGGAAATACGGGCCCGGCAGCATCAGGAACACGTCACCGGTCAGGGAGCAGACCAGCGCCAGCAGCAGACCCATTGCCGCGCCCCGGGACAGGTGGCCCTGCACCCAGGCCCGTGCCGTCCAGACCAGGGCCAGCAGCATGGGCAGGGGCTTGAAGATGCGGTGTTCGTGCGGCAGCGACAGCGCGGCGCTGGCCGTCGCGAGGACGGCCGCGTCGATGTAGAGCAGTTCCAGCACGGAGATGCGTCCCTGCAGCAGTGCGTTGGCGCTCCACAAGCCCGTGCCCAGGGCCAGCAGCCCCACGATGGCTTCGCCCAAGGCCTGGACACCGGGCTGGCTGGGGGCGGTCGATGGAGACAGAAAGGACAGCGCGCCCGCCAGGACGGCGAGGAATTGCAGGGCACCCAGGGCCTTGACGGCGCGTGAGGCGGGCAACTCGCGGCGTTCGGGAACAAGCATGCGCCGATTGTGCGGGCCCAGGCCCGAGGCCGCGTCTGGCAAAACCCTGAGGTCGTCGCCCAGGGTCGACCCTATTTGGGCGCGCAGGCCTGGGCGGCCTTGCCCAGTTCGGCCAGCAGCGCCTGGCCTTCCTCGGGAGTCTTCAGCGGGACCTTGCTTTCGTAGCCGGCGCCGAGGGCCCCGCCGCCGTAGACGATCTTGAATTCGTCCTTGCCGAGTTCGACGTACTGGACGATGTTCAGGTTGACGTAGCGGCGCTTGCCCGCGCCGTCGTCCGGCAGTTCGAAGAGGCACAGCCCGCCGCCGCCACGCTCGGTGACCACCTGGCCGGCTTGCGCTGGCGCGAGCAGGCCGAAGGCAAGCGGCAAGGCGAGCAGGCAGCGCGGTTTCATGCGCGGATTGTAGGGCGGGGCTTACTTCAACTGGCTCTGCACCTTGGCGATGGCGGCGACGGCGCACTGTTCGTCCAGGTGGCCGCCGGGCGCGCCACCCACGCCGACGGCGCCGATGACTTCGTCACCCGCCTTCACGGGCACGCCGCCGCCGAGCAACAGGTAACCGGGGATGCTGCCCAGGTTGGCGGCGGCCGGGTTCTTCTGCGAGGCTTCCATGATGGCCAGCGTGCTGTTCTTGGCCGAAGCCGAGGTGTAGGCCTTCAGGCGGCTGGCTTCCAGGGTGTGGGGGCCGGCGTTGTCGGCGCGTTGCACGGCGCGCACGGTGCCGGCGCGGTCGACCACGGTGACGGCGACGTTGTAGCCGTTCGCCGCGCAGCTCGCGAGGGTGCCGCTGGCCAACTGATTGGCCAGTTCCAGCGACATGTTCTTTTCGCTGCGCACGGCTTGCGCGCTGGCGAGGCCGGCGACCAGACCAAGGACGAGGACGGAGGATTTGGCGAGGGTGGACATGCGGTGCTCCTGGGGGTTCGGATGGCTGGTCCGGCGCCCGCCGAACCATGGAAGCACTGTAGGAAAACGGGGCCCGCGCCACCATGCGGACGGCTACGCGCGGGCTTGCGTAGAACTACGGAGCGGGCCTTGAGCGGGTCTCGCTCAGCGGTTCCCCTCAACGCCGCCCCTCAGGGCGCTTCTTCCACCAGGGCGGCGTAGGCGCGGATCAGCTGCGCCAGCGATTCGGTCTGCAGCTTGGCGAAGAGGTTGGCGCGGTGGGTCTCGACCGTGCGCGGCGACAGGTCCAGGGCGCGACCGATCTCCTTGTTGGTCAGGCCCGCGACGATGAAGCCCAGCACCTCGCGCTCGCGTTCGGAGAGCTGGGCGTAGCGCTCGCGCGCCAGGCGGTCGGCCTGGTGGCGCTCGCGCGACTTGACGTGCTGCCTCACGGCCTGCTGCAGGGCTTCGATCAACTGCTCGTCGTTGACGGGTTTTTCCAGGAATTCGGCGGCGCCGGCCTTGAAGGCGCGGCGGCACATGTCCACCGTGCCGTGGCCCGTGAGCATGAGGATGGGCTGGTCCACGCCCTGGGCGACCAGCGTGTCCAGCACGCTCAGGCCACTGATGCCGGGCATGCGCACGTCGAGCACGATGGCCCCGATGCCCTGGCGGTCAAAGTCGGCCAGGAAGGCTTCGGGCCGATCCCAGGTCTGCACGCGCAGGCCCACGGTGGAGATCAGCAGGGCCAGGCTGTCGCGCACGGCCGCGTCGTCGTCGATCAGGTGGATCAGCGGGGAGCGTGGGGCGTTCATGGCGGGGTTCGGCCCGGGGCCAGGGGCAGGGTGAGACCGAAGCGTGTGCCACGGGGCGGCCAGGCGCCGACGGTGAGCCGCCCGTCCATGCCGGTGGCCAGGCTTTCGCACAGGCTCAAGCCCAGACCCAGGCCGTCGCTGCGCGTGGTGTAGAAGGGTTCGAAGATGTGGGGCAGCACCTCGGGTGCGATGCCCGGGCCGCTGTCGCACACGGCCAGCTCGCCCCGGCCATCGTCCAGATGCCGCAGGCCGAGCACCAGACGGCGCTCGGGGACGGGCACCTGTTCCAGGGCTTGCAATGCGTTCATCAGCAGGTTGTGCATGATCTGCTCCAGGGCCACCGGCTCGGCGCGCACCTGCAGCACGCTCGCGGCCTGCAACTCGGGTGCGACGCCCCGGCGCCGGCACTCGGGCTCCAGCAGGTAGAGCGCGCCCTGCACGGCGTCGTTCAGGTTCAGCGTCTGGATGTGGGCGCCGGGGTCGGGGCGTTCCACGCTGCGGCGCAGCCGGCCCAGCACCTCGGCGGCGCGGCGCGCCTGGGCGCCGGCCTGTTCCATGGCCCCGCGCGCGGTCGCCAGTTCGGGCGGGTCTTCGGCCAGCAGACGCTGGGCGGCCTGGGTGTTGGCGAGCACGGCCGTGAGTGGCTGGTTGAGTTCATGCGCCATGCCGGCGGCCAGTTCCCCCAGGGTGTTGAGCCGGGCCACCTGGCCCAGGCGCAGCAAGGCCTGGCTGCGCTGCTGTTCGGCGCGCTGGCGCAGGAACTGGCGCAGCAGGGTCAGCACGGCGGCCACGGCCGCGCACCAGAGCAGCATGCGGGCCCAGGGCAGCTCGGCCCAGCCCACCCGCTGCCGCAGCACGACCTCGAAAGGCTGGCTGTCGGCGGCAAGCCGCTTGCGGAATTCGAAGGGCCAGCCGCCGGACTGGTCCAGGCCCCGACCCGGCTGCAGTTGCATGTGCAGGCCCGCGTGTTCGAGCGTCACGCGCACGGCGCTGTCCTGGCGTGCCAGCGGCCAGTCGCTCCAGGGGACCAGGGCCTGCAGGTCCAGGGTCAGGAGGTAGCTGCCCTGTGAGGCCGCCATCAGCAACTGGTAGCGGCCGGCCTCGAAATCCACCGCGCCCAGCGCCGGGCGTTGGAAGCGGCGCGAGGCGGCCTCGGCTTCGGTGAGCCGCGGGTCGGGCCAGGGATGGCCCGCGCCCCGCGATTGCACGGTCAGGATCTGGGGGTAGAGCGCGGGCAGCTGTTGTTCCGGGCCAACGGCCCGTGCCGTGGGCGCAAAGATTGCCTAGGTTTCCAATGGAACCTGGAAATGTCTAAACAAATCATACAAAATACTATCGACGACCTTACAAAACTGAGAGAAATCTCACCTTTAGTTCATAATATTACAAACTATGTTG
>JARJFC010000151.1 GCA_029310945.1 Leptospira sp. 96542
CGGGCAGTCTGGGGAAAAGTGAAGAGGGACGGATTATGGCTGCGCGCGTTGACGGGGGTATTTTTCAACCGGGTCCTCGATCGCCTGACCCCCGCGACGGGCTCTAAAGTCGGGCTTCCAGCTGCAGGGCGAGGTTGAGCAGTCCGTCGTCGCGCAAGGCGCCATGCCACAGCATCAGCCCCACCGGCGCTTCGCCGGGCGCCTGGCAAGGCAGGGTGATCGCACAGCCGTCCAGCATGTTGACCACACTGGGGTTGCGCAGCAACAGCCCGTTGACGCGAAAGAATGCATCATCCCTCTGCGCTCCGGGCGAGAGGTCGGCGATGAGGGGTGCCAGCAGGGGAACCGTCGGGGAGAGGAGGGCGTCGTAGCCCTCGATCATGTGTGTCACGCGCGCGATCCAGTCGCGCCGAGCCTGGAGCAGTTCAATGTATTGCCAGGCGCTCATGCCGGCGCCTCGCTCCATGCGCAGTCTGACCCGGGGGTCGTAGGCACTGCCCTGCGTCTGCAGCCGTTCGCGGTGCCAGGCATAACTTTCGGCGGCGGAAAAACCACCAGTCGCGTTGATGCGCGCCAGCTCGCCGAGCTCGGACAGGTCGATTTCCTCGACCCGCGCGCCCGTATCGCGCAGCGTGCGCAGGGCGTTATCGAACGCCAGGGCCTCGGGAGTTTCGAGGTCCTCCAGCATCAGCGTGCGTGGCACGGCGAAGCGGCATTCGTGCAGTGGCTTGCCACCTAAAGGGACGGTTCGTGCCGAGAGAATCTCGTGCGCCAGGACGGCGTCGCGCACGCTGCGTGTGATCGCGCAGACCGTGTCCAGCGTGGTGGACAAGGGGAGGGCGCCGTCTGTGGGCACGAGGCGCGCAGAGTTCTTGAATCCGACCAGGCCTTGAAGGGCCGCCGGAATACGGATCGAGCCACCCGTGTCTGAGCCCAGTCCAATGAAGGCCGCGCCGGTGGCGACCGAAACGGCGGCTCCGCTGGAAGAGCCGCCGGGAATGCGCGGCTGGTCCGCATAGGCGGGGTTGGTCGGCGTGCCATGGTGGGGGTTGATGCCCACGCCGGAGAAGGCGAATTCGCTCATGTTGGTGCGGCCAATCAGGGCGGCACCCGCGGCCCGCAGCCGGGCGACGGCGGTGCTGTCGCGCGTGGCGGGTGGCGCGTCGCGCAGCACGAGCGAGCCTGCGGACGTGACCTGCCCCTCCACGTCGAACAGATCCTTCACCGAGATGGCCAGCCCTGCCAAGGGGCTGGCCGGGCGATGGACCGCCGCCTGCCGGCGGGCCTGCGCCATGTCCATCTCGACGAAGGCATGCCGACAGGCCGGGCTGCTCGCCGCGTCGAGGGCCAGTTCCATTTGTGCTTCAGGGGTGCTGGTTCCCGACGTCAGTTGCTGGCGCGTGGCATGCAGGTCCGGCAAGCGCCGGCGCGCTGAATCTTGGGCAGTGCTTGTCATGGCGCCTATCCTAACCAGGGTCTTGCGGCTTTCTTGCCTGCTATAATTCCAAGGCTTTGCAGGACGGGCGGCGCCGGGTTGTCAAAAACCAGGGGTGTCGTGGTTTCGGGGCGCTGGCATCCCCGCAACGGCAAAAGTGACCACGATCAACAAGCATGCTTGCACGCTCGAATCGTGCCCGTGGTCCTTGAGCTCACTGGCCGCCTCCTTCGGAAGGCCCAAAAGGCGCAGACCCGTGCGGTCTGCGCCTTCTCGTCCCTGGACGCTTACTTGAGGAAGTCCAGCAGGTCCTGGTTCAGCCGGTCCTTGTGCGTGTCCGTGATGCCGTGCGGGCCGCCGGCGTACTCGATCAGCTTGGCGCCCTTGACCAGTTTGGCCGTTGCACGGCCCGTCGTTTCGATGGGAACAATCTGGTCATCGGTCCCGTGGATGACGAGCGTTGGAACGGTCACGCGCTTGAGGTCTTCGACGAAGTTAGATTCCGAGAAGGCCTTGATGGAGTCGAACGTCGACTTGTGGCTGCCTTGCATGCCCTGGACCCAGAAGTTGTCGATCAGGCCGGGCGAGCTCTTGGCCCCCGGGCGGTTGAAGCCAAAGAACGGGCCACCGGCCAAATCCTTGTAGAGCTGTGACCGGTTGTCGATCGACGCCTTGCGCAGGCCATCGAAGACTTCCATCGGGACACCGTTCGGATTGTCGGCCGTCTTGACCATGATCGGTGTCACGGCGCTCACCAGGACCAGCTTCCTGACGCGCGCGTTGCCGTGGCGGCCGATGTAGCGGGCCACCTCGCCGCCGCCGGTCGAGAAACCGACCAAGGTGACGTCGCGGACGTTCAGGGTGTTCAGCACCGATGCCAGGTCGTCGGCGTACTGGTCCATGGTGTTGTTCAGCCAGGCTTGGCCAGAGCGACCATGACCACGGCGGTCATGGGCGATCACGCGGAAGCCCTTCTCCGCCAAGAACAGCATCTGCGATTCCCAGCTGTCGGAGCTCAGCGGCCAACCATGGCTGAAGGCCACCACGGGCCCGTTCTTGGGGCCCCAGTCTTTGTAGTAGAGCAAGGTGCCGTCGTTGGCTGCGATGAACTGTGACGCGGCCTGCACAGGCGCGGGTGCCGCAGCCGGAGGTGCCGCGACCGCCGTGGCGGCGGCGACGGCGAGGCTGGAAGCGGCTACGAGCTTGGTGGTGAGGTTCATGGTGTGTCCTTCCGGTGTGTGGATTGGGTGGCGTGTGATTGCCTCGCGGCAGGACGAACTTTGCGCCCAATCCATGAACTTTCGGCATAATTAAGTACGCAATACTTTGCTTGGAGTACAAATTGGCCGACAGGCTCGCCGCTCTCTTCACCCACTTTGCTGTGACGCCGCGCACTTTTCACAGCGGGCCGCTCTGCGGGATCAACAGCCTCGGTACCGAGGAGGGGCTCGGTCAACTGCACGTGGTGCGCGAGGGGCAAATCGATGTATTCCATGGGGCCAGCGCGCCTGTGCGCATCACAGTCCCCACCTTGCTGCTTTACCCTCGGCCTGTCCCGCGACGGTTCGTGACCGACGCAACCGTCGGCGCCGACATGGTCTGCGCTGACTTGCGCTTCGAGGGTGGGGCGGTGAACCCGGTGCAGGCCGCCCTGCCCGACCATGTGTTCATCCCACTGGAGCGGCTGGCGGATAGCCAGCCCGTGCTGGCCCTGTTGTTCGCCGAGGCTTCGAGCGACAAATGCGGCAGACAGACACTGCTCGACAGTCTTTTTGAGGTCCTGCTGGTGCAGGTGCTGCGTGAACTGATGGAGCAAGGTCAGATCGGTTCCGGCATGCTGGCGGGCATGGCGCATCAGAAGCTGCGCAAGGCCATCACCGCCCTGCATGACCAGCCGGCCCACCCCTGGTCCTTGGAGGAACTGGCGGAGCAAGCGGGCATGTCTCGCACCGCCTTTGCCAGCAGATTCAAAGAGGTTGTGGGCGTGACGCCAGGCCAGTACCTGCAGTCATGGCGACTGGGGCTGGCGCAAAAGCGGGTGTACCAAGGCATGCCCATGCACCTGGTGGCCGAGGAGGTGGGTTATGCCGACGATGCAGCCCTCTCCAGGGCCTTCAAGGCACACACGGGCCTCTCGCCCAGGGACTGGCGCAAGCGGCAAGCGCATTGGACGGGGCGGTCGTAGTTCGTGATGTTCAGCCTCCCCGTCGTGCCATGCGGACGTGATCGACCATCGCCCGCATCCGAGCCACCGCTGATCGGAAGCCTGATCCTGAAAGCGGCAGGCCTTTTCATTCCTGACCTGGAAACAGCTGGTTACCTTACAAAATCTGCACTCCCGGGATCGGGCATGGGCGCTGGCTAAGATCGGCGCTCATTCGCAAGACAAGGCACACCTGAGCGAAAGCCAG
>JARJFC010000152.1 GCA_029310945.1 Leptospira sp. 96542
GGTGCTGGCCGGCGGCTTCCACTTCCCCTTTCCGGCTTTTGGCCGCATCGAGGCCCTGGGCCAGGGGTACGACTTCAAGCCGGTGGCCTGAGCGGTTTCGTTCAGCGTCAGCAGAAAACCGCCGCAGGAAACTGCGGCGGTTTTTTTGAGATGCACGGTTCCATGCGCATCCTAGGGATAGCACCAAGGTTATCTGTGCATAAAAGTATCGACTTCACGCCTCAGGGTACCGGGGCCTCTGGATTTCCTCACCAGAATGGGCGCCCTGCGGTCGCGCGCATGACGCGCGGCAAGAGAGCGCCCCGCAGCCCCGCACGCGTGGGGGAGGGAAGGTGCCCCAGGGACCGCAGCAACCGTTCCACATACCAGAAGGAGACAGACATGCACCGTTTTCTGAAGACCGGCCTCGCCCTGGCCCTCGCGGCCGCGGGCTGCGCGCAGGCGGCCACCGAACTCGTGGTGGCCACCGTCAACAACGGCCACATGATCGAGATGCAGAAGCTGACGCCGGCCTTCGAGAAGGCGCATCCCGACATCAAGCTCAAGTGGGTGACCCTGGAAGAAGGCGTGCTGCGCCAGCGCGTGACCACCGACATCGCCACCAAGGGCGGCCAGTTCGACGTGATGACCGTGGGCATCTACGAGGTGCCGATCTGGTCGAAGAAGGGCTGGCTGATGCCCATCAACACCGACGCGGCCTATGACGCCAACGACCTGCTGCCCGCGATCCGCGCGGGCCTGTCGCACGAAGGCAAGCTCTACGCCTCGCCCTTCTACGGCGAAAGCTCCATGCTGATGTACCGCAAGGACCTGGCCGACAAGGCCGGAGTCAAGCTGCCCGAGCAACCGACCTGGGCGCAGGTGAAGGACTTCGCCGCCAAGGTGCACAACCCGGCCGCTGGTGTCTACGGTATCTGCCTGCGTGGCAAGCCGGGCTGGGGCGACAACATGGCCCTGCTGACCACCCTGGTCAACACCCACGGCGGGCAGTGGTTCGACATGCAGTGGAAGCCCCAGATCGACACCGCGCCCTGGAAGCAGGCCATCGGTTTCTACGTGGATCTGATGAAGGCCTACGGCCCGCCCGGCGCCGCGGCCAACAGCTTCAACGAGAACCTGGCCCTGTTCAACGAGGGCAAGTGCGCGGCCTGGGTGGACGCGACCATCGCCGCTTCCTTCGTGAGCGACCCCAAGCAGTCCAAGGTGGCCGACAAGGTGGCCTACGCCATGGCCCCGGTCGCCGTCACGCCCAAGGGCGCCAACTGGCTCTGGACCTGGAACCTGGCCATCCCGTCCAGCTCCAAGAAGGCCGACGCGGCGCAGACCTTCGTGAAGTGGGCCACCTCGCGCTCCTACATCGAGCTGGTCGCGAAGGAACATGGTTGGCATGCCGTGCCCACGGGCACCCGCCAGTCCACCTACGCCAACCCCGAGTTCCAGAAGGTGGCTAAGTTCGCCGCCGCCGAGCGCAAGGCCATCGACAGCGCCAACCTGAACGACAGCACCTTGCCCAAGTCACCGTACGTGGGTGTGCAGTACGCGGCCATTCCCGAGTTCCAGGCCATCGGCCTGGCGGTGGGCCAGCAGATCAGCGCGGCACTGTCGGGCAAGGTCACGGTGGATCAGGCCCTCAAGACCTCGCAGACCCTGGCCGAGCGTGAGATGAAAAAGGCCGGCTACTACAAGTAAGCCCCGGCCCCGCACGACCCCGCCGCCATGACCCGACTGCTGCCGCGCGCCCTGATGGCGCCCGCCGTGGGAGCCTTGCTCCTGTGGATGCTGGTGCCCCTGCTGATGACGGTGTATTTCTCCGTCGTCCGCTACAACCTGCTGCAGCCGGGCGACCACCCCTTCGTGGGGCTGGAAAACTTCGCCTTTTTCGTGACCGACCCGGACTTCGGTCCGGCGGTCTGGAACACGCTGGTCTTCCTGGCCAGCGTGGTGCTGATCACGGTGGTGCTGGGCATGGGCCTGGCCCTGCTGGTGGATGCGCCGTTTCCGGGGCGGGGCATCGTGCGCGTGCTGCTGATCTCGCCCTTCTTCGTCATGCCGGCGGCCAACGCCCTGCTGTGGAAGCACATGATGATGAACCCCATCTACGGCGTGCTGGCCCAGCTGTGGCGCGGCCTCGGCCTGGAGCCGGTCGACTGGCTGACCCATGCGCCGCTGTTTTCGGTCATCGTCATGGTGGCCTGGCAGTGGCTGCCCTTCGCCTGCCTGATCTTCATCACCTCGCTGCAGTCGCTGGACCGCGAGCAGATGGAGGCCGCGCGCATGGACGGCGCGGGGCCGTTCCAGCGTTTCTGGTACTTGACCCTGCCGCACCTGGCGCGCCCGGTGGCGGTGGTGGTGATGATCGAGATGATCTTCCTGCTGGCCGTGTTTGCCGAGATCGCCATCACCACGGCGGGCGGGCCGGGCAACGAGAGCACCAACCTGACCTACCTGATCTTCAAGCAGTCGCTGCTGAGCTTCGACGTGGGCGTGGCCTCGGCTGGAGCGCTGTTCGCCGTGCTGCTGGCCAACATCGTCGCGATCTTCCTGATCCGCATGGTCGGCAAGAGTCTGGATTGATATGAAACACCCCCCTGTGCCGCTGCGCGGCTTCCCCCCGCTCTTGCCGCGCTGTGCGCGGCAGGCAGGGGGACGACGCCAGTGGCCTGGCAAAGCCAGTTCCACGGCGTCCACTGGTGTGGCCTGCTCCGCGGCCATCGGACGGGTGGCGCGCGCCGTCATGGACAACTGACACGCCATGGCGACCACCCTTTTCATCTTCGCACGCACCGCCCTCGCCTGGGGCGCGGCGCTGCTGCTCTTCTTCCCGCTGGGCTGGCTGTTCCTGACGGCCTTCAAGACCGAGCTGCAGGCGATCGCGGTGCCGCCGCTGTTCCTGTTCGAGCCGACGCTGGACAACTTCGTCGAGGTGCAGCGCCGCAGCGATTACTTGCTGTACGCGCGCAACTCCCTGGTCACCAGCGTGGGCTCCACGCTGATCGGCCTGGCCATTGCCGTGCCCGCTGCTTACTCGATGGCTTTCTTCCGCACCCGGCGCACGCGCGACATCCTGATGTGGATGCTCTCGACCAAGATGATGCCGGCCGTGGGCGCCTTGCTGCCGGTCTACGTGCTGGCGCAGACGGCGGGGCTGCTGGACACGCTGACCGCGCTGACCATCGTCTTCACGCTGTCCAACCTGCCCATCATGGTCTGGATGCTCTACAGCGCCTTCAAGGACATTCCGGGTGAAATCCTGGAAGCCGCGCGCATGGACGGTGCCAGCCTCTGGGGCGAGTTCCGTCACGTGGTGCTGCCGCTGTCCCTGGGCGGCATCGCTTCCACCGGCCTGCTCTGTCTGGTGCTGAGCTGGAACGAGGCCTTCTGGGCGCTCAACCTCAGCAGCGCCAAGGCCGGCACGCTGGCCACCCTGATCGCCTCCTACTCCAGCCCGGAAGGGCTGTTCTGGGCCAAGCTCTCGGCCGCCTCGCTGCTGGCCATCGCGCCCATCGTGGTCTTCGGCTGGTTCAGCCAGAAGCAGCTGGTGCAGGGCCTGACCTTCGGCGCCGTCAAATGAACCCGGGCAAGGACGCTCCCATGGCTTATCTGCAACTCAAGGACATCCGCAAGCGCTTCGGCGAGATCGAGATCATCCAGGGCATCGATCTCGCGATCCAGCAGGGCGAGTTCATCGAAACAATTCAAACCGAGCCGTTTGTTTGATGCCCGTTAGATTCGCAATGAGTAGCAACAAAAACATAGAAAGCGCAGCACCAAACTCAGGCAAAACGGGAAATAAAAAATGTAAATATCCTCCCAAT
>JARJFC010000153.1 GCA_029310945.1 Leptospira sp. 96542
CGCTTTTTGCGCGCGATTGTAGTGGCAGGATGCATGCCAACTGGATGCGCATCCAGCCGCAGGCAGCACCGCTTTGAAGAAACCGAGGATCGCCCCCCTGACCGACTCTCCTGCGCACGCAGTACCCAATGGCCTGCTGCCGAGCGTTGTTTACACTCCTTCGGACAGTCGCAGCACCATCCAATCGAGGAACGAATGATCGTCGGCATTGATCTTGGCACCACCAATTCACTCATCGGGATCTACGGCGAATCCGGCCCAACACTCATCCCCAATGCGCTGGGCGAGTTGCTGACACCTTCGGTCATCAGCCTGGACGACAACGACACTGTGTTGGTTGGTCGCGCCGCACGCGAGCGTCTGGTCACGGCGCCGTCCAAGACCGTGGCGGCATTCAAGCGGTGGATGGGCACCGACCGTGTCACCCAGCTGGGCTCCAAAAAATTCCGCCCCGAGGAACTGTCCGCGCTGGTGTTGCGCTCGTTGGTTTCCGACGCTGAAGCCGCCTTGGGAAAGAAAGTCACCGAGGCCGTCATCAGCGTTCCCGCCTACTTTGGCGATGCGCAGCGCAAGGCCACGCGCATTGCGGGCGAACTGGCTGGCATCAAAGTTGAACGCCTCATCAATGAACCCACCGCGGCGGCGCTGGCCTACGGCTTGCAACAACGCAGCGAAGGCGGCCGTTTCCTGGTCTTCGATCTGGGCGGCGGCACCTTCGACGTATCCATTCTTGAAATGTTCGAAGGCGTGATGGAGGTTCACGCCAGCGCCGGGGACAACTTCCTGGGGGGCGAGGATTTCCTGCATGCACTGCGCGATGCCTGTCTCGATGCGCTGAGCATCGATCCGAAGGCGCTGCCACCGCATGAAATGGCACAACTGCTACGGCGGCTGGACGAACTCAAACGCAATCTCTCCGGCCCCGGCGAGCACGCGGTATCTCTCTCTCTGCTCGGCCAGACACACACCTGGACGCTGGACGAAACCAGATTCGCGCAGATCTGCGATCCGCTGGTGCAGCGGCTTCGTGCTCCGCTGGAGCGGGCCATGCGCGACGCGCAACTCACGCCCGAGAAGCTGGATGACATCGTGCTGGTTGGCGGCGCCTCACGCATGCCGCTGGCGGCACGCCTGATTTCTCGCATGTTCGGGCGCCTGCCGCTGCGGCATGTCAATCCAGACGAAGCCATCGCGCACGGTGCTGCCATCGCCGCCGGCATGAAGGCGCGCGACGAAAAACTCGAGGAAATCATCCTCACCGACGTCTGCCCGCACACCCTGGGCGTGGGCATCAGCCGGGACCTCGGTGGCGGTCAAGTCCAGAACGGCATCTTCGATCCCATCATCCAGCGCAACAGCACGGTGCCCGTCAGCCGCGTGAAGCAATACCGACCCATGCAGGATTGGCAGCGGGAAGTGATTCTGCAAATCTACCAAGGCGAAAGCCCGCGCGTGGAAAACAATGTCAACCTCGGAAAAATCACCCTGAAGGTTCCCGCGAAGCCCCGTGACGAAAACCCGATTGACGTGCGTTTCACCTATGACATCAACGGCCTGCTGCAAGTGGAAGCCACGGCGCTGGCCACCGGACAAACGCAGGAAGTGGTGCTGGAGCAGAACCCCGGCATCCTGACGCCCGAGGAAATCCGCGAGCGCTTGGCCGCGCTGGCCATGATCAAGATTCACCCCCGCGATCAGCAGGAGAACCTCCACCTCATTGCGCGTGCCGAACGCCTGTTTGAGGAGGTGCTGTGGGCGCGACCGGATTTGACGGATGCGCTCGCGCGTTTCCGGGGCATCCTGGATCGGCAGGACCCGAGGGAAATCACCGAACATCGCAAGCACTTCGCAGACATGCTGGACCAGATCGAGGCTCAGGCATGAACCCATTTGACCTGCTCGGCGTTTCACGCGATGCGGATGCGACCACCATCAAGCGCGCCTATGCCCGCCTGCTCAAGACCACGCGCCCTGACGAAAACCCGCAAGGTTTTCAGCGCCTGAACGAGGCATATCAGGCTGCACTGGCTTGGCACGAACGCGATCCGGCGCTCTTGCTCTCTGCGCAGCAAGAAGAATTGCAAGTCCCCCACAAGACAACCACACCGACAGAAACAAGCACCTCAGCCACGGAAGGTGCGCGGGATGCCAAACACCCGCTACAGGAAACCGCAACACCACAGCCCGAGCCGTTTTCCTTGGATAAATTCTTGCAAGCCGTGGAAGAGGAGGCACAAACCTCTACACCGGAGCAACTGACCGCGTGGCTACAGCAACAGCCCGCCTTCTACGAACTGAATCTAAAAACTTCAGTGGCCACCGCCTTGCATGACGCACTTTTCCATAACGCGCTAGAACCCTTGTCTGAACCACAACTGCAATCCGTAGTGAAATTTTTCGGCTTTGAAGTTCCCCTACTAGCATCACAGCGTCGGGGTGTCTATTGGGCCATCGCCCGCGAAAAAACGTCTCACTACGGAGAGCCTCTAACAGCCGTGATCCGTCAGATTAAGTATGAGCATCCATGGTGGCGAAACATACTGGAAGCAGTCTTCCTCTATCGAAGTCTACGCATTACCCGCCTTGGGAATGCGCTTTACGGCTACTACGGCGGTTGGCCAGAAATGCTGAATTACGCGCAGTTTATGTTCCATGCGCGCCTAGCCAACCCTTCATATCTTGGGCGCTGGCGCTGGGCACAAATTGGGTTGCGCGCACTTGCAGTGACATTAGTCTTCTCTCTTTTCTCTTTTCTTTCCTCTGCCTCATTCAGAACCGCATCATCCGTTGCGTCATACACGCTTCTCTATGCGTTGATTTTTTTCGCGTTTATCACCGGACTCCTTTGGTGGCAAGTCCAATGGAAAAGCTATGCGCGCCGCCTCCCAAAACATTGGAAAAAATATATCTTCTTATTACCTTTGTGTTTTGGGATTGCCGATATAGCGCTAAGTCAAATATTCGGCCCTCACTGGCCGACAACTCCTTACTGGCAAGCCATCTTGTTGATAGCAACACTGACAACGATGCCTTATTTGCGGCCCCCATGGCTGTTCACACGCTTCTTCATCGGGGGCATGAGCATCTCTGTTTTTTTGTTTGTGATTGACAGAAATGCCACAATTAATTACCTCACTTTTGTTCTCGTCCCCTTCGTGCTACCAGCCATCTGTATTGCCACATTGAATGCAGCTTATGCATACAAAAACGATATATCCATAGAAGAAGCTGCTTTGGGCAATCCGTGGGCGGAATGGACTTCCTATGCATTGGCTTGCTTCGCCGTGCCCGCTTGGATTGCAATTCTTCTTGTTGCACGTGCTTCCGCAATCTTTTCTTAAAAAGTGGCTTTGGATAACAAGATAATCAAAAAAGAAGTCAAACCATCCGCTCTTCTCTTCTGACTCCCATGCGTAGACCAAACCGTTCGTCAAACACAGTTTGAGCAACGGACTACAGTCTGATTTTCACGCCCAACAAGAGGTAAAAAAACGCGCGCCATGAACTCCACTTCCCCAAAACCGCTTTCCCTCGCGCAAGTGCTGATCTGCGGCGGCGCCATCGTCACCCTGTCCATGGGCATCCGCCACGGCTTCGGGCGCTGGCTGCAACCCGTCACGCAGGCCCAGTGCTGGACGCGCTAGACCTTCGACTCCGCCATCGCCATCCAGCCTTGGCAATCGCATCGTGGAAAAATACCCAAATATTTTTGAAATTAGGTTCTTGGGTAGTAGAGTGAGGAATAAAAGATAAAAATCTTTGAAAATTTCATACCGCGCGCCCGATTCATTGAGATAC
>JARJFC010000154.1 GCA_029310945.1 Leptospira sp. 96542
CCAAGCGGCTGGATGTCACCCCCATGAGCTTGTACCGGCATGTCGGTACGCACGAGGAACTGCTGCGCACGCTGTCGGCCCGTGTCTACGCCGATGTTCTGGCGCCGCCGGACCCGTCATTGGCCCCCCTGCTCGAGGTCAGCGCCTTGCTGAGCCGTTACTACATGGCCATCGGCAGGCACCCGCAACTGACGTTGGCTATTTTCTCGGCACCACAAGCATTTGCGGGCGTAACCCGCGAGATCACGGATCGACTGACGGCGCTGCTGGCCACCGTGACGGATCAACCCGTGCAGTGGCGCGATATCCTCATTGATCATGCCCACGGCAGCGGGTTGGCGTTGGTGGTGGCGCGTGGTGATCCGGTGCAGGCGCGGGCGATGACGGCGCAATACCAGCAGGCGCTCGCATGCCTGCTGCAGCGCCTGTCGGTGCACGTGCCGTGACGGGCGGGGCAGGTCCCCCCGTGGGCTGCAGCGGACAGGTGTGCTCATGGTGCCCGGAGCTGAGATCGGTGCAAGGGGCTGAACCCACATCGTGGTAAGTCGCAGTCGCGAGTCGGGTTTTTGGGATGTCCTGCGCGACACGGGGTTTTAAAATGCACCCTCATCAAACGCCGCACGGTGCTTCCTTGATGAAGTGCCGCGCGGCGTTTGGCTTTTTTGCACGCCTTTGCCCATGTACGCCGCCTGTTTCCCCCACCCGCACGCCCACCGCGTCCTGCGCCGTCAGGCGCGGTGCTGTGCGCGGGTGAATGCGAAGCTGGGGGCGGCGCTCACCCGCGGCATGGTGCGCTCGCGCAGCACGCTCACGCCTCCTCTGCCGGGCGAGCATTTCGCCGTGCTGCGCTACGCGACGAACCGACGCTCCGAGCCTCCGCTTGGTCTCGTGTTCATGAATCGCCTTCCCTGACCGGACGGCGGAAGCCTTTTCACGCCGGGCCACGTGCTCGGGGTCCGCGTCTCTGGCCATGGGCCTGGGGTCGCCACGGTGCCGATACCGCGTTCTCCGACGCATCCCGTCTCAGGACCTGGGCACTGATTCAGTTTCCGTCGTCGGTCCGTACACCCGAGGCTGTCCTGGCGCGCGCGCCGGGCCACCCGCACCAAGGAGCCCGACCTGCATGACATTGCCGTTTTCTTTCCCCGCGTCCGATGACGCTTTCCCCGCGCTGGACCGCCCGCTTGTCTTGGCGACTGATCTGGATGGCACCTTTCTGGGCGGCAGCGATGCCGAGCGTGCCGGGCTCTACCAGTGGCTGCAGGCGATGCGCGCGCGGCAACCCAGTGACCTGACCCTGATCTTCGTCACCGGGCGCGACCTGCCTTTCATCCGCAGCCTGGTGGCCGCTGGTGTCGTGCCCCGGCCTGATTACGTGATCGGCGATGTGGGCACCACCATTGCCGGCGGCCCGGACATTGCGCCGCTGTCCGCGCTCGAAGCCGACATCGCCGCGCGCTGGACGGGGGGGGCGGCCAGCGCCGAGCAGGCGCGCGACGCACTGCGCGCCTTGCTGGCCGAGGAGCCCGGCCTGCGCGAGCAGGACACGCCCTTCCGCTACCGCCTGAGCTACTGGTACGAGCCAGAACTGCTCTCACCCGCGACCTTGCCCAAGATTCAGGCGGCCGGTTACGACGGTCTGTTGTCAGCCGACACCTTCCTGGATGTGCTGCCACGCGGTGTGTCCAAGGGGCCGACGCTGCGGCAGTTGATCACGCACCTGCGTCTGCCGCCGCAGGACGTGCTGGTCGCGGGTGACACGCTGAACGACCTGTCCCTCTTTGCCACGGGGCTGCGCGGCGTCGCCGTCGGCAATTCCGAACCCGCCCTGCTGGAAGCCTTGCAGGCGCTGGAGCGTGAGCAGGCACTGGATGAACCCGCGCAGGCGCATGAAATCCAGTCGCGCCGCATCTACCGCAGTCCGCGTCCCGGAGCTGCGGGCATCCTGGACGCCGTGCACCACCACGGTTTCATCACGCGCGGTTTTTTCGCGCCCGCCCGCTGACCCCTTCGCAGTGAAGAAGAAAGGAGCCACCCATGGACCCCAAGAACCAAACGTCCGACCTCGTGATCGTCTACCACCGCCAGCCTTATGAAGAGCATGTGGAGAACGGCCAGGTGGTCTACAAGGAACACGCCAGCCCCAACGGCATCGTGCCCACGCTCAAGAGTTTCTTCGGCTCGGTCGAGCGCGGCGCCTGGGTGGCCTGGAAGCAGGTGGAGGGCAAGGGGCGCGAGGCCGAGAAGTTCGAGCGCGTGCTGCGCATCCAGGATTCCTACGGCGCGTACAACGTCTCGCGCCTGCCCCTGACCGCGCAGCAGGTGCGCAGCTTCTACCACGTCACGTCCAAGGAAGCGCTGTGGCCCATCCTGCATTCCTTCCCCGAGCGCTACAACTACGACGCGGTGGACTGGCCCACCTTCCGCGAGGTCAACCGCCTCTTCGCCGAGGCCGCCGTGGCCCAGGCCGCGCCGGGCGCGGTGATCTGGATCCACGACTACAACCTCTGGCTCACGCCACACTACGTGCGCAAGCTGCGCAGCGACGTGAAGATCGCCTTCTTCCACCACACGCCGTTTCCTTCGTCCAGTATCTTCAGCATCCTGCCCTGGCGCGACGAGATCATGAACAGCCTGCTGGACTGCGACCTCGTGGGTTTCCACATCCCGCGTTACGCGGCGGGCTTTGCGGCGGCGGCGCGCAACCTCAAGGGCGCCAAGATCCTGGAGGAGGCCGCAGCGCCATCCAGCATGTCGCACCAGGGCCTGGCGCTGTCGCAGGCCTCCTCGCCGGTCAAGCTGGGTTACCAGGGGCGCGTGGTCCATGTCGACGCCTGCCCGGTGGGCACCAACGTGCCCTACATCCGTGAACTGGCGGCGCGCGAGACGACGCAGGCACGCGAGATGCGCATCCGCGAGGAACTGGCGGGGCGCCGACTCATCATCTCCGTCGGGCGTACCGACTACACCAAGGGCACGCGCGACATGCTGCTGGCCTACGAGCGGCTGCTGGAGCGTCAACCCACCCTGGTGGGCAAGGTTCAACTGCTCCTCACCTCCGTGGCGGCGGCGTCGGGCATGGGGGTCTACCGCAACGTGCAGCGCGAGATCGAGCAGATTTCCGGGCGCATCAACGGCCGCTACAGCACCCTGGCTTATCGGCCTTTGTGGCTGTCCACCTCGGCCATTCCCTTCGAGGAGTTGATTGCTTATTACCGCTGTGCCGACGTGTGCTGGATCACGCCGCTGCGCGACGGCCTGAACCTCGTGGCCAAGGAGTATGTGGCCGCGCGCGGCAACGGCGGCGAGGGCACCGAGGGCAGCAATCTGGGTGGCGCGCTGGTGTTGTCCGAGTTCACGGGCGCGGCCGTGGAGTTGGACGGCGCGGTGCTGGCCAACCCCTATTCGAGTTTCCAGATGGATGCCGCCATCGACCGCGCCCTGGCCATGCCACCGCGGGAGCAGCAAGAGCGCATGGCGAGCATGCAGCGCAGCGTGCAGCGCTACGACGCTTCGCAATGGGCACACCACACGCTGGAGAAGTTCAAGACCCTGTGAGGGGTGCGCGCGGACGAGGGTCGCGACGACGGCCCGAGGGGCCGCACGAGGCTGTGAGACCCGCGTTTGCCCCAGTGCCGAAGCCGGGTTTGTCACGCCCAAAACGCGGCGCAGCCCGTACACTCTCCCCCTCTTTTTTTCAGGAGGAGACGGATGCCTGCACTCGCTACGGAGTTGGCGATCGAG
>JARJFC010000155.1 GCA_029310945.1 Leptospira sp. 96542
GAATCTGCTCGCCTAGATAGTCACGCCAGGCCATCACGAATCCTTAGTCTTGATGCGCGCATTCTAGACAGCTGGCCTGGACGGTGGGTCCGAGGATGGCCGGTGCACCGGGTCAGACCAGCGCACCGGACCCTGCTTCGCTCAGTGCGGCGAATCAGGGAAGTAGTACTTCGCCGCGTTGTCCTTGGTCACCAGCACCGAGGGGATGATGGTCCGCGCCGGCATCGTCTTGCCGGACACGCGGGCCTCGGCCGTGAGCTTCATGGCGTCGGCGATCATGCTGGGCGAGTAGGTCACGTTGGCGCGGACCAGCTTGTCGCCGTCCATGACTTTCTTAATGTAGTCCTTGGCACCGGCACCCCCGACGATGAGCTTCACATCTGTGCGCTTGGCCTGTTCGATGGCGCGTTGCACGCCCACGGCCATGTCGTCGTCCGAGGCCCAGACGGCGTCGATCTGCTTGAAGCGCGTGAGGAAGTCCTGCATGACCTTGAAGGCGTCATCGCGGTTCCAGTTGCCGTGCTTCGCATCGAGCACCTTGATGCCGGGGTTCTGCTTCATGACCGCGTTGAAGGCGTCCACGCGCTCGTTGTCGATCACGGTGGGAATGCCGCGCAGAATGACGACATTGCCCTTGCCGCCCATCTCCTTGGCCATGTACTCGCCGGCCACCTTGCCGAAGCCGGGGTTGTCGCCGGCCACATAGGCGTCCTGTGCCTTGGGATCGGTCAGTCCGCGGTCCACCACCGTCACGAACACCCCCTTGCTCTTGACCTGGGCCACGGGCCGCGTCAGGGGCGCGGACTCGAAGGGCAGGATCACCAGGGTGTTGATCTTGTTGACCGTCTGCAGATCCTGAACCTGGTTGGCCTGCTCGGCTGCGGAACTTGCGGTCCGCACGATGACCGTGGCGCCGGGGTACTGCTTCTCGAGTTCGGTCTTGGTTCGGTTGGCCCAGTACACCACCCCACCCGTCCAGCCATGGGTCGCCGCCGGGACGGAAACGCCCATCACCATCTTGTTCTGGGCAAACGCAGGCGCACTCATCAGCGCGCAGACGGCCAATGACATGGCCGAGAAAAGACGTCGATTCATGTTGTCTCCTAGCTAGTAAGTTCTTGGAAGGCAAAGATGGCCCGTCGCCCCCAATGGCGTGCGTGGCCGCAGGTTCATCGTCGCCCACGTTGGAGGAAGGCCACGACGATGATCACGAAACCCTGCACCGCCGCGTTCAGGTAGACGCTGATGATGCTGGTGAGGTTGAGGATGTTGCCGATGACCGACAGCAGCACCGCGCCGACCACGGTACCGGCGATGCGGCCCTGGCCACCCTTGAGGGCGGTCCCGCCCACGATGACGGCGGCGATGGCTTCGAGTTCCCAGAGCAGGCCCGTGGTGGGCGAAGCGGAACCCAGGCGCGGCACGTAGAGCAGCGTGGCGATGCCCACGCAGATGCCCAGCAGCACGTAGGTGAGGATCTTGACGCGGTCCACCGCCACGGCGGCGTAGCGCGCGACCTGCTCGTTGGAGCCGATGGCCTGCACGTACCGCCCGTAGCGCGTGCGGTTGAGCAGCAACGCGCCGGCCAGGGCGACCGCGAGGAAGACCCAGATCGGGATCGGAATGCCCAGCCAGGCCCCGTAGTAGACCGGGCCGTAGACGTCGCCCAGGCTGTTGTCCAGCGTGAGCGCGCCGCCGTTGGAGAAGTAGGTCAGGTAGGCGCGGAAGATGCCCAGGGTGCCCAGCGTGACGATGAAGGGCTCGATCCGCCCCTTGGTGATGAGCACCCCATGCGCCAGGCCAAAGGCCGCGCCCAGCGCCAGCGCGACGGCCATGCCCACCAGCACGGCGGCGAGCGGGCTGCCCACCAGGGGCGCCACCCCGTTCATCACCATGATCATGCAGCCCGCGATCAGCGCGGCCATCGAGCCCACCGAAAGGTCGATGCCGCCCGAGATGATGACGAAGCACATGCCCACGGCGATGATGCCGATGAAGGCCGTGCGGGTCAGCACGTTCATGGCGTTGTCCCAGGTGGCGAAGTCGCTGTTGAGCAGGGTGCCGACGATGCACAGCAGCAGCAGGCCGATGAAGGGCCCCGCTTCGCGCAGATGACGGCGCAGGTGGTGGCCCATCCAGGCGCCACCCCGCTCTTGCGGGCCGGCCGTGGTGTCGGGTGGGCGGGCGGGTTGCTGCAGGGTCATGGTGTCAGTGCGTGCCGGTGGCATGGGCGATGAGTTCCTCTTCGGTCAAGTGGTCCGAGTCCAGGGTGGCCTGCACGGCGCCGGCGCGCATCACGACCACGCGGTGGCAGAGCCCGATCAACTCCATCAGTTCGGAGGAGATCACGACCACCGCGCGGCCCTCGGCCGCGAGCCGCTGGACCAGGAAATAAATGTCGCGCTTGGCGCCCACGTCCACGCCGCGCGTGGGTTCGTCCAGCACCACCACGCGCGGATCGGGTTGCAGCACCTTGGCCATGGCCAGCTTCTGCTGGTTGCCGCCGGACAAGGCGCCCGCGGCGACGTCCTGCGACTGGGTGCGGATGCCGAAATTCACCACGGCCTGCGCCAGCGCGCGGCGCTCCGATTGCAGATCGAGCCAGGGCCGCGCGTGGCGGTCCAGGTCCATCAGGGTCAGGTTCTCCTGCAGCGACATGCGGATGTGCAGCCCACGGCCCTTGCGGTCCTCGCTCAGGTAGGTCAAGCCGGCGCTGGCCGCCTCGCGCGGGTTGCGAAAGCGCACCACTTGCCCGTCGAGCCTCACCTCGCCCGCGCTGACGGGGCGCAAGCCCAGCAGGGCCTCGAACAACTCGGTGCGCCCTGCTCCGACCAGGCCGGCGAAGCCGAGGATTTCACCGGGACGCACGTCAAAGCTCACGTCCCGGGCCCAGCCGGGCACACTCAGATGCCGCACCGAGAGCAGCGGCTCGGCCGGCGGCGGTGGGCTGCGGGGCGGGAACATGTCGGAAAGCTCACGGCCGACCATCAGGTTGGCCATCTGCTGGCGGCTGTGCTCGGCGGTCGGTCCGCGCGCGACGAAACGGCCATCGCGCATCACCACGATCTCGTCGCTCACGCGCTCCACCTCGTCCAGCTTGTGCGAGATGTAGACGATGGTCACGCCCTGGCCGCGCAGCCGCGCGATCACTTCGAACAGGCGTTGCGCCTCGGTGGGCGTGAGCGTGGCCGTGGGCTCGTCCATCACCAGCAGGCGCGCCTGGCGCGACAGTGCCTTGGCAATTTCCACCAACTGCTTTTCGGCCACCATCAGATCGCGCACGCGCGTGTCGGGGTCCACGTCCAGGCCCACCTGCTGCAGGACCTCGCGCGTGACGCCGCGCATATGCGCTTCGTCCAGCAGCAGGCCGCGTCTCGCTTCACGGCCCAGGAAGATGTTCTGCGATACCGTGAGGTCATCGGCCAGGTTGAACTCCTGGTGGATCAACACGATGCCGGCCTCTTCGGCCTCGCGTGAGCTCCTGAAATGCCGCGCGGCGCCATCGACCTCCAGCCCGCCGCCGCTGAGCGCTTCATATCCGCAGAGGATCTTCATCAGCGTGGACTTGGTTGTAAATTCAGTTCTGCTTCAACGGCTGCCGTAATGTCTCTTGTTACACTCAGTACAGAATTGACTTTACCTGTTTTATCTTTTAGGGGAACCGACGTAGTTTCCATCCAACGTACTGTTTTTTT
>JARJFC010000156.1 GCA_029310945.1 Leptospira sp. 96542
CGCCGAACTCACCCTGCTCGACATCCAGGCCTTGCTGGACGTGAAGTGACGCGGTGACGCCGGCCTTGGCATTCAGTCCAGGGCCGCGTACACCATGTTGCGGAACAGATTGCGGTAATACACCCGCTGCCCCGGCGCTTGCGCGAGCAGGATGGCAAACAACTCTTCTTGCGGGTCAACGAAGAAAGTCGTGCCGCCGATGCCGCTCCAGTGGTACATGCCGACCGATCCGGGTGTCGGCGCCAGGCCCGACGCGGTGCGCACCGCCACGCCGAGGCCGAAACCGTGGCCGGGCGCCAGCAAGTCACCCTCGATGGCGATGCGGCCCAGATGGTCGGAAGTCATCCACTCGATGGTCTTGCGTGACACCAGCCGCGCGCCGTCAAGCTGGCCCCGGTTGAGCATCAGCTGCAAAAACCGCGCATAGTCCGCCGCCGTGGACACTAGTCCGCCACCGCCTGATTCGCCGGCAGGCACGTCACGCACATCGATCAGGTTCACCACCGCACCGCTGTCGGGGTCGGTGGCGAAGGCCTCGGCGATGCGGTGCTGTTGGTCGATCGGCACGTGAAAACCGGTGTCGTGCATGCCGAGGGGCTCGAAGATGCGCTGCCGCAGCAGTTCGCCCAAAGTCAGTCCGCTGACGACTTCCAGCACCGCACCCAGCACATCGGTGGAGCGGCTGTACAGCCAGGCCAAGCCCGGCTGCCGGGCCAGCGGCAGAGTGGCCAGCAAGCGGCACATGTCGCGGTTGCTGCGTGCGCGGGAGGCCACGTCCGCCGCGCGGTACTGCAGTTGCACCGGATCGGAGCCCAGGAATTCATAGGTCAGCCCCGAGGTGTGGCGCAGCAGGTCCTGCACCGTCATGCCGCGCAAGACCGGCTCCAGCACCAGGGTGTCGCCGCGTTGCACTGCCACCTGCTGCGTGCCGAACTCAGGCAGGTACCGGGCCACCGGGTCGCCCAGCATCAACCGCCCCTCCTCCACCAGCATCAGCGCCGCCAGCGAGACGATGGGTTTGGTCATGGAGTAGATGCGGAAGATCGAATCCCGCCGCACGGGCAGGCCAGCCACCGCGTCCTGCCAGCCCAGGGCGTCGAAGCAGCGCGTCTCGCCATGTTGCGCGATGTACAGCACGGCACCGGGCAGGCGGCGCGCGGCAATGGCGGCCTCGAAGGCCGTGCTCAGGCGTTGGAGTGCGGCGGCGTGCATCAGGTGGCGCCCGCGACAGAGATATTGGACATGCTGGAGGGCTCCTGCTTCTGGCTCATCGATCCGCACATGTTCAGATTTCGTTCAGGCCTCAAGCCATGCCGACGGTTCGAATACTGTTGCGGGGGCATCGTAGCCGATCCCAGAGCGTGATTAGTCAAGGCCGAGGGGACTTCAGGGACCATGAATCAACTGCAAAACTGATTCAAACCCTGCAATAGACATAAAACTCGTCTTAAAGCTACGGCGCAGGATACTGATGTGCCTATCTGTCTGCACCACGGTCACCCAGCTGCACGTCCAAGCAACGCTCACTACCTTGTATCTCTCAAAGGAAAATCGTCATTCACGACCATTTCGTATCCAGATGCAACAAGCGACGCTGCTGAGCAGATCCGTTGTATCCGGCATCCTCTGAGCTTAAACTTAAAGCCATACAAACTAAGGAGGAATAATGAAAGCTCTCGTCTGTTCACTTGTTTTTGCATTGGTTTCGGCCCAAGCCCTTGCCGTGACCGCCCCCGCTGCCGATCCATCGTCGATTGAACAACAGATGCGGGAATTGAACTGGTACAAGCCGGGATCGATCGGCAAACTTACGGACAAAGCCGAGTTCAAGGTCACCGAGGGCTACACCTTCCTGTCGGCGGCAGACACGGATAAGTTCTTGAAACTTAATGGCAACCTGCCGCAAGGAAATTCCTACACCGTCGCTTCAACCAAGAAAAATTGGTTTGGAATCCTGAATTTCTCCCCGGAGGGTTATGTCAAGGACGACGAGACGATCGATGCGGACGCCTTGCTCAAGACACTGAAGGAACACAATGTGGCCTCCAACGAAGAGCGCAAGAAACAGGGCTATCCGACACTAATACTGGAGGGCTGGTTTTTTCCGCCTCGCTATGACACCGAAAACAAGCGCCTTGAATGGGGCACGAGATTGCGCGACGAAAACCATAATCTAGTCGTCAACGTCTCCACCAAGATCCTTGGTCGCAGCGGCTACACATCGGCCATCCTGGCAACCTCTCCCGATACCCTCAACGAGGACTTGGAAGACTTTAAGAAGGCCCTGAAGAACTTTGACTACGTTTCAGGCGAGAAATATAGCGAATGGAAACAAGGCGACAAGATCGCAGCCTATGGTCTGGGCGCACTGGTGGTGGGTGGCGCTGCCGCCGTCGCCACCAGTAAGGGCGGCCTCAAAGCGATAGGTCTAGCCATCGTGGCCGGCATCGCTGCGGTATGGGCCTTCATCAAACGAATTTTTATGCGCAAGCAATGAATCTAGAAGTAGCGCTCTTCTGGGCCATCGCCGCAGGCTTCTTGATCTTCGACAATTTTCTTCTGATACCTGTCGGCGGTGATTATCTGAGCTTCAGACGCAACGGGAAACTGCACTACTCGCCTGCCAGCAGGGCAGAAGTCAGGGGAGGGCGTGAACTCATCTTTCTGAATCCGTTGAATCTGTTCGATCGTGCCGCTTTGACGAACAAAATCCTAGGCCCAGTGAATCTGGGGGACTACCGTTTCTTCCGGCAAGAAATATTGCAAGCGCTGCCCTATCTGAATGGCTTGGCCTGCTGGGGCTACAGCTATTTGTGCGTTGCAATCCTCCTGGCTATCGCCACCTTCAACTTCGGTTTCGAGCGTCTTTTGGAAACTTTGATTGGTGCCCATCTATTTTTTTGGGCAATGTCTTCAATGCTCCTACTTCTCTGGAAGAAGCCTTTGGGTCTGAGCCCATCCCAAGCCACAGCTTTTGCCGCCGAATCATTCTTCGTTCCAGCCTACTGCATCAATCTTGGCAAAAGAGTATGGCATCGCCGTTCACGCGACATACCCGCCCTCATGATTGGCTTGCATAGTTTTCATCGAATTCACGACGAAAGTCTTCGTGAGCTGCTGACTCATGAATACGACCTTCGTCTGACTCATCTCTCACAAGATCTTCCGGAGAGCGAGTTAACAACGAACCGGCTCATCCATGAGGCTAGAGCATGCTTGACGATCTGACGCAGCAGGATTGGATTGTCATCATCTCCGCACTCGCTTTGGGCTATGGAGCTGTGAGATACATGCTTACCTCAGTACAGGACCGGTCTACGAGTCTCCCCAACGTCAAGAACCATAAGCGCGATGCTTTCTTTGATGACAGCCATAAGGAGAACCATTTATCCACGCCATACTCGTGGCCAGCTTGGCATGACGTCCTGGGAGTAAGTCCAAATGCGAACCTCGAGGAGATCAAGATCGCCTACACGTTCAAGATCTCGCAGTACCGGACCGAGACGGTCTCCAACCTAGGGCCGGAGTTTGCAGCGTTGGCCACCCAAAAAATGGAAGAGATTCGTGCGGCATATGAGCAAGCCGTTCAAGTACGCTCAAATGCATGAGCACCCCATTGCGCGTCAACGCTGCATGCCCCAGCGGCGCACCGTCAGGCGTTCCAGCGTCTGGAAGCCCAGGCCTT
>JARJFC010000157.1 GCA_029310945.1 Leptospira sp. 96542
AAAACGGAAGGTCTGTTGGTATTGCAACTGTAAAGGATGAAGATGAAATCCTTGTGGGGACCCAGTCGGGTATGGCCATCCGTGTGGAAATAAAATCAATTTCTATGGTGGGAAGGTCGGCAATGGGCGGCGCATCACGCTGCCCCGGATGCGGGTGTCGGAAGAATTGGAGGCCCGGCTGCGGTCCGAGGCCGAGCAGCTCATTCCCTTTCCCCTGCAGGAGGTGTACCTGGACTACGCCATGCGGGGTGCGGACGCCGCCTTGACGCCATCCGCTCCCGCATCGGCGCCTCGGGCGCCTGGCGCCGACCGCATGGACGTGCTCCTGGTGGCCGCCCGACGCGAGCGCGTGCGGGATTTGCAGGCCCTCGCCGCAGCCGTTGGTCTGCAGCCCGTGGCGGTGGACGTGGCCGATTTCGCGGCGCGGCGCGCCGTCTGGCATCTGATGGCACGGTGCGCGCCAGCCCGCACCAGGACGTCCGGGGTGCCCACCCTGGCCGTGCTCGATCTGCGCGCGGACCGCGTGGTCTGGCAGTGCCTGCAGGGCGACGAGGTCGTGCACGAAGGGGAGTGCATGCGCGAGCCCTCGGGTGGCGATGACGCCGGCGAGGCGCGTCCTGAACCTGGGGTGGCCGAGGCACTGGCCCAGGCCTTGACCGGGTTCCCCAACGATTCCTGGAGCGGCCCCGGGTCCGGTCCGTTCCCGGGCGCCGCCGACGGGCGCATCGAGGCCCTGTGGCTGACCGGCGCGGTGGAGGGCTGCGGCGGTTTGGCAGCGGCGCTGGCCGGCTTGCTGGGCTGCCCCTGCCGTGTCGCAAACCCTTTCGAGGGCATGTCGCGCCGACGCCAGCCGCCCTGGCGCCGGGGCCGCGGCGCCGTGTCCGCCTGGGATGAGCCGCAAGCCGGGGCCGCAACGGCATACCTGCCGGCCTGTGGACTGGCCCTGCGCAGCTTTCAGCCATGACACCCGCGATCAATCTGCTGCCCCAGCCGCGCGATCCGGGCCGGCGCGCACGAGACGCCTTCACCAAAACCGCATGCACGGCGCTGGCCTTGGGTCTGGCCATCGCCGGTCTGCTGCATCTGTACTGGCGCGAGCGCGTGGCGGCGCAGCGCGCGCTCAACGCCGCGCTGGCGCGTGAGATTGGCCAGCTGGATCGCCAACTCCAGGGCCTGCCCGCCTTGCGCGCCGACATCGAGGCCTGGACCGGCCTGCAGGCGGGCCGCGCCCGCTCGGCGCGTCTGCTGGCCCTGCTGCCGCAACTGTTGCCCACCGGGCTTTATCTCAGGACGCTGACCCAGGAGGGCGAGTGGGTGACTCTGCGTGGGGTGTCCCGGTCCGAGCAAGACCTGACGGAGGTGCTGCGCCTGCTCGCCGCGCCGCAGTCCGGTTTCCAGCAGCCTGAACTGGTGGAGTTCACGGCCGCGCAGACGCCCAGGGCCGAGTCGGCCCCCGCAGGCAGTGAGGCGATGCCGCAGGACCTGGCCCGGCCGCCGCGCACGACGCAATTCACCCTGCGTGTCCGTCTGGCGCCGGCCGCGGATCGGGAGTCCGCGCGATGAGCCTTGCCACCCCGCCTCGATCCTCGCCCCAGCACCGGTTGCGTCGGCTGCGTGGCGGGCTGTTGGTGCTGATCACCGTCTTGCCGGCGTTGGTCCTCGGGTCTCTGGTGCAGCGCAGCGAGATGCGCACGCTGGACCAACTGCGCGTGCAGGCGAGGCAGGCGGGCGACGACCATCGCGGACGGCTGGCGCAAAGCCAGGCGCTGGAGGACTTGCGTGCGCATCGGCAGGCGCTGTCCGATGCCCTGGGTTTCCGGCAGGCGGGCGAGAGCTCGCCCGCCCAGACGCAGGCCTGGTCCGAAGCCCTGCTGAGGGACATCCACCGCGCGGCCCAACGGCCAGGGCTGCGCTTCGAGCTCTTCAGGCCCGGTGCCCCTGTGACGCGTCCGCACCATGTGGAGCTGCCCTTTACCTTGCGTGTCATCGGGAACTATCGCGATCTCCACGCCTTTGTCGCCAACGTGGCGGCCCTGGCCCAGGTGGTCACGGTCGATCGCCTGACGCTGCTCGCCCGCGGTGGCGAGACCGGGGACGCCGGGTCCGAGGCCACTGGCCTGCTGGCCCTCGATGTGGTGGCTCGAGCCTGCAGGTCGCTCCCAGCGCAGGCACAGGCAACGGTCGCCACCGCGCCCGCACCTGCACCTGCACCCGCTTCGGTACCCGCCCTGGCTGAGCCGGCCATGCCCGCCCCCGTGGTACCCGCACCGGCCGGATGGCTGGCGGGTGGAGACCCTTTCGACCCGAGGCGTCTTTCGGGGGCGCCGTCCGCTCAGCCGCCGATGCCCGCTCGCGTGGACCAGCCGCTGGAGGCACGGCCCCTGTCGTCCTTGCGCATGGTGGGCAGCTTGCGTCGGGGCGAGGATGTGGTCGCGCTGGTGCAGGCCGATCTGCGCATCTACCAGGTGCCGGTCGGCGCGGTCCTGGGCCAGCATCGCGCCCGGGTGCTGCGCATATCCGAAGACGGTATCACCTTGCGCGAGTCCGTCCCCGTTCCGGGCGGTCCGCCCCTGGGTCGCACCCTGACCATGCCGCTGGAAAGACCTTGACCATGAAGACGCCTGCGTTCCTCACCGTGTGCAACTGGGTCCGCATGCTCGGCCTGGGCCTGATCTTGCCGTGCGCCAGCGGCCTGCTCCCGGCCCACGGCATGGTGCAGGAGCACGCGTTAGTGCAGGAAGGCGGGGGTGCCATGCCAGCCGCCCCCGAGATGGGCCTCGCGCGCGTGGTGTCGGTGACGGGGGCGCTGGAGCAGGGACAGGAGGTGCTGCGCGTCGCTTTGTCCATGCCCCTGACGTCCGCCCCGTCGGGCCTGCTCACCCATGCGCCGGCCCGCATCGCCTTCGATCTGGAAGACGTGGCGCCGGTCCTGGAGCCCACCACCGTCGAGGTCCAGCAGGGCAATCTGCGCTCCGTCCAACTGATTCCCATGGGCCGGCGCACGCGCGTGTTGCTGAATTTGCGCCAGGCGACGGGCTACCGGACGGAGCTGCAGGGGAACGACTGGCGGGTTGTTCTCAGCCCCTTGCCGGGCACGCGGGTGGAAACGGGCATGACCGACGCGGCGCCGGCCCCGGCATCTGCGAATGAAGCCGAGGTTTCCGTCGGAGCGCGGCCGACCGAGGCGATCCAGGCCCTGGACGTCCGCCGCGGGACCGACGGCGCCGGCCGTGTCATCGTGGCCCTGCCCAGCAGCGCGGTGGCGGCCGACATCCGCGCCAGTGGCGGCGCGCTGACCGTGGAGTTCCCGGGCACGCGTCTGCCCGAGCGCTTGCGCGGCGAGCGCGACGTTGGCGGCCTGGGCACGCCGTTGCGGTCCGTGGTGGCGCAGCAGGTGGGGGAACGCGTGCGCCTGCGCATCGAGGCCGATGGCCCCTGGGAATACAGCGCCCACCAGAACGGCAGCCTGTTCGTGCTGGAGCTGGTGCCTCGGCCCGCCTCGCCCGACGAACCCGTGGCACCGACCCGTTACAGCGGCCAGAAGCTGACGCTCAACTTCCAGAACATCGACATCCGGGCCTTGCTGCAAGTGATCGCCGATTTCAGCGGCTTCAACGTCGTCACCTCCGACAAGGTCAGTGGCAACGTCACCTTGCG
>JARJFC010000158.1 GCA_029310945.1 Leptospira sp. 96542
TGAAAAATTTTGAAGACCTAAGGAACAATCGGGGTCTGTATATGGATTTAACTCACGAAATCATTGGAACGTTGGGAATCGATGAATTAAAAGAAGGAGATCCTCTTCTCAAAATTAGAAACCCAAGGTTCGTCGCCTCGAAGCCGGTGGCCTTGATGATGCGCGCCCAGCGTTCGGTTTCGGTGTTCATCTTGCGCATGAACTTGTCACCGCAGACATCGGGGCTGGCGTCCAGGCCGGCGGTGGCCATGCGGGCCTGGAACTCCGGCGAAGCCAGCACCTGCTGGTGCGCCTGGGTCAGCTTGCTCACGATGGCCGGCGGCAGGCCTTTCGGGCCGGACAGGCCGAACCACACCGTGGTCGTGAGCTGCGGCAGGCCGAGTTCACCCACGGTCGGCACGTTGGGCAGTTGGGCCACGCGTTTCTCGCTGGTGACGGCGTAGGCGGTCAGCTTGCCAGCCTTGATGTGCGGGCTGGCCGTGGCGACCTGCACGAAACCCAGCGGGGCCATGTCGGCCAGCATGTCGTTCACCTGCTGCGGGCTGCTCTTGTAGGGGATGTGGGTCATCTCGGTCTTGAGCGCTTCGCTGAGCTGGTAGCCCAGGAAGTGCGCGGGCGAACCCAGCGAGTAGGACGAGTAGATGGGCGGGGTCTTCTGGCCCCTGATCCAGGTCGCGAGTTCACCGTAGTTCTTGGTGCCCAGGCTGGGGTTGCTGGCCAGCACCAGGGCCGCTTCCACGCCTTGGCAGATCTGTGTGAAATCCGTGGCCTTGTACTGCGCCTTGGGGTTGGCGTTGGGCGTGATGGTCATCATGCCGGCGGTGTTGACCAGCAGGGTGTAGCCATCGGCGGGAGAGCGCATGATTTGCTGCGCGCCGATCATGCCGCCGGCTGCGGGTGCGTTTTCAACCACCAGAGGCTGGCCCAGCAGCTTGGTCAGCTGGTCGGCCAGGGCGCGTGCGTAGACGTCAGGCGGGCCGCCAGCCGTGGACGGGGCAATCAATTTGATCGGCTTGGTCGGCCAGGCTTGGGCTTGGCTCGCGGTGTGCACGAGCGCGAGCGCGCCCAGCAGCAGGGGCATGGCCAAGGTCTTGAATGTTTTCACGAGAGTTCCTCTTCGGGTTGGGGAAATGGAGGTCAGCGCTGCGGCATGTCCTTGGTGGAATAGCCCAGGCTGACGGCGGCGTCTTCGGGGATGGCGGGCACGGTGGCTTCCCAGGCCAGCCAGTCCTGGCGCATGGCCTGCAGGCGCTTGGGTTGCCGTTGCGCGAGGTTGGCGCGTTCGCGCGCGTCGGCGCGGATGTCGAACAGGTACTCGTGGCCGTCCACCTGCAGGTACTTCCAGTCGCCACGGCGCAGCGCGCGCTGGCCGCGGTGGTTCATGCGCCAGTAGAGCGGGCGCTCGAAACCGTGGTTCGGGTCGCGCAGCACCGGCGCCAGCGAGACGCCATCGATCGGGTAGTCCGGGTGGGGCTGGCCGCCGCCGAGTTCCAGCAGGGTGGCCGACCAGTCCATGGTCATGCAGTGCTGGGCGCTGACGCTGCCAGCGGGGATCACGGCGGGCCAGTGCGCGATCCAGGGCACGCGGATGCCGCCCTCGGTCAGGTCCATCTTGCCGCCGACCAGGGGCCAGTTGTCGGAGAAGCGCTCGCCGCCGTTGTCGCTGGTGAAGACGATGAGCGTGTTGTCCAGCAGGCCTTGTTCGCGCAGCGTGGCCACGAGCTGGCCGATGCCCTCGTCCATGTGGTGGATCATGCGGCGGTAGGTCTCGACGTTGCCGCCGTCCAGGTGGAAGAGGTTGTTGGCCACCTCGGAGGCCAGGTGTGCGTCGTCGCGCGTTTCCCAGGGCCAGTGCGGCGCGGTGTAGTGCAGGCTCAGGAAGAAAGGCTGGCCGTCGCGGGCGCGCGGCGCCTGGCGCGTCACGTAGTCGGCGGCGCGCTGCGAGAGCAGGTCCGTCAGGTAGCCGATCTCGTGGTGTTCTTCCTCGCCGAGAAAGAGGTCGTGGTCGCCCCGGCCCGAGCAGTGGGTGAAGTAGTCCGCGCCGCCGGCCATGATGCCGTAGAACTCGTCGTAGCCGGAGCGTTGCGGACCGAAATTGGGTGGATAGCCCAGGTGCCACTTGCCGACCAGCGCGGTGGCGTAACCGGCCTCGCGCAGCAGGGAGGGCAGGGTCGGGATGTCCGTGGGCAGGCCCAGCCTGGGGTTGCCCTTGCTCTTGCTGCTGATGGGCTCTTCCATGCCACCGCGCAGGCGGTACTGGTAGCGCATGGTCATCATCGCGAAGCGCGTGGGTGAGCAGACGGGGGAGTTGGCGTAACCCTCGGTCAGGCGCAGCCCGCCCGCCGCCAGCGCGTCGATGTTCGGGGAGACGGGGCCGAAGGCGGCTGGCCGCCCGCCGTAGCAGCCCAGGTCGGCGTAGCCCAGGTCGTCCGCGACGATGTAGATCAGATTGGGTTTCATGCGCGGGCCAGCTTAGGCAGCATGGACCCATCTGTAAAATTGAAAATTGACCTTTTGAACTGAAAAATTCCGATGGATCCACGCCATCTGGTCCAGCTGGCCACCATCCTGGAAAAAGGCTCGATCACCCAGGCCAGCCGCCACCTGCACCTGACCCAGCCCACGCTGACGCACAACATGCAGACGCTGGAGATGCAGGCCGGCGGCACCTTGTTCGAGCGCAGCCGCTTTGGCGTGCGCAGCACGCCCCTGGGCGAGATGCTGGCGCGCGAAGGCCGCGCCATTGCGCGGCGGCTGCAGGACGCCAACGAAGTCAGCGCCCGCCATCGTGGTGGGCTGAACCGGCAGTTGCGCCTGGGCAGCGGGCCCATCGTCGGTGCCGCTTTGGTTCCGGGGCTGGTGCGCGTGCTGCAGGCGCAGTTCCCGGACATGGCCTTGCGCGTACAGAGCGACCGGCCGCACCTGCTGGTCGAGCAGCTCATCGATGGCCGGCAGGACCTGGTGATCGCGCCCTCCTGGCTGGACAAGCCGCCGCCGGGCATCGAGCGCTGCCTGCTGGTCAAGGACGACCTGGGCGTGTACTGCGGGCCGACGCACCCGCTGGCGGCCCGGGGCCGGCTGGACCCGGGCGCCGCGGACGGCATGGCCTGGATCAGCCTGGGCACGGCCTCGCCCTTTGACCAGGACGTGGGCGAGATGCTGCGCGCCGCCGGGGTGGAGAGCCCGCGCAACGACATCGCGGTGCTGGGCGAGGCCTTTGTGCTGTTGCGCATCCTGGGCGCGGGCGGGCATCTTTCAGTGCTGCCGCATTTCCCGATGCGCCTGCTGCAGGCGCAGTTTCCGGTCACGGAGTTGAAGCTGTCCGTGCCGTCCCGGCCACGCCCCATCTACCTGTGGTGTCGCGCACCTCTGCTGGAAGACCCACGTTTCCTGGCGATCCGGGACGCCATCCTGGCGTATGCGGCCACGGTCTGACGCGTCGTGCCCCTGCGCCGCCGGGCTGGGGCGACGCAGGCTGCGGCATCAGAACAGGCTGGGGCAGACCTCGTGCACGCCTGGAAGTGCTGCCGTAAAAGCAAACGCAACAGCGCCAGCGCGCTGGAGTTCGAACTCCACGCCGAGCGTCACCTGATGCACCTGCGTGAAGCCCTGGTCTCGCGCACC
>JARJFC010000159.1 GCA_029310945.1 Leptospira sp. 96542
GAAGTTCTCGCGCTTGGCCAGGATGGTGCGCCAGCTCAGGCCCGACTGGAAACCCTCCAGGCTCAGCTTCTCGAAGAGCCGCCGGTCGTCTGCCACCGGCAGGCCCCATTCATCGTCGTGATAAGCGAGGTATTCGGACGTGGCGCTGCACCAAGGGCAACGCGGCTGACCATCGGGGGCGATCCAGGTGTTGCTCATTCGGATGATTCGGGGCAGGTGGGGCGGTGTTTTCAGCGAGCTGGCCGTCAGGCCTGCGGTTGCCCCCAGACGGCAAACTCGTTGCCACTGGGTTCGGTGAAGTGGAATCGGCGACCGCCCGGGAACGAGAAAATCGGCTTGACGATGAGCCCACCGGCCTTCACGACCTTGGTCAGGGTGCCTTCCAGATCATCGCTGTAAAAAACCAGCAAGGCACTGCCCTGCTCGCTGCGAGCCGACAGGTCCGACTGAAAGAAGCCGCCATCCAGCCCCTGCCCCGCGAATGCACTGTAGGCAGGGCCGTAGTCCTCGAAGGTCCAGGCGAATGTCGCTTCAAAAAACGCCTTGGTCGCCGCCAGATTCTTGGCGGGGAATTCGACGTAGTTCAGTTTTTCATGGGCAGGCACGCGATGCTCCTTGTCGATCTTGGGATGAGTAGGTGTAGCCGTGGACTTCGGCTCAGAGCCATTTCCAGCGCAAGAGCAACGCGGCAACCGCGGGCACACCGAAGATCAGCGCCAAAATGGGCAGTTCCTCGGCCACCGTGTAGCCGGCCCGGGTCACGCCCACCCACAGATTGAACACGGCAATCACCAACCACAGCCCGAGGAAGAGCGTGGCCGCCACTGTTGGCGCGCTGGGATGGTTGGCGGAAAAAAGCCGCCCCAGGATCAGCGAGGCGGCCAGCAGCAGAAAACCGGACAGGAGGAAAAGGCTGGTACGCATGCGTGGGGCTCCGGCAGTTCGTTGGGATATCGGAGTATCCACGCAAAGCCGTACCGACAGAGACACCGCCTCTAGAAGCCGATGAGCAAACTGGCACACTCCGGGGTCAAGCCAAGAATGGCTTGCCTTGCCCCCTTGTCAGAAGTCGATCGTGGCGCTGACGTTCAGCGTGCGCGGTGCACCAAGAACAAGGTAACCTTCGCCAGGGTAACCGCCTGCCGAAGCCCAATAGCTCTTATCGGTCACATTGTCGATACGGGCACGCCAAGTCACCAGATTGTCAGCGATGGTGGTCAGATAACGCACACCAATATCTAGACGGGTCCAGGACGGAATTTCCAGCGTATTGGCTCCATCCACATATTGCGAAGATGTGTAGACCACGCGACCATTCAAACTGAGCCCATTTGTACCAGGAACATCCCAATCCGCACCCACATTGGCCATGGTCTTGGGAACACCGATCACTTCCTTGCCATCTCGCGAAGAATCGGAAGTTTTCTGTTCCGTATCCAGCAAGGTCACACCACCCAACAGACGCAGCCCCTTCATTGGTGTGCCAAACATATTCAATTCAACACCTTGGTTCTGTTGCTCACCCTCGACCATGAATTCCCACGAGGAGGTCAGATAGGAACCAGGACGAGTGGTCGAGAAGTAAGCCAGTGAACCGCCGAACTTGCCCGCGTCATACTTGACGCCAACTTCCTTTTGCTCGGAAACCTGCGGGGCAAAACGCGCAAATGCATTCGTTGCATACGACGGCGCCACCGGACCTTTCTCCAACCCCTCAATATAGTTGGCATAGGTCGAAATTTGCTGGCTTGCCTTATAGACGATACCTGCTATCGGCGTTGTCTTGGTTTTCTTGTTGTGGCTTTCCTCGACACCGGTGTCGTAGTTGTACCCAAAGCTTTCCATCGTCTGGTTTCTGGCGCCCACGGTCAGCATAAGCCGATCATCCAGAAAGGACAGCGTATCGGCAACGGCCACACTGGAAAGATTGACTCGACTGACCAACAAGGGATCAGCCAGATCACCCGAGACAAAGGTAAGCCCCGGCATCGCATAGAAAACCGGGTTGTTGAGATTGCTGTTCAGCAATCCCCCAGAATAAGAATTGCCATACGCGTTGAATTCCTTGGAACGAAAGACTGAGGTCGACAAAGCCCATGCGTGATTCACCATGCCCGTTTTAGCTTTACCACGCAGACCAACTTCTGCAGTGGCGATGTCATCCTCACGCTCATTCTCGTAACGGTAGAACGTCACATCCCCATTGGCATTGGTCACCGTCGGATCAGCCAAGCGGTTGGACTCCTTACCCTTTCGCATACCAGCAGCAGCCCACCCCATCATGCTGCCGTTGAAATCGACCTCACCGCGCACAGTACCGAAGGTGTCTTCTTCTTTTGTATACGTCCAAGACTGAGCAAAGTTCTTGGATGCATCGGGAGCTGCCGAAGGTACCACGGTGTCGATATACACGCTTGGGCGATGCTGGTCATTCTTGTTGTTTTGATAGCCCAGATCGGCCGACAAGCGCACATTCCTGCTGCGCCAATCCCACCCCGCTGTGAGCATAGAAAGTTCCTGCTTTTCGTTCTCGACAGAACCTTCACCATCACGGTGGACCGCATTGATACGCAAACCGCTCGACTGGTCTTCGCCAAAACGACGCGCCATATCGACAGCTGCCGAGTAACGCCCGCCACTTTCGGCACCCAAGGTCACTTGAGTCAAAGGCTCGTTGCCCGCTCTCTTTGGCAGCACGTTGATAGAACCACCGATACCACTACTGCCAGGGGCCGCACCGTTCAAGAATGCACTCGCACCGCGAAATACCTCTACCCGCTCAATCAATTCGGCTGCCAAGTATTGACGCGGCAACAGACCATACAAGCCGTTGTAAGACATATCGTCCGAATAGACGTTGAAACCGCGGATCATGTATAGCTCCTGGAAGGTGCCAAAACCACGCGCTAGACGCACACTGGGGTCGTTCTGCAGCACATCGGCCACGCTCTTGGCCTGCTGGTCTTGGATCAGTGCATGGGTATAAGCCGTGGTGCTGAACGGCGTATCCATGATGTCCTGGTTGCCCAGCAGACCCACACGCCCGCCGCGCGCCACTTGATTGCCTGCGTAGCTGGGTGTCAAGCCTTCAGCCGAAGCGTCGGCGCTAGCCGACACCGTGATCTCGGCCAAGGTCTTTTCCGTGGCCTGTTCTTGTGCCCCGGCAGACGTACCTGCGACCATCAAACCGGCCAATGCCAGTCGGACAGCCAAAGCGCTGGGGCGCAGACGCAAATGTGGGAGCGGTGCAAGGAAAGTGTGCTGTTGCATGGTCAATCAGTAGAGCGAGTAGAGCGAAATGAAATCTGTAAGAAAATCACTACAAATGAGAACGATTTTCATTATTTTACCCAGACAAATCCCGGGCCCATCCATCAGCAACAACCGGAATCAATTTTCAGGAAATGCGCTACCCGCGCCGCCCAAACAAGGGCGATGACGCGCTGACCAATGCCAGGTCCGCCGCGGCCTGGCGCAGCGGCGCGCCCAGTTCCTGCATGCGCTGCAGCGTGAGCCGCTGCAGAGGGCCGGCGATGGTGATCACGCCCACGGCCTCGCCGCCGCGACGCAGGATGGGCGCGGCCATG
>JARJFC010000015.1 GCA_029310945.1 Leptospira sp. 96542
CCATTTTTTGATGGTAATGACTTAACAGTTGCTGTCATTGGGAATGGTGGTTCGTATTTGGTGAGTCCTGTGGCTTTTGTAAATTACCCAGGACTTGTTTATTCAGACCAAGTGAAATCCAAAGAACATTTTTATGAATCACTCGATTTTTCCCTAAATTCGAGTTTATCGGAAGAAGTAACGGATTTAAGTCAAAAAATTGCAAATTCCATTGGGGTAAAGGGTTATGCTCGGTTGGATTTCAAAATGAACAAAAACCAACCAGAATTTTTGGAAATCAATTGTACCCCTGGATTTTCTAATATTTATTCAACCTTGCCGTTGTTATATCAAAAAATGAATATTGGTTATTCCGAATTGATCAGTAGAATTATCAAATTGGCTTTGGAAGACTATGAAATTAACAAACGTTATTTGTATGGAAAGGAACAAATGAAATGAACGATTTGGTTTTAAAGTTACAAAATGATGTAAAAAACCATCCAGTTTTGGAATCGGAATGGATTATAAGAAAACAAAACAAGATGGATTTGGATGATCTTCTTTTATGGTTGAGTCAGGAATATTTTGTATCGATTGGGTTTGTGGATTGGTTTTTAATTGTGGCAGCCAAAACAACAAACCAAAGAGCCAAAATTGTGCTTGTGGAAAACATTTGGGAAGAACTGGGAGAAGGAAAAATCGAAGATACACATGTTTCCATTTTGATTGAGTTTTTGGCGAAACTAGGTGTAAATTACGAATCCAACCAAATTTTACCTGAAACAAAATTGTATTTAGACAAAATGTCAAAGATAATAAACCAAGGTTTTTATTTTGGTTTAGGTGCTTTGGGGCCAGCAAATGAATATTTATTAAAACTAGAATATTCTAAAATTAGTGATTCCTACCAAATACTTAAAACTAATATGAATTTACCAGAAGGGAAATTTTTCCAAGTGAATTTGGATGCAGACGAAGGCCATAGCAAACGTTTGTTTGATTTGATTGCAGACACTGCCTTAGAAGAACAATCTAAAAATGAGGTGATACTTGGAAACAAAATGGCACTTGATGCTCGTAAACTTTTTTATGAAGGATTGATTCGTGTTGAATTAACAAAAACGTGAGTTTAGAAAAACAATCGAAACCGTTTGAGTGAGGCCATCACAAACATTCCCAAAAAAGGAACCAAGGGTAAGTACAATACAAAAGCAAAATAACGATATGTTTTTAACTTCCAAGAGAGGGCCCGAACGGCAAAAAAACCAGGGTATCGCCTGCCGTTTTCGATGTACTGCACCTCACCTTCGCATAAGGATAGGTTTAGTTCTCTGTGGATCTCTGATAAACTTTCGGATGTGAGTGTGCGGAAATTTATGATTTGAATTTTAGCATTGGAACTTGATTGGATTGAATTTGCAAGTTTAGTGCAAAAATTGCAATTCCCATCGTACAATAGAACTGGATTCATTGGTTTGGAAAAAAATCCTCAGGAGAATTTTTTAAAAGTTGAATGGTTTCTGGAATTTTGTTTTGTTCTAAACCGAGCCAATAATAATACCAATCCGTATCTTTTTCAACACCTTGGGCAACGGATATATACCATTTATTGATATTGTTTTCGGGTTTACTCCTCCAAATGAGTGGACGGCAAAGGACTAAAATTTGATCCCAAATGTCTCGTCCAATCCCCGCACCGCGGGCAAGCCCACCCACAGCAAATTTAGAAAGTAGATACCCGAATTCAGTTTTTTGCAACCAAGCACAGGCTCGGTACGATTCTTCGAGTATCAGTAAATCAAATTTTGATTCCAAAAATTCAGGTTTTAATTTTTTACCAAACGACTCCTCAATCAATTGGAATACCCTTTGCATATCGACTTCACTCGTACGGGTAAAAGTTTCGATTCTATTTTTTCGTTTAACGAGAGTTCCGCTACCTTTGACTGTAAAAAGTTCAGTGAGTAGTGTATATGGTGAAGTTAAAACCATATTGAAATGAGGGTCACTCACTTGGTTTATCAATTCACGAGAAAGGTTTAAAAATTCCTTTTGCGAATTAGATTGTGTTTGCTTTTGAAAAATTTTAAATTCTTCTGAATCTGGAGTTTCTATGGGAAGTAAGGATTTAATTTTACCAGTAAAATTGTCTTTTATCGGTCCTGCATTCGAAACATAAATGATTTTGGTTGTTTTTAGGATTGAACGCGACCGGTCGAGTAAACTTGCTAATTTTTCATCGTCTCTATCCCAGAGTAAAATAGGAAATTTTTTACTCTTTATACTATTTGAAACTTCATCTAGCAGTGGTTTGTCTCTATTGATTGTTTGGTAAAAGAAACCCAAACTATGTTCGGCGACCTCTGAAACTTGTTCTATCGGGAAAAAAAGTTTTAAATATTGAAAACTATCTTCTTCTAAAATCACAACTGGATATAAATCCAGTTTGTATAGTAGTTTTAGATCTGTAAAAAGTGCCTCCGAACTTTCTAAAATGGTTTCAGAATCTGCATACAAAATGGCGAAAGATTCGGGTGATAAGGACTGAAATTCCTTTAAAAAAAGTAGACCGTCCCTTGGGTCACGTGTGATTTCAAAAACACGCGACAGTACATCTTTCACTGGGGTTTCCTCATTTCGTAATCTACTATTTTGGCTTTTAGATTTGCATGTTTTAAGCTGAGACTTTTGTTTTCTTTTAAACCAAATTTTCCAAGTAGAGAGAAATCTCCCGATAAGACTGTGAACTTCCATCCGCCAAATTCATTCTTTAATACCTTTCCCATTTGGAAGTAGGTTTCGCGTAGATTTTCCATCGGTTTGCCAATGCGTTCGCCATACGGTGGATTGGTGACAATATGGCCTGTATCTCCAAAAGAATTCTCTAGTTCCAAGACGTCTTTTACTTCGAATTGAATAAAATCTTCCACACCAGCTTCGTATGCATTTTCCTTAGCGATTCGTATGGCTTCGGGGTCGATATCAAAACCGAAAATATGTTTGGATTGCGGAGGATCCATTTTTCTTTCCGAAAATACATAGGTTGGGAATAATGTTTGAAAAATAACGGATTCTGCAAATAAATACCGGTTAATTTCACCAAACAGACGTTCCCTGAGGGCTGCTTCAATGAGAACAGTACCTGATCCGCACATAGGATCCACAATTGTACTTCCTTCTTTCCAACCGGACACTTCTAACATCGCTTGTGCAATGGGTTCGCGGACGGGGGCGTTTCCCGCAGCCAACCTATACCCACGCCGTCCAATCGAATCTCCCGATAAAGAGAGTTCAATGCTCACTCGGTCTGTATGAGAACGTAAAACTATCGTTATATCGGATTCTCGTTTTTCAATATCAGGAAGGGCAACTGATTTTTCCCGTAGGCGATCGAGTATGGCATCCTTCAGGCGGTGCATGGCAAATTGCGAATTTTTTAGATTGTCTTTCGTTTGGGCATCAATCCGAAAACTAATGCCAGGTCCTATGTATTTCTCCCATGGAATTTTAATGGCATGGGCATAGAGAGCTTCATAGGAGGAAACATCGTCATGCACAAGCTGCAAACAGACCCGTGAAGCAAACTTCGTAGTTATGGAAAATTGAACGACATCTTCCTTTTTGCCAGAAAAAAACACTCCACCTCGGTTGGAGGAAATGACTTTGCAGTGATTTTCAGATATTTCTTTTTCCAAAAGTGGGGAAAGTCCTTCCCCACAAATAGCATGGTAAACAGTTTGGTAGGTTTTTATTCGGAATCTCCTAGTTTTTGAGCCAAGTAGTTTTCTTTACCAATTTCTTTGATAACGGACATTTGTGTTTCAATCCAATCGATATGTTCTTCTTCCGAAACAAGGATTCGTTCCAAAAGTTCTCTTGTTCCGTTGTCTTTTTGTGCAACACAAATATCAATGCCACGATTCAATCTTTCCACAGCTCCATATTCTAGCTGTAAATCGTGTTCGAGCATTTCTGGAACTGAGTTTCCCACATTGATTTTCATATATTTTTGCAAATCGGGAACACCGTCAAAGTATAAAATCCTTTCGATGACTTCATCTGCATGTTTCATTTCTTCAATGGATTCTTTTCTCAAATAATCTGCGAGTTCCATAAAACCCCAGTTTTTACAAAGTTTTGCGTGGATAAAATATTGATTGATTGCTGTGAGTTCAGCCGTGAGCACTTCCGCCAAAATATCCAATACTTCTTTTTTACCTTTCATAATAAATGCCCCTTTTTACGGTTCTTTTGGAAAGATAAATTGTTTTCATAAAATCTGCAAGTCGAAACCATAATCTTATGAAGAAAGTTTACATACACAATCCTTCTCTGAGTGTATTTGGAAAACATAATGTATCACAACTCGATTTAACATATGCCACCGCAAAACAATCTGTACATGAGTTTCATTCTCACAAAATTCAATTCATAGTGTATGCAAGTTTTTCACCAGACTCATACAATAAAGAATACCATCTTTCCGCAAAACTCGCAGCAAAACTTGGAATCCGAAATGTTTATTCAGTGAGGATGGAAACAGCATCTTCATCGGGTGCAAGTGCGTTCCAATTAGGAGTGAATTTGATTCTCAGTGGAAGATTCGATCATGGTCTTGTGGTTGCGACTGAACTCATGTCTCAATTGAACCGCGAAGAGAGCAATTTGCTACTTGGTTCTGTTCTTTCCGACAAACAACGAAAACTTGGTATGTCGATGGCACAAGGTGGCGCCATGATCACAAGGCGTTATTTGGATATGTATGGATATAAAGATTCGGATTTATTCTTTATCGCAAAAAAATTACACGACAATGGACTCAAAAATCCCATTGCTCATATCAAAAAGAACGTAACTGAGGAAATCTATTCCAAACAACCAATGATTGCAAGTCCCCTCGGTTTGTATGATATTTCTCCTTTGTCAGATGGATCGGCTGCACTCATTTTATCCAAAGACCAAAGTTCTATTTCCGTGCGGGGGATGGGTTCGGGAACCGCACCTTTCCTAGAAACCGCAGAGCCAAGTTTACTTGCAAATGAGATCGCATTTGCAAAGGCCTATACAGAAGCAGGTCTTGGACCAGAAGACATCCAGTTTGCCGAACTCCATGATGCGTTCACTCCGTTTGAACTTGTGGGTGCAGAAGATGCTGGTTTTTTCAAACGAGGGGAAGCACTCTTCCAAGTGAAGGCAGGTCTCACCCATCCTAAGGGAAATCTCCCAATCAATGCCTCTGGTGGATTGAAATCGCGAGGTCATCCTGTGGGAGCTTCTGGATTAGCGCAAATTGTGGAGATTTGTCGGTTATTTGGTATATGGCCCGAAAAGCGGTTGGCAATTGCCCAGAGTATAGGTGGACTAGCAACAAACAACTTTGTATCCATTTTAGAAAGGACTTGATGCCAGAAAAAATCCTCATCATCCAAACGGCCTTCCTCGGCGACCTCATTCTCTCGACATCTTTTTTCCGTGCTGTGAAAGAGAATCATTCTAGTGCCGATTTGTATGTCCTAGTCAACCAAGGCACTGAGATGGTACTTGCAAACAATCCAGATATTACGAAAGTGTTGACCATAAATAAAAAGAGAATGAAGAAAAACCCTTTTGCCTTCTTCCAATTTGCGCAAAAATTAAAAAAAGAAAATTTTGCGATCGTTTACTCAGCCCATTTTTCATTTCGTTCGAGTATTCTTTCCTTTTTGACTGGGGCAAAAGAAAGAGTGGGTTATAAAGAATCAGGATTTTCATTTTTACATACAAGGAAGGTTGTGAGACCCAAACTTGGGATCCACGAGGTTGATAAATTATTCGCATTACTTCCGATATATTCTGAAATTCCAAGTGGTCGCAACAGAAGACCATTCCTATATCCGAACGAAAATGACAGAATAAAATTTGAATCCCAGAAAAATGAATTAGTGCCACCGGACATTGGTTATATCATTATAGCCCCATCTTCCTTATGGGAAACAAAACGTTTACCCGAAGAGAAGTTTGTGAGTGTCATCACACAGATTTTAAGAAAAAGAAAAGAGACAGTCATCCTCGTTGGCTCAAAAGATGATTTGATCATTGAAGAGACTATCTTTCGATTGATGAAAACAGAACCAATCAATTTACGTGAAAGGCCTAGGCTTTTGTCTCTCATTGGGAAAACAAACCTAAAAGAACTTTCTCTTTGGATTGAAGGTGCAAAGGCCATCATTTCTAATGATTCAAGTCCCATTCACTTTGCATCAGCTTTCAATGTTCCGACCGTGATGATTTACGGAGCCACTATCCCTGAATTTGGGTATAGTAGTCTTTCTGAAAGACAAAGACTTTTGGAAGTAACCGGCCTTAGTTGCAGGCCTTGCGGAATTCATGGTGGGAGGATTTGCCCTGAATCACATTTTAAATGTATGTTGGACCAAAACTCTGTGAAAATTTTTGAAGCTCTCGAAGAGGTAATTTTATGAACCATACATCTTTATACAAAAAAAAAGAATCTGATCCTGAAATTTATAAGGCTCGTATTAAAAAAGTCCAAAAAATTTTAAAAGAGAGTGAGATCTTAATTCTTTTTGCAGCCAAACACCGCATACGAAATCGGGATGTTGAGTATAAGTTTAGACAACATTCTGATTTTTATTATTTAACTGGTGTTACAGAGGAAGATTCGATTCTTTTTATCTCAAAACAAGAATCGGGAATGTTTTGTTTGCCCAAAGATAAAGAGAGAGAAATCTGGACGGGCATTCGGTTGGGAAAGGATAAAATCAAATCAATACTTGGTCTAACAAAAACATATGATCTAAGTGATTGGAAGAGTGAACTCTCCAAACTTTTACTTGGTAATCATACCCTCTATCATTTTTTTGGCGAAAGTAATGAGAATGATTTGGAATTGATTTCTGCTTGTCGCAACTTAAATTTGCGGGCACGGGAAGGAAAGTTTGGTCCCGACTCTATCAAAGAACCATTATTCTTGCATGAAGAGAGGCTCATTAAATCCAAAGAAGAAATCAAAATTTTACAAACAGCAGCAGAAATCACAAAACTTGGTCATCTTCGGATCATGAAGGATGCAAAACCGGGGATGTATGAATACGAACTGGAAGCCATACTCGAAGAACAATATTTAAAATACGGAGCCATCGGTGGTGGTTATGGCCATATCGTGGCCACAGGAAAAAATGCCTGTATTTTGCATTATGTTAACAATGACGATGTCCTAAAAGAAAATGATTTGGTACTAGTGGACTCGGGAGCCGAATGGAATTATTATACAGCAGATGTAACACGTGTTTTCCCTGCGGGTAAAAAATTCACAGAACCTCAAAAATTGGTTTATGAGATAGTGCTTGCTGCACAGAAGAATGCCATCAAACAATCAGTTGCGAATGTTCCCTTTAGTGATGTTCATACAAAAACGGTGCGTTTTTTTGCAGATGTATTGCGTGATATGGGTTTTTTACAAGGCAGTTTGGATTCGATTTTGGAACAGGAAACCTATAAAAAGTTTTATATGCATCGAACAGGGCATTATTTGGGTATGGATGTGCACGACGTGGGTCGCTATTATATACAATCAAAATCAAGGCCTTTGACCAATGGGCAAGTGGTTACTGTTGAACCTGGTTTGTATTTTGATCCATCAGATGAAACCATCCCCCGCGAATTCCGTGGCATTGGCATTCGCATTGAAGATGATGTCCTCATTCATGGAAACACACCAGTGAACCTTACGGCCTCAATCCCCAAAGAAATTGAAGAAATTGAAGCCCTGAAATTCTAAAGAACCGGATGCCCTCAAAAACCCATCGATTTTTAAGTTTACGGTTTTTCGACCGGATCACAAACCACATTGGTCTACTTGTCGAAGCCGAGTTTGTAAAATTAGGATTTAAAGGATTAACCACATCTCATTTTGAGATTTTAACATATTTGTTTCGAAAAAAAGAACCCACAAACATGACAAAGTTAGCCGAAGCAATTGAAAGGACAAAACCAACTTGTACGGTTCTTGTGGTAAAATTGGAATCGGTGGGACTCCTTGTCAGAAAAGTTTCAACAGTAGACAAAAGAGAATGGGAAGTGAACCTTTCTCCCTTGGCCATTTCAAAAAAGAAAAATTTTTATTCTGTTTCTGCAAAACTCCTCTCCTTAAAAACCTGGGGTTTGGTCACAGAAGAGGAAAAAAAATTATACCCCATACTCGAAAAAATTTACAACCACATCAAAATGCCCTAACTCAGGTAAAGTTAGGTCTTCTCACTTCGACGGTGGCGGCAATTCCTTCTTTCGCATGAGGAGATGAAATACTTCGGATAGTTTCCTCTTTATCTGTCTCGATCAGTTTTAGAATGGATTGTTTTGTTAAGAGGACTGCTTTTTTTGTTTCCTTCATTGCATCGGAAGAATTCCGTTTCAGTTTTGTCACAAGTGACTTTGTTTTTTTTGCTAAATCTTCCGCAGTATCAGGTAGATCGTAGAAGAGTGACCGAATGTCTTTTGCTTTTTCTGCATCACCTAGTAATACATGCCATTTTGCATTGTCCATACCAATGGAATCGGAGAGTAGGGCGATGATAAAAGCAGGAACCCGAATTCCAATTTTCACTTCTGGGAGACCAAAACGCAAGTTAGGAACACCCAACCGAAAATCACAAGCGAGTGCAAGCATGGCACCATAACCCAAGGCATGGCCATTCACTTCTGCAATGGTAGGAATGGGTAGGGTATAAAGATCTTCTAAGTTTTGGTAAAATAATCCCAAAAAATCCAATAATTCTTTTTCTGTCTTTAATTGGCTAACGGATGTTAAGTCGAGGCCGGCGGAAAAATTATCGGCTATTTCTGAACGCAAAACCAATATGTTTGGTAGGTTCTCTTTTACTTCTTTTAATATGGTTTGTAATTTTAAAAAACTTTCATGACCAAAACTGTTTTTATCATTAATTTTTAAGGAGATGATACCCACAGAATCTTCCAATTTATAATCGATCATTTGAGGCTCCAATTGATTAGATGTCTAACTAATTAAAGACCAGCAAATTTAGGCAAGTTTTTTTTTAGTGTGATTAGGGTTCGTTTAGATAAATGGAAATCACTTCTTTCATGACAGACAGGCCAATGGGCATCGCATCTTCGTCAAAATCGAAAAATGAACTATGGTGTGGGTGGGTGAAGCCTTTCGTTTCGTTCCGAGAACCAATGAAAAAATAACAACCAGGTCGTTCCATGAGAAAGGCAGAAAAATCTTCTCCTCCCATGGTTCTCGTGTTTTCTTCCGTAAGTGCATTTTCTCCAAGCACTTGGGTTGCAGCTCTCCTGACGATGTCAGCCATTTTCGGATCGTTGATGGTTGGTTTGTCAATTCTTGTATACGACCAATCAATCTTTGCACCAAAACCAGAAGCCACTTGTTTTACCAATATCTCCATTCGTTTGGGCACTTCTTCATAAACCGATTTTGAGTAAGTACGAACGGTTCCCTGTAGATTCGCAGTTTCAGGGATGACATTGAATGCATTGCCCGCATGGAAAGAACCGACAGTCACCACACAGGGTTCGAGGGGATCCACATTCCGAGAAACAATGGTTTGCAGTGCAGTGACAATATGCGATCCGACCACAATGGGATCCACAGTATGTTGTGGCATTGCCCCATGACCTGAAGTTCCGTGGATGGTGATTTTAAATTCGTCTACAGATGCCATCATGGTTCCGTTCACAACCCCTACCTTTCCCAAATCAATATGGTTCCAAACATGGAGGGCAAAAACGGCATCGACCTTATACCGAAGAAGGATACCCGAAGCTATCATACGATCCGCTCCAGACCCACCTTCTTCGGCTGGTTGGAAACAAAGCAATACCCGGCCTTTGGGAACAAATTCTTTCGGTGTGGATTTTAATTCAGAGGACAAAGCAAGCAAAATACTCGTATGACCGTCGTGCCCACAGGCATGCATCTTGCCTGGATTTTCACTTTTGTAGTTGTGAGTCGTTTCTTCCCAAATGGGTAAGGCATCCATATCGGCACGAATGAGGACGGTTTTTCCAGGAAGACCAGAATCGAAAAGTGCAACAATCCCTGTTTCTGCAATACCCGATTCGATGGAATAACCAAGTTTTGTTAGGTGTTCTGCGACTAATTTCGCAGTTTCTTTTTCTTCGTATTTCAGTTCAGGGTTTTTATGAATCTTTCGGCGAAACCCCACCATTTCTTCTTTTTTATGGTTGGGGAGGATTTTCATAATTTATCCGATTCCGCCTTGGCTCGTTTTTCTACTTCATCGAGTATGGCATAGATATCCACACCATACTTTTCGAAGAGAGAATTTTTCGTCATTTCATAACGAACCAGATTGATGTTAAAATTGATTTTTGCTTGTGTCACTCCCAACTCTGCTTGGGCCAAGGAATCTAGTGCATTTTTCACATTCACTGCTGTGTATCGACCTTGTTTGAACCGACTGAGTAATCCGTTGTAAAAAATTTCGGTCTCTTTTTTGGTTTTTTGCAGGTCTTTTAATAAATTGTAACTAGATTGGATGGCTTCATATCGAATTTCAATTTCTTGGCCTATTTGTTGTTCCAAATTTTGAATTTTAAGTTCCGTTACTTTTGCATTGGTTTCTGCTTCTTTGATGGCTGCTTTGACACCAAGATCCCAAAGAGGATAACTCATGCTGAGTTCCGCAAAATACTGAGGGTATTTGAAAGATGTAATGCCCCTTTGGCGAGCGATATAATTTTCCTGCGGAGATAAAAAATTTTGCCCCACAGAACTATAGGATAAACTTGCTTTTACAGAAGGATCTTCCTCTGCTTTTGCTGTTTTTAACATGAGTTTTGTGATCTCCAATTCCCTTTTTAAAATTAGGTAATCGGTTCTGTGAGTTAGTGCGTATTCTTTGTCCCTTTTGGTATCAAGGCCAAGTGGTAAGGATTCACTGAGATCGGTCACACCTTCTATTGACGAACTGGTATCAACATTGAGGATACGAATTAAATTTCGTTCTGCTTCTAATCTGTCTACTTTGGCTTTTTCCAACATCGATTCTGTTTTTAGATAGGCTTGGTTCCATTGGTTTACTTCGAAACCTTCAGAAAGCCCAAGCCCTGTTTTGCGGCGGGTTAAGTTTCGGATTTCCTCAGTGTTCTTCAATACACGTTCATAAGTTGCAATTTGAGAGTCGATGATACTCAGAGACCAATAATCAACCAAAATTTTAACAACCAATTGAGTCAAAATTCCAATGTAGTTTTCGCGAACGAGAAGGGTCTGGTTTTTTAATAATTTTTCTTTATCTGCTTCTGTCGTTCCGAATCCATATTTTAGAAGTTCTTGGGATAAGGTGAGTGAGAGTGCTCCCGTGTACATCGGAGGAGCCGCAAGCAAACTCCCAAAAGCAGCCGTAGAAGGGTCTGAATTGTTTTCAAAGGCGTTTGTATCCATTCGGATTGTACTCACTTCTGTTTTGAAATAAGTGCCTGTGCTAAATTGTTTTTCAATTCCTGCTGAAATTTTGTCTTGAGAACGGATGGTTCCCTGGAATACGTTGTTTCGATTGTTTGGAAAATACTGTTTACTGACCTGAATCCCAGCCAGTGCACGCCATACGAATTTAGATTCATTTTTGTATTCTGGACTATCCGCTTTGACAATTTCCAATTTTGCATTTTGTACGATGGTGTTATTCTCTATCACTTGTTCAATGGCATCTGGAATCGAAAGCCGTAGTTTTTTGGGATCCGGGTTTCCTTCTTTGGAATCCAAATTGGTTTTGCCAGACTCCCATTGGCTAACTCGCAAATGATCCATTTCCTCTTCAAAATTGGACTCGGCAAAATTCGGGAGAATGACTAGGAAGAATGTTAACCAACTGGTCAACATTCTTTGGGGCGTAAAAAAAAGAGAACGATTGTTAAAGTCCAATGGTAGCGATTGACCCCTCTGGGAACAGGATCAAAAAATCAATGTTGTCGAGCAACCCAAAATACGAAAATCTAAAACGAGATTCAAAATTTTACGAGGGGAAAAGCTGTGGCAAAATCCCCTTAGTGATTCTCAGATTTATACTAAGATTGGCGTTGCGTCTCCCCAAAGCCTGTCAAGAGAGTAAAAAGTTCTCATTTCGTCTGTCATAATGTGTACGCAAACCTCGCCGTAATCGAGTAAAATCCAACCTGTAACATCTTTCGGGAGATCGGCAAAATGATTTCTGGAAACCGACAGTTTTAAGGGTTTCATAAATTTATCTATATCTTTGGCACAGGATCTACCTTGGGTTTCCGTTTTTACGGTTGCTAAAACAAAAAGGGACAGATAACTGTGTACGTCCCTTAAATCCAAAAATTGGATATTCTCGCATTTTTTATCAATTAATGTTTGTTTTATTTTTTTTAAATAATTTATTGTTTCTTCACTAATAACGGGCATTCTTAATCCTTCGAACTTTGAAAATCTTCACCTAAAATCACAGTGGCATCCAGACCCAAATCTTTTCTGAGGGCAAAGTATACTTTTCTATCTTGGAAGGTTTCAGAGATACTATCTGTGTATTGGGTATTGCCAGAACGATTTAAGATGATACTGGCTTTAAAATTATGATCCCAGGCATTGTCAACAGTCAAGACTTTCAGACCTTTATCATTCAAGAGAACTTTTCCATATCTGGCAAGTCCATTTTTTGCGGTTCCATTGAGGACTTCAATCCTTGCTCTTTCTCCTTCCTTGGATGCCTGCGATCGCAGATCCTGTGAGAATTTATAAAACGCAACTTTAATGGTTTCTTTTTTGGATTTCAAAATTTCGTCCTTCTTTTTTTGCCTAAGGACTGGTTCACCTGGAAGTTCAGATACACTATAATGAGTTCTGTCTTTTTTTAAAAAATCAAGTATTGTGTCCCATTCTTTTGCAGAAAGATTTGTGTTCCATTGGCTATGTAAAAAACTTAACTGTTGTTTGTTTAAATTTTCTTTTTGGAAATGAATGGATTCAAACAAACTTAAGATCACCGTCTCCTGAACTTCTAGTCTACGAATGTATGAAATCATCTTTTCGTCTGGTAACGCTGTCATCCAGTCCAGGCAGTCTTCACCGTCGAGAGTGTAGATGGTTTTGTTGCGATGGTAGTTTGTTGTGATATGACCGGATCTTGGCTCAAAAAAAAGTTCAATTCCTCCCATCAGGTTGATCCAATGGGCCAATTGTTTTTTTGTGAGTATAATTCTGTATGGTATGGGTTGGTCTAAGGTGTCTTCGAGTATTGATTCTATATAAGAGGGGGCACTAGAACCTTTATCAATCAAAGTTTTTTCGCTATCTTCGATACTCGTTTTGGGATTTATAAAAAACAGGGCAGCTTTTTTTTCTAAAGGATAAAATTCAGCATACAAACCAAATAGATAAACATCATCTTCTGCCATAACAGAAATTAAAATTGGTAATCGTTTTACTTGCGTTATTTTTTGATCAAGTCCAAAACCTGGTTTGGATTTTAAAAACAAAAAGAGTAAGGCAATGACAAAAAAAACTGCCGCAAGTATCAGAATATTCTTTGAAGAAACCGATGGTTTTTTAGGTGAAGAAGATATCATAAGTTTTCCTGTAATAATAATATTGTTTCATTGTATGTCGTTATCGTATGATTATGTATCGGTTCATTTGTTTCGATTAAATTCTGAATGGTCTTTTTTGCCTTTAATAAAACGCCAAATTCTAAATTCAAATAACATTTTTCTTTCCAGGTTTCATATTCAGGTTGTTTGGCTGCAAAAGATGAACCTAAAAAATCAGCCGTATAGACAATTTTTTCGAGCAGGTCTAGGTTTGGTTTGCCCATCGTATGTGATCGCATAGCCGAAAAAATTTCTTCGTCTTCAAACTTATATTCTTCTTTTATAAAAATGGGAGCAGAAAATGCATGGAAAGCTTGTTTGGGGATGTTCGCAAAATCAAAATGCGAACGAATGAAATAATCCAGATGGAATTCCATTTTTTTTTGTTTTGTGGTATCGTGCAATAGACCAGCCAAATAAGCGGAGTGGGGGTTTTTATAGCTAAATTTTTCTGCAAGTGCAAAACAGAACTCCGCTACTCGTAGGGTATGCTCCCACCTTGTATCAGTTATATGTTTGGGAACTTCGGCCTTGAAAAATTCGATCCAATCTTCTGTTGATTTCAATCAAAATACCCTATCGAATCCAAAAAGTCCACAGAAGAAGGTTTCAAAAACTGCAAAAAGAAATTTCTGTTTTTGTTGGAACGGAGTTTGGTGGAAGATATATCCCATAACTGATTTTGTAGAATGTTTACTTTATTTTTAGGAATTAAATCAGGTATAGGAATGTCTGTATTAGGTGGAAATGTTCTCCGAACAAGTGTGATTGACTCTAAAATTGAGATTAGGTTCTTTGCCTGATGCCAATTCTGAAGAGTTGGCAGATGGTCGTCCCCAATGACAAGAGAAATTTTCGGATGGTCATTTTTTAAACTTAGAATGGTCTCATAGGTGTAACTCGGTGAGGCTTGAAAAATTTCATTTGTGTACAATGTGACATGATCCGAAAACAAATCTGCAAACTCTCTCATACAAAGTTCCAAAATAGAATTTTGGTTTAAGTCTTTTTTATCCTTGAATGGAGAAATGTAGTTTGGCGAAATTAAAATAGTTTCATTGGGGTAATTTTCTATGAGGTAACCCAAAAGATACCGATGCCCCGAATGAGGGGGGTTAAAACTCCCACCGAAAAAGAAAACCATTTTACGTCCGGGTTTGCCCGTTCCCAGTCACATAAGTTGTAGTCGTTGTTAGGTGAATGAGACCCATTGGTCCACGAACATGCAATTTTCCCGTAGAAATTCCTACTTCTGCGCCAAGTCCAAATTCCCCGCCATCATGGAAACGGGTGGAACAGTTTACAAAAATAGCAGCACTATCAAGTTTCGATTGGAATGTTTGGATTTCAGAGTAATTTTCTGAAATGATACACTCCGTATGTCCAGAACTAAACTTACGTATGAAAGTAAGTGTTTCTTCCAAATCTTCCACAATTTTTACGCTCAGTCGCAAATCTAAAAACTCAGTTTCATAATCAGATTCGGAGGCAAGAGTTACATTGGGGAGAATCTCTTTTGTTTTTTCATCACCCAAAAGTATAACCGCGTTTTTCTTTAAGTCTTCCAAAAGAGCTTTTATTTGGGGATAGTCTTTGTGGATGATTAGATTTTCTAATGCATTACAAACACCAGGTCTTTGGGTTTTGGAATTGAGTAAAATAGGAAGTACGATACTTGGGTTTGCAAACTGGGAAACAAATAAATTTGTTACACCTTTGTCATGTTTGATGACAGGAACTTTGCTATTGTCTGCAACAAATCGAATGAGGGCTTCTCCCCCCCTTGGTACAATCACATCAATGATATTGTCTAACTGGAAAAAAGGTAGCATGGCTTCGCGGTCGGTGTTTTCAACGAAGGAAACAACATCTTTCGAAATTCCTTCAATTCCAGACTCAAGAATAGCCTCATGGAAAAGTGAACTAAGAAATGAATTGGAATGGAAGGCTTCACTCCCACCCCTTAGAATACAAGAGTTTCCTGATTTAAACGAAAGACAAGCAATGTCGATCGTAACATTTGGCCTTGATTCATAGATTGTCATCACCACACCAATTGGTACTCGTTTGGTGATAAGTTCCAATCCATTTGGTAAAACTGTACCCCGAACAACTTCACCAACAGGATCCGGTAAATTTCTAATTTCTTCGATACTTTTTACCATCGATCGAATTCGTTTCGAATCCAGTAATAATCTGTCCATAAGGGCAGGGGAAAGATTTTTGGATTTTCCCGTCTCCATATCCAATTGGTTTTTGCTTATGATTTGGGATTCGTTTTTTAAAAGCAGTTCTTCCAATTTTTTCAATACAGAGTTTTTTTCTTTTGTCGTGAGGGATTTTAACCCAACACTTGCTTCTTTCGCTTTGTTTGCGAGTTCAAACGCATACTGTTTCATATCCATATCATGACTCCGATCCAATGCTAAAAAAATGGTCTTTGATTTCTTTTGTACTCGGTGTGTTGAGAGGAATCAAATCGTTTGCGACGAGTGTACCAAAATTTTCTTTTGTAAAAAAATTTGATATGGCATGTTTGTTTTCACCATTTACAATGCCTGTTTTGATTCCAAAAGGTAATAGTAGTTTTGCGGCTTTGATCTTAGTGAACATCCCACCAGTGCCTGGACCACTAGGTCCTGTCGCGAGCGATTCAATTTCCTTCGTCACTTCAGTAATTAAATCAAGTTTTTTATCCCCCATGAGAAACCCATCCACACCTGTTAGGATGAGGAGGAGGTCGGCACCTACGATGGAGGCAACGATGGCACTCAAAACATCGTTATCTCCTAAATTAATTTCTTCTGTGGAGATAGAATCATTTTCATTGACTATGGGTAGAATGCCCCAATCGAGGAGTTGGCGGAAGGTTTGTTTTAAATTTTTAAAACTTTCCTCTTCGTTTAAATCCTTTCGACCAAAAAGAATTTGTGCGATAGGGATGTTGACTCTGCTAAAAAAACTTTCATACAAATTCATCAGACGGTTTTGTCCAACGGCAGCAAATGCTTGTTTTTCGGAGAGGGTGGGGGGATGATTTGTTTCTTTACCGTTTTTAATATGCAAAAGTTTTTTGCCTTGGGCAATGGCACCAGATGATACTAGAATGATTTCGATACCTTGGTCTTTTAGGGTTCTAATATCTCCCACCAAACCATATAAAAAATCGTTTATTTTTGTTTCATCTCCAGAAACACGAGCTGACCCAATTTTGACCACAGCGAGTTTTGATTTTTGAATCGATTCTAAATAGGAATTACGCGTTTTCATAAACTAGTTTAGATTTTTCCCAAAAAAACACCTTATCAATTCGTTCCATTAAATAATCTAAATTGATATCTTTATCCGCCGAAATGAATACAATTTCACCCAAATGAGAATACTGTTTTTCAATTTCTTTGGTAAAATCAGGATCATTTTCCCAAACATCCATTTTGTTGATCACAAGTAAGAATTTTTTACTAAGTAGTGTTTGGTTGTAATTTCCAAGCTCGCTACGGAGCATGGTTAGTTCTTCTTCCAATTGCAAATTGCTGCCATCAAATAAAAAGATGATACCTTGTACACGTTCGATATGTTTCAAAAAGGAAAGGCCAAGCCCGATCCCTCGGGAAGCACCTTCAATGATACCAGGAATGTCTGCGACCGTATAACGATACAAATCGTCAAAACGGTGAGCCACACCTAGATTGGGTGATAGGGTGGTGAACGCATACCCTGCAATTTTCGGATGGGCATGTGTGACCTTCGAGAGTAGGGTCGACTTACCAGCGTTTGGTAATCCCACAATCCCCAAATCGGCTAAGAGTTTGAGTTGTAAAATGATCGAAAGATTTTCGCCTTCTTCCCCCGGCTGGGCATAACGAGGTGTTTGGTGGATGGAAGTTTTGAAGAATGTATTGCCTTTGCCACCCCTGCCACCTTTGGCGATTGTAAACAATTCGCCGTCATAGGTGAAATCATGGATGATTTCCATGGTAATGGCATCGAAAACTTGTGTTCCAATGGGAACTTTTAGGATTAGATCCTCACCATTTGCCCCATGCCGGTTTTGTCCAAGACCTGGTTCGCCGTCCTTGGCAGAGTAGGTTCTGTCGGGAAGGTAATTCTCAAGGGTCATCATCCGGCCTTCAGCCAAAATGGTCACATCTCCACCCTTGCCTCCGTCTCCTCCGTCGGGACCCCCAAACTCCACAAATTTTTCTTTGTGGAAGTGCACAGAACCAGCACCACCGTGACCGGCCTTTACAATAATGGGAACTTCATCAATGAAACTAGTCATAATCTAACAAAAAAAAACCCGTTCATGGAATGTCCAAAAACGGGTTCTTTATCCTCCATGTAGAAGGATCTTACTGTTTCGGGTAAACGGAAACTTGTTGTCTTTCGCGTGTAACGTGTTCGAAAGCCACAATCCCATCTACCAACGCAAATAGTGTATGGTCTCTTCCGATCCCAACGTTTTTACCAGGTTTGAATTCTGTACCGCGTTGGCGAACAATGATGTTCCCTGCTGTAGCCACTTGGCCACCGTAAACCTTTACACCCAATCGTTTTGAAACCGAATCGCGACCGTTCTTTGTGGATCCACCACCTTTTTTTGTAGCCATTGTTTACCCCTTTATAATTTCGTTTTGGATGGAAATCGCATCTGGATGGTTTTTTTGGAGAGAGTGGAGAGCTAGTTCTGTCATTTCGAGCAGAGTTTGGAACTTTCCTTTCCTATCCTCACTCAGGAGGAACTCTAAAAAACCGTCTTTTTTTGTTTCAGAAGCCAATGCTCTTTGGACAACTAGGTAGGAATGAACACTCTGAGTGAGAGTGGAAACACCTGCACATAGTAAATTTTCACCAAGATTACCGTAAGCTTTTGGTGAATGTCCTTCAATTTGGATCCCTGCGATTTGCCCTCCTTGTTCTTTGAATATGATGCAGTTTATCAATTAACCGCTGATGGAAACCACTTGCAATTTTTGGAGTTGTTGTCTATGACCCCAAGATCGTTTGTAGTTTTTGCGTTTTTTGTATTTAAAACCGTGGATTTTATCACCCTTGCAGTCTTCCAATACTTTGAGTGTTACTTTGGCGCCTGAAAGTGCAGGCGAACCAATGTTCACTTTGTTGTTGTCAGAAAGGAGAAGGACTTTCGCGTCAAGGGTATTCCCTACAGTGATTCCTGTTTTATCTGCTACAAATACTTGTTCAGGAGACACTTTAAATTGTTTGGCTCCAAGTTCAATGATGGCGAACATATTTCTATCCTAATCTCTTTCTCGTGTGGTTCTTACCAAGATTTCCGAGTGGGTGCCGTTGTCAACAAATCCACATCGACAGCCCAGAGGTTTTTAGATTTCTGGTAAAAATAATGGAAATTCGCAATATCGCAATCATAGCACACGTCGACCACGGCAAAACAACTCTCACCGATTGTATCCTCCGCCATACGGGCGCAGTCACTGCCAAAGAAGACAGAGAACGAATCATGGATTCAAACGCATTGGAACAAGAAAAGGGGATCACCATCCTTGCCAAAAACACTTCAGTGAAGTATAAGGGCACTCGGATCAATATCCTCGATACACCAGGGCACGCCGATTTTGGCGGCGAGGTAGAACGAGTTCTATCCATGACCGATTGTACCCTCCTCCTTGTGGATGCCTTTGATGGCCCCATGCCACAGACTCGGTTTGTACTCGGAAAATCTCTCCAACTAGGACACAAACCCATCGTGGTAGTGAACAAAGTGGATAGAGAAGGCGCAAGGCCTAGTTTTGCAGTGGATAAGGTATTCGACCTCTTCTCCGATTTAGGAGCTACAGAAGAACAATTGGATTTTCCCATCATCTATGCTTCTGCCAAACAAGGTTGGGCGGTGAATGAACTTGCTGAATCCCCTGGTTCAAACATCGAGCCACTACTGGATAAGGTTCTCTCCCATGTTCCTCCCGTCAAAACGGACGACACACGTCCCCTCCAATTCCAAGTTGTGGCTCTTGACTATAACGAATATGTGGGTCGGATTGCCATCGGAAAGATCTATGCTGGATCAATCAAAAAGGGTCAGGATGTAACACTCGCAAAAACAGACGGCAAAACAGCAAACTACAAAATCACAAAATTATTCGGATACGAAGGTTTGCAACGTTACGAAATCGATGAAGCTTTCTCGGGAGACATCGTTGCCATTGCGGGGATTCCTGATATGTTCATTGGTGACACTGTGTGCGATTTGGGAAACCCCATCCCACTACCAGCCATCCAAGTGGAAGAACCAACCGTTTCCATGTTCTTTATGATCAACAACTCTCCATTTGCAGGAAAAGAAGGAAAATTTGTCACCACAAGGAACCTCAGGGAACGTCTTGATCGGGAACTCGAAACAAACGTTGCCTTAAAATTGGAAGAAACAGACGACAAAGATCGTTTTAAGATCCTTGGGAGAGGTGAACTCCATCTTTCGATATTGATTGAAACCATGAGACGAGAAGGTTATGAACTGCAAGTTTCAAGACCAGAAGTCATTCTAAAAACCAACGAAGTGGGTGAAAAAACAGAACCTTACGAAAGTTTGGTGATGGATCTTCCAGAACAGTTTTCTGGGGCAGTGATCCAAGAACTAAACCGTAGAAAAGGCGAACTCCAAAGTATGGAAACTCATACCTCTGGGATCACTCGTGTTGAGTATGAAATTCCAACCCGTGGGATCATTGGTTTCCGTGGTCATTTTATTTCTGAAACCCGTGGAGAGGGGGTAATGTCTAGCCGATTCCTCCGCTATGATAAGTTCAAAGGAGAAATCCCTGGGCGTAAGAACGGGGCTCTCATTTCTATGGATTCGGGAGAAGCAACAGCTTATGCACTCTGGAAGGTACAAGAAAGGGGAGAACTTTTCATTGAACCGCAAGTGGCCGTCTACCCTGGTATGATCCTCGGTTTGAATGCCCGTGACTCCGACCTCGAAGTGAACCCAGTGCGTGAAAAGAAATTAACAAACGTTCGTGCATCGGGTTCAGATGAGGCCATTCGTTTGACTCCACCCAAAAAACTCACTTTGGAACAGTCCATTGAATTTTTGGATGACGATGAACTTTTGGAAGTAACCCCACAAAGTTTACGACTCCGCAAAAAAGTTTTGGATTCGAATATGAGAAAAAGATCCAAATAAAAGATTCCTCACAAACGCTTCAGAAAATCAAAAGGGCTCTGTTTTTTAGAAAACAAAGCCCTTTTTTTATGAGGTTAGGTTCTGAATTAAAATTTTCAGAATCCAAGTCCTTTCAACGCATCCGATGCCCCTGGGATTTTTTTAAGTGCTTCATTTGCTTTTCCTTTGATGACATCCTTTACGGCTCCACCGATGAGATCCGTTAAAGATCCGATGGACACTCCCAAATCAACTTTTGGGTTTCGAATGTCCCCATAGGTTTTGAAAGGGATGTTGAAACGATCGTCTTTTATGAGGTTTCCCAAGATTTTATCCCGAAAAACTTTGGGATCACCTTGGCCTTTTATGGCTTCTTTGATTTTGGCATCCACACCCGCAATGGATTTTTTCGATTCATCCTCATCATACAAAATACCCATCCGCATTTCATGGTAATTGGTGGTGGTAACAATATAAGATCCTTTCACAATCTGTAAGTCATAGTTTTTTGTGGGAAATGTGGGTTCATCCAAAAATGTCACCTTCCCATTGCTATATTCTACATTAAACTTGACATCCTTTTCCAAAATGGCTTTTTCTTTGAGTTTATCGAGTTTGAGCCCCGCATTTTCTAAAATGGGTAATTCCCCTGCAATGGCATCAAAGGCAGCAAAACCAGAAATGAAACTGGATTCTAACATCTTTACTTGGTAGTTCACTTTTGGATTTACGAGCCCAGTTTTTACCACAAACGGGGTCACTTTACCTTCCGTATCTAGTAAAAACATGGCAGATTCTTTTTTGTTTTTTCCTATGATGGTAACATCGGCATCAAAGTTCACGTTTATTGAGTTATGCGAAGGCAAGTCGGATCCGTCTATGTCGATGTTCGTTAGTTCTAAGTCCAAATCTTTTACTTGGATGACTTGCCCAGTTTTTCGCATACTGATAGTTACATTGCCGTCTTGGATTCCAACAAGGTTCATGTTTATGGCAATGGGTATGTCTTTGATAGAAAAAGGACCTGAAGGAGTTTCGTTTTTCGCTTCTTCTTCCTCTTTTTTCTTTTCATCCATTGCCTCACTTGAGAGCGCTTCGTTTGGTTGCCCATTTACAATTTTTGGAGTTTTGAAGAGAGGGGTGAGGTTATTACCTCCGTCCTCATACATCACTAGGGAAATTTCTGGTTCCTTTAAAACAAGGGTATTGACTTTTAATTGTTTGGAAAATAATGCAAGAAAGGAAATTTTCACATCCACTTTACCAAGTTGGACAGTACCTTTGGTCAGTGGTTTTCTTTCTTCAAGCGGAGTGCCTTTGTTTGCAACGGCATCTCTAGGTGCGAGTATGATTCCTTCTACCCCAATCCCCGATATAGCACTAAAAAGATTGATGTTCACTTTTTCAACCTGGGCTCTGACGTTCAGTGCCGATTCAATTTGACTCACAAGAAATCCATTTGTGATGAAACTCCCCGCAAGCACCAAAACAAGGACGAGCACCACAAGGATGAGTCCAAAAAATGCACCGATGGCAATACCAATTTTTTTCATGAATGTCTCCAAACCTTTCCATTGAAAGGAAGTGGAATCAAACTAAGGCAAAAAAGACGATTGTAAAGAAAAAAAACCGTTGTTATGGAATGAACCTAACGGAACTGATAATGTTTGTCAACTGTTGGAAAAGTTCTTCTGTGATTTCTTCGTCTGTGTTGTATGTTGCAAGGATCATTCTTTCCTTATTGGCAATCATATACACCATCCAAATCCTGTCCTCTTTCATAAATTCACAAGCCCGAATCGAAGATCCTTCGTTATTTTCGAACTGCGCCACCTTATCTTCATCATAATCAATTTCGTGGATCTTTAAATAATTTTCCAATTCCAAATTGACATCGAAGTTTTCTAGTTTGGATTCAAAGGCATACACTTGCATCGCTCCACCCCCATCGGGGTGAAAAAAGGCAGGAATTTCTTCGACCACCATTTGTTCCCAAGTGGCTGGGTAAAGTAGGGAATACCATCCTTGTGGGGATCGGAATTGTTTGTACATTGGTTTTTGCATAAAGAAATCCCTTTTCTTTCCAATAAATCGTAGGAACTATGGTAGTAAAATGATTTTCAAAGAAAGATTCGGTTTGGCATTGTTTTGTATTTTGGTTTCTTTGGGATCTTTCCAAAACCTTTCTGCACAATTTTCTGGTTACGAAAATTCAATCTCTTCTGCATACCTCGGAGGGCTTGGGTCAAATGGTTCCGTATCTGTGAACGAACTTGGCTCTTTTTACGGCAACACAGCAGGGCTCGCAAGTAAAAATAGAAACCTTCTGGATGCAGGAGCCTATGCTGGTTATGCGAGTGGAGATGTTTCCTCCTTGTATCTCGCAGGTGGTGTTTATTTTGGTTTGGGTGAAAAATGGGGGCTTGGGTTTCGGGCAAAACCTGTATTCCAAAGGTCATTCCCTGCCAATGAACGATTTTCAAACCATGCCTTCCAAGGTATTTTTAGTTACCACCTAACGGATTCACTTTCCTTGGGGATTAATTTTGGCCCATCTGTTTCTGTACGCCCTGGGGGGTATAGTTCATATTCTTGGAATCTATCGTTCGGAATCCAATGGGAATTGGGGAAATGGAAAGTTGGTGGAATTCTGGAATCACCCGGAGCCTACCGTTATGAAAAATATTTAGGTTCCATGTATTTAAAGGAAAGGCTCCCCGAACGTTTGTTTGCTGGTGTATCGTATGAAGTTATGCCTGAGTTCACAATTTTACTCGAAGGTTCCAGGATTTTTTGGGAAAATGCCTACTTTGATTTGAATGAAAACAATGAAAAACCTCCTTACCCCGTTAAAACTATGTTTGGAGGTAATCTTAGTTTTGCGATTGGTAAAAAAGACGAATTGCAATTACTTTTGGGGATCGGGCGCGAACACCGTGCAGAGGCATTCAGTCGATTGAAACCAATGGATACCGTTTCCACTGGAGTCTCAGGTCCGTTTTTTCCTTCTTTGGCGGGGGAAGGATTTTATTATTCGGTGTTTCTCATGCGGTCTGGTCTTGGGGTGAGAGAATCCGAAGGAGCTGAAACACGTTCAGGATTCCAATTCCAGAGTCGGTACTGATTGATTAAAAAATGGGCAAATTGCTTTTAAAAAAATATGCAACATAATACTTTGTTATAGAAATGTGCAGAATGTAGAGAATTATACGATACAAATCCTTTTTTATGCGTCTTGCTCAAACGGTACGATTTTTGCACTAGTATAGCCAAAAGGTATCCATTATGGTTGATTTTAAAGTATCAAAACGAATGCTCGTCAACTTCCGCGGACAAAACAAAGTCGTGGGAGGATTAACAGACAAAGATAAAATTGCAATCCTACTCTATATCTCCAAAGAATTCGCAAATTTGGACAGAGAGGAACAATTATTTTCAAAAGTCATCCTCATTTGCCAGGAGATTTTTGAATCCGATAACACAACCCTCAGACTTTGGGATGGAGAGTATTTAGTTCCTGTTAAATTTGTAAAAGAAACAGAACCCCCTCGTAGGAATTTGGTGGCAGGCGAAGGTTATTCAGGCACTGTTTTCCAAACTAAAAAACCAATCCTTGTCAACGATCTCACTCGTTCCCCTGATTTTTTTGATGAAGGCGAAAAAACTCGATCGGTCATGTGTGTTCCCATCATCCAAAAGGATGATATTTTGGGAACCCTCGCAGTTGAAAGTGACCGTGAAAATTTTTATATCCTCGACGATTTGGAAATTTTAGAAGCCCTTACCTCGCAATTGGCACTCGCATTGTATGGAGTTCGGCTCATCGAAGGACTAGTCACTGCCAGAGCGCGGGAAGCCGCCATCCTCAATCAGTTGGAGTGGGATTTGAAGATGGGGCGCAATGTCCAAAGTCAAATTCTGCCGCAAGATTTGAGTGCTTGGAACGGAATCTATTTTGCCAGCCATTATGAACCAATGGCAGAAGTGAGTGGTGATTTGGTAGACATCGTGAGACAGGGACATTCACTCACAGCCATTAACATCGATGTGTCAGGTCATGGAATCCCAGCAGCCCTTGTGACGATGGCAATCCATCACCAATTCCGTAGGTCGGTCATGGCTGGCCTTGGGCTCACCGAAATCATGGAAGAGTTAGGCGAAAATCTCAGGGGTCAACTCCCAGAATCGACTTACTTCACTGCATTCATTGTTCGGATCTTTAGTGATTATACATTTGGTTATGTGAATGCAGGCCACCAACGGATGGTACACTACAAAGCCTCGGATGATAATTTTGTCTCCTACGATACCAAAGGTGTTCCTTTGGGAATTTTGCCCGTTCGAAAGGCAGATTACGAAGAAAAACAAGGTAGGCTTGAACCTGGAGATTTTTTGTTCCTCAATTCTGATGGATACAGCGAACAAAGGAATATGCAAAAAGAAGAGGCGGGGGTAGAACGCATCCAAGCATGGCTCCACGATGAAAGGGAAAAATTGGTCGTGGAAGGTCGGGGGAAAGTGGATCTAAAAAAACTTTCTTCTAGGTTTATGGACAGGTTCCGCACCTACCAAGGGGATGCACCCATTGGCGACGATTTGTCTTATCTATTTTTGTATTGTGGGGATTCGATTCCTGAGGCTATCCATTATATACAGATGGCAAAACAGTCCAATGCAAAATTAAAAACGGATGAGTCCTATGCCCAAGCATTGAAAGCTTTTTCCATCGATCCTTCCCTCAAAGAAACTCTTATTTTTTTGGGAAAGATGTACTACCGAGACGGAAAATACAAAGAATCCATTCGGTATTTGGAAGAATATTTAAAAACTTCTGGAGACAACACGGCGAGTTCCCATTTTATGATGGGGCGAGCTTATTACAAAGCAGGGATGATTTCGGAAGCCAAAAGAGCCCTAAAAATGGCAATTTCCAGTGATCATAGTTTTGCAAAAGCAAGTATATTACTTGCACAGTGTTACTTAAAAGAAAATGCGAAACCAAAAGCGATAAAAGTATTACAACAAGGCGTAAAAAACACTCCACAAAATAACGAATTAAAAGCCTCTCTCGTGAAATTAGAAGCCATTTCGCAGAGAGCAAGTTAAAGGACAAATTATGAATCGAATGAGAATAGGATTATTGTTTTTAATTCTGATTTTCGCATCACCTGTGTTTAGCGAAAATGAATCTTTAAGTTTAGAGAGTTTATCAAAAGAAGTGACAAGTTTAAAAGCATCTTTGGAGGAATCCAATATTGCTCGTGTAACTTCTAAAGATGAAGCCAATTGGGTTTGGACCTGCATCGCAGCGTTTCTTGTTTTTTTCATGCAAGCTGGTTTTGCCTATGTGGAAGCAGGATTTACCCGTGCAAAAAATGCAGTGAACATTTTAATGAAAAACTTCTCTGACTTAACAGCTGGGGCAATCGCATACTGGCTCATAGGTTTTTCACTTATGTTTGGATCTCAAATTTTTGACGGTTTTGGAATTGGTTCGCCAAACATTGCAGACAATTTATTGAATGCGGAGGACGGGACGATGAGTCCGGGCAACTATACTTTTTTTATGTTCCAAATCGTTTTTGCTGCCACAGCCGCAACCATTGTTTCTGGAGCCATGGCCGAAAGAACCAAGTTTGCTACATATTTGATTTTTTCCGTTGTGATCACAGCGTTCATTTATCCTCTGTTTGGTTCTCTCGCTTGGGGAGGTTTATTTGGTAAACCTGGTTTTCTGGAAAACCTATCGATAGGTGGCGGCGAAGGAGGGAAAGGATTTTTGGACTTTGCTGGTTCGACCGTTGTCCACAGTGTGGGAGCATGGGCAGGACTTGCAGGAGCCATTGTTGTTGGTCCAAGGTTAGGAAAATTCCAATCCGATGGTCGGGTGTATCCGATTTTGGGTCACAATATGTCCATGGCTGCACTCGGTGTTTTTATCCTTTGGTTTGGGTGGTTTGGTTTCAATCCTGGTTCCACAACTTCCATTGAGGGTGGTTCTTTTGCTCGGATTGCAGTGGTCACCCATATGGCTGCCAGTGCGGGGGCTTTGGGAGCAATGTTTCTCACTTGGGTTTTGTTTCGAAAGCCTGAAATCGGCCTCACTCTGAATGGAGGGCTTGCTGGGCTTGTCGCCATCACGGCACCTTGCGATAACGTGAGCATTACAGGGGCTGTTGTCATTGGACTTGTGGCAGGGTTTCTTGTCGTCATCTCTGTGCTCTTTTTCGATAAACTGAAAATCGACGATCCAGTCGGGGCAGTTTCTGTCCACGGCGTTTGTGGCGCCTGGGGTACTCTCTCTGTGGGCTTTTTCAATTTAGAAACTGGACTTTTTTATGGCGGCGGTTTCGACCAATTGGTGGCACAGGCCATCGGTGTGGGAGTTGCCTTTGTTTGGGCATTTGGTGTTAGTTTTTTAGTGTTTTGGATTTTGAAACTAACGATTGGAATCCGAGTTTCTGAGGAAGAAGAACTCCTTGGACTCGATATTTTAGAACACGGAAACGAAGCTTACCCCGTTTCCAAATAGTCCTTGACCCAGGTTTTCTATGAGGGAAGCCTGGGAGAGTGTTCCGATTTTATATTTTTGGCCTCATTTTAATTTGTTTTGTTGGTTGTTTTGATTACGAAGAAACCATTCTTTTCCGAAAGGCAAATTCGGGAACGGTTGAAATCGCATACACGGTCCCTTTAAAAAAGGATTCATTCCATTCCCTCATCAAATTTTTACCCACAACAAAAGAAGACATCCTAAACAATCTCAAAAAAAAATCCAATGCAAACATCATCATTCGGGATTTTACATTCAGAGAATTGGAAAAATCAGAAATCACAGACATCTATTTCAAACGAAAGGGTAAGGTTTCTTATAAAATAGATTTTGATGAACCCTCCCAATTGGAAGGTGTACTACTCGGAAATTTTTCAATCAAAATCAAATCAAAATTAATAACGGTAAAAAGAGATTTTCCAAACCTCAAAGACAACCAAATGGATGAAGGGAATGTGGGTGAAAAAAAAATCATCTCAGAAACATCCAGACTACTGAGAGACGGAAGGATTCAGTTCAAAGTACTATTTCCTAAAGATTCAGAGTGTTCTTCCAACAGAGGATTTATCGGTCTTGGAAATTTGACTTACCAATTCCCTTTGCAAGATAGTTTGGAAAACCCGGAAGCAAAATCCTGGGAATACAAAATCAGGTTTTTTTAGAGTAATTTTAATTCTTTCGCTGTTTTGATAAAAAGTTCGAAACCTAGAATGTTTTTATCCTCAGGGATATAGTGTAACTCTTGTTTTAGATAACGATCGGTAATGGCAATCGGCAATCGTTTTTCTTCTTTTATGATTTTGTCAATATGAACCTCCCCATACTCCAAAGCTTCGAGGAATATGGAATCTGGCCAAGTTTTCCCTTTTGGAAAGGCCCAAAACGCAAAACAAAAATACAAACCAGTTTGTTTGTTCCACCAAGATGCAAGATCCACCACTTTGTAATTTGGAAGTGGGGGTTGGAGGAGGGCGTGGTCTCCAAAGAGCAGGTGGGAACCCTCGCCATTCTCCATCATACGGGTGATTTCTTTCGCCTCGGTGGGTTCCACTTCCACGAGGAATCCATACTCCCTATAAAACAAACATTGTAATAAAACCACACTCGATCTTGAACCGAGATCGGTATAAATTTTTTTTGGGGGGGAGTCCAGACCTTCTCTTTCAAAATACAAAACAGAACGTACCATGTCACGAGCGCAGACGCCAACCACTTTGGTGTAGTCCAAATTGGATTTGTTCCGCTCACATTCGATCGACGAAACAAGTGCACAATCCAAATTGCCCTTTTTTAGTTCCTCGATGAGAAAACTAGGATTTTCATAGAGTGGGGTGTACCCTGGATTTTTTTCAAAAAAAAGGGTTAGGGGCCGAGCATTTAGATGTTTTACAATGCCAATCTTCATTATCTTTCGTCAGTATTAAAAACAACTTGTCAGAATGATGGTTGGTTGTCGAATACTTGCGAGGACAACTTGGATTTTAGAGCAACATTAAACACAATTGGCGAACCTGAATTTGAATTTATAAAAGATCTAATTTATAAACAAGCGGGGATTTTTTTGGCACCCCATAAAAAAATTATGGTTCAATCTAGGCTAAATGCCCGGTTGCGTTTACTTGGTATCGCCAATTACGAAGACTATGTGAACCGCTTAAAAAAAGATCCAAAATTTGCGAATGAAGAAATGCAAGAACTCATCAATCGCATAACAACAAATAAAACTGATTTTTTTAGAGAGAACCATCATTTTGAATTTTTGAAAAACGAATACTTCCCAAAATTGGAAGAAGATTCCAAAACGAACGGTCAAAAATCGTTACGCATTTGGTGCTCCGCTGCATCCACAGGGGAAGAACCGTATTCGATTGCCATCACAGTGTATGATTATTTCCAAACGAAACCTGGTTGGAATTGTAAGATCATGGCTTCCGATATTGACACCCAGGTACTAAACACAGCAAAACAGGGAATCTATAAAGAAGATCGTTTGGAACCAGTGAGTGAATCTTTAAAGTCCAAACACTTTACGAAACAAATCCAAAAAGACCAAGTTTTCTACGAGGCAAAATCTCATTTGAAGTCACTCATTGAATTCAAACAAATCAATCTTTTGCACCATCCGTTTCCCATCGGCGAAAAACTAGACTTAATTTTTTGCAGAAATGTTGTGATCTATTTTGATAAAACAACGCAGAAGACATTGTTCCAAAGGTTTGAAGAATGTTTGAAACCGAAAGGTTTTTTGATTCTGGGTCATTCGGAAACGATGTTTGGAATTTCCGATAGTTTTAAATTTTTAGGTCACACCATTTACCAAAAAAAAGTTTAGGCTTAAGTTTCTTCATTCCAGAGTTTTTTTAAATCTTCGAGCATTTTATACGGCTCGTAGATCACAATCCTCGTGTTGGCAATGACATCCAAAAAACCGGCTTCATTCGGAAACCTTGGCACTATATGCTCATGGATATGCGGGATCGAACCACCACTATTTTTACCTAAGTTATAACCGATATTAAAGCCTTGTACCCTCCACTGTTTTTCGAGCACCCGCATCGTTTTTTGGGTGAGGGTGTGGATGTCTGCGGCTTCTTCTTTCGTCAATTCCAAATAATGGATGATATGGCGTTTGGGAAAGATGATGATATGACCTGGGTTGTAAGGAAAAAGATTCACCGAAACGATGGAGAGTTCTGTTTCTGCTATGGTGAGGTTGGGAACGATCTCCGTTTTGTCACGAACCCCACAGAGGATGCATTCCACATCGGGTCTGTCCCCTTTGGCATAGCCTAATTTTCCAATACTGAATAGGTTTTTTCTGTGTGAGTGTTCTTCGAAGGAACTCATGGATACTTTCAATCTGAAAGGAGGATTAAAGGATTGCAAGGATTTTGACAGAAATACACTAAGAAAGTAATCCGTGAACGAAAGCCCACACATCCCCGTAATGCCTACGGAAGTCATAAATGCCCTAAAAAAATCCGAAAATCTGAACCCAAAATGGATTTTGGATGGAACCGCTGGTGAAGGGGGGCATTCCAAACTCATTTTGGAAACCTTTCCCGAAGCCAAACTCATCCTCATTGACAGAGATGAAACCATGCTCGGGCGAGCAAAAAAACAAATTGGGAATTTGGAACGAGTTTTTCCCTTTCAAATGAATTTTTCTGAAGTGGATTCAGATTTTTTAGCCAGATTGGATTGCCCAGGGCTTGACGGAGCCCTCGTGGATCTTGGAGTTTCACTCTTTCATTTTTTGCACTCAGGAAGGGGTTTTACGTTCAAAAACGAAGAACCGTTGGATATGCGCTTGGAGCCAGGGATTGGTCGAAAAACTGCAGCCGATGTTGTGAATTTTAGTTCTGTCCTCCATTTAAAAAAGGTATTTTGGGATTACGGAGAAGAAAGATGGGCCTTAAAGATTGCAAATAACATCATCCAGGCGAGGCATAAAAAGAAATTCGAAACCAATGTGGACTTGGCTCGTTTGGTAGAAACCTCCATCCCCCGGAAATTCTGGCCAAAGGAATCACACCCGGCCACTAGGATTTTCCAGGCACTTAGGATTGAAGTGAATGAAGAATTGACCCATGCCGACAAAGGAATCAGGAATTTGGCGGGTTTACTCACATATGGGGGGGTTCTCACCTGCATTTCTTTCCATTCATTGGAAGATCGTATTGTAAAATGGGCCTTTCGTGAACTAAAAGAAATGGGAGGTTTTGAGATCCTCACGAAAAAACCAATGCTTCCCACTGAGGAAGAAACACGTTCTAACAGAGCTTCGCGTTCGGCAAAATTACGAGCTTTGAAACGCTCAAGACCGATATAAAAACTATGAAACCAAATTTTGTCAAAACAAACGATTTAACAAAATTTGTTGTGGATTTTTTCTACCCTTTACGAGTTTTTTTCGCCTTATTACCATTATATGCATTTTTTTTTCTTTATGTTTGGCAGGGTTTAGAAAAAGCAAGGATTCTTCGTTCCATTCACGAAAAAACAAACACGGCAGAAGAATTGAAACGAAAGAATGATGAATTAAAAATTGGGATTGTTTCCTATACTTCTGCTGAAAGAATTGAAACATTGTATCGAAGGACATACCAGTATTTGCCCATCAGTTTAGGAAATAGAACGGTTACAGTAGAGCTTCCTCCAGAACCAAACCAAAAAAGAGAATGATATCCTTGAAAATTGCCGACCTTCTAAAAAAAATTCCTGAACTCAAACTCATCCAAGGTGATCCAGAATCCAATATTAACTATGTCTGGGCAGATAGCAGGAAACTTTCGCTAGGCGATATTTTTGTTTTACCAGAAGAAACCATAGATAAACAAAATTTTTACTTAAAAATGGCAAAGGAGAAAAAAGTCGATACCGTTCTTATCTCCAAAAAAGATAGTAAATTAGAATCCATTAAAAACTTTTCCAATGTACTCGAGTCAGAATCTAGTTTGGGAGAAACGCATGGTAGGTTAGCATCAACACTTGCTTACAATCCAAGTAAAAAATTAAAACTTGTGGGTATCACAGGTACTAATGGAAAAACATCTCTCACTTATATTTTATACCATATAACAAAGAATTTAGGCAAACGAGTTGGTCTCATCGGTACGGTGCAAATCCTCGTTGGGGATAAACATATTGAAACGGGATACACAACACCAGACGCATCTTCACTCAATTTGATTTTAAAAGAGATGGTCGAAGCGGAAATCGAATATGTATTTATGGAAGTGAGTTCCCATGGTTTAAAACTGGGAAGGGTGGCTGGGCTTGAACTTACAGGTGCAGGTTTTACGAATCTCACACAAGACCACCTTGATTTTCATTTGAGTATGGAAGATTACCTGGAAAGTAAATTTAAAATTTTCACATTACTCGAACAATCATCGGTAAAAAACAAATTCGGTTTGGTTGCCGGTGATGTTTCTTATGGGAAAGAAATGATTCAAAAAATCACGGAATCAAATTTAAAAACGCCCATATCGGTTTTAGGAGTTTCTGGCGAATACCATGTATCCAATTCTAAATTGGGTTTGGATGGCAGCGATTTTCGTTTACACAAAAAAGAGAAAAATCTTCCCTTCATCGAGGTTAGGCGAATCAAAACAAATTTACTCGGCAATTTTAATGTTTTTAATACAGCCTTCGCCGCTTGTATCGCTTACGAATTGGGTTTTGATTGGGACAAAGTCATTCATTCTCTTTCTAATATTCCTACAGTTCCTGGTCGGTTCCAAGTGGTTCCTTTCCCCGATCAGTCTAGGATTGCTGTTGTGGATTATGCCCACACCCCAGATGCTTTGGATAATATCTTAAAGAGCTGTGTTGAAATTGGGCCAAGAGAACTCATTTGCCTTTTTGGTTGTGGTGGAGATCGAGATAAAACGAAACGTCCGTTAATGGCAAAAATTGCGGAACAACATTCGGATTTTGTGATCATCACATCTGACAATCCCCGGACGGAAGATCCAAATTCCATTTTGGATGAAATTGAGGCCGGTTTTTCTCGTGGTTTCAAACGTTATGAAAAGATCGTGGACCGAAGAGAGGCAATTCAGCGGGCAGTTTCACTTTTGGACAAAAATGGGATTTTGGTTGTGGCAGGCAAGGGTCATGAAACCTACCAAATCATCGGAAAAGAAAAAACACATTTTGTAGATTTTGAAGAAATAGAGAAGGCTTTCCAAAATTTGGAAAACAGCCGATAGAGGAAGGGATATGTTCCAATGGATATTTGAAACGTTTGGAAACGATTACGGATTTTTAAGAGTGTTTGGGTATGTGACCCTTCGTGCCATGTTGGCTGGTCTCACATCAATGTTTATCACCTTTCTATTTGGTAAATCGCTGATTTCATTTTTACTTTCTTTAAAATTCAGAGAGTCAGTCCGGAACGACGGACCTGAATCCCATGCCTCCAAATCAGGAACACCGACTATGGGTGGTCTCATCATGATTTTGTCCCTTACCATCTCCATTTTACTCTGGGGAAATTTGGGAAACTGGAATGTGATTTTACTCCTTGTTTCAGCCATTCTTTTTGCTGGTCTTGGATTTGTGGACGATTACATGAAGTCTGTTAAAAAAATAAAAGGTGGGATGCGGGCACGAACGAAATTCCTTGTGACAATATTTTTTGCCGTAAGTATCACCTATCTTTATTATTATATTACGGGGAAGCCAAACCAGAATCTTGCAAAAGGTCCAGTGTTTGCCTTGACTGATTTATTTTTACCATTTTTAAAAGGTCCAGTTTTGAACTTAGGAATTTTGGCTGTTCCCTTTGCCATTTTAGTCCTCATTGGAAGTTCCCATGCCGTCAACCTAACAGATGGTTTGGATGGACTTGCTTCGGGAACGGTTGTCATTGCCACAGCCACTTTTAGTTTAATTGCTTATGTATCAGGCACACCTTCCGCTGCCGCTTATTTGCATATACCATACTTACCTGGTTCCCACGAGTATGCGGTTTTTCTGGCTGGGCTTTCTGGAGCACTACTTGGTTTTTTATGGTTCAATTGCCATCCTGCCCAAGTGTTTATGGGAGATACTGGTTCTTTGTTTTTGGGATCCACTCTTGGGCTTGTGGCCATTATGTTAAAAAAGGAATTTTTACTCGTCATCCTCGGTGGAATTTTTGTGGCAGAAGCAGTCAGCGTTATGTTGCAAGTAACATCCTTTAAACTCACGGGAAAACGAATTTTTAAAATGGCACCACTCCATCATCATTTTGAACTCCTAGGTTGGTCAGAAGAAAAAGTTGTGATACGATTTTGGATCATTGGCATCATCCTTGCCATCATCACACTTTCGACTTTAAAAATTCAGTGAAAAACACTTTCGTTTTCTTACAGAATGTTTTTAAATTTGGTTCGTCTCGTATCGACGGACCTTTTTTGTATTTCATATTTTTATTATTTGGACTTGGTATCATCGTCATGTACAGTGCCTCTGTCCATCCCGCCGAACGTGAATTTTCAAACCCATACTACTATTTAGAAAAACAAGTTTTGTGGGGGAGTGTCTCTGTATTCTTATTTTTGGTATTTTCGAAAATTCCTTATGAGTTTTTGGTTCGGTGGTCTTTTTTACTTTGTCTTCTCAGTGTGGCTCTCCTCGCGGCTGTTTTTGTTCCTGGGCTTGGTAAGTCAGTGGGTACTAGTTATGGGAGAAGTTTTAATCGCTGGATCCAAATAGGTGGTTTTCAGATGCAGCCATCTGAATTTTCTAAAATTAGTATATTGTTATTTTTGTCCTATTTTTTTTATAATTTTGATTTTAAAAAGGTAATTTGGGATACAAAAAAAATTGTTTCCATAATATTGATTTTGTTCATTTTATTATTGATTGTTGTTGAGCCTGCTTTCGGAACTACAGTGGAAATCCTTGTAGTCTTATTTTTTTTTGTTTTGCTCGCTGGTTTTCCGATCAAACGTTTGGTGTTACTTGGCGTTTCTATCTTACCACTTCTACTCATTCTTGTTACCCAAGTTGGTTACAGAAAAAAACGAATCGAAATTTGGCTGAACCCCTACCAGTATCGCTTCGATGAAGGCCACCAGTTAGTTACGAGTTTTCGTGCATTTTTTGACGGAGGTAGTTTTGGGCGCCCGATCGGAACAGGGTATTCGCACCGTTATTTAGCCTATAGCCACACCGATTTTGTACTTGCAACATTCGTTGAGGATTTTGGCTTTTTGGGATTTTTTTGTTTTTTTTGCCTTGTGTTGTTTTTTTTATACCGGGTGTATGCGCTTCTAGTTCGAACAAAAGATAAACTCGGATTCTTTTTGGGTTCAGGAATCCTCATCCTTCTTAGCATCCAAATTTTACTCAATTTATTTGTGGTTACTGGCATTGTTCCAGTCACAGGTATTTCGTTGCCATTTTTAAGTTACGGTGGATCTTCACTCCTTACAATTTTTATCTTACTTGGAATCCTTGCCAACATCACAAGAAGGGAAAATTTGGTATTATGAATGGATCTATTGTTATTTCCTGCGGTGGAACGGGTGGACATATTTCACCTGGTGTGGCTTTGGCCGAAATTTTAGTTGAAAAACAAAAAGATATAGGTCTCAGTGGGGTGTACATCCATTCGCTTAATCGCAATAAGGATAACCCTGATTTACAAACACCACCTTGCGAAGTTTTATGGCACCATATTCCGCAATTAGGTGGTTTTAAGACTCTCATTTACCCTTTTTTATTCATTCTACCACTTATTAAAACAAGTTTGCATTTTAGAAAACGGAATGTACAGTATGTGATTGGAATGGGTGGGTATTCAAGTTTACCTGCTATACTCTATGCCATTTTATTTCGCAAAAAACTCTTCTTATGCGAACAGAATTGTGTTCCTGGAAAAATCACACGGATATTTAGCCGTTTTGCTGAAAAAATAGCTCTTAGTTTTCCCCTTTGTGATGGATATTCCATTGATGGCAAAGTGATTGGAAATCCCATCAGAAGGAAGGTCGTTCCAAATCAGCTCAATATTCGTCAAAATGAAAACTTGCATGAGGGTAGAAAAAACACCATCAACGTGCTTGTGTTAGGTGGCTCGCAGGGAGCACGCCAACTAAACCAAATGATTTTAGGCGCTATGGAAAATGAAGATGTATCATCTAAATTTAAGTTTAGGCTCCTGACTGGAACTTCACTCTATGACGAAACCAAAAAAAAATCCAAAGGCAATGCAGAAATCATTTCGTATGCCAACGATATGAAACCCAATTATGAATGGGCAAACTTAGTAGTGGCAAGGTCAGGTGCTGGTGTCATTGCTGAATGTTTGGTATTTGGTTTGCCTATGGTACTCATTCCTTATCCGTATGCTGCAGATAACCACCAAAAAGAAAATGCAATCTATATAGAACAAATGGGTGCAGCCAAAATCATTCATTCTACAAGTGACGACCCAAGTGCCCTGGTTAAATTCCTCTTGGGATGGAAAGAAGACGCAAATTCGTTAAAAGAAATGGGTCATAGTTCACTTGCACTTTCCAATGTAAATGCGGCTTTCCAAACCGTTGTCTACTTTTTTGCAACTAAGGATTGAAATTTTCGCATGACTACTGTTTCGACTACAGTTCTTTTTTTAGGTATAGGTGGGAGTGGTATGTCAAGCCTTGCCCATATGGCTTTGGATCTTGGTCAAACTGTGATTGGGTATGATAAAGCAGAATCGAAAGTAACTGAACTTTTAAAAAAACGGGGAGCTATCATTCATCCGAATTTGGATGCGGTTCCCCTCACTAGTATCGATCTTGTGGTATATAGTTCTGCCATCCACGATAAATTTCCTAATCTTTTTGAAACCATCCGAAGTAAGAACATTCCAGTTTTGCATAGATCAACTTATTTACACCAAATTGTTTCTAAAAAAAAATCGATTTCCATTGCTGGTAGTCATGGCAAAACATCTACCACTACCATGGTGAGCCAAATCCTCATCGAATCGGGGATGGATCCGACTGTAATGATCGGAGGAGATACTGAAGTTCTAGGTGGCAAGGGAGGCAAGGGTGGGCTTGGGGATTATGCCGTTTATGAATCCGACGAATCAGATGGAAGTTTTTTAAACCACAAAGCGCAGATTCGTATTTTGACAAATATCGATAACGACCACCTTGACCACTACAAAACAAGGGAACGACTAGAAAATGCCTTCTTAAAATATATGGCTTTTGATACACAGGGGCATTTGGTTTTGTATTTGGACGATTCGGGTATTACCGATGTATTGAATCACAATATAGGCGATATCGAATATGATGCAAATTTCCACCTATGGGTTGTTACCGATAAAACTAAATTTAATCACAGCCAAATCTTAAACCAATTAAAAGAAAAATTAAACTCTCATTTGCACTGTATTTTTTATACTTTTGAAAAGGAAAGTTTAGTTTTAAAATCAGAAGAAGGCAAAGAATTCCTTTTACAATTAACTTTCCCTGGAGTTCATTATTTAACAAACGGATCTTTGGCGGTCGTGGCTTCCAAGATTGTTGGTGTTGAAGAAAAAAAATCCGTAAACATCCTCAGAGAATACAAAGGTGTAAAACGTAGGCAAGAAAAACTTGGTGAATGGAAAGGAGTCACTGTCATCGATGATTATGGCCATCACCCGACCGAAATCCAAATGGTGATTCAATCTCTGAAAGAAAAATGGCAAGGGGTAGGCAGACTCATTGTTCTTTTCCAACCTCACCGTTACACACGCACCCAACTTCTACTAAGTGAACTTGCTCATTCATTGGGCGCGGCAGATTTTGTTTTTCTTTTGCCCATTTATTCAGCAGGCGAAGAACCAATCCCAGGAATCAGTCACGATTCTTTTTTAACTCATATGGATTCTAAAAATACCAGTTTACTTTCGGGACAAATTTTAGCCGATGTTCATTCCATCAAACAAATCTTATCCTCTGGCGATTGTTTTCTTTGCCTCGGTGCGGGCAACGTTCGTTCCTGGGGCGAAACTTTAATCGGAACTTAAAGGTTAGATTTCGAGTATTTCGGTATCAATCTCCGAAAAATTTCCCTTAAAGTTGATATGTCCCATCTTCCTTGCGGTTTTTGCGGTTTCTTTTCCATACAAATGGAGCCTGTACCGGTCGTTTTTAAGGTAATCCTTGAACTTTAGCATCCGTTCCAAAAAATCATGACCTAGAATATTTCGCATAACCGTAGGTTTGGGGAATAACTTGTTTGGAGCGTTCTCTCCAGTAATGGCCATTAGGTGGAGGTGGAATTGGGAAAAACTCTCACAGTCTTGGCTAAAATGACCTGAATTGTGGGGCCTTGGTGCAAATTCATTCAAATAAAGAACCTCTCCCTTTACAAAAAACTCAACCCCAAGTGTACCCACATAACGCAAATCTTCTGCTAAATGTTTGGCCATGTCCCAAGCTTTTTGGTTCACTGCCTCTGGGATCCGAGCCGGAAAAATCGAGGTGTCTAGTATATGATTTTTATGAATGTTTTCTACAGAACCGAAACTTATGAATTCACCCGTTGTAAACCGAGTCCCAACAACACTGATTTCCAAATCAAACTTCACTACCTCTTCGATTAAATATTCTTCGTTTCCCGTAGGAAATGCAGAATTCAAAAAAACTTGGAGTTCCCCTTCGGAACTAACTTTTGTTTGACCTTTGCCATCATACCCGAATTTTAAAGTTTTGATGATCCAAGGAAATCCGAAAGGTATTTGATTTGATTTTGAGTTTTTTGTTAGGTGGTAGAATCCGGCAGTTAAAAATCCTAATTTTTTAAAATGAGATTTTTCTAAAAATCGATCCTGGGCAATTTTTAGGATAGAAGGTTTTGGGTGGATTTGAATTTTACCTTCCCAGGTTTCCAAAAAATCCAAAGTTTTGGGTGGGATGTTTTCGAACTCAAAACTTAAGACGCCAATCGAGCTTAAAAACTTTGTGAGTTGAATTTTATCTTCATATGAACCAACCCATTCGATCGCACCAGCTTTCTGGGCGGGGGATCCTGCTTCTGGCGAATAACAATGTACAGAGAGTCCTGAAGGCAATGCCTCCTGGCACATCATCTGCCCCAGCTGTCCAGAACCCATCACACCAATTTGGATTTGTTTCAATTTTTGGCCTTCAAATGAGTTCCGAATTTTTTGCCAGGGCAGTTGCTTTCGCATCCTCCGCAAACAATTCTAATTTTTGGTGCAGTTCTGGAAATTGTACGCTCAGGATTCGAACAGCAAGGAGAGCTGCATTGGCCGCTCCACTTGTACCTATGGCCAAAGTTCCCACAGGTACTCCTTTTGGCATTTGTACAATGGAGAGTAAGCTATCATACCCTGAAAGGGCTTTGGATTGGATGGGTACGCCGAGCACTGGCAATGTCGTGAGGGAAGCTGTCATCCCAGGGAGGTGGGCAGCTCCACCCGCACCCGCAATGATGACAGAAAAACCATTGGCCTTTGCTGTTTTTGCAAATTCAAACATACGTTCCGGGGAACGGTGAGCGGATACAATTTCTTTTACAAATGGCACACCAAATGATTCTAAAATAATACAAGTTTCTTTCATTGTTTCCCAATCGGAATGGGAACCCATAATGACAGCCACTTTGCCAAAATTCTGCGACATAGGATTCAATTTAGAAATTTGGTTCCTGGTTTCAAGCCTTAAATGAGACAAGTGCTTCCACGATTGTTTCCATTTTCATAGACCGTGAACCCTTCACAAGGATGACGCTGCCCTTTGGAATATTGGTTTTTGTATATTCGATTAAGTCCGTATGTGTTTCAAAGTATTTGGAATTTCGTAGAACCTTTGTCAGCTCTTTCATAGGTTCTCCTAAAACCAAGACCTCACCCCTGCCATAATTTTTTATGTACAGACCTAGATCTTTATGATAAAATTTGGATTGGGAACCGAGTTCTTTCATTGTCCCCAAAATCCAAACTACATTCTTTACACCTGCAAATTGAACGCTTGCATCAATGGATGATTTCATCGATTCAGGATTTGCATTATAACTGTCATCGATGATGGTGAAATATCCTTTTTTGATATCCAATCGTTTGTTCGGGCTTTTGAAATTTTGAATCGTTTTGATGATTTGTTCGGAAGGAAGGGCAAGGTATTCAGCCACTTCCAAAACTCCCCGAAGATTACTTAGAAGTTTTATACCAGGGAGTTTCCAATGAATGAGATTTTTATTCCAACCAAGAACGAAACCATCTCGTTTTGTGGATTCGATTTTTAATTTTGTTTTTTTTGTATGACCCCAAATCAACAATCGTGTCTTTAACTTTTTTGCCCTTTGTTTGACGATAGATAAAAATTCCAAATCATCGGGTACAAATAGAACTCCATCCTTTCGCATTCCAAGTAGAATGTCAGATTTTTCAAGGGCAATGGTTTCTCGTTTTTTCAAATTTTCAATATGGGCAGAACCTATGTTTGTGATGAGGGAGTGGGTTGGTTCCGCAATTTTTGATAACCTTTCAATTTCTCCCCTGTGGTTCATTCCCAATTCACAAACAACTACTTGTGTGTATTCCTGTATTCGAAACAAAGTGAAAGGGAGTCCAATCTCATTATTATAGTTTTTTTCTGTGATTACCAAATCCCTTCTTGGAAGGTAAGAAAAAAGCCCACCTAATAAATCTTTTGTGGTTGTTTTCCCTGAAGAACCAGTGATGGCCAGCACATAAGGATCAAACCGATTTCTATGATGGTTGGCCAATTTCCCCAAGGCCAAAAGTCCATCCTTTACAAAAATAGCTTTTGTCGTTTCCTCTTTTGTGAGTTTTTCCAAAATAGGATGGTTTGTTTCGCATAAAAATCCTGATGCACCTTTACCCAAAGCATCCTTTATGAATTCGTGTCCGTCCCGTGCTCCCCGTAGTGGCACAAAGAGGGTGTTTGGTTTGCATTCGGAAGAGGCGGTAGAGATCCATCGAAATTTGGGATTCTTCGTGAGTAAGACAGGTTTCTTTTTTGTTAGGACGGTTAGAATTGTTGACAACGAATATTCAAATGGTGCGATCATAGGGTCTAAACCATCTTTCTTTGTTTGTTTGGTTTTGGAAGAAAAGTTTCATATGTCAAAAACCAAATTGAATACTGTGATTTTTGGTCTAGGGAGGATTGCATCCCTTCTGGAATCGGATCCCTACCGTAAAAAACCTTGCACCCATGCTGGGGTTATTTTTTCTCCCTGGGGCAAAAAGCGGTTTCAGTTTTTAACTGGTTTTGATTTGAAAGAAGACCGAGTCCGTGCATTCCAAACTCAATGGAAAACGAGAGCTGAATTATTTGGAACAATCAATCCCAAACATTGGGATAAAAACCTTGTCCAGTCTGTTGATTTGGCAGTCATCGCCACACCCAGTGCTCAGCACGAATCCATAGCCAGATTTTGTATCCAATCTGGAGTCAAACACCTCCTCATCGAAAAACCAGTGGCTTTGGAGAAAAAGGGGGCCGAGCGTCTGCAGAAGCTTGCAGAAGGTTCCCGTGCTAAAATCTGGGTGAACCACGAACGAAGGTATCATCCCAGTTATCAATTTGTGAGAGACGGATTGGGTGCTGGAAAGTACGGGGAGGTCATGAGTGTTCGTTGTTCTGTGTTTACCTCGGCCAAAAACCCTGGCCTTGCTTTCGAAAAGGTTGGTGGTGGACCACTTCTCCATGATGGAACTCATATTTTAGATCTGGTACAATGGATGTTTGGAAAGCCGAAACTTGTGGATGCAGAAGTTTGGCGGCCCAGTCCCAAAAGTTTGGAATCGAGAGCATGGGCTAGGTTCCAAGGCAAAAACGGGGAAGCTATTTTTGTGGACGTTTCAGGTGGTCGTGAATACTTTCAGTTCGAAATGGACATCCATACGACAAGCCATAGGCTTATTTGTTCCAATGATGGATTCCAATTTTTTGAATCCAAACCGTCAAAATTGTATAAAGGTTTCCAAAGCCTATTGCCTTTCCAACCGAAAGGTTTTCCGAACCCCGAAACATCCAATGCTTTTATTGGAATTTATGATGAGATCCATCGTGTTTTTTCGCAGAAAACACAAAAATTAGAAGGAACCATATCGGATAACATTGATATTCTGGATATGATTGAATCGATCTACAGGCGAAAAAAATAAAATGAATAAACCCCGTTCCTTAAATATTTACTTTTTTGTATTCAAAACCTGGGTTCGATATTTGGTGTTAACAAAAATCCAAAAAAGGTTGTCCACCTATGTAGGATACGAAATCAAAAGAAAACAGTTTTTACAGAAAAAAGGAAAAGAAGTAAAAACGATATTTTTTCTCTTAGGGGGAGTCTATATTAAAATTGGACAATTTGTCAGTAATCTTTTCCATATTTTACCGGAAGAGTTTTTATGGGAATTGCAAGAACTGCAGGACCAAGTTCCATCACATAACTTTAGTGAAATGGAAAAACGTTGGTTTTTATACCACAAAGAACCAATGGACAAGGTGTTTACCAATCTTTCTAAAAAAGCCCATGCCAGTGCTTCAACAGCGCAAGTACATATTGCTTATTATTTTGATAAAAAAGTTGCTATCAAAATTCTATACCCAGACATCGAAGTCCAAGCGAAAAAAGATTTAAAAACGATCTACCGAATTCTTTGGTTTATTGATCGTTTTGTCTTCAAAATTTCTGCGGATGAAATAGGCGAACAATTAGGTGCGATGATAGAAACAGAACTCAATTTAGAAAATGAGCTTAGGTTTTTAAAACAAACCAAACTTGCCTTTGCGAATGAAAGAGACTTTTTCTTTCCTAACCCCATTGAGGAACTTTGCAATAAACATATCCTTGTAACAGAGTATGTGGAAGGTAAAAAAATCTACGAACTAAACCCCGAACTTCACCCACACAAAAAAAATCCGTATTTAGAAAAACTAATGCGCGCATACATTCTAATGATTTTTGATTACCGATTTTTCCATGCAGATCCACACCCTGGTAATTTGATTTTTATGGAAACAGGGGAACTTTGTTTTATCGATTTCGGTGCGGTACAATTCATTTCGGAAGAAGAAACTGAAATATTGGAACGGATCCTAGTGGGTGCTATGCGAAAGGATTACCATGGTATTTCCGAATCACTGTTTGCCTTAGGTGCCGTGACAGAAGGACTCGCAAAAGAAGAACTAATCAAAATCATCCAATATTCTTTGGAAAAATTGAACCGAATTCTATCCACAACAAATCATTTCCGAAACTTGAGTTTAGAAACTCTCAAACCAATGGAGGATTTGCGATTTTTAAAAGAAATCCAAGTCAGCTTAAAACGGCTTCTCGGTTCCTTAAAACTCCCTCCTAATTTCCTGAGTTTACATAGGGTGCTTGCTCTGCTTCTTGGAAATTTTTCCTACCTTGATCCAAAACGTTCTATCTTTGATTATGCGGAAAAACCTTTTTCACAAATTGTAATGAAGGGTGGATCATTGCGCAGACTGTGGAAGGATGAAGGGGAAGAAATGATTACCAGTTTGTTTTCTTTACCCAAAGAATTGAATGATTTTTTGTATAAATGGAACAGGGGCGAATTTCCGAATTTGAACAACCAAAACTCAGAACTGAATCGTTTATTTTCTCTTTTTACCTACGGGGTTTTAGGTTCTATATTTTTCTTTTTTGGAATGTATTATGCGGAAAAATTATGGAAAGAACCAAGCTTATTATTTTATATACTCTCAGGACTTAGTTTTTGGTCGTTTGCTAAATCGGCAATCGGTCAATGGAAACAAAAATAATGAGTAACCAATTTAAAATCAATCTCCCGAACATTCCATTTTTTTCTGTGTACAAACCGCATTACCTGGCCTTCGTGGTTGTGGGTATGTTATGCGATCTAGCAAGTAAATATTGGGTTATCCTCAAAATGAATGCATACGAATCCATTCCTGTTTTGGGTGAATTCTTTCGTATGTCCCTTACCTTTAACACTGGTTTCGTGTTTGGGCTTTTTCAAAACAATCCTTTTCCGTCTCTATTTGCAACAGGATTTGCCATTGTATTTTTAGTTTTTTATCGTTGGCACAATTCAGATTTAGGCAACCCTTGGGGTTGGAATTTTGTTATGGCAGGAGCCTTTGGTAACTTTACCGATAAATTTTTTGTAAAAATCCCAGGTTCTGGATTTCGTTTTGGTTTTATCCCAGAAAAGTTCGGCGAATACATTGGGGTTGTGGATTTTTTTGACTTTGACTGGCCCAATTTTCTCTTTGTTGAAAGGTGGCCTGCCTTTAATATTGCCGATTCTTTTGTTTCCATTGGGATTGTCATTTTGCTCATCACAATGGATTGGAAAGAAATCGACAAAAAATAATTATAGTAAGTAACTCTTTCTGACCGTCACGGATAAGGTTTTTAAAACATCCTTATCCTCTTCGGTTTTACCCACTTTCCAGTTGATACCAGAAGGCGAGGCATACAAACTCCGAGCGGGGTGGTTTTCTTTCGGGCCGCACACCCGGATCAAATGGATGTTTTTTTCTTTTGCTAAGGCTTCAAAATAAATCAAATCTTCTTCGTAGCTTCGTTTGTTCTCTTCGCCAGAAAGAAAGAAAACGATCTCAATATCCTCTTTTTTAAATTCATCCCAGATGGATTGGTTTTCTATGTCTTCCCCGACGAGAAGTCCAAAACGAAGCCCACCCATAATGAAAATGGATTCTGTTTTGCCCGGATGAACACTTGGTTCAGATTTTGGATTTGGAGATTTTTTATCATAAAAATCCACAAGTACTAGGGATTGTAAAATGGGAAGGGATGATTTCAGATTTCCATCTTCAGCCTTTCTGTAATGGGTCCCGCCAAGGATCACCCCAGAGAAAGTTTCGGAAATTTCCAAAAGGTGGTCTTGGTATTCTTTCTCATGTGCAATTGCTTTCTCCGAAGATTCACTGTGGAAAAAATGAGGGTATCCCTCAGGCAAAAGGAGAAATTGTGCCTTCGTCTGTGCGATTTTTGCCATTTCCTCCTTCGTGATGCGTTTGTGTTGGTTCTTTTGAAAGATGCTGATTTTGACTACTGCCATTAAAAGGGATTCCCACTTGGTAATATGTCATCATCCCCAAGGTCGTCCATACTGTCATTTTCTTCCGCTTTGTTTGTCTCACTTCCCTCAGTATCTGGAGAAACTTTATTTGGAACGGGAGTGGTTTCATTCGTCTCTTCAGGGAGATTTGTAAGGTCTTCTGATTCGGCTGCACTCGGTTCTTTGGTTTGTTCGATGCCGAGTGATTCTTTCAGTTGGTCTCCCGTGAGTTCCACAAGTCCACCATAAAGGTCGCCTGATTCGAGACGGTCAAATAATGCCATCACATAACAATACGATTCCATTATGCATTGTTTGACTGCTTTTTTGTTGAGTCTTTTTCTTGACTCAACAGAATCCAAAGTCAAAACATCATCCATATTACCCACAATTTCCTTTTTGCCCTTCATGTCTTTGATGAGGACGAGGAGGGCATCTCTCGATTTTAAGGCAAAATCTTTCACGGCCATCCGAACGGTGCGAGATTGTCCCGTTCTTTTTTGTTCGATACCAGTCAATTTTTTGGAAGCCTCAATGTAGTTGGCTCCAGGATTGGCTTTGTGTTTCTCAAGCTCACGCATGATATCGAGATAAATTTTGAACTGATCTGTAATGAGCCGAGTACCCTCGTAGATATCCAACATTTTTTGACGGTAATCTACCTTCACACCGTTCAACTGTCCAGGTTTGATATCGATTTTTTTTGTGGTCATTACAAATGAATATTCATCATCAAATTCCGCAAAATAAAATAATGCGAGAAGGGCTTTATCTGTATCAGGAACATTTGCATATTCATTACGCGGATCAAATTTTTTGCGAAGTTTTGCAACTGAATACATATCCATAAGCCGGAGGCCATAGGCTTGTTCTTTGGAGAGAGGAACTTCTTCCTTTTCTTCAGGTTCTTTTTCTTTTTTATCTTCTTTTACTTCTTCTGCATTTGGATCTGTACCACCAGGAACATTTTCACCTACCTTTCTTTGGCCTGGGCGGTCTTCTGGTTTGATATCAAGTAGAGATTCCATATAACGAGATATCAGTGGGATGTTTTTATTTTCTGCCCGAATGATGACTAAGTATAATTTGTCCAAAAATCCATCAAAAAGAGTATCAATTTCTGAAGTGATTCGTTTCTTTTTATTTGCATAAATAAGGGCAGGTTTACCCTCTAACTTTTGTAATTCGTCATATGCTTGTAAAAATGCTTTTTTGAGTGTCTCTTGGTAAGGGTAAAGGATGTACATCCTTTTAAATAGAGAATAAATTGGGGATTTGACTCTTTCGATGGCTACGGGAGATTCTGGAGCTGTTAGAATCGGTTCCGTAATGTCTGTTAGTTCAGGACCATTGTATAGTTTTTGTCCCATGGCCAAAAGTTCCACTAGCAGAGGATTGATTTTGTCTAAGGCTTTACTCAACTGAGGAGAATATTGTTTATTTGCAAGAAGCTCATTACCACTGTATTGTAATTCAATCAGAGCTTGTTTGGCACGTATGCTAAAGTCGTGCATAAATTTGGGAGTGAGATCACTTGACCCAAAAGGTGTGACTCGTGCGAGCCAACATTTGAGTTTGATGGCAAACCTTGCCGAAAAACTAGAAATTTCTTTTTCATACTGGGCTTTGCTGTCCAATTGTGATTTGCTGGGAGTGGCATCATTTTTGTTTTGCCTTGACCCAGACCCAGATCTTGCACGTGCATTCGCATCATTGCCACCGCCCCGAGAAACAGTGCCTTGCCTTACCTTTGGTTCGGGTCTATTCTTTTTGGATTCGTCCTCTTTGGGTGGGGTTTTTTCTTTGACGACTTCGCCACCGGCACTGACGAATTTATTGAACATATCCTTCCTTGCGGAATCGTCCAATTTCCCAACGCCAATGGCCCTTTTTGTATTATCAAATTCAGACATATATCTTAATTATCGTTCTAAAAATCAGTTTAGGGAATTCAATTTCCTTAAAAAAGCAATTTTTAATGGATTCCCCTGTTTTTCCTGAAAGATTGGAATAAAAAAACGAAAGGGATCGGGTTATGGCGGAATATATTTTATCAGAGGAACTGCGAGAGGCGGTTCTCGTGGCAGAAATTACGAAACGTCCCTTATTATTGAAAGGGGAACCGGGAACTGGCAAAACTTTACTTGCAAGTTTTGTTGCCGAAGCCCAAAATTTGCCATTTTTTCGATGGCATATCAAATCCACAAGCCTCGCCAAAGAAGGTCTCTATTTTTATGATGCTGTCAGTCGTTTGAACGATTCACGATTTCCTGAATCAGAAGCCATGGAAAGGGTGAGAGATGTAAAAAATTACATCCGTTTGGGTGCTTTAGGAGAAGCGTTTGCTCTTGGCAAAAGATCGGTTGTTCTCCTCGACGAAATTGACAAAGCCGATATTGAATTTCCGAATGATCTTTTATTAGAACTTGATAAAATGGAATTTTTCATTCCTGAAACAAAAGAACATATTGTAGCAAAAGAAAGACCAATCGTTATCATTACCTCTAATAATGAAAAAGAATTACCAGACGCATTTTTACGTCGTTGTATTTTCCACTACATCGAATTTCCCAAACGAGAGACAATGAAAAATATAATCAAAGCACATTTCCCCAAAATTGAAACTGAGTTTATGGAAAAGGCTTTGGCAATGTTTTATGCCATTCGGAAAATCGATAATCTACGAAAAAAACCATCAACAAGTGAACTCTTGGATTGGATCCAAGTTTTACTCCATTCTGGAGAATCTTTGGAATCACAAAATATTCCTTTTGCAGGAACTCTTTTCAAAACAGAGGACGATTATAGGGTTTATTTAAACTGAAATGTTTTTGGATTTTTTTTACAATCTGCGAAAGGAATCTGTTCCCTGTTCCACGGGGGAATTATTAGCCTTTTTAACTTCCCTTCGAAAGCTAACAGATCCTTCGGGATACATTAGTCTCGATTGTCTGTACAGAGTGGGCAGGCTTAATTTTGCAAAAGATTTAAAATATTATGATGGGTATGATGTGGCCTTCGCCAAAACCTACGGTTCTTGGAAGGATTTACGGGTTTCGTTTCGAGAAACACTTTTGGATTGGTTGGAAAAAAAAATTGAAAAAATCATCACCGAGGAAGAAAAATCAAAGGCTCCCAATTTAAACATAGACCAAGTATTGGAAGAATTAAAAAAACGATTGGCCGAACAAAAGGAACGTCATGACGGAGGCAATCGGTGGGTAGGGACATCAGGAACTTCTCCATTTGGTAACTCAGGATTCAATCCAAATGGTCTTTCTATCGGTGGTGAGCTGGACGGGAGTGGCAATCGAACAGGAGTTAACCTCTGGAATGAAAGAAATTATAAAGCTTATAGAGAAGATCAAATTCTTGACACTCGATCCATTCAACTTGCTCTAAAAGAACTTAGGTTCCTGAAAAAAGAAGGAAAAAAAGATATCCATATAAACAAAACCATCGACAAAACATGCGAAAATGCAGGTGTCATTGAAATCGTAGAAGAGAGGGAACGTAAAAATTCTTTGCGTTTAGTGCTCATAATGGACATCGGTGGGAGTATGACACCGCATTCAGAAAGAGTGAGTGGGCTCTTTAGTGCCAGTCGGAGTTTGTATCATTTTAAGGAAGTTCATAATTATTTTTTTCACAATATATTCCATAATTTTCTGTACAACAATCACAACTTTAACGAAAAAATTTCGCTCAAACACTTTGAAGAAAAATTCCGAAAAAATACGAAACTCATTTTTGTTGGGGATGCTTATATGGCGCCTTATGAACTCTTGAGTGCACCTTACAACCCTTATTCGTATCATACTAGCGATAAAGAAGAAAAAAACCAAAAATCTAAATCAGGATTGGATTGTTTAAAGGAGCTTATTGGTTATTTTCCTGATTCGGTTTGGTTAAATCCCGAGCCAAAACGATTTTGGGGGGCTCCGACCATCGAAGCCATTGAATCTGTTGTTCCTATGTTTCCATTGAGCATCGAAGGTTTGAGAAAAGCAGTAAAAAATCTAGTTTAAACCCAATTCGGAAATTCCAAATCTACCGATTCGGTTTCAATTTTTCATACATTTTGGTCGTTAATTGTACCACTCATGTTGGAAATTTTAAAACCTTCTTACCTAGTCATAATTTCCATCAATCTACTCACACTTGGGTTTTATTATTATTTTTATCGTTTCCATTTTTATCGCCATACAGATTCCAATTTACAATACACCGCTTTTGCGTTTTCGATTTTTTGCGCTGGTTTGGCTCTTTTTTTGCAGTTACTCACAACAACCTATTTCCCTATCGGTTCCGTTTATTTTCGTTCTTTTTTTACATCTTCCTTTTTGGAAGAGTCAGTGAAATTATTTGGTATTTATATTTTTTTCCGAAAAAACCAAAATACATTTTCTGTGACAGACGGAATATTCTATGGAATTGTCCTCGGCGGTGGGTTTGGGATGATCGAGAACATTTTGTATTTGATAGACACAGGTCTCTGGTCCCAAGTATTACGAACCATCACAGCTCTTCCCATTCATATGATGAATGGTGGTTTACTTGGTGCCTTTTTGATTACATTTTTGTTCTCCAAAAACAATACAATCAAATGGTTAAGGCTCAGTTTTGGTTTTTTCTTTTCTGTGGGCATTCATGGACTTTATAATTTGTCAATGTTTACAGATTTGAGTTTGCTAATATTCTTACCAATTTGTATTTTGATTTTATTTTTTTTGCTAGAGTTAACAATTGCTAGATCAAGGATCCTTCTCCCTGGATATGTGTTGAACCTTTTAGAAATGTCTTTGGAGGAATATGAAATTTTGAGTAGGCACAATCGACATGAAGGTTGGATTCAGAACGTTCAAAAACATATATCCAATGATAAGGTTAAATTATTTCGGTTTCCGAATTTACGAAACATTGTTATTGTCAGTTTCTTTTTGTTACTTTCCATGGTATCTATTTTTGTTTTGGATCAATTTCCAGAATGGATTTCCAAACATTTTGGCGACCTACATTTAGAAGGTTACTTCGTTTTGTTTGTCATCTATCCTGGTATCCTTGGTTTTATGATTTTTTTTGCTGGGTTTCTCAACCCTTATTTTTTTAGGGATAGGATGTTATCTGTTCCGCTGTTTAGTTCGGTAGATCTGCATACAGAAATCGAGGAAGAAAATACTTCTCTCTTCTATATATCCTTAAATACATTTTATATTCCAACTACCAAAATATACTCACCAGGAACAAAGGTTAAGTTTGACTTATGGTTGGGAGTGGATTGTTTTGCTTCCCTCGGTGGACTCATTTTGTGGTCAAGGGAAAATGAAGAAGGCAATTGTGGGGCGATGTGTCGTTTGGATACTATCCCTATTCGTTTTTTATTACGCTGGAATTTAATCCGCTTTAAACAAAACATAAAGAATTTATTTGTTAGGCGAAGTGTTGTGTAAAAAATTCAGAAATTTGTTTCAAAGTGTAAACCATAAAACAAAGATTCATTCGGATTCTGTTGTTTTGTTAAGTTCAATGATTTACTTTGAGAATGAGAGTTTTCTATGCCAAAAATTGGTTTTAAAAATACAGCTTGGCTAACATTCGATTTATTTTCCATCTGCCCCAAATAAAAACTATCAATTAGCGAATAACTTAAGATCAGTGTGAATAGAACTGAATATCCAATAAAACGTTGTCTATGAAAATCATAACGTTTATTACCAAACGTGTTTGTTAAAATAAGAACCCTGCCATCGGGAGTGGGTAGGTATTCGGTATCTGCATTGATTGCTTTGATTGATTCGTTGTATTCATACCACATACCAAGACCAGAGAGAGCCGCACCACCAAATAGTAAACTCGCCTTCGTATAATCTTTGTTTTGTATTGGAGCGTATCCAGGAACAATTTTGGGTGTTTCTTCCACGATGACTCTTTTTAAAAGAGATGGATTCGTGAGAGTGAAGGACTCAAAATCTTTCACTTCCAATCGTTGTGTTTGTGATTTGTCTCCCTCTAAAACCATAAACCCTGATTCATATTTTTTTAAAACCCCACTATATTCGGCGCCCGAAAAAGTCCAAATTCCTTTTGTGCCAGGAACTAGATAACGATCGAGGATGAGTCCTTCTTCTGGAAACACCCTTAACTTTGCGATTTTTTTTATGGGGACCTCTTCCAAAACCTGAGTGTTTGTTTTTTTGGCAAAACTGGCAGTGGTTTTTGTTAGTTTGTGTAAAACCAAATCACAATCTTCTTCGCCAAAGGTTTTGTAGTCGGCACATGCTGGTAATCCATCATAACCGATTTCCATTCCAAGCACATCGCTATGCGGAAATTTCCAACGTTTGCCCTTGTCTTGCCACTCAACATGGGTAGATGTAACAGTGATTGCCTTACCAAAAATGATTTCGCCATTTTTTAGTTTCAATTTGTCCGCAAACAAACCAGGGGATTGGAAAATGAGTGCGAAACCAATCGCAAAAACCCAAATCCAGAGATTGTAGAAACGGAATAACAAAGGTATTTTCTCTATTTTTGTGATAGATTTCTCTAACTTACTTATCGACAATACTAATAGTTGCCGTGAACAAAATCAAAACAACCAATTCTCTACGATTTAAAATTGGACTCTTTTATTCCTTACTTGCCTTACTCAATATTATCTTTTTTACGGTGATGATATTTGAAAACCAGTCCGATTTACTCTTAAAAAATTTTCAATTCCAGTCTGAAAATCTAGCAAATACCATACTCGCAGAAATCCAAACCATCGGCCTCACTGGTGCAAAGGACCAAACCTTCGAAGTGTTTCGTAAAAACCTGAAACTCTATGAAATAGACGAATTCCAAATATTTTCAGAATCAGGAGAGATCCTTCTCTCCGAACCAGAACGATTAGATTCTTCGCAAAAACAAATTGATGCGCAAATCCTAAAAAAAACCCAAGAGGTGTCATCCGACAAAGAAGGAAGCCTTTTTAAATCTCGTTATAGTTTGGAACTGAACGAGTCGGATTTCACTGTCAATTTTTTACTCCCCATTCAATTGACAACGGGCAAAGAAGTATTTTTATTCACCCATTTTAATATCGCAAGTATCCAAGACCGCTTAAAACAATTGTACATCCAAGTAGGTTACGCCATTTTATGGGGGATTGTTTTCCATTTGGTATTTGCCATTTTGGTCTATCGAGCAATTTTTAAACGTGTAGGCATTTTAGAAACTGCTTCCAAGGAAATGGCGGATGGTAACTTAACCACAAGGGTTGAATGGGGTTTTAAGAATAAGGACGAATTGGATAATTTGGGTGTTTCTTTCAATAAAATGGCGGAAGAAATTCAAAACAAAGTAACAACCATTACACGGCTAAATGATGAAATTAAACAAGAGTTAGAAATCGGAAAAGAGGTTCAGGAATTATTTTTACCTTCTCCCAAAAAATACAAAAAATTTAATATTGGAAAACTTTATAGACCCATGCGGGAAGTTTCCGGGGATTTATACCAATATTTCCATTCAGAAAAAGATCAGTTTTATGGTTTTTTTCTGGCAGATGCTTCAGGACATGGAGTGTCGGCTGCTCTTGTAACGGTTGTTATGGCAATTACGATTCAGTCCATAATGAAAGAAGGAAATTCTCCAATAAGTGCAGTGAATCAGTTAGGTGAGGTGATCGCCAACCGTTTGCAAGCTTCATTTTTTGCTACAGGTGTTTTCGTAGTTTTTCAAAATCCAGGCCAGGTCCAGTTTGTCAATGCTGGGCACAATGCACCATTCATTATTAGGCCAAGAACCAAAGAGGTGCGTTATGTGGATAGTTCTGGTCCACCACTTGGTATGGGTGACGACATTCAATATTCCCTCGAATCATTCGCAGTTGAACCAGGTGATAAGATTGTATTGTATACGGATGGAGTGGTAGAAACCCCTTTAAAAGAAGGCGGTTTATACGGGCTTGAAAGGTTTGAAAAATTAGTTTTAGACAACCTGCACTTATCAAATTTAGAAATCGTAAATAAAGTAATGGAAGATTTAGAAGAAAGAAATGAAGAATTTAAGGATGATGTGACAATGATCATCCTCGATGTACCAGAATGAAGAAATTATTATTCATTTTTTCATTTATATTCTTAGTTGTCTTTTTCATTTTTTCATCACAGGCCATAGTCGGTGTAAAACTCCAGGAACTTCGTTTTGGAATTTTACGCGATCAATTGATGAACTACGAACTCTCTTCACAAACACTACGCGAAAGATTAAAACAGATGTTTTTATCTAAAGACGATTATATCTCCGAGGTTCGAGTCAATGTGCTTGAATCAGGAATTATGAATTCAGAAACAGAGGCTTTGGATCTAAAAATGAGTCTGACAGATAAGTTTGGACTTTTTGTGATCAATGGTGTTCGTTTTTTAAATTTTAAATCCAAACTTGAATTAGAAGAACAACAAAATACAATCGTTCGTTTGCAATTCGCATTTTATATGGAACGAACTCGTAAATATCCGATCGCAAGTAAAAAATACGGGGAATTAGAAGAATCTATTAAAGGTTCATTATCTGATGAAATGGCTTTTACTTTACTCCACCATGGTTATTGTTTGGTGATGATGGGGGAAAGAGAAAAAGCATTTGTGAAATTAAATAAAACCATCGATCTCTTTCCAGGATCTCATTATTCCGAAAGCGCAAGCCTACTCCTCACTTTTTTAGAAGATGGTGAAAAAAAGAAAATAGAACTTAAATCCAAAAAAAACCAACCTGAAGAATTAGCATATATGTTATTCCAGAGCGGTGATTATGAAGAAACGTTAAAAACCTTAGAGTCATTGCCTAAACTTACGAAGGATCAGTCCTATATCAAAGCTCGTTCAATGGAAGAACTGGGCAAAACTTCGAATGCAGTCAAAGAATACATCCAACTTGTGAAACAAAAAGAAAACAAAGAAGTTTCGATCAAGGCCAATCGTAGATTATTACTTATCGGAAATTTTTACCAGGAGAACAAATCACTCGTTGCCTTTTCAAAAGAAGCTGCCGTCAAACTTGGCGATGAAAAAGCCGTCAAAAATATCGAAGAAGGAAAAACACTGGTTTTAAAACCAATCATCATAGAAAAGGTTTTGAATCAGAATGCGAACGAAAATCTAAGTTCGGAAGAAACTAAAGAACTGAATGAAATCAAAGAAAATATAAAAGAATCATTAGAAAATTCTAATTTAGAAACCACCAAATTAGCTCAGGTTGTGTCTGAAGAAAAAATACCCTTGGTAGCGGAAGAAGAAACCAAACAAACGAATTTGGTCGTGAATAAAGAAATTAAAAAGGAAATTCAAACCCGAAAATTAAAAGTAAAACTGGGAGACGGGCGAGAGGTTCTTTGTAATGAAATAAAAATTGATTCGGGTCTTGCTCTATTGCAACTGGGAGAATTTGGATTGAGTGTTCCTTACGATTTAATCGTTTCTGTGGAACTCAGCCCGAAACAACCAGGAAGAGTGATCCTTGGGTTCAATGGAGGGGAGAGAAACTCAGAGAAGTGGATACTCACTCAAAATGGGGATTGGACAGAGCCGAAATCGACACTAGAGCCAATCCCGAAAACAGCAGTTCAATACTTTCAGTTTTAGGGAAGTTCGGCTTCACCAGCAAGGATGGTAAAAAATTTATCCAAACTAGAAAGCTTTAGAATGACCATTACGTCTTGGCTCACATTCAGGAGGAAAAATTGTCCCTCTTCCGATTTGAGTTTTTTTTGCAGGTTTGCAAGCAAAGCAATCCCAGAAGAATCAAGTAATTTAATATTGACCATATCAATGGCAACGGACTCGGCTCCATCATCTATAATTTTATGGAGTTCCTTTTTCAAAGCAGGAGCTGAATAAATATCGAGAGAACCTTCTAAAGTGACAACAGTATGATTTTTAACTTGTTTGGTTGTGAAATTCATTGCACTTCCTATTGGCTCGTATACTCTCGTAGAGCTTGTCTATTTTGTAAAGAATTTTTGTATACAAATGCGTTCACTCCCAACCTCGTTAGCAGTATCCCTAGGTTTGTAATTTTTTGAGCACCAAGGTCAATGCTTGGTTGAACCCATCAAATCCACCTTTGTCATATTCATTCAAATCTTTATATTCCAGCCCACCCATATCCAAAATCATTTTCCTCAATTCCGCTTCGAGGTAGTTTTTGCGAATATAATTTGTTTCCAAGATTTTCGGGTGCACTGTATAAAAATAGACGAAAAAAACTTTTAAAAATAAAACAAATTTTAGGTTGAGATTTCCCGAATTTTTCGAGAAGCTTAGTGGCATGTTCGGGCTCTGCTAGGTTTAGCAAAAAGGTTTGAACTAGAAAAAATGGGAATTCCAATCAGCACACTCATCATCGAAAGTGAATCTGACGAAGTATTTAGACTCATTCGCGAAATCAAATCGCATGGCCTGAGTCCTCTTTACAGAGTTGTAGAAAACTTTGATCATTGGACAGAGGTTGTAGCGGAGGAAGATTGGGATGTCATCCTCTGTAGTGGAAGCCCACCCCATAAATCCGAAATTCGAAATTATTTAAAACATTTAGATGAGAAGGAATTGGACATTCCCTTTGTTCTCATTTCTGATGAAGTAGATTTTAAAGAAAACCTTCTGTTTATGAAAGAAGGAGTCAACGATTTAATAGACCGAAAGACTCTTTCCAGGTTAACTGAAGTTATAGAAAGGGAGCGGAGAGAACTTGTTCACCGTAAAGAAAAAAACACAACATCGAACTTTTTATTTGAATCTTTAAAAGAAATACAATTACAGAAATTTGCTTTGGACCAGGCCAATATTGTTTCCATTACAGATGCAAATGGAATCATCACTTATGTAAATGATGCATTTTTAAAAGTATCCGGTTTTGAAAGAAAAGAGCTTATCGGCAACTCACATAGAATTTTAAAAAATCAGGATAAAACAAAAGAAGAGTGGTCAAAAATTTGGGAAACCATCCAAAAAGGAAATGTTTGGCGGGGTGAAATTTGTAATACAAATAAATCGGGTAAAGTATTTTGGGTAGATACCACTATCGTTCCATTTGCAAACACTGATAAAACAATATTTCAATACATTGCAATCCACCATAATATAACAGAACGTAAACTGGCAGAAGACCAGCTCACTTTTGATGCGTTTTATGATAATTTAACTAGGCTGCCCAATAGAGCTCTGTTTCTTGCACGCATTGAACAGAAAATTTTTGAATACAATGTTAACAAATCTGGATTCCCAATTTTATTTTCTGTCAATATCGATAACTTCAAACGAATCAACCATTCACTTGGCAATGAAGCAGGCGATGAAATTTTAATCATTTATGCCAAACGTCTTTCGGAAATTGCCGGCAAAGATTGTATCATCACTCGTTTGGGGGCAGATAATTTTTCGATTTTGAAACTGGATATCCTTACTGTCGAAGAGGCGCTTGAATTTGCCGATAGAATGCTCGAAAAATTAGAAAATGTTATTTCGTTTCAAGGTTATGAAGTATATCTTACATCGTCTTGTGGTGTTGCGGCTTTTGGTAGTGCTGGTCGGGAAGCAGACTTACTGTTGCGAAATGCAGAAATTGCGATGTTTCATGCGAAAGCTGCAAAGGCAGGTTCTTCGGCTGTATTCAATCTTGCTATGCAAGAGAAAATTAAATTCCAATTGGAAATCCAAAACGATTTAAAAAAGGCTCTTATCAGCAATGAAATATTTGTTTGTTACCAACCCATCCTTGATTTAAACCAAAACACGATCGGTCATTGGGAAGCACTTGTTCGTTGGCGTCACCCCGTTAAAGGGATGATTTCCCCGATGGATTTTATACCTTTGGCAGAGGATTCTGGCCTTATTGTGCCGCTCACAAGGTTCGTGTTAGATGAAGCTTCTAAACTGATACAAAAAATTAATTCGGAAGAGGGGTTGTCGATAACAATTGCAATCAATTTAAGCCCTCAAGTTTTTTACGATCAGAACATTTTTCATTGGGTTGTAGACTTGCACCAAACAAAAAACATTCCTTATGATAGCATCCAAGTTGAAATAACTGAAAGTTTGGCGATGAAAAACCTTTCTGAAACAATTCCGATTTTGTCGAATTTAATGGACATAGGAGTTAAAGTGGCTCTGGACGATTTTGGAACTGGTTTTTCTTCACTTTCTTATTTGGAAAAACTACCTTTATCCATTGTCAAAATTGACAAATCATTTTTGAACAACGTTGTCGAAGGTTCAAAAGAAGCCCATCTTCTCGTTTCCATAATCAATATGGCACATGACTTAGGTTATTCGGTTGTGGCAGAAGGTGTAGAAGAAGAAGACCAACTACGTTTACTCAAGGAATTTAATTGTGATAAAATCCAAGGTTATCTTTTTGCAAAGCCTCTAATGGAAGAGGAAGTACTGGATTTTATCAAAAATTTTGAAATGAAGAAATAAACTTTATTCGCACATTAGTTTGCGAGCCGTGATTTTACAGTTTCTAGTTTTTCCATCTTCCGTGAGAACACCCAAACCTTCCGCCCCATCACCGGTAAAATCACCAGAAACCGATTTTCCATCTTTAAAAGTGTAATTACCTTTGCCATTGATTTGGCCATTTGCAAATTCACCTACATACTTATCACCATTTTTAAAGGTATATTCGCCAGGACCTTGTTTTTTATCTTCAGAATAAGTTCCGTTGAATTTTTCGCCATCTGCGTATAGGAAATTACCAGCACCATCTCTCAAATCGTTTTTAAAAGAACCTGAATAGATGTCTCCGTTGTCATAAACGAATTTACCAACACCATTTACACAATTGCCTTCCACACAACCTTTATTACCAGTTTTATTTTGGTCATCGTTTAGTTTGACACCGTCTGCAGATTTTTCGGTGACTGTATCTTTTGTGGCTGTATTTGCACAATCTTGGAAAATCAAAACAAAAAATACGAAATAGAAAAGAGTGGTTGTTATACGTTTCATGGGAACCCCTACCTAATTCCAACCAAACCAAAACAAAAATCAATTCAAAAAGTAATTTTGGATTTCGGTAAAACGGTGAGAATCTACCTCGTTATTTTGCGAATTTTTGTCCAGGTTTCTATCTGCACTTGTGGAAGTTATGGATTCAAAAAGCGGGGGTTCTTTCTGTAAGTCAGATAAAAAACGGCTGAGGGGTGACATTTTATTTTTATCACCTACAATTGGGTAAGATAAATACAAATGGAAAGCAGCACGAGTGATAGCAACATAAAACAATCGCCTTTCTTCTTCAAGTTCTTCCGTTAGGCGAATTCTGCTATTCGGAAAACTCCCTTCGTTTACCTGGAGGACAAATACATGTTTCCATTCCAAACCTTTACTCGAATGAACGGTGGAAAGTGTGAGCGAATCTTCATTATCTTGATCTTTCACTAAATCTGGATCCAATGAATCCTTAGGATCGAGTGTTAGGTTGGCTAAAAAATCTTCCAAATCCTTGAATTCATTGGAAAGGATTTTTAAAGTTTCTAAATCATTTTTTCTTTTTTCGTAATCATCATAGACTGTTTCTAAAATAGGGATGTAGTGTTTTAAAATTTGTTCGAAGGTAAGGACGGTCGAAAGTTTCTCTTTCGCTGTGGTTTGTAAAAATAAAACTAGGTTTTGTAAGGAATGGGAAATATCCGTTGGTAACCCAAACCACAACTCTTTTTCATTCTCAGAAAATATATTAAAATCAATACTTTCTAAGGATTGTAAAAGAAGTTTGGTATATTTTTTACCAATATGTTTTTCGAGTAAAAGTATCCGATTCCAAGCCAAAACATCCCTTGGGTTATTTAAGACTCTAAAATACGCCAAAATATCCTTTGTATGGGAAAGTTCCAAGAATTTCCTACCACCAAATTTACGATAGGGTATGTTTTTAGCAGCAAGGTTTATCTCAAGAACATTGGATTGATAACTTGCTCGAAATAATATCGCAATTTCTGAAAATTTAACTCCGTCTTCGTGCAGCTCCAATATTTGATTGGCAATTAGATTTGCTTCGTCATGTAAAGTTTCAGTTAACAAAAGACTTGGCAGTTTTCCTTGGTCTTCTTTGACCGATTGTAATTTTTTTTTGAAATTGATGGAACTTTGTTCTAAAACTCCATTTGCTAAATTGAGAATGTTTTGCGTACTTCGGTAATTTTTAGTGAGTGTGATGGTTTTCGTATTGGGGAATATTTTTGGAAAATCCAAAATATTATGTACACTCGCACCCCGAAACCCGTAAATGCATTGTGCGTCATCTCCAACAACCAAGATATTTTCATGGATACTTGCAAGTAAACAGGCGATATGTGCTTGGATGCGATTGGTATCCTGGTATTCATCAACAAGGATTGATTTATAAGTATTAGAAATGTTCTTACGAATGGGTTCGTTTTCAACTAGGATCGTTTTTGTGAAATGGAGTAAGTCGTCAAAATCCAAAAGATTGTATTTGAGTTTATATTCTTGGAATGAGGTTCGTAAGGATTGAATATCTTTTGTAAATGTGAGGAAAGACGGATACTCTTTTGTGATCGCTTTTTCCAAAGAGATTTGTTGGTTGAACGATGTGGAAAAAATTTCAGCTAGGGTTTCTTTTTTGGGAAATCTTTTTTCCGTTGTTTTCGACCAAAATTGATCCCGAACAAGACCAATACAATCTGTGGTTTCATTTTCATCCATGATGGTGAAATTTGGTGGTATCCCTTGGCTTAGGCCAAACCTCCGCAAAAAATGCAAACAAAAACTATGGAATGTTCCGCCGGTGACCGAACGAACCCGAGAATCTAGTAAATTTGTTGCTCGGAAGAGCATTTCGCGTGCTGCTCTTCGTGAAAATGTAAGGAGTAAGATGGACTTCGGATCCATCCCGCTTTCCACGAGATAGGAAAGCCTGTGTACCAAGGTTTTGGTTTTGCCCGTTCCTGCCCCTGCCAGAATGAGATGAGGGCCTTGCCCAGAAGTCACCACAATCTGTTGGGTTTCATTCAAATCATTAGGGTGTTTCACAATACAGGGATAAGTTTTCGGATTCTATTGACAAACCCTAAAAATTAAGTTTTTATGGAGAATCAGGCGAACTCTTTATGAGCACTATGACGGAACCAAATACAGTAGTAAAAAAAATATTGGTTGTAGAGGACGAACGAATCATTGCCATTAATATCTGTTCTACGCTCAAACAATATGGGTATTTGGCACAGTATGTATCCGAGGCAAATGAAGCCATTGAAGAGATTGAGAATGGGAATTTTGACCTCGTACTTATGGACATCATGCTCAATGGCGACATGGATGGGATTGAAATTGCATCCATAATCAAAAAAACCAAAGCGATCCCAGTCATTTATCTAACAGCCTATTCGGATGAGGCAACAATCAACCGTGCAAAAACTACAGAACCATTTGGGTATTTAGTAAAACCATTTAACAGCCGTGATTTGTATATTTCTGTGGAAATGGCAATTTATAAATCACAAGTGCAAAAACATATAAAGGATGTTGAAGGCAGGCTCGCCGAAAACCAAAAATGGGAAACCATCGGGCTTGTTGCTTCGGGGATTTCTCATGAGGTAAACAACCCCCTCACTTCGATTTTAAACCTTTCTGAACTCATCAAACTAGAAGCAAAAAAAATGGGAAATACACCCATAGTGGAAAGGTCTGTCAAGATTGCAGAAGAAACAGAACGCATTGCCAAAATAGTCAAAAATTTAGTTTCCTATTCTCAATCTACTTCATCGCAGTGGACCTATTGTAATTTGGGCATCATACTCACAGACACTCGTTCTTTTTTACATCAGTATTTTTTAAAAGAGGGGATCCAGTGTGAAATGAATTTGGCAGATGTACCACTTCTGTATTGCCAACCACAAAAGATCAAACAAGCATTCCTCAATTTATTGCAAGATGCTAGGATGAGAGTGAACACCCGAGGTGATTCCATTGGTCGTAAAATTGAAGTCAACCTAGAACCAAGTGATTTGAATGGTGATAAACAAGTGGCCATTCAAATCAAAGACAATGGGGAAGAGGATTTGATGCTTGGCATTGCCCAATTCAATTCGATGGAAGTTACAAAAAGGATTATCTCCGAACACAAAGGAACCATTGTTCGTGATGATGACAAATCCTCCTGGTACCTCACACTGCCGGTTGTGAATGCTGTGTAGGAAACACAACCTCTTTTAAAAACAAATCAATTCTGTGTGAATGCAAAAACCAAAAATCTTGTTTGAAAAGATCACCCAAAAATTCTTTGAAGTCTCGGAAATAATTTAAGGCGAGGGATCTATCACCTGTGTAGTCTGAGAGAACAGACAAAGCTGTCCGGAAGGCACTTTCGTCATGATCGAGTGTGTCGAGCCTTGTTTCCCCAGCCTCCAAAGTAGACCAGGTTTTGTCTGTCTGGTTCCCTCTGATTTTGATTGTATACCGAACTGTACCTGGAATCCTTTCCCCAGAGTATGTTTTTGTCATCACGGCTCCCAGTGGCCCAAGGAAAATGAGCAATACGATTATGTCGTACGCAAGGCACTCTCCGCAAGTCCTTTTTCGGGTAGCCAGATGAGAAATCTAAACCCATTTTGATTGGATTTCCATTGATTTTTTCCCTAGGTTCAAAACTATCGTTCTATACTCCGCAAGCCTCACAATCGTGCAAAGATCCATTCGTATCCTTACCTTCAGTATTGTTGCCCTCTTCGGAATGGAATTATTGCCGCAGGACACCGAAGGATTAAAACTTCTATTTCCAGAGAGTAGTCTTCCCACAAACAACCCGCAGGAAGAGGAAAGAAAAAATACCACCGTCCAAATTCAGAAAAATTTGGTCAAAAAATCTGTAGACCAGATGTCTGACCGCGAAGTGGAAGACACACTCCGCAACCTTGGATTGAACGCTAACGGAACCATCTACACAAAGAGAGATCGTTTGCGAGAAGCCCTTGTTCCTATTGATGAAAACCCGCTCACACCAGAGTCACTATTAAAATCACAACCATCCAAAGGTCCACCCATCCAAATTCAAAACGCAGCGGAAGGGGAAATGATGAGCGTCGATAAAACCAAAGGTGGGGTGCTTGTTCTCCGTGGTAAGGTGAAAATCAAAATCAGATCGGGCGAACTCTATGCAGACTCGGTCTCCATTGATGCAAGTAGACAAGAAATTTATGCAGAAGGTTCTGTGGAATACAAAGATGGAACTGCAAAAATCAATGGTGAACGACTGTTATTTGATTTAAAATTAAACCAGGGAGTGGTTTATAATTCGAAACTCAGTTATTACCCCGCCCACTTCATTGGCCAAAAGTTAAAACGATTGGATGAAAAACGTTATTTATTAGAGATGGGTTATTTCACAGCTTGTAATGCGGAGCTCCCGCACGAATCTTTTTATGCGAGACGAATCCTGATCCATGATGATCGTTCCGTTGTTGCGTATTCAATGACATACAAGGTTGGCGGGCTTCCTTTATTTTGGCTCCCAGTTTTGTACAATTCCGAATCGGGTAATGGACTCTTAGTTCAAGCTGGCAAAAACAACACCCAGGGATGGTTTTTACAAAACTCATACCAATGGTCTGATTCCTATCCGAATAATCTTTTTTTAGCCAATGGTTATAAATTTCGTTTTGACTTGTATGAAAAAACAGGACAAGCCGCTCAACTTGAAATGTGGAAGGTTTCACCTTATTTGAATTATAACCTCAATTTAGGTGCAGCCAATTACAAAAACAATACGGTGACACCAGCCTATGAGGATCGTTTTCGCAACGGTGGGATAGGAAATGTGGCAGTGACCAATAATGTAGACTTAGGCGAAAGATATCCTTACACAGGTCTAACCGAACGAAAAACAGGTGTTGATTACGATTATTGGTGGAAGGCCGACTTACGATTGAATGCAAAGTTCAATGACTTCTCCAAGGACAATACAAGAAACATTCAAATCCAATATGAAAACTATAACAATCGTCAGTTTGATTATGAATTTGGAAACAGATACCAACCTTCAAATTCATTACAATCATTGTACACGTATCGTGACGTACGTTTTGGTTTGATTCGGAACTTACTCAACTGGAATCTAAACTACACAGAAAACCGTGGGGATTTGAGTGTGGGGATCTCTATGAGTAGAACCTTGCTCTACCAAATCCAGGCCAATCAATATTTTCCTGCACAAGATGTGTTACCTGCGGTTACGATTAGAAATTCAAGTAATATCGGTACGTTGCCTTTAGTGAATAGCCCAATCTACTGGGATTTGAATTTTAATATGAATACAAGCCGCTTATATGGACCACCCACCCAAACAGTGAATGCGGTGACTGGGATTGTCGATCCAACCGGAAGATTTAAAGAATTTGTGCTTCGTTCACAAACGAATGTGATAGGGGAAACAGGTTTACGTTCCCCCATGGCATTGGGAACATACGTGTCATTTACCCCTTCTGTTTTTGTTGGTGCGACCAAACAAACAGTTGATTTTCCAGGCACAGGAAATGCATCCAATGGACCAGACAACATCGGTAATAAAGCATATGCAAATCTCCTAAAGCAACAATCATACCAATATGTAAGACAAATACATACAACCAGGTTTGGAATTCCTGAATTGTTTTTAACTACCACCTATCGTAGGATGGATGTAGACAAAGCGGAAATGAAAGATCCAATACTTGGAAAATTATACCAACATGAAGCAGAAGTTGCCTTAGAAAGTTATGCTTTGAGTGATTGGGATGTTTCCGTCAGAACCATTCGCGATTTACGTGAATTTTCTTCTGCTTACAATCCAGGACTCACAAGTCAACAACGTTGGTTTTATACGGTATTTAGAATTGGTGGTTTTATTGACTTTGTGGATGGTTTTTCTACTCGAAGGCCGAGTTTACTCGAAAGGAAACGAAACTTTTATTCAGGAATCTTTATCAATAATGATTATGTTCATCATACGCCACAAAACAGATCTTTATCGAATAACTTAACCTTATCTTACAAAATGGGTGGATTTTCTTGGCCCATCATCAGGGCTTTCCGAAGTTTGGAATTAGGTTCTACATGGTATCATGTTTATAAAGATAGTTATTTAGATAGTTATCGTTTTTTCTTTAAAACCGATACCAAAATCACTCGTTATGCTGGGGTGGAATTGGAAGTCGATTCTCGAGTTACAGAACCATGGCGACTCACTGCACTAGCGCAAGGCCAATTTTATGCGTTAAACACAACACCTGAACTGTACACTGCGCAAATGGGCACAAATTATGATCAAACAACCATCTGGGAAGACTTGGCAGCGGGTACAGGTGCCCAAGGGCAAGACAAACGTCAAAAAACAGTTTTTAATATAAATCGATTTATGATGACTCTGAAAATTGATTTACACAACTGGGAATATCGCCTTGGTTACAGTATGAACCTACGGGCACTGCCAGGTGGTGCAACACTCAACAATCAATTAACCTTTTATGATCAATCTGTGTTTTTTTCTGTTAACTTGACAAATTTTAGTTTCGGTGAATCCGCTTCTGCCCAAGCAACACGCGTAAGACTCTACAGGTTTCGCAAAAGACCGTTAGATGGGTCTAGCACAGATCTTTCGGAGGGTTTCTAATGTTAAAAGAAAGAAGCCAATCCTTTAAAATTTTATTTTTAATTACTGATTTTTTCATCGCAATATGTAGTTTCTCTGCGGCATTTACCATTCGATATTTCTTTCTACCAGACTCAGCCTTTTATATACAAATCATTGACGCCAAAAGTTATACCATTCTCGGCATTGTTCTTGCGTTTTCGCAAATATTATCATACCTTTCAATCGATTTATACCATCCGAGGAGAGGTTTATCTTTCGCAGATGAGTTTTTTGCCATAGTGACAGGTGTTATACTAAACTTACTTGTGGTTTTATCTCTATTATTTTTCTTTCGTGGTGAAAGTTTTTCTCGTTTAGTTATATTATACTTTGCTTGTTTTTCTGTTGTGTTTACCGTCATTGCACATTTGTTTTTGCGATTCATTCTGCAATACCTCCGAAAAAAAGGTTATAATTTACGTTCCGTCCTTGTCATCGGATCTGGCAAATCCGCCATCAATTTTTCAGAAACTATTAAAAAACATGCAATTTATGGGTATGTTGTGCGTGGTTTTGTTGTTACTGAAACTAATTTAGCTGGCAAACAGATCAATGTAGTTTCCAAAACGAAAGACCTTGAATCTTATATTGAGAATAACGATATTGATTTGATTGTGTATGCATTGTCACACGAAGAAGGAGATCTACTCAAACAAGTCATTGACATTGCGGATTTTCATGGGGTCGATCTAAAAGTTATTCCAAGTTACGAAGAGATTATTACAGCAAAAGGTAGAGTTGAAATTCTTGATGGTATTCCCATCATTTCCATTAGAAATATTCCGCTCAGGTTAGGTTATAATCAATTTATTAAACGATGTTTTGATATAATATTTTCTCTCTTGTTTATTATTTGTTTTAGTCCTTTTTATATTTTAATTTCGCTTTTCGTCAAACTTTCAAGCAAAGGACCTATTTTTTACAAACAAGAAAGAGTAGGTCTTGATAACAAAGTTTTTGGAATGATAAAGTTTCGTTCTATGGTTGTTCAAGAGAAAACAAAATCCGATACTTTATGGACTGTCAAAGATGATCCTCGTGTTACGAAAATCGGAGCCATACTTCGTAAATTATCATTGGATGAAACTCCTCAATTTTTTAATGTATTGTTTGGTGATATGTCTGTTGTTGGACCGAGGCCCGAACGACCTTTTTATGTAGAAAAATTTCGAAATGAACACCATCAATACATGAGACGCCATGCAGTGAAAGCAGGGATCACCGGTTGGGCGCAAGTGCGAGGTTTTCGTGGTGACACCTCCATTGAAAAAAGAATTGAGGCCGATATTTTTTATATAGAAAATTGGTCTCTTCTCCTTGATTTAAAAATTATATTATTAACACCAATCAAAACGATCATAGATAGGAACGCATACTGAGGCAAATTATGGATGAAAAAGAACTTAGAAAAATTGCAAATTTAGCAAAGTTGAATATTGGTGAATCAGAAATTTCATCTATGTTAAACGATTTTTCCAGTATTGTACAATATGTGGACGAAATTAAAAACTTAGATACTTCAATAATTTCTGATGATGATATTTACAAAAAATCGGAATTTAAACTTAGGTTAGATGAAGCACGTAATGACCTAAAAAGAGAAGATTTAGCAAAAATTGCTCCGTCTTACGAAAACGGATATGTTGTTGTTCCTAAGGTGATTGAAACATGAACCCTATTGTTAAATTAAAATATTCAGAAATTAAAAGTAAATTAAACAACGGGTCTCTTACTTCTAAAGAGATAGTTAGTGCCTACATAGAAAGGATCAAAACCTTAGATGCAAAAATTCTAGGCTTTTTAGAATTTAATCCTGAAAAGATTTTAAAACAGGCAGAAGAAAGTGATAAACGCAGAAAAGATGGAAACCCAAAATCTGAGTTTGATGGTATACCAATTGGTATTAAAGACAATATTTGCATAGAAGGTGAAATTACCTCTTGCGCTTCGAAGATTTTGGAAAATTTTCGTTCGCCTTATGATGCAACTGTCATTCAAAAATTAAAATCCAAAGGATTTGTTCTATTTCCGAGAACCAATATGGACGAGTTTGCAATGGGTTCTTCTACTGAGAACAGTGCTTTTCAAACAACAAAAAATCCATTTGACACAACTCGAATTCCAGGTGGATCTAGCGGTGGTTCGGCGGCAGTTGTTGCTGCGCAAATGTTGCCTGTTTCCCTTGGCTCAGATACTGGAGGATCAATTCGCCAACCTGCATCATTATGCGGAATCTGGGGTTTAAAACCAACGTATGGGAGAGTGTCTCGGTACGGACTAGTTGCTTATGCTTCAAGCCTTGATCAAATTGGCCCGTTTTCCAATGATATGGAAGGTATATCTGATATATTCGAAGTATTGAATGGATTAGATCCGAAAGACCAAACTACATCGTTAACAAATCCTTATCTTTCTTCTAGTTTACAAAGACAGGACTGGAACGGAAAAAAAATAGGAATTATGAAAGATTCCGATGTGAATTTTTCAGAGGCAGTAAACAAACGTTATAAGGAAGTTTTGAATACGTTAGAGGCAGCTGGGGCAAAACTAGTTCCTCTCGATTTTTCTCTTTTTAAATATGCGATCCCTGTTTATTATTTGATTGCTACTGCAGAATGTTCGTCCAATCTCAGTCGTTTCGATGGCATACGTTACGGATTGCGAAAGGAAGGCTCTGGAAAACTAGAAGATCTTTATAATGAAAGCCGAACAAGTGGTTTTGGTTCAGAAGTTAAACGTAGGATTTTACTTGGAACATTTTCTCTTAGTTCTGGATATTACGATGCTTATTACGGCAAAGCACAAAAAGCCAGAGTCATGATTCAAAACAAATATAATGAATTTTTCAAAGATGTTGACGTGATTTTGCAGCCAACTTCACCGACCACAGCATTTAAGTTAGGTGAAAAAACCAAAGATCCGATTCAAATGTATTTGGCTGACGTACTTACAACCTCAGCAAACCTTGCAGGAGTACCAGCAATCAGTTGCCCTGCAGGTTTAGATGAAAATGGTTTGCCGATTGGTCTACAGCTAACATCTGCTCATTTCAACGAATCATCTTTACTCGGCTTTGCCAAAGCCCTGTCCGAAATTCCAATTTGTAAAATTGAACTGCCGGACAATATAAACTAGCCATGGATGAGCTGACAAAACGTGTCATTCCTTGTCTAGATGTAAAGGCAGGAAGAGTTGTCAAAGGGATTAATTTTGTAAATTTAGTAGATGCAGGCGATCCAGTTTCATGTGCAATCACCTATGAGGAAAATTTAGCTGATGAACTTTGTTTTTTAGACATCACTGCATCCAGCGACAAACGCGACATTTTGCTACATTTGGTTGAAGAGGTAGCTAGTAAAATTTTCATTCCGTTTACTGTTGGAGGGGGAATTCGAACTCTTGAAGACGTTAAATCAGTATTGAATAAAGGAGCGGATAAGGTTTCAATCAATACGAGCGCCTTCCAAAAGCCAGATCTTTTAAAAGAGGCAAGTGAAATTTATGGTTCACAGTGTATTGTATGCGCAATCGATGTTAAATTTCATCCAGACCGAAAACGGTATGAAGTGTATTTAAATGGAGGTAGGTCGGAAACTGGAAGAGAAGCTTTGGATTGGGGTATGGAAGCCTGCGCAAAGGGTGCGGGGGAAATACTGCTTACTTCTATGGATAGAGATGGAACTAAAGATGGTTTCGAAATTAATTTAATGAAACTTTTTACGAATAATCTCTCTATACCAATCATTGCTTCTGGGGGTGCAGGAAATCCAGAACATATGTCTGAGGTAATTCTACGTGGTGGTGCTGATGCAGTGCTTGCAGCATCAATTTTTCATTTTGGAGAATTTTCTATCCAAGAAACAAAACAAACAATGAAAGATATGGGAATCAAAGTCCGACTATGATTCAATTCCATTTTTGGGATTACGTTTTATTCATTTCACCTTTTTTAGTCATTTTGGGTTTGTTGTATAAATACAGATCTAAAGCAAAATCAACGAACGAATATTTTAAGGCTGAGGGCAACTTATCATGGTTTGTTGCTGGCACTGCGATGGTTGCCACAACTTTTGCAGCAGACACACCGCTTGCGGTAACGGAAATTATACGTAGCCAAGGTATCGTTGGAAACTGGCTTTGGTGGTATATGTCCATTGGAGGATTTGTAACTGTATTCTTCTTTGCTAAACTTTGGAAACGATCAAAAGCCACCACTGATTTAGAACTCATTTATATTCGTTACAGTGGAAAGGAAGCTGAGTTCCTGAGAAGTTTTAAAGCTGTTGTTATCGGTTTGATTTTGAACTTAATCATTCTTGGTTGGGTCAATCTAGCCATGTTAAAAATCCTTCCAGTTTTTTTTCCTCTCTATTCACCAGAAATCATTTTAGCATTCTTACTTGTGTTTGGGGTTTTTTATACAGCAATTGCTGGACTCAGAGGAATTTCATACATCGATGTATTCCAATTTTTTCTCGCATGGATTGGATGTTTCTTGTTTGCCTACTTTGCTTTAGAACTCCCTCAAATTGAGGGACTCGATGGACTTAAATCTAAGTTACCACAAACACAATTGGAATTTTTTCCTTCATTAGATAAAGAAGGTTTACCATTTGATCATTTTATCATTCTAATTTCTGTTATTTGGTGGTCTAGTTGGTATCCTGGATCAGAACCTGGTGGGGGTGGTTATATCGCACAGCGAATCCTATCTACAAAAAATGAAGATGCTGCATTGAAGAGTTCTCTTTGGTTTGTGATCGCTCATTATTTTGTACGACCTTGGCCTTGGATCATTGTAGCACTCGTGTCAGTAGTATTATTTCCCAATTTAAGTGAATCCGAATCAGGTTCTGGCTTTTTGATGGTTCTACAAAATGGAATGCCCAATGGAATGAAAGGACTTTTACTCAGTGCCTTTTTGGCGGCATATCTTTCCACATTGGCAACCCATTTAAATTGGGGAGCATCCTATTTGGTAAATGATCTTTGGAAACCTATCTTGAAAAATCAAAAAGGTGATTCTTATTTTCTTAAATTATCATATGTTTTGCAAATCTTCACTGCTTCCTTTGCATTTTTACTAGCTGTTTATGGAATGGATACAGTTAAAGGTGCTTGGGTTTTTCTGCTTGAGGCGTCTTCTGGGATAGGTTTTGTTCTCATTGTTAGATGGTTCTACTGGAGATTCTCTGCAAAGACAGAAATTTTAGCATTCATTCTCTCTCCATTCGTGTATTTAATCGTTTTAAAATGTTTTAATTCTATATTTCCATATACAGTTCTCTACACATCACTCAGCACGGCAATAATTCTTATAGTATATAGTTATATTTTTCCATCCACAAACAAAGATCAGTTGAAAGAATTTTACCACCTAGTCAAACCACCTTTTTATTTCTGGAAAGGTTTATTTGAAAATGAAAAAATAGAAATATACAACAATCATATTGGGTATTCTATTTTGGGAGTGGTGAGTGGGCTTCTATTCGTATTTTCAGGACTCTATTTGGTTCAATCCATTTTATGGGATGGTGGTTTTATCATTCCTACGATTTTGTTCACTATGTTCGGCCTCGTGGGGCTCGGCATTGCTGTAAAGAAGATAACTTCCAATAATTAGAAGTTTCGAATTTCAGTAATCACAAGATCAAATAAGGTTTGGCTCTTCGTATCATCAACATTTGTTGTTTGAAATGCCATCATAGAATGATCATAATTAGATACAGTTATATTCTTACGTGTCCCACCCCCAAGGATTGCGCTATTTAATGGAACAATTCCATCATTCACTGCAAACCCCTGGTTTACTAGTAAATCACACCCTGTTTTGTAATAAAAAGTTTCATATCCAGTGCAAGATTGTAGTAATTCTCCCGCAATGCTAATGAAGATTGCATTTAAGGTAAATTTTTGATTGATACCATCGAGAATCGTATTTTCTGCATTTGATAACGAAATCTGATTGTTGCCATTATTTGTATGACCAAGTTCCTTTCCTCCTTGGGTATCCACCAAATAACTGCCAACTTCATTAATAAATCCATTATTGCCTAAAAATGTGGGAGTTGCAAATGGTGAACCGAATTGTGGGCTAGCCAAAGTAACAACAGTTTTTACAAAAGGTAAATTTCCAACTTCCGGCAATAGCGAAACACGCGTTACAAGGCCACCCATTGAATGTGCAACAATGTAAACTCGATCAGAATCTGAAAATTCAGACCTCAATGTTTGGTGGAATTGACGACCGTTTACAAGGATACTATTGGATGTCCTATAAGTATATAAATACAAATCAAAATCTGTCAAAACTGCTGACCGGTTTTCTTGGTAATGGATGATTCCATTTAAGAATGTGTTTTTTATATTGATGATTTTTTTTGAATCACCGGTGATTGGATCACTATCCCGCTCTGCAGGGTTCCAACCATGAATGAAAACGATTTTAGGTTTGTTAGAATTTTCTAAAAAACTTGCATCTGCAAATTGTAAATCAGAGAGGTTACGAGAATAACCAGGTATGAATTGAAATAATTTTTGATTTGGATTGGGTAATAAACCAAGGGCTGCGAGGAGAAAGAATGTATCGTTTGATTTTTTATCGGAAGCAAACTCCTTTCTGTAAAAATCATAAATACAAGATTGAAAGAATAAAATTGTGAACAATAGAAACAAAAATAATTTGCCTGTTTTATTAAGCACGATGTAACCTATCCAAAGTAATCCCACAAGCAACCACTACATTGAGTGAACTCACCATTCCAAAAAGGGGAATCCTGCCTATATAATCAGAGTCTTCCAGTAACACGCGCTTGATGCCCTCTCCTTCATTTCCCATGATCACTGCCATCTGATTGGCATCAGGCAGGTTGTCCCATAATGATTCATCACCTTCATCGTCTGTTGCGAGTATCCAGTATTCATTCTTTTTTAAAAATTCAATTCCATGTTTTAAATTGGCCACTCGGTAAATGGAAAGATGGTGGACTGCACCAGCAGATACCTTTTCAACAACAGGTGTAATGGGGGAAGTATCTCTGTCAGACATAAGAACGTGTTTCACCCCCATACATTCTGCCGTTCGTAAAATATTCCCTAAATTGCCTGGGTCTTGTATCCTATCTAATATTAGGACGGGCCCATTCATTGGCTCAATGTTTTGTTTAAATTGTTCGAAATTTAGGCTTTGAAAGGCTTTTTGTTTTGTACGAATGATAACGTAACCTTGGTGGTTTTTATCCATGGCAATTCGATCAAGTTCCCTTGTCGATGCCAGTGTAAACTTCACTTGGTTCGGTAAATATGATTTAATTCGAGTTTTTTCTTCGTTACCGATTGAATCTTTAACAATGATTTCACGAATTGTCTTAAATCCTTTTTCTGGACTCATCTGTTCCAATGATTCCAAAAACTCATAGAAGTTTCTCTTTCCAAATAGTATGTCTACTGGATTTTTTTCCAAACTGTTTGTCCTTCTTTCGTATCAACGAGTTGTATACCCATACTTTCCAATTCCTTTCGAATTGTATCTGCGGAAGCAAAATCTTTATTTAACTTTTTCTCTTTTCTTTCTTGGATTTTCTCTAAAATATAAGATTCTGAAATTCCAATAAGTTCTACTTTTTTTTTCTCAAAGGCAATCACACCCAGAAGCCCATTCATTTGTATAAATAACTGAATGATTTCCAATAAAACTTCTTCGCTTACATCGGTTTTATCCAAAACCAAATTGCTGTAACGAACAAGTTCAAAACATGCTGCAAGTACTTTCGGAAGGTTTAAATCGTCAGAAAACCCATCCAAAAATTCTTTACGTAGTTTTTGAATTTCATCCAACTTAGGTGTCCAAGTTTCATAAATAGGGATGGAGTTTACTTTTGCCCATAAATTTCCTTTTTCCAAAACTCGTTCTACAGTTCCTTGGATCCTTTCCAAAGAAATCTTGGCTTCGTCTAATTTAGCAAGTGAAAAATTCAACTTACTTCTGTAATGTGCCGAAATTAAATAAAATCTAATTTGGATAGGATCATATCCTTTTTCTAAAAGATCACGTAAGGTATAAAAATTTCCCTTACTTTTGGACATTTTTTCTCCATCCACAAGTAGGTGTTCACAATGAAGCCATAAATTAACAAATTCTTCATTTGGATAGGCTCCTTTCGACTGTGCAATTTCATTTTCATGGTGTGGAAACAAAAGATCGATTCCGCCTGTATGAATGTCTACACCAGAACCGTATACTTTTCGGATCATCGCAGAACATTCTAAATGCCAACCAGGTCTACCTTTTCCTATTGCAGTGTTCCAAAATTTTTCATCTTCAATTTTTGTGTTTTTCCAAAGAACAAAATCGCGAACATCTTCCTTTTCATATTCGTCTGCATCATAACGAGCACCAGATTTCATTCCGCTCACATCTATTTTTGATAATTTACCGTATTCAGAAAACTTTGTGATCGAAAAATACAAACTCCCGTCTTTTTCATATACCAAACCTTCCTTTTCCAAACTTTGAATCATATCGACCATTGCTTCAATGGATTCGGTAGCTTTGGGATAATGTTCAATTTTAAGAATATTCAGTGACTCTAAATCTTGAAAAAATGCTTCTGTCCAAGGTTTTGTAAATTCTTCGACTGAAATTTTTTTGGCAATGGATTCTCTGATGATTTTGTCATCAATGTCTGTAATATTCATTGACTGGTTTAGTTTATAACCACCGAGGAGTAGGGCTCTACGTAAAATATCTACAAAAAGAAAAGATCGAATATTTCCAATATGTGCAAAATTATAAACCGTCGGACCGCAGGAATAAAGTTTAACTTCCTCCGGATTTTTTGGTTGGAAAGGCTCTTTTTTTCCTGTTAATGTATTTAAGAAAACAAAGGGGAGTTTACTCATAATTCCAATATTTCTTTCACAAACTCTAAGTTAGCTTGTGGTTGCTTTTCTTTGCCTGCATCGTTACCTTCAGTTGGATACAATTGCATACGTTTGTCACAATTCATATGGTTAAATAAAGCAAATACCGATTTAGGGTGAGACTTATCGTCCTCCATCCCGCAAGAAAACAAAGCTGGTATTTTGATTTTTTTTGCATAATAAAGTGCATCAAAATATGCTAATTCCTTTTTATAGTCAATTTTTTTTGTGGCACGTTTTTCTAAAAATGGAGTGAGTTCTTTTACCCAAGGGTTTAATTTTAAACTCAACTGATCTTTATCAATATAACAAAATGAAGGTGTTTCAAGAATCAGGCCTTTGATTTTATCAGAATATGCGGCTCCAAAAACGGCCAAAGCAGACCCAAGTGATTTACCATGTAAAATAATTTTATCGCCATCGATTCCGTCACTTTGTTTCAAAAACTCAATTGTTTTTAATACATCCAAATAGAGTTTACGCATATAAAAATCTTCTTTTTGGTCTAGGCTATGTGCAAAATAATTGGGTGTCCAACCAATGGGAGACCTTCCCGTGTTCGGATCCACGGGGGCTTGGATCATCTCTTCGCCATGACCCCGTAAGGTGATATGGAGTTGTGCAACACCCAAATCAGAATATCCTTTTTGGATTTCTTCTGGAATCGCCAAATAGTCATGGAAATAAACAACGACAGGTCTATTCCCTCTTTTCCTAGGTATTGCCAGTTTGCCATACAAAGTATGATTCCCGACTGACTGAAAGGAAATATCATTCAGCGACTCCCAAATGAATGAACCTTTTAAGACGGTTTTATAGGATGCATTCAATGGAATCTTTTTTAAAGCTTGAATTCCTTCCTTCCAAAATGCATCTAGGTCACTTGGCGGATCTAATTTTGGAACGGTCTGGAAACATTCGTCAAAACTAACGATTTGAGGCATGGGCATCCAACTTAGGCGAAAATTGATTCAAAAACGAATACATCGTTTGTAATAACAAAACAGAAATTGTCATGGGACCAACTCCACCTGGAACAGGGGTATAGTGCGATGATTTATCTTTGGCTTTAGAAACTTCGATGTCACCCACATTACCAACGTTATACCCAGCATCCAAAATAACCACTCCTTCTTTCATCCAATCGGCTTTAATGAATTCAGGTTTGCCAACAGCACCTACGATGATATCAGCTTGTTTAACTAGTTCGGGCAAATTTACGGTTTTGGAATGGCACAAAGTGACAGTGGCATCCAGATTGGTAAGCATGATTGCCATTGGTTTTCCAAGAATGGGTGAACGACCCACAACAACTGCATGTTTTCCTTTGGTATCAATGCCATATTCTTTTAAAAGGAGAATCATACCATATGGAGTGCAGGGGTAATATGCCTCCATACCCATGGACAATTTTCCGAAGTTATGTGTAGTAACTCCATCAACATCTTTACCAATGGCTATTTCATCAAAGCAGCGCCTTTCATCGATTTGGTGGGGAACAGGGTGTTGTAGTAAAATTCCATTTACGCTTGTATCTTCATTTAATTTTCGAATTTCCGAAAGTAATTCCTCTGTGGTTGTGGAATCCTTCATCCTCACATAACGTGAGTTCATTCCTACTTTTTCACAGGCTTTTACCTTCATGTTTACATAGGTTTCAGAAGCGGGATCATTTCCCACAAGGATCGTGGCAAGGGTAGGAATTCCCTTACCTTTTGATTTTGCGTCTGCGAGAGTGGATGCGATTTGGTTCCGAATTTTTTCGGAAATCGCTTTACCGTCGAGTAGTATAGGAGATTTCATTCAGTAAGTTCAAAATTTCAAAGAAAATCGAACTGGCAAACAGAAAAACCACTCATGAATCCAACTTCGACGCAAATCCCGAGTACAAATCCATCGCATTTTCCCCTAAAAAATACAACCTGGGAAGGTTGGCTCCAAGGCATCCGAGGCAACAACCATGTCCAGTTTTTACAATTCCGAATGGATGGCTCACTCTACCAGGTGGTAGCCGAAAAAGAAAAACTGGGCGAAGAGGCTTTTAAATCCATCAAATCCTTAGCCCAAGAAACTTCCCTCAGGGTGACTGGTTCCATCCAGGAAAATGCCAAAGCACCTGGCGGAAAAGAACTCCTTTTGGAAACCATTGAAATTGTAGGGGAGTCGGAAAATTATCCAATCACACCCAAAGAACACGGGCCTGATTTTTTGCACAACCACAGGCACCTTTGGCTCAGATCCAAACGCCAATTGGCAATCCAACGGGTTCGTTCTGAACTTTCTTTCGCCATCCGTGAATTCTTCCGGAACGAACAATACACTCTCATCGATACCCCGATTCTAACGGGTTCCATTGGAGAATCAGCAGGAACCCTATTTTCAACAGAATACTTCGATTTGGGAAACGCCTATCTAGCACAAACGGGACAATTGTATTTGGAAACAGCTTGTTTTGCCCATTCCAAGGTCTACTGTTTTGGCCCAACCTTCCGAGCGGAAAAAAGCAAAACAAGGCGGCATTTGACAGAATTTTGGATGCTCGAAGCAGAAACGGCTTTTTTGGGCTCAGAGGCCAATATGGATCTCCAGGAAAGGTTTGTAAAATCCATCCTAAAAACGACCATCGAGAGAACTGAATCGGATTTGAAAGCACTCGAAAGAAATCCGGGTGTCCTTTTGGAGTTATTGAAAAAACCTTTTCCTCGGGTGAGTTACACTGAAGCCATAGAAATTCTGCAGTCGAGAGGTGAGTCCATTGTTTGGGGTGAAGACATCAATGCGGAAAGGGAAAATATCCTCACGGAACATTTCCAAACTGCCGTTTTTATCAAAAATTACCCGAGAGCCATCAAAGCCTTTTATATGAAACAAAACCCCGAAGACGCACGTACTGTCCTCTGTGCTGACCTCATTGCGCCAGATGGTGTGGGGGAAATCATAGGTGGTTCCGAAAGGGAAGAGTCTTACGACAAAATCATCGAACGATTGACGGAAGAAGGATTACCATCTTCTGATTACGAATGGTATCTGGATCTGCGGAGGTATGGATCAGTTCCTCATTCTGGCTTTGGGATGGGGCTCGAACGAGTCATTGCCTGGATCTGTGGACTTTCCCATGTCAGGGAATGCATTCCTTTTCCGAGGATGATGTACAGGCTCACTCCATAAATTTTTACTTTAGGGAATGAAGAAAGGCTACCGATCTTAAAGGAGAAGAGAGGTACCTTATGGCACAGCAAGCAACCCAAGTTTTAAATCCTACAATCGAAAAGGAAGCTTGGGAACTCTATGAGGTGGGATCGACAGAAGATGTTCTGGTTTTATCCAAAAAGCACCCTGAAAATTTTTACGTCCAACACTTAAGTTATTTGTGTGCATATGAGTTGACTGGTCGCGGTTCCTTTCCTAGTCCCAAAGGGATATCCCCCTTGGCTCCGATGGTAGAGGCAATTGTTAATTTTGAATTGGGTAAGTATAAAGAAGCAGCAACAAGTGTGAACCTATATTTTGGTGTCGATTCAAACCCTATTTGTTTTTCTCTCATCCAGCTCGCACTTAAAATTTATTTCAGAGCAGATATTTATGACAAAGCTTACAGCATCATTGTTAAATATAGAAAAACTTGGAATGATTTTTCGTTTATCAAAGAAGAAATTAGCTGTGCCTATTTTTTAAAAAGATACGACGAAGTGATCCGAATTTTTCGAGATCATATGAAGGCATTGAACGATACCGAAATTCATAAATTGGTAGGTATGAGTTTACTTTTTTTGGACCGTCATAAGGAAGCAGGGCTTATCTTTGACAATATTCCTAATAAACTAAACCTACCAAGTTTTGAGGAAAAAAAGAAATCCTACGAAGCCATCTATGCTAAATTAGGTGGGATGGAAACCAATCAAACAAAACTCGATCATAAAGAACTTGAAGATATTGGTTTTGCTTATCTTTTTCATGGGGAATACGACAAAGCAGAGAAAATGTTTCTTACTCTTACCGAGAAACTAAAATCAAAACTCTGCAACGTGTAAGGTTCTTTCTCGATTCGGGGTGGCTTAAAAATTTAGCTGCCTCGTCTGTGGGTAAAATCAAATCCGTTTGGTTTTTACCTGCGGTGCCCAAAGCCAAAACAAAATAGGGATTTTTACCCACTTTTTGTTCTACATTTTTTTCTGTATAATCCTTTCTGTACACAATGTACCCTGTTTCTATCACATAGGCTTCTTTTGTGTAAAGTGGTGAATATATATCTAAACCTCTGTCTGTTTGGATTTTTGGATATAAGGCTTGTTTTAGATCGAGGTGTCTTGCATCCACTATGAGTCCTGTAAATTCCACAGGCACTAGTTCCTCAGAAAAACTGGGAACTGGCTCTGTACCAAAATCGCGGGGAAGTTGGGCTAGGATTCCCTCCTTACCTTTGATGGGAAGGCTTGCTTTCGCTTCTAAAATATTCTTTTTGAATTGGAAATCATAAGTTTCCTTTTCGCTACCGACATAGGAATTCAATTGTAATCTTGCTGGCTGGTGGATCTGGGTATATTCGAATACTGTATAATCAGAGTTAAAAAGAAGCGATTCCAGTCTTTGGCTGAGTTTCACTTTTAATTTTTCTTTTGCCTTTCTCCTTGCCAAAGAGTGAGCCTTACCTTGGCTTGTGGCCGTATTCTCTTTTCCAAAATTTGGATCGGTTTCATCAAATATAATCTTTGGAACTGTTTCCTTCACGGTGGCTGTGATGGAAAGATCAGTCCAATTAGTAGTGGTTTGGTAAAAATCAGTTTCGAGGGAAGGGTTTGGTATTACAGTCGTTATTACAAAAAAAAACAAAATCAAACTTCGTTTCATATTCAACTCCTCGGCAAATTGTCAAATTTCCTACGCAATTCTTCAAAATCTGTGACAAGGGGAACTCCCTTGGGTAAACTCATAATCACATTTTTCCCGTAGGATTTTGTATGGATCCGAGGATCGAGGATACTCACCATACCTGTATCCGAACTGGATCTGATGAGTCGACCAAAACCTTGTCTGAGCAATAGACAGGTTTTTGGAACTTGCATTTCCCAAAATGGGCTTTTTCCTGATCGTTCCATATCTTCCATTTTCGCTTGTAACACTGGTTCTGTGGGAACCTGAAATGGAAGTTTTGTGACAATCACATTTCTAAGTTTATCACCCTTGATATCGACCCCTTGCCAAAAACTACTCACCCCAAACAGTACGGCATTCGGAGTGTTTAAAAATTCTTTTTTTGCTTGGATTGGTCCGAGTTTAGTCTGAGGCAAAATCGGAAATGGTAACTTTGCACTGAGGTCATCATAAATTTCGTTTAAGAGTTTGTTGGATGTAAACAATACAAACGCATCTCCCTCAGAAATGGTCAGAAGCCTTGCGATCCAATAGGAAAGATCAATTTTATTTCGATTTGGATCGGTTGTTGGATCCGCGATATTTTTGGGTACAAAAAGTAACGAATGGGTTTTGTATGAAAAAGGAGAACTGAGAGTTTTGGTCACAATATCAGAAGTTCCGATTTCTTTCGTAAAATATTGAAAATTTCCTGGAGTGGGTGAAATTGTGGCCGAAGTCATTACCACTGACTCCATATTTGGAAACAAGGTTTCAGAAAGTATTTCGTCCGTATTTTTTGGCTGGGAAAATAATAAATAATAAGGATCCTTTGCCGTTTGGCTTGGCGGTTCGATCCAAAACACTAAATTCGGATTTGTTTTACGGCGAAAATCAGATAAAAAACTGGAAGTTTTTTTGAAATTATTTGCCACCATTTCCAAACCGAGAGCAATTTCTTTTTCCTCGTTATCTTCACTATCTTTTTTGTAAACAGATGTTAGGCTGTCCAAAAGATTGACAATTTCTGCAAGAGAATTTTCGAGTGCTCCATCATCCAATTTGATTCGTTCCGTATGACGTTTTGAAAATTGAAATTGTAAGGGAATGGCCGAAAGTAGTAATCTGAAAAAATCATTCAAATAACCGAGAGAATTTTCCACCGCTGTTTTTATCTTTTCCTGATTTTTCAATTTCAAAACTAAACCAGATTTTTTTTCAGGAAAATGTAGGAAATGAAGTGAATTTAAAATCAAATCATGGCGAATTTCGGATCCAAAAGCTTTACCTATAATTTCAGGAAAAACGTGGGCTTCATCGATCACCAAATGTGAAAAAGGCGGTAGGATTTTAAAATCGTTAGCAAGATGGCTTGCAAGCAAGTGATGGTTTACAATGAGAATATTTGTTTTTTTCCATTTTTCCTTTTCTAAAAAATAATACGAACTAGAAAAATTTGGACAATTTCTCCCCAAACAATTGTCAGATTCCCGAGCTACACTAGCCCAAAATGGATTGGAAATAAAGCCGTCGTATTCACTCCGAATGCCTGTTTCTGTTTTGTTTTCCCAAGTTGTGAAGTGACCAATGGTTGCTTCCATTTCCACACCAAAATCACCACGGTCAATCACCTTACCATACTTTCGCTTACAGAGATAATTGTTTGCGCCCAAAGCCACCATAGCCTTGATTTCCACACCGAGTGCTTCTGAAACAAGCGGTATGTCTTTGTACAATAATTGGTCTTGTAATGACTTTGTTTCTGTGGAGACAACAACGGTTGTTTCGTTTTCTAAAGAATACAAAGCACTGGGAATGAGATAAGCCAATGACTTCCCAACACCAGTCCCTGCTTCGACCACTAGATTTTTGCCGAGTGAAAAAGCTGATTCAACAGCCGTGGCCATTTCTAATTGTTCTTTTCTGGTTTCGTAATCCTTCCAAAGATTGGGAAGATTCTTTGTAAAAACTGTATTCGAATCCAAATGATCAATGCCTATTTTTAATCAGCAGATAAAGGCAAACAACGGTCAAACTCACAACAGAAAGTAAGGACAAAGTCATGATAGAAACACCTTGCCAATTGAGTGGGATGGATTCGCTCATATTTTGTCCGCCTCAGAACGATTTTGGAGAGCTTTTGTAACTAAGAGAAAAATAAAACCAAAAATTGCAAATAGGGAAAGCACCACAAAAAGTGATACCTTTGCCTTCATCCGAGCGTCTTCCACATTTTCTCCTTTTAATTCTGCAAGCTCACCCATGAGATCCGGATTCATTTTATCAATGTATTCTGGCAGATTCATATAACAAAAAGAAACAAAAATGATGAGTAAAAACCAAGGTGTAATGTATTTTAAAATAAACCGAATGATCTTCGGAAACAAAATCAAACTCCCCTGATTGGCATCATTTGCACCTTTATCCACACCAATTTTAAAACAAAAAATTAAAATTTGTACAGATGCTAAAATATAAATCATAATGGTTCCGATATAAAAATCAGCAATATCAAGTGCCACAAAATCCTTGTTAAAGTAGACAATAGGAAAAGAGATTATAAATGTGAATAAAAACAAAAGTGTTGAGGATTTTTTTCGATCAATCCTAAAACCTTCTTCTAAAAACAAAACACCTGGTTGTAACATTGTGATAGAAGAGGTGATAGCAGCCAAAAATAAAACCAGATACCACAAACCACCGAAAAAATTCCCACCAGGCATCATAGCAAATACACTCGGCAAAGCAATGAAACCCATTCCAAAAGTACCGTAGGAAGTTACACTCATACCTAAAAACAAAAATGCAACAGGGATTGTGATCATACCACCAAACACAACTTCTGCGAATTGATTAATGGAAGCCGAACTCAAGCTTGATAACACCACATCATCTTTCTTTTTTAAAAAACTGGAAAATACAAGTGCGATTCCAAACCCAGTTGAGAGCGAAAAGAAAATTTGGCCAGCAGCACTGATCCAAACTTTGGGTTCCAATAATTTCGGCCATTGTGGATTCCACATAACAGCAAGACCAGACTCAATGCCTGGGATTGTGAGCACACGAACCAAAATGATAGTTGCAGCGATACCCATAATGGGCATTGCAATTTTTGCGAATGACTCAAGTCCTTTGGAGAGACCACGATAAACGAGTAAAAAATTAAAAAATACGCATACTAAGAAAAATACAATAATCGGTCCATTGAGTGAATCCCCATTGCCCGTAGCACCAGTTAGGTTCATAAAGAAAGTAGAAGCTTCTTTTGTGGTTTGGGCCTGGGTAAGAGAACTTAAATTCAGTCCGCCTGTAAAAAAATAATACGCATAGGCCAAACACCAAGATTCTATGAAAACATAGTAGACATAAATCATCACGGGAATCATCACCCCAATGGTTCCCGATAGTTTCAGAGGGAAACCTTTGAGATACTCTCGGAAAATAAAGGGGGTAGAGTGGCCATGTTTGCCACCCATCCTTCCCATGGTCCACTCAGCCAAACAAACAGGAATTCCAAGAACTAAAAAGCTAATGATATAAGGAACCATAAAGGCCCCACCACCATTTTGTGCGGCTTGGCCAGGAAACCTAAGGAAATTGCCGAGTCCTATGGCACCACTGGCCACAGCGAGGATGAGTCCAATGCGACTGGCCCAACCTTCTTCTTTTGGGTCTGTCTTCGTCTCTTTCATTAGGGACTATAGAATGTGAAGGGAATTATGTGACAAAATCTTTTTGCAAGGAATGCGGAAAAAGCTAGGGTAAAGTCACCCTAGGCTATTTTCCTATATTTTCAATTTAGCCGAGGAACAGCTCTTTTTTTTCCATTTTCAATACTTTGGAAACTAAGTTTTTAAAATCTTCAGGTGGTTCCAATAGTCCCAATTCCACTTTGGAGAGGAAAGGGGTGGATACCTTTAATTTTTTTGCAAAGTCATATTGTTTGATGCCCATCTCACGACGAACAGCCCAAAGTTTATTTTTCAAACCATTGGAAAACTCAGGGTAGATGTCTTCCACAGCGCTTTCATTGAAAAGTTTATCAACAGAAGTTTTGAGATACTTGGCACAGGAAGTTTTAAACTTTTCAGTTGGTTCCTGGGCTCCCGTTTCAATCTTTGACAAATAACTCGGCGAAACACCCAAAGCCCTTGCCATATCATACTGTTTGATGCCCCTTTTTTTGCGTAGCATGTAAATGTGATTGTTCATTTATCCCCCCTAACAGTCAGAATATGTCAAATATGGCAGAATTCAAGAAAAAAATTCCACCATACTCCTTTTTCCTAAATTTAGATCGTAATTTCCTTCAAACGATCATTTGCGATCAATAAATTGTAGGTCGTTTTGTATTCTGTAGCTTTATCCTTCACAATTAACTCTCTTTGTGATTTTTCCAAATCAGATTTCACTCGTTCACGAACACTGGCAAATGGAATTGGTCTTCTATCCCGTGGGTTGTCTCCACTTTGCTCAGAATAAGCGTATAATTTTCCAGCTTCGTAAGTGTCGCGAACCTGTTCGTCGGTTATTGAGAGAGGAATCGCAGAAATTTCTTGTGTGAACACGTTCAGCCCAACATTCCAACGAAGTTGTTCCAGTTGGTATCGGAATGAATCCGTTTTTTTGACATCTGCAATTTCTGGGCTTGCTTCCGCCATCTTTCTTGGAATGATGATGGATTGTAAAATACTGAGTAACATGCCCACACGTTGTTTTTCATCCTTCATCTCACGTTTTAAAATACCAGGTAGTTTTTCATACTCTGCTACAAGTTCGATCCATTTGAAGGAAACCCCTTCTTTGGTTGTGTATAAAACCCGGTCAGCACCAAATGTTTTTGGATCCAATTGATCAAGTCGATTGGGAAGGTCAGTAGCTAGAACAATTCCCGTTGCTTCCCGGAGCCTGTTACTTTCTCTTTCATACAAACCTTGTTCATATTGTTTTGAAAGCATCGAGGAAAACTCACGAGCCTTGTCTGCTTGGTTGCCTTGTGTCAAATACTCTATGGCTTGTTTGCTCTCAGCATCTGGGTTTGCTTTTGCGTATTCTTCCGCTTCTTTTTGAAACGCTTCAAATTTTTTTGTTAAATAGACGGGCAACCTTTCTGGATGAACTTTCTCTTTTTTTAGGGCTCGAACCACATAAACGATGTTACTGTCATCATTTTCTGAATACGTGATAAACTCACCAGTGCCAATATTTGCAAGCTGTTTTAAAATTGGATCGAATGGGGTTTGTGCACAATTGGAACAGAAAGGGTCTAATTTTCCGGCCACAGGTTTGCGGTTGGAATCAGATGTAACGCTTGTTATTTCTTTTGCAATTTCAGAATCAGACATTTTGTTCAATTTGTTTTTAAGATCTTCTGCTTTTTGTTTGGTTGCGACTGGATCTTCCCCTCTGACCAACGCCATCTGCATTTCCAAAAATTCCATAGGGGAATTTTTGAGATTCTTCTTAACATACTCATCCAAATATGTTTTTAATATCATCGAGTGACCGATGGTTTCTACCACATTGTCTAGGTCAGCTTGCGATAATTTTCCTGATTTTACCATATCACCCAAAATGATTTTTTGGATGGCAATGTTTTCCAATAGGTTCGCTTGGACGTCAGCACCTACTGGTTGTTCCGGTTGGCCTGGTTGTTTGGAAGCCTCTAAAATAAACAAGAGTTCTCCTCGAGTGACAGTGCCACCATCATAGGTAGCCAAAATCTCAGAGTCCTTTGAACAGTTTTGGAATGATAGGAGGATCAAACCGAGTAAGCTAAACCCGGTAAGAAGGTTTCGTAATTTCATTTGGTTTCCTTATATTTTGTCTTTTGAATTGATTTAATATTTGCGTACCGGTTTTTCCGGTTTTTTTGATTCTAAGGGAGGGGGAGTAGGGTTTTTAGGTGTTTCTTTGGGCATTCCCAAAGTTGTTCTGTCCACAGAAACTGTCAAAATTTCTGATTTTTGTTCCACCAATTTCTGCATTTCCGCTTGGAAGGTTTCTTTCAGGATGGGTGAGTATTCTCTGTCAGAGGCAATGCGATCCGTGAGTTTTTTCAATTCCACCACGTCTCGGTCAATTTCTTCGAGTTTTTTGTACAAATGTGCTACAGTGACCTTCAAACTTGTCTCCTTCCAAAAGTTTTATTTACTTGCCATTGAGTGCAAGAATGAAATAAGAAAAGTATAAATTTTTATGAGCCTCGACGATCTTGTAGTTTCGACAGAAAAGATAGATACCGTGTATGTCACCAAACTGCAGGGAAATCTGAACAATTTAACTGCCCAAAAATGCGTACAAACGGTCGCAAGTTCTCTCAAACATGGTGCTGTCATATTGGATTTGGAAGAATTGAATATGGTCACAACCCAAGGGATTTTGGCGTTCAAAACATTGAGTGAAGAGGCCTTTCTTAAAAAAAATAAAATCATCCTCGTCAACCTACCTTTGAGTGTGCGCCAAGCATTTTCAATGGCAGGGGTTCGCAATCTCTTTCCAATTGCCGCCAATGAAGAGGCAGCCTTTAAAATGGCATCAAGGAGTCGTTAGTGGGATCAAATTCAGGATTCAATTTTTTCAGAAAGATATGGCATATTCTGGGGCTTATCATTCCCATAACCCTTTACCTAGACCCTTTTTCGCAAAGTTTTGGACTACTTTTCGCAACGAGAGCCATCCTTGTCACGAGTCTTGGGGTGTTTTTGATTCTTCTGTTTTTACTCGAACTTGTCCGCCTCAAACACCCAGGTTTTGAATCTTTCTTTTATACATATTTTGGATTCCTAATGAAAGAATCAGAACGAAAACGTTTCAACGGAACCGTTCCTTATTTTTTTGCAAACTTCCTTGTCGTTTTATTTTTTCCACCGGCGGTTGCTATTTTGTCCATTCTCTTTCTTGTGATTGGGGATCCAAGTGCTGCCTATATTGGTTCAAAATACGGAAAACATAGGTTTTATAATGGAAAATCAAGAGAAGGAATTCTTGGGTTTTTCATACCCGCTTTTCTTTTTTCTGTGATCACACTCTATCTCATCTCTTCCGAAGATCCCCATCATTTTTTGAGCGTTATGGGAGCAGACGGTGTCGAATGGAAACCAATCATCATCGCATTTTTCGGAGTGTTTGCCGCCTGTACTACGGAATTTTTTGCAAACACCACCGCTAAGGGACTGATTGATGACAATTTACTCATCCCACTGGTTGGGGCAGTGACCATTTCGGTAGGCTCGGTTTTCTTCCTTGCAGGAACTCCAGAACCCTTTTTATTTTCACCAATGGATCTTTATCAATCCATAAAATGATACTGAAATCAATGGGGGGATTTTTTATCTTCCCAGCGTAATTCTAATTCCCTTTCTTTGGAAAAAGATTCGCCAGACGGAAGTTTTATGGTAAATACAAGTTTGATTTTTCCAAGTTTCGTAAGTTCCACTGGTTCTTTAGATCTTCCCTGGTGTCGAAATTCTTCCTTCAAAATGGCTCCAAGATAATGAAACCCAATCACTGCAGATTCTGAAATTTGGAAACCTTCCATTTCTTCCGTCGTATTTCCCAGTGTTAGGTTGGCAGAGTAATGGTTTCTGAATTGGCTTTTTTCCTGGGTTGTCAATTGTTTTGCAAACTGGATCCTAAATCCAGGGGTTTCTCTGGCTGTAAAATAAAGAAAATTTCCGAAGTCTTCCCAGTTTGGGTCTGGTTTTATAAACTTCGACTGATCGAGATACACAACTTCAAAATCCTTTTTGGGTTCTGTACAATCCAATTTAGAATTAAAATTATCACAAAGCTGGAAAACGGTCTCACTGCTCGGTGAGTGACAAAGTATACAATTTGCCAAAACCATGGCGTAAAACAAATTACGAACCAAACCAAAGGAAAAATTTGGTTTGGTTCGGTTTGGTTTAGTTTTTGAATTTATTGAACTCATAGGATTCGCGGAGAGTGGTAAAAAAATACACAACATCCTTCTCCTTAAAAAAATTGGGGGCAGTGTTATGCGGATTCAATTTACCTTGTGTAAAGGAGTACACGGCTTCCGCATAAACTCCTTGGAATAAATATATCCTGTGGAAATCATCCTTTGACTTTGTTATGACCACGTTGTGTGCTGTCACATACCCTGGAACGATGAGAACCGATGGATCTTTTTTTTGGAGAAGGTTTTGTACATCCAAACACTCTTTTTTTTTCTCCACAATCTCTTCTCTGTGAATTCTCTGTTTGAAAGACAAGACCTTAGAACGATTGTTTGGGTAGGCAATTTCTTTTTCATAATCATCAAGAGTGAAACGGGAGAGGGGACTCGACTCATACATAATTTTGGAAAATCGTTTTTCGAAAATTTGTTTCACTTCGAATAAAATATCTTCTTCTTGGTAACAAAGGATGCAGAAAAAAGAAACACCGATTGGTCTTTCCAATGTTTCCATAATGCCTAACCTGTAACCCCCGTTACGGAAAACCCATCAAGGAGAATGTATGGAACAAAATAGGATTCACCGAGCAGTTCCCCTTCTTTGGATATGGCTTCGATTTGGTTCATCGCCTGGAACACATTGCCCACAACTTGCACTTCTTTCACTGGGATTTTTTCACCAGCTTCCAAAACATACCCACCCTTAATGACGCCAGAAAAATCCCCTGACGGACCGTCGCTCGTTCCAGATATCCGATTCACGAAAAGTGTTTTACCTGTTTGGTTGAAAAATTCATCTTTGGGAGTTTGGCCAGGTTGGATTTGTAATTGCCTTGGACCGGCTGACGGTAGGCTTTGTGCACCACCCGTGGCAAAACCATTCGATTTTTTGAAACCAGCTTTTTTTGCCTCAAAGGTATTGTAAAAGTAAGTATCCAAAACTCCGTTTGTGAGTATCGGTTGTTTTTTTGTTGCCTGTCCTTCTCTGTCGAAACTCGTGGTTCCCGCATAACCTGGAATGGTCGGATCATCCCAAATATTGAGGAGGGAACTTGCCACTTGTTTGCCCAAATTTCCTGCCATCTTACTTTTACCCTTACGAAGGCTTGTTCCATTGAGAGATCCAATGAAGGATCCTAGAAAGAATGAATACACAGCATCAGGTGGGAGTAAAACCTTTCCTTTGAAACTGGGATAGGTTCTGGCATTCAGAGCGCCCATACATTTTTCGCCAAAAGTAGAAAATGCTTTTTCGAACCTAGGTAAAAATTCGGACTTATGATTCCCTGAAGCAGAGTCGTAATCAAAACTCCCCACAAGATCGCCATCCACGGCCATCCCCATAAAAGAACCCGATATCCCCGCACCGATTTCGCCCACAGAAATACCTTTCGAAGATACAATGAGTTTGAATCCTTTGGAAATCGAAAATTCTCCCGAATCAATATTCACTTTTGGAAACTTCTCACTTCTAAGCCCAAGTGTGGTTTTGGCAAAACCTACCAAATCTTCCATTCCCAATCCATCAATGGTCGGGTCATAGGAATCGAAGGTTTTCAGAATGGGATCCGGTTCAGGCAGTACCAAATCCAAATCGGGAGTTGTTTGTGCTTTTGCCAAAGAATATGCTTCTTTTATGGATTCATACAAACTCGGTAAATGATTCGAAACACTGAACCCTTGTTTGCCTGCTGTGACGACACGGATTCCAAACATATTTTCTTCTGTGGCTGTGCAGTTGTTGAGGTCATTTTTTTCGAGGGATACATCCTCCGAATAACCATAACTTGAAAAGATTTCAACCTCATCTATCCCTTCGGACTTTGCTTTGGAAATGAGAGATCCTAAAATATCTTTTTGCGATTCGATTTTTTTTTGAATGGAATTTCTATCCATTATTTACCACCAAGTAATACTTTGGTACGAACATAGGGACCACCTGCATCCACTTTGGCAGGTTGCCCCTTACCACAATGGCCAGAACCTAAATCCCATTTGAATTCTTTAGAAACCATATCCACATTTTGTAAAACGTCAAAGGCGAGACCAGAGACTGTAACACCTTTCAAAAGTTCGGTGATCTTTCCGTTCCGAATCCGATAAGCTTTTTGTACAGCAAACATAAATTCTCCCGTGGCATCTGCCTGGCCATTTTTGGGGCCATCCAAAAAATACCCATCCTTTGTGTTTGCGATCATTTCATCCAAACTAGAATTTCCTGGAACCAAATACGTATTTCGCATCCGGATGAGGGGCACATCGGAATACTCCCATGCACGGGCGGAACCTGTTGGTTTCACACCAAAACGCTCTGCCGTTTCCCTGTTGTGGAGGTAGGATTTTAAAATTCCATTTTCAATGATGGTGGTTTTTTCTGTGATCACACCTTCATCATCGACCGGTATGGTTCCTCCTGCTCCTTCGTAGTATTCGGAAATTCCAGAGTCACATAACGAAACCAAATCGGATCCAACACGGGTTCCAATTTTACCTTTGGCCACAGACCCAGAGAGGACAAAATCTGCTTCAACAGTATGGCCAATGGCTTCATGGACAAGTAAACCAACAATGGAGGGTGATAAGATGACCGTTGACAATCCGCCATCCGGTAGGGTGGATTTGAGTAGATCGATTGCTGTTTTACAAGCTTCTTCTGAAATTTGTTCTGGGTTTTGAGATCGGAATAAGCAATCCCACCCGCCAGTCACACCGATGGAATGGGAACCAGATTCCATTTTATCAATTTCTTTGGCTACGGCATTGACCCGAAATTCTGGTCGAACAATGGAAAAAAAACTATCAGCTCCATCGGTTGTTACAATTGCCTTTTCTTCGAAAATTTCCGTATAACCGCAACCCACAGACTGCAGGAGGTTTGAACTAGTTTGGGCTCTGTTTTGAACGCCTAAAACCAGTTCCATTTTCTCCTCTACAGAACGGTTGCGAAAATCGTCCAGACCCTTGCCGATGAAGTCCCCTTTTGCAAAATTGGCTTTGGGGAGATTCGGGATTTTTTCAGCCCGAAGGGATGATGAAATTTCTGCTGCCTTTTTCGCGGTACGAATTGCATTTTGAATAGAGGATTTGGAAATTTCTCCCGTAGAAGCAAAACCCCAGGTTCCATTGGAAAGCACACGAACACCAACCCCGGTTCGTTTGCGGAGAGAGCTTGATTCCACACGTCCCTTTTCCGCAAAAAAAGATCGGCTTTCCTTGTGTTGGTAACGGAGCTCAACAAATCCCGACTCGAAAGCCAAACATTCTTTTAAAAGATCCCGCATAACTACCTCTATATTTTTTTTAAACAACCATCAAAAAAATTCATTATAATTTTGGGCAACCAACGTCCTTCTGGCAATTCAGGGCTTGAATCTGACACAAAACCAACATGCCCTCCCTGTTTGGTGAGGACGGTTTGTATTATTGGAAACGACTTCCAATTGATTTCATGCCAAACCTCAGCCGGTACAACCGGATCATCTTCCGCATGCACAACTAACCCTGGGGTTTTGATTGTTTTCAGATAATTGATACTGGAACATAGATTATAATATTCGAATACGTTCGCATAACCAGAAACTGGTGCTGTGAAAAAATCATCAAAATCAAAAAAACTTTTACTTCTTAAAACTCTTTGTTTCACTTTTTCAGAAATATCATAAATTCCAGATTCTACCTTTTCTTTCATTGTATCCAAAAAATGATCTCGGTAAAAACTGCCAGCTTTTGAATCGATAAAGTCACAACTTCGTTTTAAATCCAGGGGAGGGGAGGTGGCTGTAAAAGCCTTTGCAAAATGTTCTCTTTTTTCGCCCAAAAATTTCATAACCATATTTGCGGAAAGCGAAAACCCTGAGAGGAAAATATGGTGCGAAAAATTTTTGTGAATATAACGGAGAACAACCTCCAAATCTTCTGATTGGCCAGCGTTGTATGGTTTTTTGGCGAGCCCGAGTCCCCGCCCGCAATTACGCAAATTCATCCGCACCACACCATATCCCCGGTCCAGTGCTTCTTTCCCAATGCTCACCATATAATGAGATTCAGAACTGCCTTCCATCCCGTGTACGAGGAGTAAATACACCCCATTGAATTTTACGGAATTTTTATGAATTTTGGCAATGGGTGGGTTGTGTTCCAACCAAAGGTGATCGCCTGACTCGTCTTTTGTGGGGATGAGGATACTCTCAGAATAATACTCATCCTCCAAACGATTGTCTGGAGGAAAAAGTAGATTGTACACAGTTTGTAAATGTGGTCCTGCTAAAAAACGTTTTGGCTTGAAGGTAGCGTTAGACGACGTCAATTTTGTCTACAATTTTATCCACAATGCCGTAAGCCAAAGCTTCTTCCGCATCCATATAATAATCTCTATCTGTATCTTCCACTAATTGCTCGTAGGATTTACCACAGGCTGCAGCCAACATCCGATTCAGTTTTTCTTTCGTTTTGATGATGTCTTCTGCATGGATGAGTAGGTCTGTTGCAGGTGCTTGGATTTGACCACCGATGGATGGTTGGTGAATCATCACCCGACCATTCGGCCAAATATAACGATGACCTTTTTTCCCGCCGATGAGTAAAATCGAACCCATTGATGCTGCCATTCCCATACAAACCGTATGCACAGGAGAACTTATCATCTGCATTGTGTCGTACACAACCATACCCGATGTAACCACACCACCCGGGCTATTGATGTAAAACGTAATGGGTTTGCCTGGATCCACCATTTCCAAATACATGAGTTTGGCTGTGAGTTCCTTTGAGGATTCGTCTGTCACTGCCCCCCAGAGAAAAATTTTCCTTTGTTCCAGGAATTTTTTTCCCATGTTTTTGTCGCTAATGAGGTCTTGGATTGTTTCAGAAATTTCTTTTTCGGGTTTTTCTTCTTCTGGCATATTAAATCAGTCTTTTGGAGTTAGACGTATGAGGCAAGCGTTTCAGTTTCCAATAAACCCCAAGTACGAGGAAAACACTGAAAGAAAGGTAAAAGAAACGAATGAGAGAAAGCGGAGGAACAGACAATTCAGCTTGCACATTGGCCTTTTGGATCCTTCCCTTTTCCTCTCCAACCGGAAGGATTGGGTCTTCAAATTTCAATACGTATGCGTTTTCAGAAAGGAGGTAGTACTTCCTCGCTTCCTTTTCCAAGGCATAACTGTCGTTTTTTAACCTACGTTCCTTTTCTTCCAGTCCTTGGTTTTCGAGGATGAGCCTTTCCACCTCTCCTGTTACCCGATCTAATTCCTTGTTTAGCTTCATTCTTTCTGCGAGACCTGCACCCGAAAGTACAAATACATAAAACAAGGCAGAAAGATAAAACACAACAAAGGAAGCTCGGGCAGGTGTCATTGGTTAGCTCAAATTGTAAAAGGTAGCAATCCCACTGTAGGTGGCTTGTTTACCCAATTCTTCCTCGATGCGGAGGAGTTCGTTGTATTTGGCAATCCGATCAGTACGACTGAGAGATCCTGTTTTGATTTGGCCTGCATTTGTTGCCACAGCGATATGGGAAATGGTGGCATCTTCCGTTTCTCCCGAGCGGTGGGAAATCACAGAGGTATATTTTGCCTTTTTTGCCATTTCAATGGCACTCAAAGTTTCTGTGAGAGAACCAATTTGGTTTACTTTGATAAGGATGGAATTTCCAATCCCTTTTTCGATCCCTTTAGAGAGTTTTGTGATATTGGTTACAAACAAATCATCCCCCACAAGTTGGATCTTTTTTCCCAGTTTTTCGGAGAGTTTTTTCCAGCCTGTCCAATCGTTTTCATCCAGACCGTCTTCCATGGTAATGATCGGATACTTTGAGACTAAATTTGAGTAGTATTCTATGAGTTCTTCTGCTGTCTTTTCAGGCTTTTTTTCTGCTTTGAGAATGTATTTTTTTTTCTTTTCGTCGTAAAACTCAGAAGCAGCGCAATCCAAACCAATTTTGATGTCGAGATCTGGTTTGTAACCTGCCTTTTCGATTGCAGTCAAAATCACTTCGATGGCTTCACCATTGCTAGTTAGGTTGGGTGCGAACCCACCTTCGTCCCCAACAGCGGTGTTCAATCCTTTTGATTTTAAAACTGACTTTAAACTATGAAAAACTTCGGCACCCATACGTAAGGCTTCCCTAAAATTGGGAGCAGACACTGGTAGGATCATAAATTCTTGGAAATCGATGTTGTTGTCAGCATGGGCACCACCATTGATGATATTCATCATGGGAACTGGGAGTTCATTTGCAAAACTCCCGCCGATATAACGGTAGAGTGGTAAACCCGTATGGACTGCAGCTGCCTTTGCCACTGCAAGTGAAACCCCAAGAATGGCATTAGCACCTAATTTAGATTTGTTGGCAGTCCCGTCCAAAGAAATCATTGTTTGGTCTACGAGTAGTTGGTTTGTGGCAGATAAACCTAAAATGGATTTCGAAATTTTTGTATTTACATTGTCTACGGCTTTGAGCACACCTTTGCCAAGGTAGCGTTTTTTGTCGCCGTCACGGAGTTCGACTGCTTCATGTTCTCCAGTTGAGGCTCCCGATGGAACACAAGCCCGACCAAAAGATCCGTCTTCTAACGTAACATCCACTTCAACGGTTGGATTGCCTCTTGAATCCATAATTTCTCGGGCGCGGACAGATCGAATGCTCTCTTTTTGGGACATGTGGGTGGTTTTCTCCTAATCTTTCTTTCCATCCAAATTAGGGAAATTTAATGGTCTGACAATAAACTTTTTAGACAAAGTGCCCCTTCCCAGGAAAATGACTTAAAAAGAAGAGGAATCCGTGAACGAACGCCAAAAATTCACCCGAAATTTTTCCATCATCGCCCATGTGGATCATGGAAAATCCACCTTGGCCGATCGTTTGCTCGAAATTGGTCTCGTCACAGACCAACGGACGAAAAAGGACCAAATCCTCGATTCCATGGACATTGAAAGGGAACGTGGGATCACAATCAAAGCCAATAATGCCTCTTTTGATTATAGAGCAAAGGATGGAAATACCTACCACCTAAACCTCATCGACACCCCAGGCCATGTGGATTTTACGTACGAAGTGTCCCGTTCCCTTGCAGCATGCGAAGGGGTTTTACTCATAGTGGATGCGAGCCAAGGGGTGGAAGCCCAAACTCTTGCCAACCTTTACCTAGCGATGGAGTTAGATCTTCGCATAATTCCCGTTATAAATAAAATTGATTTACCTTCAGCCGATATTGACAAATGTAAAATCATGATCGAAGAATCTCTTGGTTTGAATGCAGATGAAGCTATACCGATCTCTGCTAAAACGGGTCTCAATGTACAGGACGTTCTCGAATCCATTTGTTATCTCCTCCCACCGCCAAAAGGAAACATCGAAGAACCCTTAAAGGCTCTCATTTATGATTCTTTTTTTGACACCTATATGGGTGTGGTCGCTAAAGTACGGCTCTATGATGGGCACCTAAAAAAAGGTGAAACAATACATATGATGAATATCGGTAGGCAATTTACTGTCACCGAAGTAGGCATCAACCGCCTGTCTATGGTATCCATGGATGAATTACAAGCAGGTGACGTTGGTTATGTGGTGGCTGGAATGAAAAAAATGGGGGATGCCAAAACCGGCGACACCATCACTCACGCAAACAGGCAAACCGCAGAAGATGTAAAAGGTTTTAAGGATGCAAAACCAATGGTTTTTGCTGGGCTTTTTCCAATCAACGGGGAAGACTTTGACGCCCTTGTAGACGCCATCGAAAAACTTAAATTGAACGATTCTGCACTTACCTTTGAAAGAGAAAATTCGGCTGCTCTTGGGTTCGGATTTCGTGTTGGGTATTTGGGTCTTCTCCATATGGAAATTGTCCAGGAAAGATTGGAACGCGAATTCAATTTGGCTCTGATAACGACTGCCCCCTCTGTAAAATTTCGCATAACAACCACAAAGGGTGATGAACTGGAAGTGGATAATCCAAGTAAGTGGCCTGATCCCATTCTCATCGGCAAATCGGAAGAACCTTTTGTAAAAGCA
>JARJFC010000160.1 GCA_029310945.1 Leptospira sp. 96542
ATTTCCCACCAGACTTCCCGCCCCGCCTTGATCTCGGCGCGGGCCGAGGCCTCCAGGAAGTCCACCACTGGCGCACAGTTGACGATGCCATCTCTCGTGTACTCCAGACCCGTCAACGGACAGCCATCGGTGTCCGACACCAGGTTGCCGCCGTGGCTGCGCACACCGTCATGCGTGGCGGTTTTCCCGGGCGTTTTGTACAGGCCCTTCGATGGATCGCCATCCACAAAGCCAGTCAGCGTCAGCATCTCGCGCTTGAAGCGCGGGCTGTACTCCAGCGTGACGCGGTACCGGCCGGCCGGCAACGCCGTCTGCCCCTGCACTTTGGCTTCACCCGGTCGACGCACGGTGTCTTCCAGCGACAAGGCGCAGTCTTTGAAACTCAGTATCCCGCGCGTCTTCGGCTGGCCGGCAGGACTAGTGCGTTGGCAGATGATCTCCATGGTCAGCCCCCCTGCCCCCGCTTCGGCCGCCACCAGGGCAGCAGCCGCAGCGCCGGCATCAGCAGGTACTGGTGGAACGGAGATGCCCCAGCTCCGATGCAGAGACCGAAGCCGACCTTGATGGGCCAGTCCGTCGCCCACGGGCCGGGCCACAGGATCATCGTGAGTGGCGCAGCGATCACGAAGGCAACCGCGCGGATGTTCCAGTCGTAGAGCTGGCGGCCCTGCCCTTTCTTGCCTGCGATCAGCGGGTGGCTCTTGACAAACTGCGTGAGCAGCAGGGACACGCCCAGGCCGATGAGCACTGCGCGCACGGCCGCGGCGCGCTGCGCGTCATCGGTCAGGCCCAGCCAAAGTGCGATGGCGAGCAGCCAGGTGTTGATGGTGTCGATCATGGTTTGGTCCTCAATGAATCAATTCCCGAAGCCGGGCGCCAATGCCCAGCAACGTCACGGCCACCAGGCCGATGGCCACGGCGCCGACGATGGCGAGGAAGCCGTGATCCGCCGCCTTGCGCAGGCGCCGACCGAAGCGCAAGTCCTCGCGGAAGGACTCGACGGATTCCGGCTTGTCCAGGTCCACACCCAAGATGGCGAAGACTTTGCGCGTGGCCTTGTCGGCCGACAGGCGCGCCACCTCTTCGAGCTGGGCGTCGCTGATCGCCACTGGCGATGCCGTGTCGCGCTCGTGCATTCCGATCGGAGGGTTCACGCGATGGGCCTCCGGTCGCTGCGGTCGATGTGTGATGGCGGGTCGTAAGGGTCAAGCAGGTCGGCGGCGAGCCTGTCTGCCACGCGCCGCCGGTACGGCAGCAGCTGCCACCACCAGCGGTGGGCGCGCCACCAGGCCATGCGCGCGGGCCACAGCAGGCGCAGCCAGCGCGGCGCGGTGGCGGCCAGCGCGGGCGTCTTGGGGTTGATGTAGCGCTGCAACCGGCCGGTGACCAGCTCGGCCGGGTGGTGCGGCAGGTCCAGGAAGACGAGGGTCAGCCACAGATTGAGCTGCCAGTCTTGCCGCAGGCCGCGCGGTAGCAGCACTTTGTGGCCCCACCAGTTCGACATGGGCGGCAGGCCGCGCATGGTCTTCACCGCGTCGAGGTGGAAGATGGCCAGGTAGCTGGTCCAGGTATCGCGCCACAGGCAGAACACATGCCAGGGCAGCAACACCAGCGCCAGCAGCACGATGGCCCAGAGCGGTATGAAGAACTCGATGTCGAACATCATGATGTGCAGGCCCTCACGGTTTGATGGCGCGGAATGCGGACTTGATCTCTTCGGGCACGGCGGCCACCAGGCCCAGGTAGAAGGCAACGATGGCGGCCTCCATCTGCTCGGCTGTGGTGAGGCCCGACAGATCCACCTCTTGCGGCAGGTCGCGCAGCTCCTGCTTGCAGGTCTCGATGACCACGGCCAAGGGCGTGGGCGTGCCCGCCACGAGCACCGAAGCGCCCGTCACGATGGCGCTGGCCTGCAGGCCGTCGAGGATCTGGAAGATGTCGAAACGGATGGCGCGGGCGTTGGCAAGGACGCGCGCCTGCATGGCTTCGATGGACGGCTGGGGCGGCGGCACGTAGGGCGCGATAGGCCCGAACTCACCCTCTACCGCGCGCTGGAAGATTTCCCGCGAGTGCGGATAAATGTCGTCAGCCGCGGCAGCAAATTCACATTGGCCGATGCTTTCGAAATCGACCAGGCACGCGATCAGCGTTTCCTGCTCATTGGCCCAAGCGGGTGCTGCGACAGATAGGTATTTCATGGCGCTACTCATGCATATCGGACCCAGAGGCCTACGCGCGCGGTCGAGCCACCAACAGCCGAACTCACGCAGCGCCACGAACCAACACCAACCAGAGATTGACCTGACCCCCCACTCCAGCCCTCACCGACAACATAAGCTCCGCCAGCCTGAGTGCTGTACAGGGCGGAACCAGCAACCGTATCTCCGACGGAATATGTAGTGCCATTGCCTGGTCGACCGAGGACGTACCCTCCTACCGCATAGACATCCGTGTCTCGAACACCGATTGCAAAAAAACCATCGAAGTAAATGGTTCCAGTTGCAGACCCAGACGCCGGCACACCACCGGTCAGCTCAATCTTGTAGAAGCGAGCAGAGCTTGGTGCTGTCAGGTCTGTTCTGACCGACGTCACGGCTGTTGGCGTGTTCGTGTTGGTGTAGATATCGCTGGTGCTGATCTGGCTTTTTGCCGAGTCGTACCAGATGACACGCGCCCGACTGCTGATGTTCGCCACGCTTCCGCGCACCATCACGCCGAATCCGTAGGTCACACCGCCGGAGCAATTCACGAACTCGCCACTCACCACTGCGCCACCGCCATTCACCGTGCTCGTACTGGTGATGGCCAGCGCATTGGCGCCGTCCATGTTGTTGGTTGTGCCGACCGCGATGGTGCCGCCCGAGTAGGCCGTCGTGGTCCACCCCGTCAATCCGCTCTCGAACGACCCATTGCGAATCGAGTTGGGCCCGATCTCGACCAGCGCGCTGTTCTGGCCGTCGTGGTTGTGGTCTTGCACGGCACCGGCGGTGTAGTTTGAGCCGAGCCACTCGCGCAGGTGGATCTGGTTGTCGCGCAGCGCAGTCATCAGAGCGGTATCGACCGGGCTGTCCGGGTCGACCGCGCCGTCAGCAATCGTGACCCACGCCTTGCTGATTGCAGTCATGCCGCCAGCTCCTTGATTTCTCGATGCACTGGACGCGCAGCGCATTGCACGACGTACCGCACCTTGAATGGGTGGCCGCCATCCGGGAGGCGATCAACCAGACCCGCGAAGTGCGTGCAGTCGGCGCAACGCACCACGGGCCGCAGGTTGAAGGCGGCCAGCGGGCAGGCCACCAGGGCGGTGGGCGGGATGTCGACCTGTTCCTGGTCGCTGGTTTGAGGGTTCGCTTGTGCAGACATGTGCATCTCCGGTTCGTCGTCGTGTCGTCGTGTCGTGGTGGTTTGCGTGGGCTGATCAGCTGATGAAGTAGCCTTCGTCCCCGTTGCTCATCAAGCCGGTTTCACCACAGATGTAGGCGTAGTTCTGCTGAGCCTCGCTGGCCAGGGTGTAGTCCGGTAGGCCGTTGGGGGCGATGAATGCGTAGCGCTTGCGGCGGTAGCCGGCGGCGAGCAGGG
>JARJFC010000161.1 GCA_029310945.1 Leptospira sp. 96542
TTGTATTTTTGGTTGAGCCTATAACCTTCAAAATCTGCACCTAAAGGCAAATTGTATTTCCCATAGGCAGTACCCTCGAGGCCAATCTCTGCACTGTAGGGTCTCGCACAACCATTGGGACAACCTGTCATTCGTATGGTCACAGGTAAATTCCCCCAGGGCTTCGGCATCGCCGCACGCCTGGCTGTGAGCCTGCCGGGTCTGGACCGCGCCGTGGCGCAGGACCTGGTGGAAACGGCCCACAAGGTCTGCCCTTACTCCAACGCGACGCGCGGCAACATCGTGGTGGACCTGCGGCTGGTCTGAGCGCGGCTGGTACCGTGAAAAAGGGCCTCACTCTGTGAGGCCCTTTTTTCATTTCGGCGGCATCATGACGCGAAGCGTGACAGGCGCAGAGGTGCCCCCGCCTAGCTCACCCCGAAGCGCCCGGTCCACTTCCGCTCATAGTTCAGCGTGACGAAGTGCTCGGCCATGAAGTCGATGAAGGTGCGCACCTTGGCCGAGAGGTGCTTGCGGCTCGGGTAGGCCAGGTTCACGGTGAGGCGGGGCAGGTCCCATTCGTCGAGCACGGGAACGAGGCGGCCGGCCACCATGTCTTCGTAGACGATGTAGGTGGGCAGGATCAGGATGCCCAGGCCGTCCAGCGCGGCCGCGCGCAGCACCTGTCCGTCGTTGGATTCCACCAGGCCCTTGATCTGCACCGGGGTCGTGATGCCGTCGCGCGTGAAACGCAGCTCGTAGGGGTTGTTGGCGTAGGTGTAGATCAGCAGTTGGTGGTTTTGCGCCAGGTCTTCGGGGGACTGGGGTCGGCCGTGCTTCGCAAGGTAGCGCGGTGAGGCGGTCAGCAGGCGGCGTGTGCCCGCGAGCCGGCGCACGGTGATGTTGGAGTCGGGTTCGAACTCGCGGGTGCGGATGGCCACGTCGATGTTGTTGTCGATGATGTCCAGGTAGCGGTTGGCCGTTTCCACATGCACGTTGACCTGGGGGTAGCGTTCTGTGTAGGCGCGCAGCAGCGGGGCGATGTGGTGCATGGAGAAGGACAGGGAGGCCGAGATGCGCAGCGTGCCCGTGGGCTTGAGCGTGCGCGCGTTGACGGCGTCCTCGGCGTCCTGCAACTCGGCCAGCAGATTGCGCGCGCGGCCGAGGAACTCCAGCCCGGTGTCGGTGAGGTAGAGGCGGCGCGTGTTGCGCTCGACCAGGCGTGCGCCCAGCCGTTCCTCCAACGCATGCAGATGCCGGCTGGCGGCGGCGTTCGAGAGGTCCAGCGCATCTGCTGCACGGCTCAGGCTGCCGGTCTCGGCCACCTGGACAAATAACTGAAGTTCTGCGAAACGGTCCACGCCGGTCTTCCTCGGGTAATCCCCTGCTTTTTCTCTGGCTGCAAAAGTCAATTGCGTCTGTGTTCTTTCGCAAATTGTCGGGGACTTTTAGAGTGCGCCCATCTCATAAGAACCCTCAGGAGACGGCGCGCATGCGCAACCTCAACGAAGACACCATCACCCAGGCCGTGCTCGGGCGTTTGACCGACATGCCCGATGGGCGCTTGAAGGACATCATGACCGGTCTGGTGCAGCACCTGCACGCCTTCGCGCGCGAGGTGCGCCTGACGGAGGAGGAATGGTTCCAGGGCATCCAGTTCCTCACGGAGACTGGCCACATCACGGACGACAAGCGGCAGGAATTCATCCTGCTGTCCGACACCCTGGGCCTGTCCATGCTGACCGTGGCCTTGAACAACAAGAAGCCCGCCGGCTGCACCGAGGCGACGGTCTTCGGCCCGTTCCACGTTGACGGCGCGCCGCAGTACGCGCTGGGCGAGGACATCTCCAACGGCGCGCGCGGCGTGCCCTGCCTGGTGCGTGGCACCGTGCGGGGCGTGGACGGCAAGCCGCTGCCCCATGCCCGCCTGGATGTCTGGCAGTCGGACGAGGACGGGCTGTACGACGTGCAGCACACCGGGCTCGACCAGGCACAGGCGCGCGGCATCCTGCATGCCGATGGCGAGGGGCGTTACCACTTCCGCTCCATCCTCGCCGTGCCTTATGCGATTCCGCACGATGGGCCGGTGGGGCGGATGCTGGAAGCGACCCGGCGCCATCCCTGGCGGCCTGCGCACCTGCATTTCATGATCGAGGCCGAGGGCCACGAGACCCTGATCACCCATGTTTTCCGCAGGGACGACCCCTACCTCGATTCGGACGCCGTGTTCGGCGTGCGCCAGTCCCTGATTGCCGACTGGGAACCTCAGCCCGATGGCAGTTACCTCGTGGACTATGACTTCGTGCTGAACCCCAGGAAGACATAAGCACCACGGCCATTCTTCCCCCCGACGAATTACACAGGAGACAAACCATGAAAAAACGTCATCTCATCCAGGCAGCGTTCTGCGCCGCCCTGGCCGTGAGCACGGTCGGTGCGAACCTCGCCCATGCCGAACAGACTTTCAAGCTCACCATCGCCTCCAGCCATCCCGTGGTGCTGCCCTGGGTGGGCCTGATGAGCACGCTTTTCGTGCCCGAGGTCAACAAGCGTGTCGAGGCCCTGGGCAAGGGCTACAAGATCGAGTGGCGCGAAGCCTATGGTGGCCAGCTCTACAAGATGAACGCCACGCTGACCAGCGTGGAGCAGGGGGTGACCGACATCGGTTGGGTGTTCCACCAATTGGAAGCGGCCAAGATGCCCCTGGCGCAGTTCGGCACCGTCACGCCCTTCACCACCGACGATGTGCGCGTCATCCTCGACGTGGCCAACGAGATGAACGAAAAGGTGCCCGCGCTCAAGCGCGAGTGGGAACGCAACAACATGGTCTTCCTGGGCGCGACCGGGGTGGACACCTACCACCTGTTCACCAAGCAGCCGGTCCAGACCTACGCCGACCTGCGCGGGCGCAAGATATCCGCGCCAGGTTCCATCGGCCTGTGGCTGCGGGGCTCGGGCGCGGTGCCGGTGGACGGCTCGCTCACCAGCTACTACACCGATATCCAGAGCGGCGTTCCCGACGGCACGATCTCGATCTCCACCGGCATCCTGCCCAACAAGATCTACGAGGTGGCCCCCTACATCACCACGGCCAACATCGGCGCGCTCTACATCGGTGGCATGGCGATGAACAAGGACAGCTACGCGGCCTTGCCGAAGGAGGTCCAGCAGATCGTCAAGGACGTGGGCAAGGAATATTCGAAGGCGCTGGGCGAGACGCTGATGCAGCGTTACGAAGGCGCGCTCAAGACCATGGCAGAAGTCGGGGCCAAGCAGAACCCGCCCGTCAAGATCAGCGAACTCTCCGTCGCCGAGCGCACCAAATGGGTCCAGACCATGCCCAATCTGGCGGTGGACTGGGTCAAGGCCAATGCCAGCAAGGGCCCGGCGAAGGAGATCGTCACGACCTACATGAACAGGATCCTAGACTCTCCCACGGCAAACACGACCACTGCAGAAAGGTCTGCAGGATTTTTGGAAGCCTCACTGACGTCTGCGTCCGGTTTCTTACATACAGATGTAAGTCCGATCACAAGTGCGAGTG
>JARJFC010000162.1 GCA_029310945.1 Leptospira sp. 96542
GGTAGTCCTTGGTGAAGATCTCCTTGGGCATGCAGTAGCTGCAACGGAAATTGCAGCGGTCGGTGACACTGATGCGCAGATCGCGCAGCGGGCGGCCCAGTCGATCACGCGGCAAGCCGGGTGCCTGCACCTTCGGCCAGTTGCCCTGCACGGGGGCCGGGGTGCGCTGGTCAAGGATGGGGATGACGCGCTGAGGATGCGTAGACATGGGAAATCCGGGTGCGGCAACTGTTCAGGAGATTGTGCAGTGGGATTATTTTCTGAACTTTGCGAGGCAAAATAGACAGGCAGTGAGTGTGGAAGTCAAAAGCGCGAACGTGGAAAAGCATGCGAAAACCGGACGATAGAGCAACTGGCGGCGGGGATTCGCGGACGGATTGTCGCTTTTGTGAGTCTGCCGTTCGCTTGTCGCGGTTTTCATGAAGTTTTCCTTGCTTCGTCGGTTGCCTCGGGCTCGCGTGCGCCGTGCTTTCGCCGTATCGTCCCTGACCTGCTGCCTGGTTCTCCAGATCCTTATCGAGCCCTGCGCGGCCGAGTCTCTGTCTGATTCCGGCGCCCCGGCCAACGCGGCCCAATCGACCATCGGCGAGGCCGCAACGCCATCCTGGGGTCCCTCCGAACTCGACTATCTCGATACGCAGGTTCCGATTGTGCTGTCGGTCTCGCGCCTGCCGCAGCGCCTTGACGAGACTCCAGGTTCTGTGACCATCATTGACCGTCAAATGATTCGAGCCAGCGGCGCGCGCGACGTGGCCGATCTGTTGCGGCTGGTGCCGGGTTTCGGCATCAGCAACTCCTTTCAGAGCACGGCGCCGGTCGCCAGTTATCACAGCCGCGCGGATGGTTATGCGAACCGTGTCCAACTGATGGTAGATGGACGCTCGGTCTATTCGACGTATCTCCTCGGCGGCATTGGTCCGGGCCTGCAGACCGTGGCCCTGGAGGACATCGAGCGCATCGAAGTCTATCGAGGCTCCAATTCTGCCGCGTATGGCGCGCGGGCATTCCTGGGCAGCATCAACATCGTCACGCGGGATCTGGTCGATACGCAAGGTGTTTCGGCCCGTCTGTCCCAAGGCGTGGGCAGGCATGGGGCGGGTGTCACCGACTGGGGCGTGATCTTGGGAGGAGATGGCTGGGGAGCTGCGGATGTCGGGGCCAGCAGCTTGCAGGAGCGTTCTCCGCTGAGCTGGCGCCTCAGCACCGACAGCCGACGGGACGACAACCTGGTCCGCCTGCCCGACCGTGGCGGGCCGGTGAAGGTGGAGCGCGTCAACCTGCGTGGTGATCTGCGCCTGGGCCCCGAGGATGTGATTGAATTTCGCGCGGGTCAGCACCGCATGGTCGCGGGCATGGGCTATTCCGATGAACAGAAGGACCCTTTGCGCGACAGAGTCATGGTCACGCAGCACGTCCAATTGGATTGGCGCAAAAGCCTCAGCGCGGATGCCGATCTGTCGTTGCAGGCGTCGCACACGGACGAGTCGATGCGTGACTTCAGTCGCGTGACACCCTGCACCAATCCCAATCCAGCCAGGTGTGTGCCGGAGGGCATCGTGCTGGATTTGAGTGGGCGGGCGCGCAGCAGCAATCTCATGGCTCAGCACACCGTGCGTTTGAGTCCTGGTTTGCGTTGGGTCTGGGGTGGAGAACTGCGCCGCGAGGAGATCCGGGCGCGTCCGATCACGGGCACGGGTCATCCTTTCGTCACTGATTTCGCGCGTCTTTTCGCCAATGCCGAGTGGCGCTTCGCGCCCGATTGGTTGCTCAACGCGGGGGCTTTGTACGAGTGGGTCGATCTGGACGCACCCGTGGGCCTGGGCGGCGGTGCGGGGCACGGATTCGAGCAAGGGGAATGGGCACCGCGTCTGATGCTCAATTGGCAGGTGAGCTCCGGCAACACTTTGCGCGCGGGTGTTTCCCGTGCGTTTCGTCCGCCGAGCATGTTTGAACGCAATGCGAATATCCGCTACGCCTGCCCAGCGGGAACCTCGGCATGCACCGAGGGTGAAACGTTTGCTGTTTACCAGATTGCCCGTGGCAATGCCGCCAGCGAATGGGTGGATGCGCGTGAGCTGGGCTGGTTGTTCGAGGCTGGCCCGGCCGGCACTGTCTTCAGCACGGACTGGCGCCTGTTCAGGGAAACGGTGCGCGACGGCATCATTCCCTATAACTATCTGTGGACCGGCCCTGAAGCCAGTGCCGCCCAGGTCGGGGGCGTCCCTACCGCGATTGATTACATCAATGGCCCTGACTACACATTGCGCGGTTATGAGGCGCAGTTCCGCTTGCGGCCCTGGAACGGTGCGCAGTTGCACTATGCCTATACCCGCTTTTCCAGCGAGGAATGGGTAGGCATCGGCGTCGAGCAGGCGTGGCGCAAGCGTCCTGTACCTGATCATCGCAGCCAGAGCCTGATGTTCATGCAGCGCATGCCCTGGGGCCTGGACGCCAGCGTCATGGCGTATGCGATAGGTCCTCGTGTCTATCCAGGGAACACGCTCTATGCGGAGCCCTACAGCCGCATTGACCTACGTCTTGCCAAGACCCTGCAGCGTCGGGTTCAGATGGCGCTGACCTTGCAGAACATCGACGGTGACGACGCCGACTACAACGACTTCTTGTATTTCCAGCGTCGTATTTTCATTACCTTGCGGGTGGAGCAATAGACGGCATGAAGCTCTTGCCTTTGAGGGTTGCGCAAGCGCTGCGCCTGGCCTTCATGGGGCTGGTCGTGGTCGTGTCGACTTGCGCAAGCGGCGCCGCAGTGGTGTTGCCCCAGATGGTGGCCATCGTTTCCAGCGGCGACAGCGAAGCCTATGCGCAGGCAACCAGGGCATTGGAGCAGGGCCTCATCGAAGCTTTGGCTGAATCGGGTCGGGCCGTCACTTTCGTGCACTGGGATGCCCAGTCGGATCCCTTGCAGAGCAGCACGCTCTCGCAAACCGCCCCGCAGCTCTACATCGCCCTGGGCGTGCAGGCCTGCGCCCGGCTGGCACGTGAAAGGTCGGCAGCATTGGGCGGTTCGCCCGTGCTCTGCAGTCTGTTGCCTCGCCAAAGTTTTGAATATCTGTTGGCCGAGACGGGACGCCGGGCCGGGCCTGAGTTCTCGGCCTTGTACTTGAATCAGCCTTTGGGGCGACAGTTGGACTTGATTCGACTGGCGATGCCGCAGGCGCGACGCGTGGGCGTGTTGTGGGGCGCAGGGCCAGGAGCAAAGCAGATGGAGGAGCAATTGTCCGAGTTGGCCCGGGAACGCGGCTTGCGCCTGAGCAGCATCCGCCTCGGCGCGGGCCCGCGACCGGGTTTGCCGATGTCGTATGCTCGATCGCACTTGCACCCTGGAGACGCCCCTGGATGGATGACCGTGACGAAACAAGCCAGTTGCTGGCGCGCGTGGCCTTGCGTGACGCGACGGCGTTTGAGTCGCTCTACCGCCTGGTCGCCGGTCGTTTGATGGCGGTGGCCTTGCGCGTGACGCAGGACCGCGCCCTGGCCGACGACGGGCTGCAGGAGGTGGTC
>JARJFC010000163.1 GCA_029310945.1 Leptospira sp. 96542
CACCAAGGAAGAACAGGTGTTCGCCGCCACGCCCGCGACCGTTCGCCTCAAGGCCCGCGCACTCAAGAAGCTCAAGGACGCAGCGCTCTGATTCGCGTACACGCTCGAGCTGCCCTGGCGGACGCTGGGCCGCTTGAGCGAGAGTGCACACCCCGCCCTTCGTTCGGGGTGGGTGATGCCGGGGCACTTACCCGCGCGCTGCCTGCCGCTCAGCGTCCGTGAGCACGTGTGGTGCAACGACCGGTGTGATGCCGTCGGCCGCAAAGAATGGGGACCCCTTAGATTTCCTCAGCAGCTTGCCTTTCAACAAGAACGGCAACACCGTGATCATGGCCCTCAGATTGAAGGTCTGGGGCGTACCGGCCGGCGGTGTTCCTTTCGCGTAACGCCCCATGATTCGGCTGCGAACTGCCCCCAGCGTCTGATCAAGCGTGTACGCATCTCGCGCTGTGTAAACGCCCCGCAGGAATCCTGCCCACGATTCGCCAGGCCGAGCATTGACGATGGGCGTGTTGCAGCACGACGTGGAATAGCGAAAAGTCCCGTTCGCCGTGAGGCGTGTGCACTTCAGATGGTCCAGGCCTTGCAGGATCTTCACATCCGAGGGATAGGCGGGAACCACCTCTGTTCCGCCATTCACGTCAAGCAAGTCGGCACGCCCAAGGTGTCGCAAGTACATCTGGCAATCGTCGCAATAACAGACCAGACGTCCCGGGGTATTGGCGGGAAATGATCGAAGTTCGGCGCGAAACTTTCCGCATTCACACTGGATTTCCATGGCGCAATTCTTTCTGTGCAAGGTCGATGGGATGGGTGCGGCGGACGTCAGTCCTTGCTCTGCTTCGGCCGGTACTGCATGTTCATGTAGAGCTTGCCGCCTTTGAGTTCTGACAGCATCTGCTTGAGGCGCTTCGTCCGTGTCGCATCCAGCTTGGCACGAGTGATCCACCCAATGTAGTCATTTCGTTGGTAAGGTGGCCGTGCGTCATAAGCGTCAACCAGACTGTGCTTACGAAGCGCCGAAGCAATGAACTCTGGCATCTCGTACACAGGGCGCTTAAGAGTGGACTCTTTGGCGGCGGGCATCCCATCTCCTTCGTTTGAGAGTTCGGTTTGGACTTTCGAGGGCAAGCCAACTGATGTCGCTTGTGACTGCCTGGGATGGCAAGGTGATCTCCAGAGGCGAGCACTGATTTTGGCTCCCTCCCCGCAGCAATCTGCTCTGTCAATGACGCACAACGTGACATGGGCCGCAAAACCACGGGAAAAACCGCCGCGCCTCAGTTTTAATGGAGTGCAGTTGCTAATCGGAGCGAGCGCTTTCGGGGTTCAGAGTCGAAGTCCGCCCCTGGCTGGGAGCGCAAGCCGGTCCGAATTTTCAGTGGCGACCATTCAGTTCGAAAGCCAGTTTACGCAAAGTCAGCTTCAAGGCACAGTGTGGAAATCACACTGTCGGCCAGAAGCAGACGGCCTGGAATTCTGATCAAAGCCGACGCTCGATACTTTTTCAGGGGGCATTGTCAAAGCCGTTGGGCGCGTAGACTTGGGAGCGTTAGCGACATCCTCTGCTCACACTACTAGGTAGGCGCCATACCTCATGTCCTCCGACCGTATCCGCGACACTGATCGCCTTCTAATCGCCATTGGGAAGGTGGTCGTCCAGTTTCAATTCGTCGAAAGCGTGGTTGCGGAGATGCTGGCAAGTCTCTTGCAACTCCGTCAGCCTGACGATCAGCACCGCATCATGGCGGCAATGAGTTACAAGCAGAAAGTCGATCTTCTTTTCGATCTCTATCCATCAAGACGGGTCCAATCATGGCCGGATATTGACGTTGGTATCTCGCGTCAAGCGCTCTACGCAGCAGAGAAGTACCGCAATACTGTGGTTCATTCGTTCTGGCACATAGGTGGCGAAGAATCCAGGTGGATGCGCACCAAAGCTGATCTCCGTAGATCGAATGGCCTACGTATCCAATCGAGCGAGGTCGATATTGAATCTCTAGAGGTAGGCTCCCAATCAATCTATGTGATTCGCGACTGGTACCTTGGTCAAACGGACCGCATCAAATCTGCAACTGAGACGCTTAACGCAGGAATCAAGGCGATCACTGGAAAAAAGTAACGCAGACTCAGACGTTGAATGATCGCTTCTCCTATTGGTACGCCCGCAATGGGTCGGAAGCGACTCGTGAACGTAGTGCGGACTAAGAGACTTTTTGCATCGCCGGTTTTTCAACCTATAACAGATTAGCCGTCTCATGATTGATCAATCGCAGGCAATGGAAATCCTCGTTGAGTCCTGTCCGAGTTTTACCTCGGCTTGGGAGGCTCACATTGCAGAGTGGAGCCACGAAGTTCTCTACGTCGCAGCGGGCGATTTTGCGGGGCACCTCTTGGAAATACATCGCACAGGGGATCGTTCTCAGCTCGCCCGAGTAGTCTCGGCACTCGAGCGCTTGTTCCTTGAAGGTTCTCCATCGGTTAGAGACCTCGCTACAGTAGGGGTGCTCGAAGGGGTCCAGAATTTTTGGGCAAATGCGGGTGAAGACCCTGAGCATTTCGGCATCCACCTTCTCCCGGCGAGCCGTCGTGCATGGGACTCGCTCAATTCCTTCTGGTCTGGTTATCGTGAATAAATCAGCCATCGGCTAACTGAATCGCTTGGCATCCATAGATGTCCATGCCTGACTGGCTGCTTTTGCTGCCTTCGGGTGTCTGCAACGGGTCGAAAGTGACTAACCAACCCGGGTCGACTCACTTTACTATCCACATTACGTCGGCGCGAATTTTCTGATGTCGAACGCGAACCTAAAAAGAAGAATTTTGGAAGCTATATCGCTTTTCGAACGCGAAGAATTGAGCTTCGTTTCCCTCATCGACACAGTTGAGAAAGCTGGTGCTGCGATAGAAGCCATTCCACATGAAATGGGCGTGGAACTTCGAAGCATCCTCTCACGCTTGCCAATTGAACAGGGATATGAGGAAGAAGACTGTGTTTCAAACTCAGCGCACGAGCTTGCGAAGCTTAAGACCTGGTTGTCTCGTGTCCCTGATTCATCGCTCTAACCCTGCGCTCACGTGGGATACGCGTTCGGCGCGCTGCTTAGCTCCACGTTGAGTGTCCGATTTTCGAGTCAGCGAGCGTCTGTAATGGGTCGACAGCACCTGTTAATCACTCTGGCTAGCAGTCATTCACTTCCTGCTGGCTTGCCTGACAGGCTGCATGGTTCGCAGAGCTGACGCCCTTCAATTGCTTGCGGTGGTTGTTGATGACCTGACACAGGTTATGGTCGGAGGGCAAGGCCTTCCACCTGACAGGCAACAACGTCTGCTGCTCTGGCTGCTGCTGCCGACTGGTCATTCTGAGGCGCTGACTGTCACGACAACCACGGCCACAGTCAGAAGTCGACCTGGGTCGAACAGAAAAGCAAAATATGGCCGTTC
>JARJFC010000164.1 GCA_029310945.1 Leptospira sp. 96542
TACTATCAAAAGCGTAAGAAGCTCCTAAAAACTGCATAGAATAATAGTAAGAGATACTATTCAAACCTGTATAAACGGAAATGGGTTTGTCATTTCTTAATTGAATTTGTTTCTCGAAGAATGATTGAGAATATAGACTATTCGCAATCAATAGAATTGTAAAAAAGTAAAATTTCATTTTAACTTCCTGATTTTTTTTTTATAAATTTGATTTCAGCTTTTGCGCATAACGAACCAGGCTTACCGACGTTTCCCGCCCCTGAGCCTTTAGGCGTTAGGGACTGGAACGAGACTTGCGTAAGCAAGGGGAGTGCCAGAAGGGAAATGTGCCTTTAGGCCAAGCGAGGGCATCAGTCCCGAAGCGCAGCGGTAAGCCGTTGTTATGCGCCGTAGTTTTTTATTGCAAATTTATAGCTGAAAGTGAAAAAAAATGCTTAATTCTTTTTTCTGAAAATATTTCATTCGATAGTTTATTTCTATTTAACGTGTCTAATGTGAAATTTGAATTTAATCAAAACCTTCTTCAATTTTTTTTATTTTATATTTCTGATCTTGTGGAACCACTTTATAAAATAAAAAGACTCGCTCAGACTTTAATAAGTAAAGGATTAAAATTAAGTAAACGAATAATTCATAAATAATAAAATAGCAATAACCAAGATAGAGTTCATTCAAATCAACAAATAATCTTTTTCCAGATTCTTCATTAAGTTTGAATATTTTATATAATAATGACCAAAGGGTTTCGATAGTGAAGCCTGATATTAATATATAACGAGTTTTTGGTTTTCTCTGATTGAAAAATTTTATAATGATGAAAAATGATGCAAATTTTATGAAATAATCATAAAAGTTAAAATTTAAAGCATATATATGGAATCGCCAAATATTCGTAATGGAGCCTGAATAAGTGTATATAAATTCTATTGTTCTGTAAGTGTAGTAGAGCAATGAATAGATCGAGATTAAATATATGGTTAATAAAAAACCTTTTAAATGATTCTCTTCAATTTTCATTTTGATATTTGTTTTTAAACTATGGCGCATAACGAACCAGGCTTGCCGACGTTTCCCGACCCTGAGCCTTTAGGCGTTAGGGACTGGAACGAGACTTGCGTAAGCAAGGTGAGTGCCAGAAGGGAAATGTGCCTTTAGGCCAAGCGAGGGCATCAGTCCCGAAGCGCAGCGGTAAGCCGTTGTTATGCGGAGTTGGTAATGTATACGATAAAACAGTTATACGAAGAGTAAAAAATTGGAGCGCCCCACTCACTAGCTTGCTCGTAAATACAGAGCAGGGCATTCAAAACGAAAAGCGCTTTCCAACTCTTCGTCTTTTTTCTTTCTCTTCACTGCTGCGCAGCTCTTAGGCGCGACTTTTTCTGCCTGATTTTTGCCAATTACGCATAACGAAAATTGTGCGTAATGGATGATAGCTGTCAATTCCAGTTGGATGGCCGCAGTTGGCTATTTTATGAGGCTCAAGAGTGGCGTTTCGTTGTATTGCGTGTAATCGCTGGCATTGATGTAAACTCCGCCCTTGCGTATTCTGCTCACATCGATTGGATTCGGTCAAGTGGGCTTTTGATATTTTCGAGTCGCGATTTGCTTACTTTTGTATAAATTTGTGTTGTTCTAAGGCTTGAATGGCCAAGCAGAGTTTGAATGATTCTAACGTCGGTTCCACCTTCCAATAGGTGGGTTGCAAATGCATGGCGAAGGGAGTGAAAGGTAACATTTTTTGCGATCCCAGATTTCGTTTTTGCATTTTCGAATACTTTTTCTGCTGTGCGAATGCTGAGTGGCCTAAAATGAATTCCTGGAAATAACCAGGGGCAATCTGAATCATTTTTGATTCCTTGGATGATTAGATGGTATTTTCTAATTTTTAAATATTCAAAAAGATCGACAGCCAGTGAATCGGCGAGCATTGTATAACGATCCTTTTTGCCTTTTCCTTGCCTGATTTTTATCATCTTTCGGTCTAAATCCAGATCTGCAACTTTTAGATGGGTCACTTCGCTAACCCTGAGTCCAGCCGAATACCCAATCAAAAGAACCATTCGGTGTTTCACATTTTTGATCGATTCAAAGATCCGTTTGACTTCTTCAAGTGAAAGAACCTCCGGGAGTTTAGATTCCTTCTTCATCCTTGTGAAACTAAGCTCGGGAAATTTTTTTGTAACCACTTTAAAATAGAATTGAAATGCTTGTTTGGCCTGTTCGATCGTATTTCTTTTTATTATACCACTTTCAATTTTTTTTGCTATATGTTCATAGATGTCATTTAATTGAATGTTTGCGGGAAGTTTTTCGGTGGAATCAAACAATTGGCTGAGATGGGCGTAATAGGATCTTGCTGTTTGTTGCGAATAGTTACGCTCCTTGATTGCTCTAAAAAAATCATCCAATAGATTCTGTCGTTTTGGGATTTCTTTGAATTTTATCCTTATGTCGTAGTCAGCAAATTCTTGTAAAACGATTCTGATGACTTTGGGATTGTTGGGATAGGACCAATAATGAGTATCCCCATGATATTTTGCTCCTGCAATGGATTTGGCTAGCGAGACATAAGTATTTGAATATGGGAATGTTAAAAAATAGCGATTTTCTTTTGGAGATAACCATAGTTTTATCAACGTTTCTTCGACCTTTCTGCCGTTAAAGGTTCGTCATCTAACAATTTGGTTCCGATTGAATCGAATATTTTCACTATTTGGGTATAGCTTCGCCCCCTCAGTCACATAACTCAAAAAACGATTCTGATTTTGGAATCTGCTCAATATCCAGCAAACAGTTTTTGAATAACCTGTTCGATTTTATCGCATAACAAATTTGAGAAAATTTTGAAAATCGCAAAAAAAGCCTAAAGTATGCAATAAAACCCTTTGTGGGTTTTTAGGTGAAATTGTTCGGTTTCGCAATTGGGGTATTCTCCCTATCTGAATCGGAAGCTATTAAGTTAAAGTCCATCCTTGATCAATTTTGTTCGCGGGAGTGAGACTTTGCCTCACAACCTAACGCGGAATATGCGAAACTGCGAACTTTTTGTAATAAAAAGCTGTGATTCTGTTATTCGCCAAATAACGGCCGCTTGTCTCTCGGTTTATATCTTCGCTCGCTCGGATCCGAAACTGCGCTGGGCTTTTCCTTAATTTCCTCCCGGCACCACCTAATGAGACATAATCTGCTTTCGTTTGCCGATTCTTCTGGCCACTCTCTGGTTCTTAACGATTTTATTCGTAATTTCTATGTAATCCTTCATTTCATTTTATCTTTTTGTATGATTTTTTTGTGATGGATTGGATAATTTTTATAAAACGAGTTTGACAAGGTGCGTCTTGAAATTACTTTGGTTTTTACCGCACGGATCTTTGCGATTTGTGGAATCGGTAGCTTGCAGGTGACTGTGGGCGCGGGAAG
>JARJFC010000165.1 GCA_029310945.1 Leptospira sp. 96542
TCAATGTTGATATAGCCCATAGTGTCAGTTATCCTGCTTGGACGTTTGATGGTGTTGTGCCAGGTCCTGTGCTTCGGGCCAATTTGGGTGACACCTTAAAAATAATGGTAAAGAACTCAAGTCCCGACTTTGCCCAGAGCATCCAGCTGGGCCTGACCCCGATCGTGGTGAGCTTCACGGTCAACCTGGCCATCGCTTTGTCGGCCGCCCGGCTGGCGACCTGGTTCGCGCGCAGCCCGCGCTGGCTGGCCGCGCAGCGCTACCTGATGGGTTCGGTGCTGGCGGCCTTGGCGGCCAAGATGGTGTTGGAGCCTCGCCGCGCGGTTTGAGCGCTCTAGCCCGCGTCCGGCGGGCGTGTCGATCTGGCTGTTCTTCGTTCGTCGTGACAAGGACCGGCGGTGTCATCCGGCGCCGCGGTCCTTCACCTGTTTGGAGATGCAGACCATGAAGACTTATCTTGCCGTTTATCTGGGCACCCCTGAAACCATGGCCACCTGGAACGCGCTGGCGCCCGAGGTCCGCATGGAGCGTGAGGCCGCGGGCATGCGCGCATGGCTGGCCTGGGACGAGCGGCACGCCGCCATCATCGTGGACCACGGCGCGCCGCTGGGACGCACGAAGTCTGTCTCGCCCTCGGGCATCGCCGACGTGCGCAACCATCTGACCGGCTACGTGATCCTCAAGGCCGATTCGCACGAGGAAGCGGCCCGCCTCTTCACGGGCCATCCCCACTTCACCCTGTTTCCAGGCACAGCCGTCGAGATCATGGAATGCCTGCCCGTGCCCGACATGTGAAATCCGGGCCGAGCCCGCGGTCCTTGAGGGCATCTCATGCATCCTTGTTATTATTGATAAATCAATATCAATTAACAGGAGTGTGGGGCATGCCCTTGAAACAAGCCGCGCGTGGCGCGCGACGACCGTTGCCGTGGATGGCCTTGCTGGCCGCAGCCCAGGCCTGGGCGCAAACGGGTGAGGAGGACCGCGTCCCTGGCGCGCTGGCGCCGGTGGAGGTGCGGGGTTCGGCCTGGCGCAACGCGACCACCGAGGGCAGCGGCGCTTATGGCGCCACGCATGCCACGGTCGGCGGCAAGGACGCCATGCCGCTGCTGGAGATTCCCAACTCGGTCAGCGTCATCACCCCGCCAGCGCATCGAGGACCAGAACCTGCAGACCGCCGAGGACGCCTTGCGCGAGGTCACGGGGGTGACGGTCACGCCCTGGGATGGCGCGACGTACCAGATCCGCTCGCGCGGTTATTTTCTGGAGCCGAGCTATGACGGTATCCCGAGCTATGGCGGGCTGAACGCAACCCAACAATTCGACCTGGCCATGTTCGACCGCGTGGAGGTACTGCGCGGGCCGGCCGGCCTGTTCCAGGGCTCGGGCCAGCCCGGCGGCACGGTGAATTTCGTGCGGCGCCAGGGGCTGTCGCAGTTCGGTGGCTCGGCGACCGCTTCGGCAGGCTCCTGGTCCCAGTACCGGGCCGAGGCCAGCGTGGGCGGGCCCTTGAATGAGGCCGGTACCTTGCGCAGCCGGCTGGTGATGGCCGGGCATGACCGCGAGTTCTACTACGAGCGCGCGGAAAGCCGCAAAGGCATGGTCTACGCCACCCTGGACCATGACCTGAGTCCGTCCACCACGTTGTCCGTGTACGGGGCGTATCAGGATGACAAGACCAGCCCCTTCTCGGGCCTGCCGGCCTATGCCGATGGCCGCTTCCTGGATGTGCCGCGCTCGACCAACCCCTACCCAAGCTGGGCCGTGTACGACACCATCACGACCTTGCTGGCGACCGAGTTGGAGCACCGCTTCGACAGTGGCTGGAAGCTGCGCGCACGCTACGCGCATTACACCCAGGACTGGGGATTGCGCGACAGCTTCCCGAACACCGGTGTCAATGTCAGCACCGGTCAGGCGACGTACACACGGCGCGGGTGGGATTCAGAAACCGTGCGTGACCTCGTGGATGTCTACACCGCGGGGCCCTTCATGCTGCTGGGCCGCCAGCACATGGCGACACTGGGCTGGAGCCATGGCCGGCATACCAATGACACCGATTACGGTGCGCAGGACACCGTGACTGGCATTCCCATCCTCGACCCGGACGCCGTGCCCGAGCCCACGATTCCGCCGTATGTGCGTCACTACAGCGACGAAACCATCCAGCGTGGTGTCTACGGGCAGGTGAGGTTGAGCCTCAGCGAGCGGGTCATGACCGTGCTGGGCGCTCGCTCGGGGGATTTCCATGTGCGCTCACGCAGCCGGTTGGCTGGCGCGCCGCCGCCCGCCTGGACCCAGGGCGCGCGGGCCCGCGAAGAGGTGACCCCTTATGCCGGCCTGGTGCTGCACCTGGCCGAGCAGGTCACGGCCTACACCAGCTATGCCGACATCTTCATGCCGCAGACCCAGCGCGACGCGGACGGGCGCGTGCTCGACCCGCGCGTGGGCCGCCAGGTCGAACTGGGCATGAAAGGCAGCTTTCGGGATGATCGCTTGCAGGCCGCGGCGGCGGTGTTCCGCATGAACGACCGCAACCGCGCCTATCCCGATCCGGACCATTCAGGGTCTTTCCTGCAGATCGGGGAAACCGAAGTCCGGGGCTGGGAGGCGGAGCTCAGCGGCAGCCCCACGGCCGCGCTGCACATGTCCCTGGGTTACACACGGCTGGACACCGAGTACCTCAAGCACCAGACCCTGGGCGGCACGCCGCTCAGCCTGTTCGAGCCCAAGCACAGCCTCAAGGCCTACGCGAACTACCGTTTCGCCGGCAGCCCCTGGTCACTGGGTGGCGGCGCGCAGCTCACGAGCGCGGTGATGGGAACCGGCCAGGAAGGTGTGCGTGAACAAGGCGGCCATGGCATCTACAACCTGCAGGGTGGTTACCGCCACAGTGCGGCCACCACCCTGTCCTTGTCGATCAACAACCTGTTTGACCGCACCTACTACGCCCGTGTCGGTGGCTTGAACTCCTACAACACTTATGGCGAGCCGCGCAATTGGCTGTTGACAGTACGCACGGTGTACTGAGGTCCGCGCGCGTTCTAGGCGCGGGCCCTCGGCTCACGCCGACTCAAAGCCCGGTTTCGTTGTTGGCCGACACCTGCACGGGTGCCAAGGGCTTGAGCGGCGCGGCATCCCAGCCACCGCCAAGTGCGCGGATCAGACGCACCG
>JARJFC010000166.1 GCA_029310945.1 Leptospira sp. 96542
TTCGCCATCGGCCTGTGAGACATCAAAGTCCCTTCCTCCCGGTATTTGCGCGCCGTTTGATTTAGCGCAAACCCGCAGGACCGGCAAGTCCTATGCTGGATCACCGCTGCGCGCCCGGCGCGGCGGCCCCGAGGAGGACGGGTCCCTTATGGATGCAGGCCAGACCCACGGCATCGCCCCTGGCGAGCGCCTTTACAAGGAAACCCTGGAGCAGACTCTGGAACAGGCGGTGGACGCCGTCGTCGTCATCGACCAGGACAACCGGATCACCCTGATCAACGCCGCCGCCGAGGCACTCTGGGGCTGGCCGCGCGCGCAAGTGCTTGGCCACAATGTCGGCATCCTGGTGCCACGCGAGCTGCGGGACCTGCATGACGGCTACATCAATGCCAACCGCCGGACCGGCATCGACCGCATCGTGGGCACCGCGCGCGAAGTCCCCATCCACCGGCGCGATGGCCAATTGCGATGGGCGTCAATGTCCATCTCGCGGGTGAAGGTGGACAGTCACATCCTGTACACCGCCTTCCTCAAGGACGTGACCGCGCAGCGTGCCCAGGGCGAGCGCATGCGCCTGCTGTCGCAGGTGGCGGACCATAGCGGCAGCGCCATCACCATCACAGATGCGAACCAGCGCATCCTCTACATCAATGCCGGCTTCACACACTGGCTGGGTTACGAACCCTCGGAAGCGCTGGGCCGCCCCATCCAGGGCCTGCTGCATGGACCCCACACCGATCCGGACGTGGCCGAGGCCAGCCGCCAGGCCATGCTGACGGGCAAAAGCCTGCGGGCCGAGGCCCTGCTCTACGGGAAGAGCGGGCGACCGCTCTGGGTCTCGATCACCATGAACCCGGTGCACGACGGTCTCGGACAGCTGGAAAACATGGTGACGGTACTGGTCGACATCACCCACACCAAGATGCCGGAGCTGCTGCAGAGCAAGGTGCTGGAGGCCATGGCACGCGACGCGGCGACGGCGGACATCGCGCGCATGCTGTGCGAGCAAGCCGAGCGCATTGCTCCCGAACTCTCCGTCTGCCTGTCAGCGGTGGACACGGAAGGTCGCCTGCGCACGCTGGCTGCGCCCAGCCTGCTCCCGGAGGTGTGCGCCCAGATCGACGGTTTTGTGGTGGGTGCCGAGATCCGTTGCTGCGGCACGGCGGCGACCTCCGGCGCCGCCGTACTGACGGACGACATCGCGACCGATCCACGCTGGCCCGTGCGCGAGGCCTACCTGGCACAGGGTCTGCGTGCCTGCTGGACCCGCCCGATACAGGCCAGCGACGGCGCGCTGCTGGGCGTCCTGACCTTCCACTACCGCGAGCCTGGTGCGCCCACGTCCTTGCACCATCGGCTAATGGACGTCGGCCTGCACCTCGGCGCGCTGATGCTGGAGCGTGAACGCGAACGCGAACACATCCGGCAACTGGCCTATTACGACACCCTCACCGGCCTGCCCAACCGGCGCATGCTGCTGGCTGAACTCACCCGCCTCATGCACGCGGCCGAGGACGAAGGCAAACCCTTGGCCCTGGCCTTCGTGGACCTGGACCATTTCAAGCAGATCAATGACACGCATGGCCATCCCGCCGGCGACGCACTGTTGCGAACCTTGGCGCAACGACTGCGGAGCGCAGCCCGCCCCGGGGACGTGATCGCGCGCATGGGCGGGGACGAATTCGTGCTGCTTCTGCCCGATTGCAACGCCAGCCAGGCGGCCGCATGCATGGAGCGCTTGCTCGCCGCCAGTCGCGAGCAGGTCAATCTGGCCGACTGCACGCTGCGTCCGAGCGCCAGCATCGGCGTCTCGCTGTATCCCGGGGACGGCGACGAGGTCAGGGCGCTGATGCGCAACGCGGATCTGGCGATGTACCAGGCCAAGGGATCTGGTGGCAATCGACTGTGCTTCTACAACACCAGCATGAACCAGCGCGCGCAGGCGCGTGCGCTGCTGGAGCACGACCTGCGTCAGGCCCTGCGGGACGAGGTGCTGGAACTGCACTACCAGCCCCAGGTGGACAGTCATGACCCCCACGCGCTGCACGGCGTCGAAGCCCTGCTGCGCTGGACCCACCCCCGGCAGGGACCGGTTGAGCCTGCTCGATTCATCTCGCTGGCCGAGGAATGTGGCCTGATGCGTGGTTTGACCGACTGGGTAGTGGACAAGGCCTGCGGGCAGTTGGCCCGCTGGCGCGCGCACGGTCTGCCGATCCGGCGCATGGCCGTGAACCTGTCGGCCAGCAGTTTTCTCGATCCAGACCTGCCCGCGCGGTTGCTGCGCACTCTGCACCGGCACGGGCTCCAGGCAGAAGATCTGGTCGCCGAGGTGACGGAAACCGTGATGCTCGCGCCCGATCCAGCGGTGCTGGCCACGGTGCACGCGATGAGTGCGCAAGGCGTCGCGCTGTCCCTGGACGATTTCGGCACGGGTTATTCGAGTCTGGGGCTGCTGCACCGCCTGCCCATCCAGGAACTCAAGCTGGACCGCAGCTTTGTGCTCGACATCGAGGAGAGCCCAAGGGCGCGCGCGCTCACCGACGCAGTGCTCAAGATCGGACGCAACCTTGGGCAGCGGGTGATCGCCGAAGGCGTGGAAACGGAAGCACAACGCCGCTTCCTGGTCGACTGCGGTTGCACCACGCTGCAGGGTTATCTGTTCGCACCGCCCATGCCCGCGCCCGCGCTGGAACGCTGGATCAGGGAGAACACCACGGGGGCATGCTGTAACAATCACTCCAAGCTGCAAACACCTCTTCTGGCGGAACAATGTGGTCGATAGACTGGGCCGATGAAGAATACCCAACACCCCCGCCACACCGCCCTGCCACGCACGACCCGCCTCGCGATGGCCCTGTCCGCCTTGCTGCTGAGTCTGGGCGCCATCACCGCGGCTCAGGCCCAGAGTGCACGCCCGTACTTGGGCGTGAGCGGCGGTCTGGCGGACGCGGAAATGGGCAGCCACAGCGACACCGCTGCGGCCTTGCAGTTGCTCGCCGGCCTCCGGAAGGGGTTTGGAGCTATCGGCTCACCGCCATGGCGCGTGATGCCGACACGCAGACCGACCATATCCCCAACGATCGGGGATACCTCGCGGCGGCACTGACCTGGCCACCGACGGTCGACACCTCT
>JARJFC010000167.1 GCA_029310945.1 Leptospira sp. 96542
CTCTTTGATTACATTGAACTATTTTATAATCGACAGAGATCGCATTCTTTTCTAGGTTATGTGAGTCCTGAGAAATTTGAATTAAAAATGAATTAAAAAAGTGTCCGCTAAAACGTAATCAGGCTATATTATCTTAATCATCGTTTTTATTTATTCGGTTATTTTGGTAATGCGTATTCCATAAGAACATATCGAATATTCTTTTTTGAAACCAATTTTTTTGAAATAATTCAGATTCTATTGGTGAATTTTTTAATTGAGAACAAATATTCTGAATATCTGGGAGACATTTTTCGTATTCTTTGTTCCAAGCTAGACAGTAATCGTCGTAACTACCTTCTGTTATTTTGTAATTAAGTCTTTTTAATTCGAGAATATTGAAGTTATCCATTATAATGATGTCTTGATTAAATAGCCATAGTATTTTGGAAGAAGCAACTAATGCTCTATTAATTTTATTATTTAATAATCCACTTTCATTTAGTATGTTTGAGAAGTTTTGAACTAAATTTTCGCTATTTTGAACGTTAAAATTAGCTGCTTTCTCTAAAATAGATTTAGATGAATTTGATTTGAAATTTCTGATTACCTTCATATAGTTTAGGTAATTTCTAAAAAAATGTAAATCCTCTCTATTCTTAACGAAAACAGATTCTATATCTGTCCATAACACGTAATATCTTAAAACATCATTTATATTCATTTTGTTTTGATTTTGAAGCATTGCGGCTAACGAACCAGGCTTACCGACGTTTCCCGACCCTGAGCCTCTTTAGAGGCGTTAGGGACTGGAACGAGACTTGCGTAAGCAAGGTGAGTGCCAGAAGGGGAATGTGCCTTTAGGCCGAGCGAGGGCGAAAGTCCCGAGCGGAGCGTGTCAGCCGATGTTATACGCCGTAATTTACTCAATAACGATTCTATAATGATCGAATTGCTGGACTATGTTTTCAATTTCCTGGAAGATTGAAGGAATGTATGAAGTATACACTGTAAGTGGATTTCCGTAGTTTTTCTTCACTAATAAATCTTCTTTGATATGGAGAGACATTGGTTGACCATTTCTGTCTACTCCGTATTTCTTCCAATCAGGATCTTTATATTCATATAAGTTTTCTTTCTCTATATATCTTTCTATATTAATTGAATGTGGTATATCTATTTCTTTATAAATAAGGGTTATCACTGGTAACTTTTGCATTGTTAAATCTCTGAAATGTCTTTTTGAAACTTCGTGGCTCCATATAGTTACAAAGTTGTGTCCACTAATAATACTTAATTCCATAGCTAACGCAATTTGAATGATTTCATTTGGATAAATAGACGAGATTCTAAGGTATTTCCTATATTTTTCATATTCTGGATATTTATTAATTAGAATTTCTAGTGCTTTTTCTTTATTCTTGTTAATGATTTTAATCGTATTTGAATCTGTGAACATTTTTCTATTTAAGATTATTTATAGTAACTATTGCTTTGCCATCTTTATTTTTTATAACTATTTTTCCGTTCTTATGTGTTGCTAAGTTGATTCTTTTGGGATTTCCATTTTTAAAGAATTCTGCATCAATTACAGTTAAATATCTCTGATTGGGTGAGATTTTTAAGTAGAGAATTTCTATCATTTTTTTTAGATAATCCCAAGTGGCACCAGATAATGAAGCTTCAGTCATATAGATTACTATACCAATTATTAGCTCAAAATTGCTTTCTGTTCCGAATCCAATTCCATCATGCGTAATAGAATATTCAATTTTATGTTCTGCTAGATATCCAAGTAATTGATCCTCCCTTTCTTTTAAAATTATAGGAGAGGTGGTTTCTAATTTAATGTGTGTTATTTTCATGTTTTTAAATTATGGCGTATAACGAACTAGCCTTAACGACGTAGGCTGACCCTGAGTCCCAACGGGACGTTAGGGACTGGAACGACACTTGCGAAGGCAAGGGGAGTGCCAGAAGCCTATGTGTCGTAGACCGAGCGAGGCCTTGTGCCGAAGCGAAGCGTTAAGGCGCTGTTATGCGAAGTGATCATATTTTTCAGTTTAATTCTAGTTTACTGCTGAAATTATAAAAGATCCTATTGAGGATAAATTTCCGAGATTTGGTAGACTTTCTAATAATGAATTTATAACTGCTTTTTTAGGATTCTTTGATTTAAATTGATCTTCTACAGCTTCTACGATATCAAAATAAGACTGCTTTTCGGCAGGTTTAAGTTTAAGATTTTCAATTTCAGTTTTTAATTCTTTTAATTCTTTTAATCTTTTAAAAATTTCAGGATTCGAAATATTTGAATTATAAGAATTGTCTACCGAGTTCTGTATTACTCTAGAGTTAATCCCATTTAAATTAAAAGTAATTTTTTGATAAGCATTCTTTGAATCTGGTATACCTAGTTTTTTGACTTCCATTTGATAACCCGCTGGGATATCACCTAAACTTTCATGAAATCCTGGATCAACCACTTGAAATGTTTCTTCTGCACCATTAGACATAAATCGTTTAATTAAATCCATAGGTTCAATTATGAAATCACTTCGCATAATAAAGATCTTATTTTTTTGAACACTTGCTTTGATATTTTCTATAATCTTGCCATCTTGCTTATATAAAGTTATTGTATCTCTTAAAAGTTCATCGAACATTTTATTACTTCCTTTTCTTATTTTACTGGAACTAAATCATTTTCATAAATTTTAAATACTTCATTATCTGGTTTATTGTTACATTCGTAACATAACGGAGCTATATATTCCTTACCGCCTTCACCAGCCTTAATTATATGTCCTCCAACTTTTGCTGTATTTTTACATAATAAGACTTCGCATGTTGAAGCTTTGAATCCTTTTTTCTTTTCCCAAAAGTCTAACCAACTATCATATCCAGTCGGGGGTAGTTTATTTGAGGTTCCTTTTTTATTTTTTACTTCGACAAAATCCATTTTTATTCCTTTTAAGTAATTTATGTTATTTTAGTTAATTTTTGATCATTTCGCATAACGAACCAGGCTTGCCGACGTTTCCCGACCCTGAGCCTTTAGGCGTTAGGGACTGGCCACGAGACTTGCGTAAGCAAGGTGAGTGCCAGAAGGGAAATGTGTCGTAGACCAAGCGAGGGCA
>JARJFC010000168.1 GCA_029310945.1 Leptospira sp. 96542
GTGCCCGTCAATTTGGCAAAGGAAGTTGGTTATTCCATCGTTCATTTTTTAAATCAATACTATGTTTAACTGAACTTTCAGTACAATGTTCGTCTTCATAGTAGCTAAGAATTGAATTGTTAATTGCCGCAGACCGTGCTCAGCATGTCGGACTACCTCTGATCCCAGGGACTGCACCCGGGACTTTCGCTCGCGTCCTGCGCCCGCGCCCCGCACAGGCCCCACCGGACCGGGTCGGCATGCACCGGGCCGGCACCGATCGCCCAGGAAATGTGCGGTCGGTGGCGTCATGCGGTTCTCGGCAGTCCACGGCGAGCCACCGCTCCCAGGCGCCCGGCAAGCTCAAGCCTTTGATTCTTTTCATTTTTCTCCGATGACCCGGACCGTCTTGATGCCTGGCACGCAACATGCTTGGAGTTGGGTGCCCACGCCAATGAAGGTGTAGGCAACGCCCACCCGGGCCTGGACAACGGCGTCCATTTCCCGCGAACTGATGTTCGCGGCGGAATGGACGCCGTTTTTGTTTTTGCGTTCTGTCTTGTCTACGTCTTGTCACCAGGAGCCATCCCATGAAGAACCGCCCGCCCGCCTCTACCTCCCGCCGCGCACTCCTGCGCCAGGCCGCCGCCGTGGGCGGCGCGGCCATGGCCGGCAGCCTGTGGTCCAGCCGCGTCGCGGCTTCCACCCAGCTGGAGACCAAGGCCGCCAAGCTGGGGTTCATTGCGCTGACCGATGCCGCGCCGCTCTTCGTGGCCGATGAAAAGGGCTTCTTCAAGAAACACGGCATGACCGAAGTGGAAGTGCTCAAGCAATCCTCCTGGGGCACCACACGCGACAACCTGGTGCTGGGCTCCAAGAACAACGGCATCGACGGCGCGCACATCCTGACGCCCATGCCCTACCTGATGAGCACCGGGGCCATCACCGCGAACAACGTGCCCACGCCCATGACCATCGTGGCGCGGCTCAACGTCGGCGGCCAGGGCATCTCGGTGGGTGGCGAATACCAGGACCTCAAGGTCGGCCTGGACGCCAAGGCCTTCGGCAAGGCCATGCAGGACAAGCGCGCCAAGACCGGCAAGGCCGTGAACGCGGCGGTCACCTTCCCGGGCGGCACGCACGATCTGTGGATGCGCTACTGGCTGGCTGCCAGCGGCATCGACCCGAACAAGGACGTCAACACCATCGTGGTGCCGCCGCCGCAGATGGTCGCCAATATGAAGGTCGGCAGCATGGACACCTTCTGCGTCTGCGAACCCTGGAACCGCCAGCTCATCAACCAGAAGATCGGCTACACGGCGCTGACCACCAGCGAACTCTGGATGGACCACCCGGAAAAGGCCCTGGGCCTGCGCAAGGACTATGTCGACGCCAATCCCAACGCCACCAAGGCCCTGATCAAGGCCGTCATGGAAGCGCAGATGTGGTGCGAGGACCCAGCCAACCGCGCCGAGGTGGCCGAGATCTGTTCGCGCCGCCGCTGGATCAGCGCGCCGGTCGAGGATGTGATCGACCGCGTCAAGGGTGACTTCGACTACGGCACCGGCCGCGTGGAGATGAACAGCAAGTTCCAGATGCGCTTCTGGAAGGACCACGCCAGCTACCCCTTCCAGAGCCACGACCTGTGGTTCCTGACCGAGGACATCCGCTGGGGTTACCTGCCGGCCAACCTGGACACCAAGGCCTTGATCGCGAAGGTCAACCGCGAAGACCTCTGGCGCGCAGCCGCGAAGGAGCTGGGCCTGGCAGCCAAGGACATCCCCACCTCCACCTCGCGCGGCGTGGAGAAGTTCTTCGACGGCAAGGTGTTCGACCCCGCCAACCCCAAGAAGTACCTGGACAGCCTGTCCATCAAGTCCCTCAAGAACGCCTGAGTCGGCGCGCCGATCGCAGAAGGAGTCCCCATGAGCACCCCCGACACCCTGGAGCCCATCCGGCTCGCGACAACCGCGGCACCCGCCGCGCGGGCCAGCGCCTGGCTGCTGACCAAGCTGCGCGTCCTGGCCCTGCACGTGCTGCCGCCGCTGATCCTCATCGGCCTGCTGGTGCTGATCTGGGAACTGCTGGGCGCACGCCCGGGCGCCACCCTGCCGCCGCCCAGCCGCGTGGTGCAGGACACCTGGGAGCTGATCGTCAGCCCCTTCTACGACAACGGCGGCAACGACGTGGGTCTGGCCTGGCAACTGCTGGCGAGCCTGAAGCGCGTGGCCTACGGCTACGCGCTGGCCGTGGTGGTCGGTGTGGGCCTGGGCGTTCTGGTGGGCCAGTCCAGCTGGGCGCTGCGCGGCCTGGACCCGCTGTTCCAGGTGCTGCGCACGGTGCCGCCCCTGGCCTGGCTGCCGATTTCGCTGGCGGGCTTTCGCGACGGCCACCCCTCGGCCATCTTCGTGATCTTCATCACCGCCATCTGGCCCATCATCATCAACACCTCCATCGGCATCCGCAACATCCCCGAGGACTACCGCAACGTGGCGCGGGTGATCCGGCTCAACGGCTTCGAGTACTTCGGCAAGATCATGCTGCCCGCCGCCGCGCCCTTCATCTTCTCGGGGCTGCGCATCGGCGTGGGCCTGTCCTGGCTGGCCATCGTCCCGGCCGAGATGCTGATCGGCGGCGTGGCCATCGGCTTCTTCATCTGGGACGCCTGGAACTCCTCGCGCATCAGCGACATCATCCTCGCCCTCGTCTACGTCGGGCTGATCGGTTTCCTGCTCGACCGCATCGTCGCCTGGATCGGCCGCGTCGTGACGCGCGGCACCGCCGCCAACTGAATCCGAACCCCGCACGGAGAACCACGCCATGAACCACGCCTATCTCAGCCTGTCCCGGGTGGACATGACCTTCCACAGCAAGAGCGGTGGCCTCAACCCGGTCCTGCGCAACATCAACCTCGACGTGCGCCGGGGTGAGTTCATCTCGCTGATCGGCCACTCGGGCTGCGGCAAGTCCACCGTGCTCAACATCGTCGCCGGCCTGCTGCGGGCCACGCAAGGCGGCGTGATCCTGGACGGCCGCGAAGTCAACTCACCCGGGCCGGACCGCGCGGTGGTGTTCCAGAACCATTCCCTGTTGCCC
>JARJFC010000169.1 GCA_029310945.1 Leptospira sp. 96542
CCAATCGATGGCCGCCCTCAAAGACAAGGGCAACCGAATCAAAGACACTGAGCGTCCAGGCGGCACCCCGGAACTCCACTGACGACCCGAGTCGTTCGGGCAGTTCATTCTAGACAGCAATTGTTGTGATTTGATGGCAGTACGGCCCACCCGACATGCCGAGATATTCTGTCCCGCCTCAGGACAGCCGCCGCGCGCCAGGGTGCCCCACCTCCGTCACGAAGGTGGCCAAGGTGCTGGTGCCCGAGTCGGCGCGGGTGGCATCGTCCACGCCCCGCAAGGCAAGCACCAATCGTTCGGGTGTCAGTTCGATCAGGCTATACCCTCGCTTGCGGGCATCGACGAAAAGACAGTGCGGATTGGCGTGTCGCGCCTTGGCATCCGCCTGCTCCGAGGCACCGCGCACGGTCGAGGAAATGCTGGTGCCGCAATACTCCGCAGCGACGACCGGAGAATCGATGGCATAGGGGTTCTGGTGCACCTGGGGGGCGACCCCCTCGACGGCACCAGCGGCCACGCCCGCGGCCGGCAGCAAGCCCGCTCAGTCCAGGTAAGACGCCAGGGCCTGCACCGTGCGCGCCGCGGCGCCACGGTGGGCCTGCGCGAAGCGGGTCGCGGCCTGGACCATGGCTTGCGCACTGACAGGATGGCCGAGCAGCGCCAGGGCACGGTCCAAGGCTTCGGGCAAATCTGCGCAGCGCGACGCGGCGCCCGCCTCCTGCGCCAAGGTCGCGGCCTCCTGGAAATTGAAGGTGTGCGGGCCCATGAAGACCGGGCAAGCACAGGCCGCGGCCTCGATCAGGTTCTGGCCTCCCAGGGGCGCGAAACTGCCTCCCAGCAGGGCCAGGCTGCTCATGCCGTAATAAAGCGCCATCTCTCCCAGCGTGTCGCCCAGCCAGACATCGGCCGCGGTGGCCTGGTCCCTGGGGCCCTCGTCCGACCAGGCACTGCGACGCGCAACCCGCCAGCCAGCGCCTTCGATCAGGGCCGCCACCTCCTCGAAACGTTGCGGATGGCGTGGCACGATCAGCCAGGTCACGGCCTGGCGCCGGTCGTGGTCCAAGTCCTGCAGGGCCCGCAGCAGCATGGCCTCCTCGCCCTCGCGGGAACTGGCCAGCATCACCACGGGGCGCCGCAAGGCGGCGCGCCAGGCGCGTGCCCGCTCGAGTTGCACCGCATCCGGCCTGGCATCGAACTTGAGGTTGCCCCAGCCTCGTCCCGACAGACCGGGCACGGCGCGGACCGGGGCGCCCAGACTGGCCAGGCGCACAGCGTCATCCTCAGTCTGCGCGTGCACCGCCGTCAGGCTGCGATAGGCGGGCCGCGCCAACCAGGCGAGTCGCTGCGCGTTGCGCAAGGACTTGGCCGAGAGACGCGCGTTGACCAGCACCAGAGGCACCTGCGCCTCGGCGCAGGCCGCGCTCAGGTTGGGCCAGACCTCGGTTTCCATCAGCAGACCCAGGCGAGGCCGGACGTGACGCAAAAATCGCCGCACCGCCTCGGGTGTGTCCCAGGGTTGCCACAGCTGCGCGTCACCCACGCGGCCCACGAAGTTCCGGTCTTGGGACGCCTCGGAATCCGCAGCGCGGCGCGCCGATTCGGACCCCCACGACTGCAGCAGGGCAGCGCCTTCGGCGCGCCCGGTGGCCGTGCCATGGGTGAGCAGGATGCGGTAGTCCGGCCAACGCGCCCGCAGTTCCTTCAGCAACACGGCCGCCGCGCGCGTCTCCCCCAAGGAAACCGCATGGACCCAGAGCGTGCGGCCATCGTCCGGCCAGGGCGGCGTGGCGTAACGGCCAAAGCGCTCCTCGATGGCGACCCGGTAGCCCGGCTCGCGCTCACCGCGGCGACGCAGCTTGCGCCGCAGCAAGGGCTGGGCCACCCACATCAGCGCGGAATACAGCAGCAGGGACAGGCTTGGACGATTCAGGGCCATGGGGCTTTCAGCGCACGCTGACGTCCTGCCACGCTTGCCAGACCAAGTCCACGCTGGGCGCGAGGGGCGCGTACACACTGCGCTGACGCGGCAAACCCGCCGTGCCACCAGGTCCGGTGCGCCAGGCCGTGTCGAAGTTGTAGATCTGCACGTGCGGCAGATCCAGCGCCACCGCGATGTGGCTAAGTCCGCTGTCGACACCGATCACGCCAGCACATGTCGCCAGCGCATCGGTCAACGCATCCAGGGACATGCGCGGCCAGACCTGCGCGTTGGGCAGGTCAGCGGCCATTCGCTCGCTGCGGTCTTGCTCCTCGTCACTGCCGTGCAGCAGGGCCACGTCCAGTCCCGCCGCATCGAGCCGCCGGGCGAGCGCGATCCAGTGCGCCTGCGGCCATTCCTTGTCCGCGCGTGACGTCCCGTGCACCAAGGCCAACTGAGGACGCCCCCCGGCGCCGAGCCCGACTGTCGCGGTACCGTGGGGATACAGGCCGTAGCGCTCGGGCCAATCCTGCCAGTCGTAGCCCAGGGCACGGGCGCAGAGTTCGCGCGAACGGGGCACGGCGTGGATGCGCGGGGTGACGCGCACCGCCACGTCAGCGACCCAGCGCGTGGGTGCCTCGTAGCCCGAGCCCTCGGTCCGATTGGCCAGCGCATAACGCCGGCCCGTCGGGCTCAGGCGCGCGAGCCAGGCCACCAGCGCGGACTTGCTCAGGCCCTGCAGGTCGATCACCGCGTCGTAGGTCTCGGCCCGCAGGTCTTGCTTGAAGGCCGTCCAGGCCTTGCGCGTGGCCGCGGCCCAGGGTGTCTTGCGCCAGCGGCGCAACTCGCAGGGAATCACGCGACGCACGCCTTCGCAACGCGTCACCAGGGGCGCGAAGCTTTTCTCCACCACCCAGTCGATCCGGGCCTCGATGCCGCGGGCCGCCATGGCGCGCCGGATGTCCTGGACGGCCGGCATGGCGTGCACCACGTCGCCGAGCGAGGACAGCTTGACGATCAGGATGTTCAACTTGGTTCGTGTCGTTGCAAGGGCGCGTGCCTCACGCCGGTCGGCGCCGTGCTCAGTGGGCCGCGGCGCCCAAGGCCGCGTCCGGCTTGACGCTCTTG
>JARJFC010000016.1 GCA_029310945.1 Leptospira sp. 96542
CCGTTTAAAATATATTTCACATTATGTTTTACACAGTAATTATAAAGAGAGGCAAAAAATACATGGTCTTGTGGTGTATCTAAATGCGGAACACCTGCTTTAAAAAATGAAAGTTGTAAATCTTTCATTTCTTCCCAATTGACAACTTCGGTGATTAAATCTAACTTCAGACCATCAACTATTCTTTCAATATTATTGACTGCTTCTTGTGAATTCCACCCAGCATCGACATGAAATAACAATGGTCTTAATCCAAATTTTTCCTTCGCAAGATAAGCCAGATAGGAACTATCTACCCCACCACTGATACCAAGAATACAATCATAATCTTTTCCCTTTCCCGATTCTTTGATACTCGAGATCATTTCGTCTAACAAAAGATGATTATTGAGTTTTGAATCCCATTCGGGCTTGATGTTCTTATGAAAATTATTGCAATGATTGCAAACTCCGTGTTCATCAAATTGAATATTTGGATCAGTTGTATCCATTACACAATTTGTGCATATCTGGTATTTGATTCTTGAACTTAACATTTGTTTCCCTAAAACCATTCTTCTAAATGGTTATTTTTTAAAAAAGAAATACTTAAAAATAATCTTAATTTTGTGTTGAAAGGATAAATAATTGAGATTTGAGATTAAATTTTTAAAATCTAAAAGACCGAGTTCAATCTTCGCTACTAATATTCCATAGTCAATCCAACTTGGATACAAACCCTTGCTTGCAGCCATTTGAAAATGTTTTGAATATCTAAGAAGTATCTCATTCAAGATTTTAATTGTTCTTTCTGAGTTACTAGTGTTACCACCACCGAGCCAATAATATCCTAAAATTTTAGGAACCTTAACGAATTTTTCTGTCTCCATGGAGACCCGCAACCAACAATCAAAATCTTCCCATGCAATAAAATCAGGATCCTCTGAAAGTAATCCTATTCTGAATAAAATAGATTTTCTTATAACTACACTCGAATTCGTGATTGCATTGCCTTTCAAAAGTAGGTCTTCAAAAACAGGAGTAGATAGATTTCTTGTTCTCACTTTCTCTCTGAATGAACTTTGCCCTTGATTTCTAACAAGCCAAAGATCGTGATAAACTAAATCTGCTTTTTTTTCAAGATATCGAACTGATTCCGACAGTTTATTTGGATGCCACCAATCATCCGAATCTAAAAAGGCTATGAATTCACCATTGGAATTTTTGATTCCATAATTCCTTGATTTACCAATGATACCGCCATTATCGATTTTTAAAAATCGTATTTGTTTCTCTAATCCAAAGCTAGATACGATAGCAGCTGTATTATCTTGAGAATTGTTATCAACGATAATAATTTCCCAATTTTTATAAGTTTGGTTAATGACAGAATTCAAAGCATTTTCAATTAAATGACCATGGTTATACGAAGGTATTATAATAGAGATCAATGGCTCAAACATCTCACTCGAGTGTAGGTTATTCATCATGCCCCAAAGTTTTTTTTACAAAATAACAAGAGATCATCGATCTCTGATTCGAAATTACATTCTGTATACAAGTGATTTGATTTAAGAAGATCAACTTTATATTCTAATAGCGGTGTCTTTTCTTTATATTCATTGCTATTTGAATTTACCTCAATTGATGGTTCATATCTAAACAATACGTTGCAACGTTCCTGAATTTTTTTTGCCATTTCAAAAATTGACATACTCACTCCGGAACCTAAATTGAATATGGTCGGTATAATTTTTGAATTCAGATCTACAACTTTTTCAACAGTAGTAGTAATATTTGTAATTGGAACAAAATCCCTTTGTTGCAGCCCAGAAGAAATGATTTTCAATGTTTTCAATTGGACAGCTTGTTTGCATAGATCGTTGGTTAATAGCTTCCAACAATTTACTTCAGGAAAAACTGGAGCTCCGAATCCATTAGATAATCTTAAAATAAAACCTTGGAATTCATTCAAAGAATTTGCATAAGAAACCCCAAATTCAGCTGCTGCATGAGATGTAGCATACGGATGTAAATTCTGGATCGGAGATTGTTCCGAAATATTACCCTCTAAAGGGTTTTTATAAACATGAGCGGTTGATAGATAGATAAACTTTTTTATTCCTTGATGCTTCGCTGCCTCAATCAATCTCATTGTTCCAACACAGTTAAACTCAAATGCTGCTATTGGATTTCTAGAACAATCGTCTGCATTCATGCCTGCTGAATGAACAATGACATCCACATTTTTACATACATCATTTAAATATTTCTCATTTTCCCAATTCATTTGAATTGGAATTGCATTTTTCAATTCCTTTGGAACAGGATTTTGAGTCCTGGATCCTAACAAAACATGATGACCTGATTCCAAAAGATGCCTTGCTATCCTACCTCCTAAAAAACCAAAACCACCTGTCACTAAAACCCGCTTCAATTCAAACCACCCAAGGGGCTCCTTTTGCCCAAAGTAATTCGAGCAATTCGTGATCTCGTTTGGTGTCCATACAATGCCAAAATCCTTCATGATGGTATGCCATCAATTGACTGGCCTTTGTGGCTCTTTCCAATGGTTCGCGTTCTAATAAGGTTGCATCACCTTCAATAAAATCAAAAAATGAAGGTTCAAAGACAAAAAATCCTCCATTAATCCAACCTTGGTGTAACTGCGGTTTTTCCTGGAAACTCTTAACTAATGAACCTTCCATCTCCAATTCACCGAACCTGGCAGAAGGTCTAACCGCAGATACAGTAATCATCTTACCATGACTTTTATGAAAACTTAATAATTTGTCTAAATCAATATTGGAAACTCCATCGCCGTAAGTTAACATACAAGTTTCATTACCGATAAACGGTTGCATACGTTTGACTCTACCACCCGTCATAGATAAGTCTCCAGTATTGACTAATGTGACCTTCCAATCCACACTATCATGATTGTGTGGGTTTATGTTTCCTGATGATAAATCTATTGTAAAATCAGAATTTAAGGAACGATAGTTCAAAAAATAATCTTTTACAACTTCGGCTTTGTATCCAAGTGCAAGAAAAAAATCTTTATGATTAAATTTTGAATAGTGATTCATGATATGCCAAAGTATTGGTTTACCACCGATTGGAACCATTGGTTTCGGAATCACGTCTGTGTATTCGGAAAGTCTTGTCCCAAACCCACCTGCTAAAATGATAACTTTCATAAATTTACCCAATCATAATGAATTTTTGAAATTTCTAATCTATCAGTTTCAGATGGATCATGAGGAATATTAGATATATTTAATACCAAACTTTTAGGAGACTTTAAACCTTGAAATCCGAACCAAATTCCACTTGGCACAGTAATTCGCGAGTAATTATTTTCTCCGACTGCTATACTAAAAAAATTGTTCGTATCAGAATCATAAAAAGCAAAATGAACATTTCCGAAAGGTACAATTAAATTCATAACCATTTCGTTGTGACGTTTCCAAGCTTTGATTGCCCCTACTTCAACCCAAGAAAAGTAAGCCTCACCAAAACCTTGGAAGGAGGATTCGTTACTTTTTAATCCGTGCAGTACGTTCCCGCCACTAGTTACTATTTCACGTATAGGTGTTACTTGTATATTTAATAAACTCAAGCAGACCACTCTAAGCCCTTCAACTTAGCAAACTCCTGGTATTTAGAAATCTGTTCTAAAGTTGTATTTATTATTTGTTTCGGATCACTATAATATGATTTATACCATTCCGCCGTGAATTGAACTGTTTCTGCAAATCCCATAACTGCCGTCCAATGTAAAAGAGCCAAAGCTTTATCACAATTCAACTTTAATAGTCCAGATTCATACGGTCCATTCGTATTATTTGAAACATCTCTCCATTGCACTAAACTCCAATGTTCCGACATTTTTCTAACCAATTCTAAGACACTATGGTTTTGATTGGCTGGCGGTCCAAAATTAAAAGGTTCCCCATGTAAATTTGGGTTTATTGACAGGTGAACAGCTAATACTAGATAACCGCTCAATGGTTCTAAAACATGCTGCCATGGTCTCGTGGCATTTGGATTTCTTAAATCAACAGATTGATTTTTAGACCATGCTTTCACACAATCAGGTATAATTCTATCCTCTGCCCAATCACCGCCACCAATTACATTTCCAGCTCTTGCAGACGCTATTCGTACCAGACTCGTTTCTTTCGGAAAGTATGACTTAACATGGGATTTAATTGCTATTTCAGCTGCACCTTTGGAGGCGCTGTACGGATCTGGTCCGCCGAGAAGATCATTTTCACGGTATCCCCAAATCCACTCAACGTTATCGTAACATTTGTCACTAGTAATGATAACTACAGAACATGGTTGATCATACTTTCTTAGTGCCTCAAGAATATTTAAAGTTCCCATAACATTCGTTTCCCAAGTCTCCAAAGGACTGAGATATGATTTCCTTACAAGCGCTTGGGCAGCAAGATGAAAGACAAAATCAGGTTTGAAATCTAAAATTGCTTTCTCGATTGCACTCGTATTTCTTATATCGATTCTCAAATCTGAGATAGATTCACCCATTTTACCAACATCAAAATGGGAAGGGTTTGAAACAGGATTCAATCCAATGCCACAAACAACAGCACCAAGTTGTTTGAGCCAGGTTATTAACCAAGCGCCCTTAAATCCAGTATGACCAGTAACTAAAACCTTTTTGTTTTTATAGTGTTTTTCTAAATCCATATTTTTTTAAATCATTTCATATTTAACTCAAAACTATTGATAATTTGAGCTTCGGTAGGATTATTAAATAATTCGCGTTTAACTCTCTGAACTAATTCCATTCTTAATTCTCTATATTCTTCCATTACTACTGTTAATTTCTTTTTTGCATTCAAGAATGATTCCACATCATAGGCAACCTCCCAGAGCATTCCTTTACAAAAATCAGGAAGATAATTATATTCAATAAAGTTTTTTTCAGCGGCTAAAATGACAGGATTCCCAAAAGCAATTGCTTCTACTAGTGAACCCGAAGCAGAACCAATTACAAAACCATGCTTCGGTAAAAGCTCATATAGATTCTTATCCGTGATTTCAAAATTATTTAAACTTCCTATATGATGATTATTCGAAGGATCAAAATGACAAGAAGGATGAGCTTTGATTGCCCAACTAATTTCCTTTTGCTGAATAGAAATCTTACTAATTAGATTCAGAATAAAATTATTATTATTCGAAAAATACGATAATAAAACAAGATGATCTTGATTCACAATACGAACTGAATCACTTTCATACAACCTCGAATATCGAAGGGCTGGACCCACTTTAAAAAGAGGATTTTTGTCCAAAAAATAAGTACCATTAACTAAAACAACATCTGGCAAATGATGTTTGAATTCGTTCTTATCAATATAAACATTTAACAACTCTGGTGGAAAAATAAATAATTGACAACCGTAAATTGTTAGAAATTTGTCCGATTCACGAATAGCACGATTTAAACATTTTTCGTATATTTGTCCCTCATACCATTGAATTATTTTCATTCCATTGTTTAAATATTTCACCAATTTTTTACTAAAAATATAACGGACGATTCCATTAAAATTAGATCCATTTAGATCAAACCAAAAAAAATATTCTAATCGTAGATCTATGGAACAATGCCTCTTCAAAAACAAAAAATGATAATACATTAAAATTGGATATACCAAAGCCGCGCATAAAATACAAAAAAAGTCTATAAATGAAATAAGTTGGTATTCAGTAAGAACATTTTCTTTACTTTCCCTCCATTGTCTAAATAATCGAAAAACACTGAAGACACTTTTCCCTCTATACAATCGAGGCAAGATTACATAATCTAATTTCTCTTTATCCAAAACTGGGATTAAATTTGGCATATAATCGGAAAGTATTTTCTGACCTCTTAATAGATTTTCAATGACTACATAAGAATCTATAAGTATTTTATCTTTAATTGGTAATTTAGTTTTTTGACGCGCCAAAGAGTGTAAAACTTTAAACAATACAAAGAAAATAAGATTTTTAATTGTTACAATATAATACTTACAAATCTGAATAGTCTTAAATTTCCAGTTTGGTCTAAAACCGTTTTCAAATTTTGAATTTGCATCATGTGCACCGACCTTCGAAAAAAAACAAGACGTTGAAAGAAGCCAAGAACCTTTAGAGTGTGACAAAGTATTACTTATCGATTTAAAAATTTCGTAATGAGATTTGGGGATGGAACTATAGTTCATTTAATTTAAAAATTCCTATTTCCTTAAAACACCTACTCGCCACCACTAACGGCGATTTCTTGACCAGTGATAAAATTAGCTCTCTCAGAACAAAGAAATGATACCATTTCAGCAATGTCTTGCGTAGTTCCAAATCTTTTCAAAGGAATTTTTTCCATCCTCTCCTGCATATTCTTTCTGTGATGGATTTTCGTATCAATGACGCCAACTCTAATGTTATTACATAAAACATTCTTACCTGCCCCAAATTTTGCAAAAGATCTCGTAACCGCTTCTAAAGCAACTTTTGAAGCACTATAATACACCGAATTTTGAGAACCTGAATACTTCACACCGATACTGCTCAAAGTAACGATTCGACCAAACTCAAGTTCGCACATATTAGGGAAAATTCTTTGCATTAGTTGGATATGAGCGAATAAATTAACTTCAAAAACTCTTCTTAAATCTTCAGAGTTAGTATTAAGAAACGAATTATTCTCAATATAGCCTGCTGAGTTGACCAAATAACCAATAGAAAACTCTAAAGAAAGAACCTTTTTAATAAAATTCTCTACTTCCATTTGGTTTTCAAAAGAACATTGAATTGGAATCAGATTTTCATTCTTTATATTGATTTGATTTGAGTTGTATTGAGCTGCTACTCCAATACCATCACCAAGTAATTTTTCAATGATTGCTTTACCAATTTCGGAACTCCCCCCAGTGACAATAGCGATCTTTTCTAACATTTTTTCAAACAACCACGCAACCCTTACAAGGGTTCACTAGCTGACGATTTCCTGTTTTATGTGCATTCCTTAAATTTTCATATCGTTCCATTCTCCATAACTGAGAAATATTGAAATCAGGGAATTTTCCTATCCGCAAATCAGATTTATAATCACTATCGCAAGGATTCGTTAAGCCATCTTGCCAAATGAACATCCTTCGGTAAAGGTCAGAACAAATTTTCGTTTGTCCATTTGGTTTTGCTTCATATATATTTTCCCAAGGATTATAATTTACAAACGCAACCTGATCAACTAAACCACCCCAAACTCGTTCCATAGAATCCATATCTTGTTTTTCAGTGACCTTTACGCCAGAAACACGAGTAATTATTGGAAGATTAGAATATTCTTTCTCTCGTATTGATTGAAACATTTTTATATTTGCTAATACTTTTTCGAGTTTCCCATTGACTCTCAGTTGACTATATAAAGGTTCTTCGGCTGCATCTGCTGAAAACACAACAGTTTTTACGCCACCCGCAAGCAATGCATGAACTTTTGCTTCCGTTAAAAGTGATGCATTTGTGTTTACTTTTAAATTTAAAAATTTTCCTTTTGCATACATTAACATTCTTTCTATATCTTTTGCAAGTAAAGGCTCACCCCTTGAAGCAAGAGACAAAAACTCAATATTGCCCGATGCTTCGTCTACAATATTTTGAAATAATTCAAGGGTCATTTGACCCATTCCTGGAGTGGTTTTTTTGAAAAAATTTGTATCAGTTTGATAACAAAACACACAACGATAATTGCAAATAGATGATGGTTCAATTTGTAAATATGGAGGATAATTATCAATTTTTTCCATTTGTGGAAATACATCGTATCTGTATCGGTGATAAAAGAAACGAAGGAGTTCTTCGTCGCTATAAGTATACATCTCCTCTGCAATAAAAGGAGTGATTTTAAATAAAACATCCTCTGATGTTGATGTTAAATCAGTTAGAACCTGATTCAAGGTATCATTGAAATTTTCCTTCTGATGAACGGGATGGTTAGATACAATCACTCCCTGAAACCATTCATTTAAAACACGAACAGCTCTACTCTTTTGGTATTCAATGATTCCAGTTTTGTGGCTTTTGAAATCCTGGAAACTATGGTGTTTTTTGTAAATCTTTGGGTCAATTTCTTTCATACTAATTAAACTCCCCGTATTTTTTTAACCACCACTCTACAACGGGAATTTGCCACTCGTAGTCCACATCGCAACCTGCTTCTTGGTAAAGTGGTAAAATTTTCTGACCCATCCATTTTTGAGGGAGCAAACCATCTTCTAAGTTTACTAAATTTTTAGGTCTTACAATCGATACACCCATATCAGCGAATAAAACATCTCCTTGAGAATCCCTATCACAATTCAACGTTTTTGGATCCCCAAAGGTCTCAAAAGGAACAAATGGTTTTAAGTAGCCATGGTCATCTTTCTTTCGCGCTCTAAGTGGCGACCACATATTGTATTTTGAAACTGTCACTGCTGAATCTGCATTTAAATCAGATCGCAAATCATGTATTCCTTTAGAGATTGTGTTCGAAGTTAGAGTAGCTGCATTACAAAATAAGAGTACAACTAATTCGATTTCAACTCCAGGGTTTTGGTCTTGAATCACTTGAAATCCATGTTGATATGCATGTTCACCTAATGCTTCTTTCGTTGCTAAATGAGGTGGACGTTCAATTACTTCAACGCCTTCCTCTCTCGCCAACTTCATGAGTTCAGGATCATCTGTAGATAGATAAACTTTATCTATTTCCGGCGTACGTTTCGCAATATTCATAGGATACCAAGCTAAAGGTCTTCCATAAACTGGAAAAGTATTCTTTCCTGGAAAGCCGATACTTCCTTTTCTGCCAAGTAAAAGTGCTACTATCATATAAACTCTTTAAAATCCTTTATCTTTCTACCATTAAAACTTTTTCCAAAAGAATCGTCGTTGTCGGTTCGAAGAAGAAAATCAATACCGACAATCTTAGCAGCTTCATAGTCAGTTTGACTATCACCAATCATTAAACATTCATAACGAGGAAACGACCTTTCTAGCAAAACAGATTCGATTGCCTTACTTTTTTCCGCAGGTGAACCAAAAATATAATCAAACTTTTCTATTAATTTCAATTCTTTTAATATAACTTCTATCTCATCCTGTGGAGTTCCAGTTACTAATACATAAATTTGATCCATAGCTTTTGAATCCAATACTTCCTGAACTCCGTCTATCCAAGTTGAATTGATAACTGCATCCAAAACTAATTCAGAAAATTTTTCACAATAACTTTTGACAGTAAATTCATCGGTCGGTAAACCCACCCATTCCAAATAGAGAGGAATCTTGGTCATTCGTGAGATTCCGCCAAAACGAAGATGATGTTTTTCAATTTTCTCTCTAAGGTCTGTAGACAATGAAGGAAACAAATTTAGATACGCTTTGGTTTTGACGAAAACAGAATCCTTGATCACTCCATCAAAATCCCAGAATATTATTTTATATTTCTTAAACAAAAAAATTATCTAACCCAAACTTGGTTATATGTATTCTTAAATTCACCAGTTTCAAAAAGCACTGAATGTTTTTTATGTAAAAAATTTAAGCCGACTTCCCTGAGAATTTTCTCAGAATTACTTTTTTGCTCAAGAAAATCTTCATTAATTTCAATACTGACAGATTTTACTTTTTGCAAAACCTTCATCCCACCTCTCAAGATCAACTGCTCGATTCCATCGACATCCATTTTTATATAATTGGGGAATGATAAATTTAATTTCTCAACAACTACATCCATCGTTAGACCGAATGTACTATACTCGAAAACTTTCTTCAGAATCAAACCGTCATGACCATAATTTTTACCAAATGTAGATAATGCGCCGCCCCACTCTGTTGAGGACATGTTCATCTGATTGACTGACATCTTATCAGATACCGCAAGCGGGATGATCGTGACCTTGGATGAAAGTTCATTGATATATATATTTCTTGCCAACAACTCTAAATTGAATACAGAAGGCTCAAATGCATAAACTTGACAATCCTTTACCTTAGCAGCATAACAAGAATAAAGGCCAACATTTGCTCCTATGTCCCAAAGAATTGAGCCTGAATCGAGTGATTCAATCCATTCCAAAGTTTCTGGTTCCTTAGTGGCAAAGGTGTTTGCACGAAAATAGTTCAGACTATTAGGCGTGACGAAACGAAATGAATGTCCTTTATGACGGACTGTTACATAATTTTTCCATGACTCGGTTACAAAGAAATCCAGAAATTGCCGTGTTAGGCGATTTGAATTAAAAAATCTAAAAAAAATTTGAGCAAATAACTTGATAAATTTCTGTAAAAATGCGTTCATTTTAAATCTATTTCCTAACTTCTATGTTTCACTTCTTCTATCAGCTGAAGAAGACCTTGGCCTAAATCAACATGCATAGGAGGGATGTATTTTCTTCCAATCTTAGGTTGGTATGCATAGGGCGTTCTTACATAGTGCCCCACTTGATCGTTTTCTACAAATTCGACTGAACCAGGGTTCCCAATTATTTCGGCTAACATCTGTAAAAGGTCTATGACTCTCATTGGTTCTTGCCCTGTCAATACAACACTTTGATTTCTAAATTCATCATTAAGAGCTGCGACACTTGCACGAGCTGCGTCTTCAACATGGATATATTCACGAAAACTCTCTCTACTACCCTCATAGATAATTTTTCCAGTGTCTAAAGCAGTTTTTACAATTCGGTATAATCCATTCGATTCGTCTGATCTTGGTCCATAAAGACTTCCGTAACGAAGGATAGTATATTCTAAATTATAACACTTATAGAATTCTTCAATATAACTTTCTGCTGCTTGTTTACTACACCGGTAAAATCCACCTTCCCTGCTATATACATAAACTGTACTTGCGTAAATGAATCGTTTAATTCCATGCTTTCGACAAGCCTCCAAAATATAAGAATTTCCAAGAATGTTGATTCGAATTGTATCTAAAGGTTTATCGAGTGCATGATTAAGATCAGCTATTGCTGCAAAATTATAAACATAATCAAATCCCTTTATGGTATTTGAAACTAACTCTTCGTTTAGAAGATCACCTTGGATAAAATGCTGATTTCTCCTTAGCCATGGTGATTTAACTAAATCGAAAATTGTTACATTATGTCCTGCATCTGTCAACGCATCCGCTACATTGGAACCAAGAAAACCGGAGCCACCAAAAACTAATACTTTCATTGATTTTCCATTAAATAATAAATAGTGGTCGTTTTTCGACCTTTCACTTTTGAAGCCGGGAGATCTTCACAAGTAAGTATACGATCGATGATTTCTCTTTTTTTAGAACCTGAAACCAGAAAAAGAATATGGTCAGTCTGATTAATTTTATTTAGAGAAAGAGTGATTCTCTTTTCTGGCGGCTTTGGGGAATTATTAACAAACAAAACATCGGCTGAATTCGATGATTCTCCCAATTCATTTCCAGGAAAAAGACTTGCCGTATGCCCGTCTTCCCCAATACCAAGAATGGCAAGATCGAAGACCTCGACTTTTTGAAGAATTTTGGAATAATTCTTCGAAGCTACGCAAGATTTCCCATCAAACATGTTTATGAATTTAAATGGTTTTAGATTTGTCACATCAATTACTTGAAAAATTTGCAAAAAATTAGAATCTGAATGCGACAAAGGTACGCACCTTTCATCAGCTAACCAAAAATTAACGCTAGACCAATCTACTTTTAATTGGTGCAACTTTTGATAAATGGGTATGGGAGTCATTCCGCCAGAGATAATGATGTTGGTATTCTTTTTTGGTTCAAGTTTATTACTTTGATTATTGACAATAATTGTTTTTATCTCCATCAGGATATGACTCTGCCATACTGCAGACCTGGAGAAAGTTTTGATTTCTTTCAAATTGCTTTTGACTTCGTTCACATTGAATCTTTAGAAATAAATTTTCGCCTTGTAGTTTAGAATTAGATTATATATTCACAAGTTCTTTCAAAACAGAAAGCGGTTTTTTAATTTTTTTGGCATATTGCTGACAGAACTCATCCCTTGCTTCTTGAGTTTCTTTTGAATACCACCATTCAGGTATATGATTCCAAACTTTATTTACCATCTGTGCGGCTCCTTCTGGGGTTTCATGGAAGATGCCTACTCTTTTTAGTTTTTCAAAGAAAGGAATCGCACTATCCCTAATCTCCCAATGTTTTGGATTCCAAAATATGATTGTTGGTGTATTATTTCCCATGGATTCGAGAAAGGTAGTCGCATTGTATGTGGATACGTAGAGCCTGCAATTTTGAACTAACTTTTCAATTCTTTTCTCACCAGAATCAAGTTGAATCTTCGGAAATCGCTTTCGCCACCTTTTATTTTGATCCCATCCATAATCTGACGAAGATAATCTAACTACAACTTCTTCGCTTTGAATCTTTTCATTCAATTCACTAACAAACCGAACCTGATCATTAAAATAACTTAACCATTGTTTTCCAACAGGTGCGCTGTACATCCAATAACTATATCGAGGCATTGACATAGAAACAAGCAGTAGATTCCCTTCCTTAACAATTTGATGTTCTTTTGACCCAATTAACTTAAGGGAAGCGAATTCCTTTACTTTAGGATTCTTACTTTCTTGCCAACCCCAACTGATGTATCGATCACATGTTTCTGTTTCATGATCTTCCAGAAAAGACCACTTCCCGACTCCATAATGACCACCATGCTGCCCTAGGAAAAACTTAGTATTCATTTCAACTTTCTCTGCTACATAAAATTTAAATAAATCATCAGCATTATGCGAGTTACTCGTAAAAATAAATTTCGGATTTTTGGGCCATTTATAAGATTCTGTGACTTGTTTTAAATTATGATACCCTTCCAAAATTACTTTAGGCAAATTTTTAGGTATAAGATCATATAAAATGCGAATGAATTCATTTTTGCTATTGTCTTCCAGCTTAAAATTTCGTAATGATTGGTGAAAATGGATTGCCGGAATTAAACGACTAAGTCTTATCCGAGGGATTTGGTATAAACTAACTTGGAACAAAATGTTTTTAAAAGTAGGCAAGTATGTAGATTGTATAAAGGCTTCTTCCTCAGCAACAAAAATCTGAGACTGCCAATTTAGAATTTTGTTTACTAAAGATTCTTTCGATTTTTCAGGCTCTAAGAAGTTTTTTCTTGCCACATCAAAACTAACGAGCCCTTGAGGGACAATTCCTATAAATGATAAAATAGATTGATAAATGTATTGGTTCCAATCATCACTTACAAATAACTTTGTAAAATGAGTCATATCATTTGGAACCAGTAGATCGGATTGGTAGTTTATAAATCGGCATTCAATATCTTGATTACCGATAGCATTTTTGATAGACAAATAACGGTCGTAAACCATTTGAATAAAATACCCGAGCCAAGGTCCAACTAGAATCCTCCAATACCGATCAGAATGACCTACTCCATGAATTTCATTTAATTTTACAGCCAAATCTTTAATTACGATCTCATATAAATTTCGAACATATAGATAATCATTGTATAATTTTTCGCGATCATCCCAATGATAAGGGAGCGTTTGAGAATTATATTTAGACCAGATTTCCGTTCGACTATAAAGCTTACACCACTCACCCAAAAATACAACAGATGTATCAACTGCCGGCCAAGTTTCTTCAAGTGCTGTTAAAACTAATTGTCTTGGCATTACCAAACAGTTCGACCGCCATCTGCAGAGATGATAGATCCATTTAAATAACTTGCACAATCACTTAACAGAAACAAAAGAAGACCTTTATACTCATCTTTTTTTGCCATTCGTCCCAATGGAATTCTTGAACTTACCTCTTTGAGGAATTCAACATTCTGGTTGTTCTCAACTCCGCCAGGGCAAATTGCATTGCAACGGACATTTTTATCTGCCCAATAAGTTGCTAGATACCTTGTTAAACCGATGACACCAGCCTTCACTACTGAATAAGTAACTGGTTTTACAGGTTGCAATTCATCGGGCAAACCAGTTTTTCTGTATAGTCGCTGATCAGGTGCAATCAGACCTAAATCGGAAGATATATTAAGAATCGTCCCACCACTGGGATTTTGTGATATTAGAAAACCATAATGTTTTGCGCAAAGAAAGGAACCAGTAAGGCCAACTGCTAAATCAGCGTTCCAAACGGAAAGAGGAAAATTTTCTAAGCGAGAAAATGCCTTTTCGGGCGAATCCTCCACCTTAGGATTATTAGCTGCATTATTAACTAACGCATGAATGGTTGAAAATTTACTTTTAATTTTGCCAAGATTTTCGATTATCTCGTTTTCGTTTGTGATATCGACTTTATAACCTATTGCATCGACAAAATACTTTGCCTTTAAATCCGTCGCCAACTGATTGCATCTTTCTTGATTTAAGTCTAATAGAACAGGTATACCGCCTGCCTCTGCAACCACTTCTGCATGTTGGCTGCCAAGTAATCCGGTTGCACCAGTAATTATAACGACTTTATTTTTTAATGAAAACAACTCTAACATAGATTTTGTTAATGAAACCCGACGGTTTGACCTCCATCAATGACGATACAAGAACCCGTGATAAACGAAGCCCTTTCTGATGATAAAAATAAAACCAAATCGGCAATCTCTTCAGGTGTTCCAAAACGTTTCATTGGCACAGTAGATTCAATTAGTTTCTGAATTTGCTCCGGATCTTTTTGAATTTTTTCATCCCAACTTCCTCCTGGAAAATAAACATTTCCTGGGGCAATACAATTGACTCTTACCCTAGGAGCTAACTTACGCGCTAAATTTTTTGAAAGAGCAATGATTGCAGCCTTTGCAACCGAATAATCCGTCGGTGCCCCAAATGCTTCGAGTCCAGCTATGGAGGAAATGAAAATGATATTTCCTTGTGTTTGTACTAAATACGGAATTAACTCCCGAACAACATTTTCCGCTGATTTAAAATTTACGTTAAATACATTATCAAATAATTGACTACCTGGCAATGGATCAGGAACACTCCTCCCATTACCAACGTTTGCAACGAGTATATCAATTCCAAACCAGATATCCTTTAGTTTAATAATACTCTCATTGAATGATTTTGAATCAGTAACATCGCAAGCAATAGTCATAAAATTAGCTTCTGGATACTTTCCTATAAATGAATTTCGAATATCATTTAATGCTGATTCAGTCCTTGCAAATAATGCTACCCGCGCACCTTCCTTCAAAAAACATTCTGCGATGGAACGACCGATTCCACGGCTTGCGCCTGTCACAACTATTCGTTTGTTATTTAAATTAAGTTCCAAACTATTTTAATTTATTTTTTAAAACGATAAGGCGTTGGCGCATCAGTTTGGTTTTGACCATCAGCATGATTCCATTTTTTAATCTGCGATTCAATATCGATTCCGACATTAGATGACCATTGCGAAATTAAACTTTTAAATTTGGAACCAACAATCCCCTGACCAATTGGAGATCCGTTAAGTTGAGTTACCGGCAACATACAGAACGGAGTTCCTGTCATAAACGCTTCATCAGCTGTATAAACATCATAAGCTTCTATGTTTTTCTCTACAACTTTCATCCCAATTTGTGATGCCAAATCGTTCATAACGTAATCGCGGGAGATTCCTCGCAAAATATTTCTTCCTTCGGGAGAAATGATTGTATTACCTTTTATAATGAAAAAATTATCTCCAGTTCCTTCTGCCACAAAACCATCTGGATCGAGAAGTAGAGCCCAATTGTTATCACCTGCAATTGATGATGCCTCAATATTTGCCATTAAGTAGTGAATTCGGCTCCGATTTTTAATCTTTGGATCAAGTAAATGACCAGGAATTGCTCGTTGAGATGTAATGACCGCATTGATACCTAAATCGAACAAACTGCCCATTGATGCAACAGTCCATCGCAAAGGAAAGTCGGCGATAATCACATTAGGTCCCTTATGTAATCCATGAACACCTTGGTAAATTCCAAGCGTTCCCCTTGATACATCAATCATCAATCGATGTTCATCATCAGATGCAAACAAATGGTCATTGGCTTCCATTGTTTCATAACAATGTTTTTCCATTTCATTAATTGTCATTTGCAAAGGAATTCGTAATATCTTCACACCAGCATACAATCGTTCTAAGTGTTCTCGAAGTTTAAATTGAACCTTATTAAATGATCGGGTCATTTCAAAAACCATATCACCGAACATTAATGCAGAATCATAAATTGAAATCTTTGCTTCAGACTCTGAAACAAACTTCCCATTCATAAACACAACACGACCACTTTCTTTAACTGAACTATCCATCAATATACCTTTTAATATTCTAAACTAATACGAAACTTTTCATAATGGATTCACACAATCGAAATGATTCCATGGAATCAATTTCGAATAATTTCCAAAATTCCATTTCGACCATTCCAATTTTTTCTCCAAAACGATTATTCTTTTCTCTAATGACTGAAGGCAAAAATAAATAAAATGAACCATTTTCAATATATTGTGGCGAATGATCTTGCCTACGCTTCCTATTTCTCCAGTCATAATTAATACTATCAAGTTCGCCATCTTTCCGGCACTCCCAAAAGTATAAATCCTCTGCGATGCTACAAGAGAACATAGAATCATAGTTACCTGATTTAAACTGCAAAATTCCATTTTCAAAATCAGTAGAATGTCTCAATGGTGACGTTACTTGAGGGGCAACGACTAAATCTATATTTCCAATCTCCGCTTCAATATATTCAATTGCATGAATCCAACCTGCCTCCGAAGTTGCAGTATCGTTTGCAAGAACTTCAGGACGCTGAATTAGTTTTGCTCCAACTTCCTTCGAAACATTTAAAATTTCATCACTATCTGAACTTACCCAAACCGAACTGATTGAAGGTGACGCTAAGCATTGTTCTATTGACCAAGTAATCAGAGGTTTACCGCAAAAATTCATAATGTTCTTTTTGGGGATTCCTTTAGAGCCTCCGCGTGCTAATATAATTGCAACTACATTCTTCAATTTATTTTACCTACAAATTTTCTTCTTACCCATTCTAATTGACGTTTAAAAATTTCAAGACCCTCATCATCACGATATGCCTGCATAATCAATGGACCAGAGTAATTAAGTTTATCTATTTGAGTTAGGACTTTACTAAACTGAGCATCACCGGTACCTAACTCTACCGAACCTGAACCTAATTTTCTATCCTTTATATGGATATCTGTTATATGAAGTCCATAAATCTCAAATTCTTGAGTCGGATCAAATCCAAGGGATGCACTATTGCCAATATCATAATTTACTGTCACAGATGTTGAATTAAACATCTTAATTACATCTAAGAAGTCCCTAGGAGCCAAATCAGTTTCTAATGATAAATTGATATTCAATAACTCAGCCTCTTTTACAAGAGGGAGGATATTTTCATAAAATATTTTTTTATCAGAATCTGACCTCAGAGAAGATTGATCAACACAAGGAATAACAATGTCATTAACACCAATTTCAGAACCATACTTCAATAAAGTAGAAAGTACTTTTTGACTATTTTTAACGACAATTGGATCTCCTGAATGGAAAGGGGCTTCCATAAAATAATCTGCGCAAATAGATACTACTTTTACTCCGGTTTCTTCGATGGCCTTTTGAATTTCAGTAGTTCCCGTTTCAGAAATTAACGGGTTTTTTTCAAAATCATTATAATCAAGTATAAACTCAATACAATCAAGTCCTAGAGACTTCGCAATAGGGAACTCATCTTGCCAGTATCCAACTGGATGTGCTTGGTATCGTCCCTTAAACTTGGGAAGTAATCTACCCTGCATTACCCCTAATAAATTTCTCATCCAGTTATATCCTTCTTCAGTGATACTGACGCAATGATTGTATCAGTAAGTCCATTTGCAGCTAATACTGCCTCGTAAGTTTGATCTAAAATATCAGAATTCAGATGATTCCATAATTTATGGCCGCCAGGTTTACCCTTAGCCAACCAATATAAATGATTTGAAAGTGAATACCTTTGTATATATTTAATCCAATTTAATTGTAAGTTAGTTTTTTTTATGAGTGAAGCAAATGTATTTGCATTAAATAAAAACAAATGTTGGCTCCAATAAGTAAATTCAGAGAAAGCCTTATTTTCATAGAGTGTCAAAAGTACATCATTGGAACTTGGAACTTCGATAATCAGTTCGCCATTTTTAGTTAACAACTTTGAAAGTTCATTAATAATGGAAACTGGATCGGAAAGATGTTCGACTACATGAAAAGCTGTAATTATATCGTATTTTTTCTCCTTCTTCGCAATCTCTTCTAAACTAGAATATACGACTATTTGATTTTTTTCAAAATGGCTCTGCAAACGGGTCTCTAATTCAACACCATCAGCTACTTTGGCAACATTCTTTGCCTTTATCAAAAAACCACTAACACCGCAGCCAAAATCCAAAACCTTTCGGTTTGTCATTTTTTCCTTCAAAAATAAAAATCTTCTCTGATCGTCTTTTTCAGTTTCATTCAGCCACTCTGAGATTTCAGGTAATGATTCACCATGCATTCCTGATTCTTGGTAATGTTCTTTATGAATGTGATCAAATGAAGATAAAAAAACTAAACCGCAAGACTTACATTCTTCTATTGTTAGTTGATCATTATCGCGAACCTTACCAGGTCTATTTTGAAACGAATTTGTATTACAAAGATAACAAGAATTGGTTTTCATTTTAAGAAAAAATTATCCTCAACGAGACAACAGATGATATGACCAATCATGATATGAGACTCCTGAATTCGTTCTGTCCGTTTAGAAGGAACACAAATGCATTCAACTAAATCTTTTAGTTTGCCACCGGACTCACCCGTAAGTCCCACCACATGTAATTTCATAGATTTTGCAGTTTCAATTGTTGTTAAAATATTTTGACTATTGCCACTTGTCGAAATAGGAATATAAACATCACCTGTTCGCCCAATTGCTTGTAATTCCCTTACAAAAATTTGGTCATAACCGTAATCGTTCCCAATCGCTGTTGTTGAAGAACTATTGGTTCCGAGTGCAACGGAAGCAAGTGGTGCTCGATCAAACTGTAGTCTTGAAATAAATTCAGCCGCTAAATGTTGTGAGTCGGCAAAACTCCCCCCATTGCCTGCAAAAATTATTTTTCCATCTGATTTCAAAGATTGCAAACAATGGTTTGCAAGAGTTTCAATTTGGTTTAAAATGAAATCTGATCGAAAAATTTCAAATTTTACGTCAATCGAAGATTGTATCACAGATCGAATTTTCTCATGCGACATTAAAGAATACCTTCCAATTTCTCAAGGGCAATCCAGAATCCTTCGCCACCATTTTTATGGCCTTGCCAAATTTCAGGAATAAACCAAGCATTAGGTGCTAAATCAGAAAATATTTTCCCCAATCTTTTAAAATCAATTTCTCCTTCACCAACTTGTAAACCTTCTCCATTGAGACCTTTGGCATCTCCCATATGGATATGCGCAGTGAAAGGTGCAATTCTTGTAGAAAAATCATAAAAGTCATAACCGAAATGATTACAAGTTAACATGGTATGAGAAACATCATAACACATTCTCAATTTTAATTTTTTGCACCATTCCTCAATTTCAGCAATATGTACAAATATATTCTGGTATCTTTGCCCACCAAAATGCCATGGAAAAGGTGCCATCGTTTGTGGAATCAATTCCACTCCTTCCATATCCAACAACTGGAGACTTTCACCAAATCGTTCATAATATGAAGGAAGTATTTCTTTAGGAAGATTTCTATCCATGGAAATTCCCCCAATGTTCGCTACGATAAACGGCCTTTTTGTTTTTGGGAAAAACTGTTTTAAAGCACGAGTGATATCTAAAACCCTTTGAGTTTCCTTTAAAGAAATTTTACGGTATTCATCATCAGGGGTGGCTAAGTCCATCAAATGGCTTCCTTCAAATAACTCGGGAGCGTGGACTACAAATTCACAATCATAAGTTCCTTCTAAATACTTATTTGGATCTAATTCCATGTCAGAATAAGATAGATGAAATTCAAAAAGATCGGGTTTGACTCGACTATAATATTCTTGAAAATCATGGTATCGAACGGGAACACCCCAAGGTCTGTTGAATTTATATTGCTTAGGTTCAATTCTTTTTTCCGCTAAATCCGATGGGAAAAAATAATCTTCTTCCAACATATCTCTTTGAAGTTTTTTGCCTATTAATTCATTTATTTTCTGTGGCGAAAGGCCTTGCCCTGGACTGAGTACCTTTATCATTTCTTTTGTAATGACTGTCCCTTTTGCGATCGGCTTTGAGGCAACACAACTTTTAGATAGATTCTCTCTGTTAATCATCTCACCTTGGCTCAATTTTCTTTCATGCTGAGAGGATCCAAGAGCCTCCTCTATTTCTCGAATTCCTTTTACAAGTTTAGAAAATTCATTGGCTTCTAAACTTGCTGCGTGATCTGGACCTTCCATATTTCGATCCAAAGTCAAATGACGTTCAACAACCATTGCTCCCATCGCAATAGCTGCCAATGTGACATTGATACCTCTTTCATGACCTGAATATCCAATAAAATTATGAAATTCTTTCAGCTGTGACATCCACTTAAGATTAATATCATGAAGAGGTGCTGGGTAAGTGCTATTACAATGTAAAAAAACAAAAGAAACATTTGCTTTCGTGAGATAGTCACGTGTAAACAGTATTTCCTCTGTAGTACTCATTCCAGTGGACAAAATAATTGGTTTTTTGGTTTCAATTAGACGATCAAGTAGTGTTACATTTGTTAAATCAGCAGATGATACTTTATAAGCAGGAACAGGAAAACTTTCAAGAATATCTACACTTTTGTTATCCCAAGGAGTACATAAATATAGAATTCCTTTTTCCTTACAGTAAACGTTTAGTTTTCTATGAAATTCTTTATCAAGCTCAAATTTTTCAAGTAAGTCCAAGATATATTCAGTACCCAAATCTTCTCCAGACTTCTTTAGACTCCTTCGACGATATACTTCTTCCAAATGTCTCATTTGAAATTTAGCACAGTCAGCTCCAACGGAAACAGCCGCATCTACTAGTTCATATGCTTTTTTTAAGTCTCCATTATGGTTATTGCCTATTTCCGCAATTATAAAAGTTTTTCCCGTGCCAATCTCAAAATTTCCAATTTTAATCATAATATTATTAAATCCTCCTTCAGTAACTCCTCTCTCACAGTCCATGCCTGCAGACCTTCCGAATCAAAACGAAATGGTCGGTATTTTAAGCCAGATGAATCCATCCAATTAAGTAATTCATGTTTAGCAAAAGGTGGAACATAGAATAAAAAAAATCCACCTCCGCCAGCTCCTAACAATTTACCCCCGATTGCACCATGACTCATTGCTTCTTTATATATATTATCTAAAAAACTATTTGAAATTTTTGAGCTTAATCCTCTTTTAATTTCCCATGCTTTATGTAAACATAACCCAAATTGTAATAACCGACCTCGGAGCAGGTGGTTTCTCATTTCATAAGTAAGTTCCACATTTGATTGTACTTTTTGTTTGATATCGGACTCTTTCATTGTTTCACGTTGATCATCGTGAATATTTCCTGAATCGTGTGTGGTTGCAGTGTCACACAAAACTAAACTTTCCTCTAGTTCAATCATAACATCTCTAGAAAGACGAAGAGGATGTACAATATTTTGATCCATAGCAAATTCCATAAAATTAAAGCCACCAAACACGGTTGCATATTGATCTTGCCAGCCACCCGCAATTCCAAGATCCAATCTTTCTGCTTGAAATGCTAATTCTGCAATTTCATGATTGTCCCATTTGTCTTTTTTGAATTGATTAAAACATCCTAAAATTGCTGAAGAAACAACCGCGGAACCACCTAAACCTGAGTTCATAGGATAATCAGAATGAACAAACAATTCAAATCCAAAATTTGGGCGAACTACTTTGATAAGTGATTGGAATAATTTAAAAACAGTGTCTCGTTTCACTAAATCGTCATAGTCAACAAATTCTATAGAAGCATTTAGATCTCTAGAATGCAAAATAATCTTATAATCATCTCTAACTCGAACAGTCGCATGGGTGTATAATGTAACTGTTGAATTGATTACTGCTCCCTTTTCATTGGAAAAGAAGTGAGTTAAATCAGATCCACCACCACCAAAACTTATCCGAACAGGTGACCTTGATCTGGCATAAATTTTACGTTCTTCTAAATGTGGTAACTCATCTTTCGTAACAATGCCCACCAAAGCTTTGTTTTCATCAAGAATTGGGATAAAACGAATCCGTGAGTCTAACATTTTAAGTAATTGCTCTCGAGGTGATTGACTTGAAGCCCAAGTAAATTCCCGATTCATGCTTTCAACAATTGGTGAATTTAGGTCTTTTCCATTTAATAAATTTCTCCGAATGTCACCGTCGGTAACTAAACCTACAATCTGATTAGTATCACTTTTTACCAATGCAAAACCAAGGTGATTTGTTTCAATCTTAGCTAATGTCTGCTCTATGGAACTGTTGATGGTTACTAAAAAAACCTCGAAATTCAAAGTTTATACTCCCTGCCAGATAAAATCCAATTTTGAAATCGTTCGTAATCCTCAGGTATCCCAATGTCTATAAAATCTGTGTCCAAAGATACTGCTCTTAATTTCTTTTGTTGGACTAAGTCAGGGAAAATATCTTTTTCCATTGAAAACTCTCCCTTTCTTCCTAAAAAATGATCTGAATGCAATTTATAAATACCCGCGTTTATCCAGCCTTCACCGGCATTTTCTATTTTTTCCTCAAATTTCAGAATTAAATCTCCATCTATAGAAACTTTTCCATAACGTGAAACATCAGAAATGTGGATCACGCCAATGGACGGAGAAACAGAAGATGCGAGTTTGTTCATGGATTCTGGTTCAACCCAAGTATCTGCATTCACTATCAAAAATTGACCAGTATAGTTTAATTGATGCACAGTGTATGCCACAGCTCCCCCAGTACCCAATAAAGTTGGCTCTATTGAATATTCAATTTCACAGCCATTTAATGTTGTGAATTTTAAATTCTCCACAAAACTAATAATCAAATCAGATTTATAATGAAGTAACAAAACAAACTTTCGGAATCCTTGCTCTACATAATTCTCTAAAAGGTATTGGAGAAATGGTTTCCCTGATACAGGTGCCATTGGTTTTGGTACATCACTCACCACCGATGCCAATCGTGTTCCGCGTCCGCCTGCCAAAATAAAAATAGGTAAATTAATTTCTTCTTTCATATTGCCAATCTATTACGCTAAATAATCCAATGCTTGAGAGAGATCACTAATAATAGTAGCCTCAGAGGGAACCAGTTGATTGTCCTTCTTCTTATTTAATAGAAGCAAATTTTGACCAACACCAGCAGCAATCCCAGCTTCAACATCTGTCCTCTGATCACCAATGAGAATAGAATTTTTCAAATCTATGTGATATCGTTTAACTGCTTTGCTTATCATCCCAGGAGATGGTTTTCTAAAGTTTGAAACCCTTTTATATTTAGAATTTCCGTGATCAGGATGGTATGGACAAAAATAAACCTTTGTTATCTGGCAATTGTGATTTTTAAACTCTTCAACCATCCATCTAGTTAATTTAAAAAAGTCGCGTTCAGAATAGTATCCGCGTGCAATCCCAGCTTGATTTGTAATTACGAAAATATGAAAACCTTTCTCATTAGCTTTTCTGCATAATTCAAAAATTCCAGATTTAAACTTAAAGTCCTCTTTCCGAAACACATAGTCAAAATCTTCATTTATGATACCGTCTCGATCCAGAAAAAGGGCTTTATTCATGGAATGAAATTTAAAATTAACGAGTACGATTTCTTTTTTTATTTTTTTCAAAAGAGCGTATCATGAATTCGTTAGGTCTATGAAAAAAAGGATTAAAATCGTATTGTTTTAGATTTTGAAGTGACCAAGCTCCAGAATTCTCGATAATACACCTAAGTATAACCAAAATATCGAGCAGTTTTTTTAAAATCAAAACGATTACCAATTTAAACATCGAAGATTTTCTTAAATTGTTTATATTTCCAAGTACATCATTCACAACAAAATCAACTGCATTAGAATTTTCTTTTTCTTTTATAGAATAAAGATCATACAAATATTCATCTAATCTTTTAGATTTTTTCGGAACGAGATCTTCACGCAGACAAAGGGAGTATAGATCCTTCTGACTACTTGGATTATAGCTAGCTTCTCTCGTTACTTTTCTCCACTCTTCTAAATTTGGTGGTCCCCTATATTCAAAAAGTGAATCAATGCAAATAATTGGAATCTTTGCAAAATATGGCTCCAAAAATGCCGACGATACTGTACCGACAACTTTTTCAAGAGTCTCGAGCCACGCATAATAATCGAAATCTTCATTCACTTCAAAATTTTCACCAAAGAAATTTTTAAGAATATTATAAGCTTTCACATTTTCATTTGGATGTGGACGAAAGGAAACTTTATAACCATTTTGTGTTAGGTATGCGGTAAGATCCCTTACAATCAAAAAAGAATCTAAATCAACATGCCACCTTTCAATATGCCTTTTTTCCATTAAACGAAGATTTTCAAAGTTATGCCTGCCATCAAAGGGATTTATTAACTCATATCTTCCTAAAATTCCGATTCGTTTCTTATCCTTTTTAATATCAATAGATTTGATTAGATCATTACGAAGACATCCAGAAACTTTGATACGACATTCTTTGGTATCACGGTTCTTATATAACCATTTTCGACTCCATTCATTCCAAACATATATAGTTTCAAAGTTTTCGAAATCAACAAAATCTGGATAAGTAGTTCCAATATCGTGGTCTACTCTTACTATCCCTTCAACTTCCGTTACGATAATTTTAGTGCCTTTCAACTTTAATTTAGCCAAGTTTTCTTGAGATATAGTGAAAGGATGTGATAATACCAAGAGATCCGGAACTACGAATTTTAAAAGATAATTGGTTGTGGATCTCGATGTGAGAAAAACTGCAAATCCTTGCTCTTCCAACCTTTTAGCAAACATCCAAGCGGCTGAAAATTCTCTACGCAAAGCATCTACGTGAATAAATACAATGGACTTCATAATTATGGGTATCCTTTTCCAACTGTAATGTATTTGTCTATTCTATTATCAAATTGATTCCGATAGGCTTGCCATTCATTTCCATTTAGAACAATTTCACTTTTTAACATTGAGGATGGACCAGCGAATTCAAATTTCCTATATCCATTCTCTTTCCAAAAAAAACGATGCTGGTGCTCCTCAACAAGAAAGTTAAATGATCGATCAACTATTCCTAGCCATTCAAAAAATTGTGTTTGAAATTCTACTTTTTGATTCTCATACTTTTGGACAATCGCGATACCTTGTTCTCTAGCTAAACGTTTATGACGAATCTCCCTTGTTACATGGTCAGTAACTTTCGAATAACCAGTCTTTTTAAATTTAATCCAATCATGTAAATTCATATAATTAAAACAGTCAATATAATCATAAACATCTGGTGTTCTACTCAATGAAGCAGTTTTATAATCATAAAGACGTATCATCTCTTCGTGTTGTGCTAAGGGATCCCAGCGAAAATAATTTCCTAAATAAATACCCCTAGTGCCTATTACATGCAAATCAAAATCACTTGGATATAAATATTGCCAAACATCTTCTTCCGACAGACTTCCAGAAATATCACATAAATCCTCTGCTTCGACACCAAATAAATCGTGGTCTTTCCTGTATCGGCGAGTCATTTCCACTTCATGGTTATGCGAAAACATCCCCACTTGCTCCATACCCTGGTGTGCACCCCAAATGATGAGTGGAATTTTATACCTTACCGAAGTTTGAACAGGAAATACCGTTTGACCCGCTAAACAATGCCAATAGATAGATCCATAATCGGCCAAAGTATGCCGAGTAATTTTTTTAACAGAATTTGGATTCACATTCTGAATGAGAATATCTACATTGAATTTAATTCTTAAATTTGATAAATTGCGAATACCAGTTCCTGTATTATAATACTTGTTATATGAAACACAAAGCGGATTTAATTTTAAAATATTCTTTACAAGATGAACTATATAGTAAGAATCTTGGCCACCAGTAACTGGCACAATACAATCATAATTTTTACCAGATTTACTTCTATATTCCCCAACTAATTCTAATATTTTTTGTTTTTTATGATCCCAGTCTATTTCATCTTTCTCTTCATGAATTCTACAACCAGAACAAATACCTTCCTCATCAATCACTAACCCTAGAGGATGATAATTTGTATACAGACACCTTTTGCAAATTTTTAATTCAGAGATTTGATGGTTCATTTTTTATGTAATCTTAAACTAGTAAAATTTTAAAAATAAGTGAGTATAAAACAAATATTAAGAATGTAATCAGGATTCAAAAATTGGATTTCTTAGGAAATTTTTCGAAATTTCCAATTTAATATTTTGAAAATAATGTTCTTTATAATTTAGAAAGTTACCAATACAAACGGCAGCTACATTTTGTTTGTTTAACAGTCTTTCAACTTGATTTCCTTCGGAAATCCCTCCATAACAAATTAAGGAAATGTCTTGTGGAAAATATTCCACCAATTGATCCGTAAACGAATTTGAACTTCCTTCATTCATATAATCAACTAGTAAAAATTCAGAGGCTACAAATTGATTCACAAGAGGAAGTGAATACGGATTAATTTCTTTCAAAGTTTTTGTTCGATAATTCAGGTGGGAAACAATGCCTTTTGTAAGCGAACAAGGTAGTGAAATGATCACAGCTTGTGAACCTATAGATTCTGCGATTGAATTTATTTGAGAAATATCGTTAAAGTACAACTGGTCAACGATGATCCGATCAGCACCTGAATGGATGACACCAAGCGCTTGATCCAAATTTTTGATTCCCCCACCATAAGCAATTGGAGTATTCACTCTCCTAGCAATACTGTTTAATAAACCTAAATCCGGCTCAACTCCACATTTAGAATTATCTATGGAAAGTATGACTATTTCATCTACACCCCATCTATCAAGATTTTCAGCAAGAATGACTGGATTTCCAAGAGGTAAATACCTTTGATAGGAAAAAGATTGTACTGCAATCCCATCCTTTATCAAAATGGATCCGATTAATCTCTTTTTATAGGCCATTGACCATTTCTCTTACTATCTTTGAAAAAAAATCTTTTCCAACAATTTGACTTTTTTCTGGATGAAATTGTAGGCCAATTACCTGTCCGTGTTTGACAATTGATGGAAATGATCGGGTGTATTTAGTTACGGCTACGGTAGAATCAATATTTTCTTCAAAGGCAAATGAGTGATTAAAATAAAAATCCAGTCCATCAAATTCTGATAAAAATGAATTTGCTTCCTTAATACTAATTTGGTTCCATCCAATATGAAAATCATTTTCAGGTGACAAGGGAATGACGTTCCCCCCTATAAAACTCAAGCCAGTATGGTAACTTATTTCCAAAGAGGAATTTGCTAAAATTTGCATCCCCAAACAAATTCCAAGAAGTGGCCTTCCCTCATTTACCCAATCAACTAAAAAACCACTTAAGTTTTTTTTCTTGAGAGATTGCATTGCAACAGGAAAAGTCCCCACTCCTGGTAATAGCAACAAATCACTCGCCTTAATTTCTGCAATTTCAGAAGTAATTTGCACAATAAAACCTAGTCTATCTAAACAGGATTTTACAGAAGCATGATTGCCAACTTCGTAATCTAAAATTGAGATTTTGATTCGTTTCAGAGTCCAATCCCTACTTTAAATTTTTTTACAAATTTGTGATTCGCCTGGATTTCAAATAGATTTTGGTTCACCGATCCTTCCACGACTTTCCAAAACTCATCTATAGAAATATCGATATAATTGCAAAATGATTCGATATAATTTTCTGAACAGGCTCCATCATATTTTTCAATGATTGAAATTGCATTTTCTCGTGAGATTCTACCTTCTCTAATGTCTTCATTCATATAATCGGTAACTTTTCCGAATCCAAATTTTAAATACTTAATCATCTGATTCAATGTAACCCAGTCTTCATCTAAGGCACTAACACCCAAAGGATCACCGGTATTTTCAATTCGATCCTCTCTTATAGAAATTCCATATGCCGTGGAAAATTTTGCGTTCCCAAGGTTGTCCCAATCGTCAATAAACCAACCTAAATCGATTACATTCAAGCCAGCGGCCTTTACTTCAGATTTATCTGGGAAGCCATAAGCAATTAAATCAGACTCAGTAAAACCTGCCGCTTTCATCCAAGTCAAGTCTCCACCACCAAGTGTGTTCATGGAGATAAGATTATTATACTCCCAAGGTTTCTCAGGATCAATGGTTTTTCGATCACGTAAACTTTGATTTTCTCCTATAAAAATAAGTGGAATTTTATATGCAATAGCCGTCTTCGGGACAGAACTATACAAAGCCATTTCAGTAGATTTAGCCCAATTGCTAAATTTTAAAAAAGCATGTTTCATTAGTCGTTTCCAAGTACCAGGTGCCGGGCCTGAAAACAAAACATCAAAACCTAACTGAATAAGGTTGGAGATATTTCGAACACCTAATTCACTTACTTGTTCTGGCGGATAACTCAAACAAACCAAAAGCGGATTTAATTTAAGTTTATCCCTCACCCAAATTGCTTGTCTAGTGCTGTCTTTACCACCACTCACACCAATGATACAATCAAAATAAGAACTTTTTTTCCTGGGATACTTAGAAACAATTTCTCTCAATAAATCGAACCTTTCTAAGTAATTAACATTTTTAGTATATTCAAAATTAATACAAGCGGAACATTTTCCATCTACTGAGAATACTTCATTTACTCTTGTATTTGGTTGTAAACAGGAAACACAATACTTCATTTATTTACAATGACTTTCATCTCATCGAAAACGGAAGGAATGAGGAAATTCAATTCCTTCTCTCTTGTAGAAACATTCTCTCGCGATAGGAGATTAAACCTTTGAGTTTCTTTGAGAAATTCTCTTTCAAAATTCAATTCGGAATAGGGAATGATCCAATTGGCTAATCTCTCTTTTTTATCAACAAAATTTACTGCCGAAATTGTTTCAAACTTCTCATCCAAGAAGTCTCCGTAACCCATTAGCCGCATTTCCGGGGAACATAAATACTCCATTGCCAATCGATCACTCAATTCAATCTTATCCATCCATCGATTTACTGATTGTTTGTTGAACCCAGCGGATTCTTTTTCATTAAAAGTAGAATTTTGCGTCCATTTTTTATTTCCACCATCGGTAATTTCTTCGGTATTTAACAATTTCTCATCAAACTCGATTCCGACAAAATCACAAATACTTTGGATTGTTTCCTTTGGATTTAAAATTAAATCCTCATATTTAACAATTATGTTATTGGGAATCGATTTTGAATAATGAAATGCGAGTGTGGCGAGCTTCCTCCAATGGCGCGCTAGAAATAGAATTGGGTATCTACCTTCAGAGTAAAAATTTGAAACCAAAATTGCTCTTGGATCTCTAATGATATGAATTACTTTAGATGAATTAGGAAATAATTGGTTGATATGTGGAGTAAATTCATTTGCCCAAACTTCCTTAAACCCCGATAGCCTTTTATTCCCATAAGTTAAGCGCAAATATTTTTCACCTTGAATTAAAAAATCACCGTAATTTTCTGCAGAAATATTTTGAATTTGTTTAGACAATAATTCTGAATAAGGAGAGGAAGATTCTTCTGTAAACTTTTTCAAATAGTTTACATCTGGTATTTTGATATCACTTAATTTTGTATTCTGAACGGTTTTAAAAAAATTAATTTTTTCTTCTTCAAAATAGTAATCCTCTAATGGAGCATGAGGATCAACCTTGTGTGCATTTACATTTGAAAGTGTGTTTCTAAAATCCTTAAATACTGCAAAAAAAGGATCCGAGGCAAATGATATCTCTTCAGATTGATTTAATAATCTTGCTACAAACGTTGTACCTGATCGAAACATTCCAGTAACAAATATCATAAATGTTCTACATCCTTTAGAGAAACCAGTCCTTTTGATTCAAGTTGTTTTATATACCAAAAAGCAAAATTAAAAGGCATCTTTGTTGCCTCACAAATATCTAATAATGTATGTTTACCATCAATCATACGGAGAGTAATTCTCATAAAGTGGTATAATAAATCTGTTTCACCTTGTATATATTCACAATCTTCTGCGGTCAGTTTATCACCATATTTCTCTACCGCAGAAGTATTTTTAGTTTGGGAAATATTTGTCGGAGAAAGATACAAATCGATTTCTGGACTCGCAAGCGACGGAATCCCTTTAAAATTCGCAACTGGTATACAATCATTTTCAATAATATCTATAACCTGCATGGTTCTTTCGATCAATTCTTCCATCGCTTCTTTTGAATAGTTTTGAAAATTGTCATCACTTGTGTGGTAGTTTTCAAATGGCCACCGCAAAAACGTGCCCATTGGTATTTCATAACCTACTGAATCAAAAACATTCTCATCATTTCCTATTTTTTCTCGGTGGGAAAATACAACATCTTTGTTGCCACGAGTATTAATCACATTTGCGAACGCTCTATCCAATATGTTTTTATTATAAAAACTTGATTGGTATATAAGTGGTTGATTGATAGCTGCAATGGCGAGAAATGTTCCTGCTTTGATATTTTCCGAAAACCCATTTTCATTATGTAAGTAAGCTGCAGATCCAACAATTTCAACACTCGCGAATGCTCGATAGCTATACTTTGTTTTACGATTTTGTAATCTTTTAATTACTTCGAACGCTGCGATACAACCAGACAATCCATCGTTGATTTGGTCTGGATGATCAAAATGACCAACGAATATAATTTCTTTTTTACTCTGTCCTTCCTTATGATAATCTACCTGTGTTACCATACCATTATAATCAAACTTTGAATCGATTAAAACTGTGTATTCACCAGGAGAAAGGTTTTCATAAACTTCGTATGGAAGACAAAATCCCCACTCTGGATTTTTGTGACGATATTGATTTCGGAAATGAAATGGTATTGCTTTCGGTTTTTTTGGGTTTGTGAATAAGTGAGGTTTTAAATCTTCTAAACTTACTTTTCCAGAAAAAGCTGGAGAATAACTAAAAACTGCTAAATTTGAATTTTCTTTCGATATAATTACTTTTCCATTAGGATCAACTAACTCAGCTTTCTCGCAAGTCCAATACGGTGGCAATTCCCAATGGTAAATTTTTTGGCCACTCGGGTATTGAATTTTTCGCGCGCCAACATAATATTTCATCACTTCGTCATAGGCAGCATCCATTTCTGGTCCCGCATGACATCTGTCGTAGTTTGCAATTTTTTTTATAAGTTCATGATAGTCGTGGATCATATCTTTATTATACCAAATTCAAATACTAATTAACTTCTTATCAACCAAACTATTTACTATAATTTTTATGCAACTAACCACATTGTAACTTTGTGTATCAATTTTAATTTCTGGATTGATCGGCTCCTCATAAGGAGAGCCAATTCCTGTAAAATTTGGGATCTCGCCAATCCTTGCCTTTTTATATAAACCTTTTGGATCACGGCTTTCACAAACTTGTAGTGGAGTAGAAATATACACTTCTAGAAATTCATTCTTTTGAAACAAATCTCTAACCATCGTGCGATCTCTCTCAAATGGAGAAATCAAAGATGCGATTGCAATGAGACCTGATTCAACAAAAAGTTTTCCAACTTCACCAATTCTACGTATATTCTCCGACCTGTCCTCAGCAGAAAAACCAAGATCTTTGTTTAAACCGAATCTGACATTGTCTCCATCAAGTAAAATTGTATGATTTCCGTTTTGATTCAAATAACTTTCTAAGCCATTCGCAATTGTTGATTTTCCTGATCCACTTAAGCCAGTAAGCCAAATAAGACATGGACGTTGGTTTTTGATTTTTGCTCTATCATTTGGAGTAACTTTGTGATTTAGCCAAACTATATTATTCTCCATATTCAAAATTTTCTCCAATTTACAAGTTTCGCATTTCTAATATTTTACTTTGAGGTAACTCTAATTTTTTACCGGAAGGCGGTATGCAGCTAACAACTGTTTTGTTCGCCAACATAGCAATAACTAAAGCCATACTTTCACAACCAACTACTAAATCAGAATTGGCAATCTGTTCAAAAAGGGATAACTCATTTGATATTTTAATTTCATAAGCCGAATATTTTTCAATTACCCATTGGTATTTATCTTTGGGATCAGATGGATGTGGCCGAAAGGTAAATTTTGTTGACTTTATATCTAACTTCGGAAGATTTTCAAAAAAATATTGGATGGCATCTGTTTCTGTATAACCCCAATACCTCTCATTTTGGAATGATTTTTTTGCATGATCACTTATATTTTCACAGATAAAAAGTATTCTATATTCCTCATCTGATTTTTCCTTGGCTACAAAAAAACTAAAAAATGATTTTAGTGATAAAAAATATGGGTTATCCTTTAGCCTAACAATATTTTTAGGGAAAATTTCTTGAGCCAAAAAAAATGCATCTTCATCACCCACCCAAATCTCATCTGGTAATTCTAGTTTTCCATTCAATTCAAATCGTTGTCTATAATTTACCCAATGATCGAGAAAACTAACTACCTTTATTTTTTTTTGTTTTGCTATAGATATGGCAACTTTTTCAATATCGCTCTGCCAACTAGTTCCTGTAAGAATTAGATTCGTCTTTTTAGAAATCTGATTTAAAGATATTCTTTCTAATTTCCCAAGTAGTTTTTCAAAAATGGAAACAGCTGGTCCTTCAAGTATATAATTATACTCATCTTTATTTTGTAAAACATAGTTAGATAGGATCTCTGCTCCACCTGCATCATGAGAAACAATTGTAATCAATCTATTTCTGATCCCAATCCTTTGCCAAAATATAATAAAGGACAATACTTCGGTAACTTCCCTCTAAGAACAAATGGTCAATCCGACGGCCTTCTTCCTTCATACCTAAATTTAAAGCAAGCCTTTGCATTCCGATATTATTATCAGATGTTCCACAATATATTTTATTTAAATTTAGCTTTTGAAAACCATGATCAAGCAAATACCGAGAAGCGTGAATCGAAACACCTTTTCTGTGGTGTTTTTGATTTCCAATAATAATTGCAAATTCAGCTGTTCTATTTAACCAAGAAATATCTTGCAAACTCAAGTTCCCAATATGTCCATCTGATTTATGGAATATTCCCAAAACAACTTGATCTTCCCTATTCAAATTCTCATAAAAAGAAATGAAATAATTTTCATTCTTAAAGAATTTACCATGTGAACTATATTGAGTGATGTTTTGATCAGAAAACCATGTTGGATATGGTCCTTCCAAATCGGCGATTTTTAACGGCCTTAAATAGTAATCTTCTAAAAAAGTATAAATCATTTTAATGAATCTAAGTTTTTCCAAACTTTTTGAAACGCAGCTATCACCAAATCAACATGTTCATCAGGAAACTCCCTAACACACATTTCATAACCTAAATAAGTAAAATCGTTTAAATTCTCCGCTACTGGACAAATCCCTTTCGAATAATCTACATCTCTTTTGCAAATATCCGACGTCCACGGAAAACCTTTGGAACCATAAGCGATTTTCTTTTGATACATTGGTAAAAGATGTAAGTTTGCATACTGAAGCGAAATATCAGATACACCTTCGGCTACTAACGCTTCGTATATTTTCTCCTTACTAACACCAGTAATCCTTGAATTAATTTCCATTGGAAATATATAATACACATGAGTAGATTCCGGTCTAATTTCTGGTAATTTTAAACCAGGAAGATCTAAAAGTCCTTTCCTTAATCTTTCTGCTGCATGAATTCTTGATTTAATTTTCGTGTCTAATTTTTTTAATTGTTCGATTCCTATGGCACATTCAATCTCACCCAATCGAAAATTGTAACCCACCATATTAGAAAGGTTAGTGACCCCTTTATCCTTCACCACAGCTTCTGCATGGTTTCGAATTAATTGCATTCTTTCAGCTAACTCATCATTATTTGTAACAAGTATCCCACCTTCACCTGTGTGAATGTGTTTATGGTAATTTAAACTATATCCACCAATATCACCTAATGTACCAGTATATTTAGCTTTATATTGTGATCCAGGGGCTTGGGCGGTGTCATTGATAACTCTCAGATTGTGTTTTTTTGCAATTCGATTAATTTCTTCCATATTTGCGGATTGTCCAAAAATATCGACAACCATGATTGCTTTTGTATAAGGTGAGATGTTTTTTTCAATGGATGCTGGATCAATACAATATGTGTTAGGTTCTATATCAGCAAAAACAGGAATTGCATTCCAATGTAGTATGGCAGTCGCTGATGCTGACATTGTCCATGGACTTACTATAATTTCGTCTCCAGGTTCGATACCGATAGCTCCAATTGCAGCAATTAAACCAGATGTCCAAGAATTGACTGTAACTGCGTATTTTACATTAAAATATTCTCTACAATGCTTTTCAAATTCCTGAACTTTAGGACCACCATAAAAATCAGGATCCCAACAACCTAAAAACTGTGATAAATTCCCGCTTTCGACAACTTTTTTAGCCGCCTCGACTTCTTCTGGTCCTAGGGAATTATATCGTTTTAATTCAAAATTTATAGCTTTAGTTCCGCCAAAAATTGCCAACTTATCGTTCATTTCGTATCCTTTAACTTTTGCAATAATTTCATCATATTCAATGTTGTAATAGCTTCGCAAACTCGAGAGTTATCATTTGTTAATAAATATTTTCTGATTTGATCCAAAACAAAATACTGCGACATATTTGATTCACTTACTATATCTTCAATATTCAAAGAAAGAGTAGTATAATCTTTGTATACAGAATCTTGAATTTTAGATTGCCAGTTAATTTCTGCACCGCCATTTTTATATGTTAACTTACCATCTGAAGTAACCAGTTCAATTGAATAATTTGAGAAATCAGATTCACGAGAAGATAAAAAGAATATATTTCCATTTTGGAATTTCATTAATGCATCTGGTTCAAAATCTTCTTCTGACCAATAATTATGTGTCTCAATAATTGAAATTTCCAATAAATCTCCCAACCAGTATTCCAATAAATTAATAAAATGACTTCCATTATGCAATAAACCCTTCGAATACCAACAAACGCCTTTTAAAAAAGATAAAGGTATGCCCAAAGGAGATAACTTTGTTTTAATTTTTTCACTAGAAGGTAAATAGTATCTTTGGTAATTTACAAAAAGTTTTATTTGATTTTGATCACATAGATTGATCATCTCACTAGCTTCACTTAGATCATGAGATATCGGCTTTTCGCATAATATAGCTTTTACAGTCTTAATATTTACTACACTTTTTAATATCTCGAAATGAGTTTTTGTTGGAGTTGCAATGATAACAAATTCTGGACTCGATTTTTCCAATCCTACTATTAAATCGCTAAAACTCTCAATCGAAGTTTTTGATTCAAATCGATTTCTATTTTCAATTGATATATCAAATCCTCCAATTAAATCAAAATTATCATGAGCTAGAATGGCATTCAGGTGAGTTAGGCAAAAACTAGAATAGTTTTCTTTAAAATCGTAACCCATCCCAATTTGCCCTAGGCCAATAAGGAAAGTTTTGATTTTCAAGTATCACCCTTTCTTTTTACTTTCTGATTTATTTCTAATAGCTGGGGATTCTCTTTTAAAAAAGACACACAATCATATATTCCAAAATAAGGTTTTTGAATTGAATAAAAGTATTCAATAATTGATTTTAATAATTCAAAATCCTCTTTTTCGTCCAAAGTTAAACCTAATTCTGGCCAAAAAATTGAGGTCGGCGCTACCATATGCAAATGGGGAAAAATTTCGGGATGGTTTCTCATAAATAAAGATACATGCTCCCTGTCTAATTTGTCATTTGTCATTTCGCCTGATTTTTGCAAATCAGCTAAAGAAAAAACTTGAACATCCATGCCGTCGGGATAACTCCTTACATGAGCATTTCCAACATAGGAAGCATTATTAAATTTATAAAGTTGAATACATTGATCGATTAACTCAGGATCTATTATTGGGCAATCGCCTGTTATTTCAATAATGATATCTCCACCAACATATTTCGCAGCATCAACTACACGAAGTAATACATCATCTTCGCTTCCTCTGAAAACAGATATGCCTTCCGATTTTGCATAATCTACAATGGGATCGTCTGCTTTATTGATTGTTGTAGCTAGAACAATCTCATCAATTAAAGTTACTTTTTTCAAACGATCGAACAGATAACCTAAAATTGGTTTACCCAAAACCGGCAATAATACTTTCCCAGGCAAACGTGACGATGTCATCCTTGCTTCAATAGTAGCTACTGTCTTCTTCATTGTTAATATTTATTCCATGTTTCCGATCATTTTAAAACTTGAACCCTTTTCTTCCCAGGAAGCCGCTTTCGCATTTTCATTCAGAACTCCTTTTCTCTGGTTTTGTAGGTCAAAAATCTCCATCGAAGTTAAACTATCTAAAGTAGGGTAGTACAAATGCAGCGAAATAGTATATGAATCTAAACTAACATTCTTCACTTGATGAATCGAATTTATGGATTCTAAAGCAGATTGTTTTTCCTGCAAATAAGTTTCCTCGCTCAATTCCATTTTGCAATTGTTGATCACAAATTTTCTTTCTATAAGTTCACCTTGTAATACAAGCAATATTCCGCCGAAACCAACGTGCTTATGAATTGCTGTCTCAGACTGAGGCGACCATACCAGCATTAAAATTTCGAATGGATTGCTCATAAGTTTTAATCGACTGTATCCAACCGAAGGTCGAACCCAGCCAATTGTGTTGGCAACTAAGTTAATAATTTCGCTCGTAGAGTATATATCGAATATTCTTGGTAAATTAGGAATAGCTTCAGGTGTAGGAACTAATTGAACGATATTTTCTTTGAATTTTTTTAGACCAGATATATAAACATTAGAATCTACTTCTTGCTCATTCAAAAGATGAACAGACAATTCTTCTACTTGACTCCTAATTTCATTTACAGCAGTTGATTCCCATAGATCATTTTTTCTTAGTGGACCTATAGCATATATTCTATCCAAATCTTGTGCACCATCATCTGGAACGACTTTTCCCAATTCTATCGTTTTAAAGCCAATTCCATTAGGTGACGTTGAAATGTAACCTTTCTCCAGTAAATTAGAATACAACAAACTTTTTACTTGTTTTATCTGAGTATCAGGACCAGTACAATTGATAAGTTTATCTACACAATAAATTGATTTGTTTGAATGCTCGATTTGTAAAACGCCATCTTCAATTTTCGTCTTTAAAATTTTCCCTTTAATAAAATCTAAACTATTTTTTTCCTTCCAATCAAGAATCACGTTCATTGATTCTTGAGGAATTCTATGTCGAAATGATTCCCAAAAAGGACGAACATGTCTTAAAAAGCGCAATTGATCTTTGGTATTCCAACTCTGCCAGAATTTTGATATAGCCGGTCGTAAGTTGTTTAAAATGGCCTCATCAGAAACTTTTATGTTTGAACCAATCCAATTTCTGATATTAATAAAATCTTTCCTGAGGATTCCTGAAGGTTGCGGATGATTCGTCGGATTAGCATTTCCGATTTTTTCATGAACCTTTGGTAATTTCCCCGACCGAGAGAACGAAACTATGCTGCCTCTAAATCCTTTCCTTCTTAAAGTCATTAAAACATCAACCATAGACAATCCGGAACCCAAGATTCCAATTCTCTCGGTTGTATTTATTGAATCGTAAACAGTTTCATTCCATGGGTTTTCAATATATCTTTTATTAGTCAAGACTTCTTTTGCAATATAGGAAGGGTTTGCTGGCGAAATATTTCCGGTTGCTAACACGAGCGATTTAACATTAATTTCAGATTCACTTGCCAACTTAATTTGCCATCTATCGATAGCGTAAGTAACATCGATTGCTTCATCATTTATATGATAGAAATCAATGAAATTTGGTTTATTCTGAATGGATTCGGCCAAGATCGATTCAACATAATCTCCATAAATAAAACGAGGAAAAAAAGAATTCTCGTTATATTCTTCATTCAAATAGAAGTAATTCTTCTCAACTCTTTGCCACCAGTCGAAAAAGTGACTAGGTTTATCAGAATATAACCCCATTTTTTTTGCTGGCACGTTAAGGATTTGATAAATCGAATTCGGAGAGTAAGCGATACCACGGCCAATTCTTTTTTGTTTGGACTCAATTAAAAAAATCTGAACAGGCTTTCGAGCATTCAGAATCAAATTAATTGTTAATAGCGTACCACTTAACCCTCCTCCAATAACAGCCACTGATTGACTTGAAGATTTAATTCTTTTCACTGATCATATCCCAATTTACAGCAGTCCCTCTGGAAATATCATACATGGCTGTAGTACCTATTATTACATCTATATACTTTGGAGCGATTCCATAACCAGGACGAATACTTCTGACAGATTCGCTAGTAAACTTTTCACCTTTTTTAACATCCTTCACAACATATAACGATCTTTTAAATATAATTGATTTCTGCTCAGCCTCTGATCGTTCAAGTTTTACTGTGCCGAGAGCCAACCAAGCTCTTTCGGATTCGATAACTAAAGACTTCATTTCTTCTGGTTCCAGTGAAAAAGTTGAGTCAACGCCTCCATCTGCACGACGCAAGGTGAAATGTTTCTCGATTACTGTTGCTCCTAACGCTACGCTAGCAACAGCAACTCCGATTCCCATCGTATGATCTGACAGTCCAACTTCACAATTAAACATTGCCCTCATTGCAGGAATGCTAAGAATATTGGTATTTTCGGGACTAGCGGGGTATGTGCTTGTACATTTCAATAACGTAAGATTCTTATTTCCTACTGATCTCACTGCATCCACTGCCTCTGCAATTTCAGATATTGTTGCCATCCCCGTCGATATGATAATTGGTTTTTTTGTAGAGGCTACCTTTCTAATCAAAGGTAAGTCATTATTTTCAAACGAAGCTATTTTATATGCAGGAGCATTTAATTTTTCTAAAAAATCAACGGCAGAAAAATCAAAAGGAGAGCTAAAACATAAAATACCTTTTTTGGTTGCATATTCAAAAATAGCCTTATGCCATTCCCAAGGAGTATATGCTTCTTTATACAATTCGTATAATGAGGTTCCTTTCCATAAACTTTTGGGATCTGAAATAAAGAATTCACCATCACTTTTATCTATCGTAAGTGTATCAGCAGTGTAGGTTTGAATTTTGATGGCAGCAACACCACAGTCTGCAGCCGAATCGATAATCTCCAATGCTCGATCTAAAGACTGGTTGTGATTTCCAGACATTTCAGCAATGATGAACGGTTTTTTATTTCTCGAAAATTCAAAGCTCATATGATTTCGTATTCCGTTATTAATAAATTGCCATCAGAAACAACTAGAAGATACCCTTCTTTGACCAATCTAATACTGCCCATTGGTAACCTCTCTTCCGAAAACCTTGAGTTATATTCTGCAACTTTATAAATTACTATCTTTTCACCTGTTGGTAAATAAAAATAAGCCCCAGGATATGGTTTCGTTTGAGCACGAACAAAATCTATTATAGTATTCTTGGTTTTGAGAATATCGATATAACCCATTTCTGGTATACGTTTTCCGAAATAAGTTGCGTTTTCCTCATTCTGTTGCCTCGGCTCATATCCCGAATTTACTTTATTTAATGCATCATTTAATACGAGAGGATATTTTACTTTAAACTCTTCAACGATATCATTTCCGGTGGCTGAGTCTGAAATCGGAATTGTTACCTGGCTGTAAATTGAGCCAGTATCAACAGTTGCCTCCATTATATGGCAAGTTACACCTGTATAGGATTCTCCATTTATAATTGCCCAGATATGTGGAGCGCGTCCTCTATATTTTGGCAACAAAGATCCATGTATATTTAACGGATATTCTACGCTATTAATCAAACGGACAGGAATGATATAACGATAGTTGACACTAATTAAGAATTTACATCGTAAACTTTGAAGTTCTTGCAAAAGTTGGTTGTCTTTTCTTAAGTCAGCATAGTGAAATGGAATCTTACTCTCTTGTGCAAGAGCATCTACTGATTCCAGATTCATATCCTTATGTGTTAATACGCAGGAAATATGATAATTAAGTTTTAATAATTCCGAAAGACATGAATGTCCCAAAGCTCCGAATCCACAAAATATCGAACTATTCATTTAATTAAAGATTGAATCAACAATGCTTAAGGATTTGTTTTTAAATATTTTTAATAATTTTTCACTCATAATACGACGATCAGTTTTTCTGACAAGTTTCTGCATTAAATTTTCCAACTGATGTTCAAAATTTTTGACATTTGGATCAAGATATTGGTCTATAATATTTACTCTACTTAAACCAAGGATATTACCCTGTTGATTTTCTGCTGTTTTAATTACAATAAAAGGTATGCCTAGTTTCCCCAATTCGTAAATAGTCTGTCCACCAGCAGTGATACAAAGATCGGCTAACATCATCAATTGAACCATAGATGTAGCATCAAGATTTCTGTAAAATTTTACTGTTGTTTTTTTTAAAAACTGATTTTCTTTAAAGTGCTTAAATCCTGGTCCGATGATCACATCTAAATTTAGGTCTGGAAATTTTGAAGAACATTGATTTATAATTTTCGAAGTCAAATTTAACGGATCACTACCGCCCATCGTTATCAATACTCTACTTATTTTTTTATCGATGAACTTTGATTCCTTATGATTCCGAAATGGCTTTCTAAGTAGGGAGTATTCTGGACCAACAAGAATTTTTTTATATTTCGATGGGTCATATTGATAGATCGCCCCTCCAAGCCCCCCATTGTATATAATACAGGATTGAGGATATTCAATACGGTTATCATCATCAATTACAACCAAATGACTTGTATGTTCTGATATTTTTTTATAGTCACTGATTTGCGCCCGATATGAATCGACAATAATTGCTTGGTATTGGTTCTCAAAGTTACCATTTATTAGCCAATTATTTATAATATACTTTGATTCAAATATACCTGCACTTGAATCATCCGTATTTATAATAATCTTCGTTGCGTAGCCTGCGTCTTCAAATAATTCCGAGAAAGCGATACATCTTCTCAAGTGTCCCAAGCCATTTGATTTGAAATATTCAGTTAAAAATAATACCACTTTTTTCAATCAATAATCTCAGTTTAGTCGACTAAACCCAGAATGGCATACTGGACCCTCCAAAAGGGAATCAACATCCTTGCCATTTTCACAATCGGATATCATTTGAAAAATGGGCTTTAGGTTATCCAAGTAGTTGTGAATGACTTCATCTGAATGACTCAAACATGCATAAACAGAAGTACCTGCGAGAAACCCTTTTTTTAACATTTCTTGGGTAATCAGCGTTTTGTATTTTAAAGCATTTTTACTTCTAACAGTGAAACCACAGAGAGCTGGTAATCCCCAATACTCAAGATCTACATTCGTCTCATTTGCCAATGATCTCCATGCATCAGTGATTTGATTTCCGATTGATGTAATGATTTCCCAGGACTTTGTTTTTTCCATTACCTCAAGAGTTTTTAATGCAGCAGCTGGACCTATTCGTTCAGTCCAAAACGTACTACTGATAAATGTAGCTTGCGCCGACTCCATCACATTTTTTCTGCCAATGATTGCAGTGATAGCGTAACCATTGCCAAGTGTTTTTCCAAAAATGGCCATATCAGGTTCAACATTAAATTGTTTATGAAGACCACCGAAAGTTTGTCGAAACCCAGATGTACATTCATCAAAAATTAGAACGATGCCATTCTGATTTGCTAATTCTCTCACTTTTTCCAAAAATCCAGGATCAGGACCAGTATTTCGTGATACCTCCATCATGATGACCCCAATCGGTTCACGTTTGATTAAATTCTCTAACTCATCAATTCTATTGTAATGGAATGGAAGAACACTGCCAGCTAAAGATTTTGGAACGCCATTTGGATCAAGTCCAGGCAATAAGTGTCCAGAGAGTTTATCATCACTTGAAAGATTTGCAGATAAATACCAATCATGCCAACCATGGTATCCACAAATTGCAACTTTATCTTTTCCCGAAGCTGCTCTTGCAATTCTTATCGCAATTGCATTTGCCTCTCCTCCTGTTCTAGCCAATCGAACCATGTCGGACCAGGGATGCATCTCAACTAATTTTTCAGAAAGGTAAACTTCTTCCGGGCAATTCAATGTTGACATATTTCCAGATTTTACTACGTCGAACACTGCACTATCTACATCTGGATGTCCATAACCTAATGTATTCGTTCCGACCCCCATAAGAAACATATCAATATATTCCTTACCATCAATGTCCCAAACTTTACATCCACTTGCCTTGCTAAAGTATGCTGGCCATTTTTCAGGTAAAAACATTTCAGCTCTTTTGGAAAGTAACATGTTTCCACCAGGTATTACTTTCTTCGCTCTTTGCCAAAGTTTCTGGCCACTACTCATACTTGAACCTTGATTTCTAAAATATTTTTTGTTATGTTGGAATGACTCTGGTTTCGATTTTTCAAGAATTAAAACATCTAACCAGGAAAAATGTATACTAGGGAAAAAATGCTCAAACACATTTCTAATTACTTCTAAATCTTCTGGTTCATCGACTGTCCATCTTAAGGAAGAATAATCATCCTTATTTACCATATTTTCTCGGACAAACTGTTCTTCTCTTCTGATAAAAGGTGTCACATGCTCCCTGTCAAATTCTTCAGTTGCTTTGGAATTTGCTTCTTTCAGAGATTCAAATGAAAAAACCTCAATGTCTAAGCCATCAGGAAACGTTGGTGGATTGATGTTTGATGCGTAATGGACACCACTTTTTAAATAAATATCGATTACTGAATCGACTAATTGAGCATCCACCAAGGGGCAATCACCAGTAATCCTAACCACAACATCTGCGTTAAAATGATTGGCCGCAGAATAAAAACGATTTAAAACATCATTCTCGCTTCCTCTGAAACACCCAATATCCGAAAGTTTTAAATTTTGCTCGAGAGGATCATTGAGCGAACTTGAAGAAGTAGCGACAATAATCTGATCGATTCGTTTGGATAATTTCAATCGATCAATTAGCAAATTGATCATAGGAATTCCCAAAATGGGCTCCATAACCTTTCCAGGAAATCTTGTCGAACCCATTCTCGCCTGCACGATTGCTAAAACCTTCATTGTAATTGCCATCGATATGGATAAATTAAATTTTCATCACTAGATTCAAAGTTAGACGAAAACTTCAAATCCCTGGTTTCTTTAAAAAGGGATAAAATTTCTTTTAATTGAACTTGAGTTTCGACTCCGAATACCACGTTAGAAACTTCTTCCAATGATTTAATAAAAAGAATACATGCAAATGCAGGAGAAATTTGATTCTTATTTAGGAAATCATCCCACTTTTGAAACAGATCTTTCCATTTAGAAAAATAAGTTGGGCGAGAATTTTTCTCCATGAGAAGCACACCTTGTAAAAAAATGGAACGTGCTTGGATCTCAACTTCCATTTCCCTTAGTTTTTCCATCCAACCGCTTACTTTTAACGACAAATCAAATACATTGATTGGGCATTGTATTCTATTGTATTTGAATTCAACAGGAATTTTATCCAATTCATGATAGCTATAAATACTTAATCCAAACTTTTTTATATGTCCTTTGGTTTTAAAGTTTTCGACCACTTCATAGAGTTCGGAAGCAACTGGACTATACAATATTGATACATCATGTAAAAAAAGTGTATCAATTTGGTTCACTTTAAGTTTCTCTAATGAAGACTCAATTTGTGATTTTGTCCAATCCCGGATATTTGACAAATTGTCAGAACTTAATTTTGGTAATTTTGTAGAGATCAGAAATCGCCCGTTGGCTAGCCCACCAAGCACCGTTTCACTATCTCCATAAGCAACTGCAGTATCTAACTCAGTAATACCATTCAGATAAGCAAAATCAAGAATCGATTCAGCCTCAGCTTGCGTTACCTTGCCAGATTTATTTGAAACACCGTAATTGAGGCCAAACTGAACTGTACCCAAGGTTAAATTTTGGTTCATACTTAAAATAGAGTTTGATGACCAATAGGTGTGGTTAAACGAGCAGCTACTTCTTTTTGTTGATCTTTACTTAATCCAGGATACATAGGAATGCTTAGTGCCCGACTGTAATATTCTTCCATATTGGGAAAATCTTCGTTTTTAAAACCCATATTCGAGTAGTATGGTTGGCGATAGATCGGAATATAATGTAAATTCACTAATATACCAGAGTTGCGAAATCTTTCGAAAATTTGAGTTTGAGACGATTCTAATTCATCCAACTTTAATTGCAGAACAAAAAGGTGGAACGCAGAATAAGAGTCAGGCATCTGCTTAGGTAAAATTACTGGTTTATTCTGGAACAGATCAAAATAAACATCCGATATTTCGTGTCTTTTTTTTACAAATTCGTTCAACCTGGTATACTGACTGTAACCCAACGCCGCTTGTATATCCGTCATTCGATAGTTGAAACCAAGTTCAATCTGTTCGTAATACCATGGCCCATGGGGTAATTTAACCATCTGGTTTACATCTCTCGTGATACCGTGACTCCGAAGCCTATATAATTTTGAATATAATTTTTCATCATTGGTAAGAGCCATTCCACCCTCACCTGTAGTAATAATTTTTACCGGATGAAAACTAAAAATCGTAATATCACTATACTCGCAATTACCAACTGGTTTTTCTTTGTATCTTGCTCCGATTGCATGAGATGCATCCTCTATAATTCGAAATCCATACTTTTTAGATAATTTAAAAATCCTCTCTAAATCTGGTGCTTGCCCTGCAAAGTGAACAGAAATAACAACTTTTGGCAATTTACCTGATTTTTCAGCTTGCTCTAATTTAAATTCTAGTGCGTCGGCAGATATATTATATGTATCTTTATCAATGTCTACAAAATCTACTTTTGCACCGCAATACAATGCGCAATTAGAACTTGCAACAAAACTATTAGGACTTGTCCATACATAATCACCTGGGCTAACTCCTAAAGCAAGACAGGCGATATGCAAAGCAGAAGTTGCACTGTTAACAGCCACAGCATATTCTACTTGAGAACCTTGCGAAACGGCCGCTTCAAATTTAGGCACCATTGGGCCTTGTGTTAAAAAATCACTCTTTAACACTTCAACTACCTTATCTATGTCTTCCTGTGATATATCTTGCCTTCCATATGGAATCATAACATTTTCCTGTTCCTTTCTACAGTATTTTAGATGGATAAATTTTTCCATTTTCGATTCTGTAAATATTATCACATTTTTGAAGAGTACTAAGCCGATGTGCAATGATTAGTATCGTTTTTGTGCCATGTAAGGCGTGAATTGCCTCCATCACTTCATTTTCTGTAGTCAAGTCTAAAGAACTTGTTGCCTCATCTAACACTAACACAGATGGATTATGATAAAGTGCTCGTGCAATTCCTATTCTTTGTTTTTGTCCACCAGAAAGTTTTATACCTCGCTCCCCAACTATCGTATCTAATCCCGATTCGGCTCTTGCCACAAAACTTTCCAACTGCGAAAGTTTTATCGCAGTTCTCACTTTTTCATCATCAATGGATGATTCAGTTATTCCAAAGGCTATATTGTTACGAAGAGTATCGTCGGTTAAATAAATATTTTGAGATACATAACCAATTTGTTTTTGCCATAACTTAGGGTTACGAACAATGGATTCTCCATCAATTTTAATGTCACCACGAGTAGGCGATATTAAGCCAAGTAGCAAATCAATGAGAGTGCTCTTACCAGCTCCACTTTCCCCGATAAACCCAATCGTTGTTCCTGAAGAAACAACTAAGGAAATTCCACTCAATACTTCATTCATAGAATATGCAAAGTGCACATCATCTAATTCCAAATTTTGAAATTCGCTATAGGAATTTGCATTCTCTAAATTAAAATCTATAGGGTCTGCCAAACACATCTCATTATAGATTAAATCAATTGTAGGCAAAGAAAATTTTATATTCTGCATCACAACTAACATCCTATTTACTGATGGCATTACACGAAAAGCAGCAGCTCCAAAAACTGCTACTAAAGTTGCCGCTTCGCTTAAAGATTTCTCCTGAAATATTGCGGATAAAATAAGCGAAACGAGACCTAAAATAGAAAAATACTCTAACCATATTCTCGGGAATGCTAACAGCGTGCTATATTGCTTTACTACTTTTGCAACACCATCACTTTGCAATACGTAACGTTTAATAAATTCAGTTTCTCGACCGTAAATTTTAATATCCTTAATTCCACCTAACCCTTGCTGAAAATGACGAATCCGCGCACCTTCAAAATTTTGACGCAAGATCCCTAAGTTCAACAACTTCTTTTTTGCCAAAGCAAATGTAACAGCCCCAGCAAAACCCAAAGAACCAATGACCACAACTGCCCCAAAAGGTTCAACATATAACAAAAAGAAGAAAATTCCAATCATGGTTATGATCTCATTCAGAAAAGACAGAGCCTGCTGAACCATAGAAACCAATGTTGCCACCTCAATCGATGTATTCCGAATCAATTCCGCAGAATTTCGATTCACATGAAATAGATACGGCTGACTTAAGTATTTCTTAAATAATGCTCCTGACAATCTACTTTGAAACTCTGCAGCGTATCCAGCTTGTTCCCAAGAGAAAAAAATCAGGAAAATAGTTCGGAGAGTGTATAAAAAAACCATCCCTACCATGGCATAGATTGCCAATATCTCAAGAGGCGGATTACCCAAATACATTATGGTTTGATGAAAATAAAGATTTTCTCTGAGCTGACTTGAATCTGTAAGCACCGAAACCAACGGAATAATGATTCCTATACCGAAAGATTCGAAAATTAAACTAAAGAAAATCAAAACAAACATATAAATGGTTTTTTTTCTCTGATAAGAATCGAGTAAATACCAAACTTTATTAAAATAATTCATAATTAAGTCCTTTTTTCTAAGGTTAATCTGCCGCCTAAAAGTTGAACGGGTAGATTTTGAATTTATATATTATTGAAACATAAACTGTTAAAATATAAATATAGGTTAATGGCAAACCTAACTTAAAAAATTCGGAAGGTTTATAATGTCCTACACTATAAATCATCATGTTTGTATGATACCCGAAAGGTGTCAGAAAGCTAGCACTTGCTCCAAAAGCAGTTACAAAAAAAAAAGGTTCAGCGTTAGTAGACAGACCAGATGCGAGTGAAACAGCAAATGGAAGCGCAATACCTGCGGCAACTGCGTTACTTACAAACTCTGTCAAAACAATCACAAAAACAAAAAAAATAAAGAGCGAAACAAATACTGGCAAATTCAATAGGAATGGAAGAAGATTCGCCAAAATAAATTCGGGAGCCTGCAAAGTCCGAAGGACATTTGAAATAACAAACGCAGAACCAACTGTCATAATTAAATTAAACGGGATTTCATTTTTCAAAGAATTTAAAGTCAACAAATTTGCTAATATTCCAAATATTAGAACGATCAGAGAACCTTTGAATAAAGACAATAATCCAAAGATATTCAAAACCAATATTAGCAAGAATAAGAACAAATATGCAGTAGATTTCCAATATTGATTATCCTTTACTAGGCGTATTCCTTCTAAACTACGAAAGCTAAGAATATTTGATTGGTTCTTTTCGAAATCTGCACCTATTGCTAATGTAAGTTGGTCACCTGGTTTAAAAATTTCATCGCCTAAATTGCTTTTTATCACATCTAAACCGCGCCTAACAGAGACAACAACGGAATTAAACCTCGATCGAAACTGAACTATCTTAGGTGTCAAACCTACCAAATCAGACTCATCTGTTATTAGCACCTCTTTTAGATTCTTTAAAGAGTGGATTGAGGGCTCATTCGATACTTCCAATCCTTGTATGAGTTTTAATTTTCCGATATCCGCAATCGCACCGATAAAGATCAATTTATCACCAAATTCTATAACATCAGAAGGCTTGGCAGGTGATATAATAGTTCCATCGCTACGAACTAATTCTCCCAAAAAAAAGTTTTTAAGATTTCGAAGCCCGTTTGATTCAATTGTATTCCCAATTAATTTTGATTTTTTTTTAACTAAAGCCTCGATGACTGAGGCACCGTTATCATGCGAATTGTCTACATCGATATATTTTCGCGGAGCAAATGATAAATAAATAAAGCCAAGAACTGCAGGAGTAATTCCAATTTCAAAAAAACTCAATAGTGACCAAGATTCAAAACCATACCTAATTTTAAGATTATTCACAATTAAATTTGTGGAAGTACCCACTAGAGTTAACATCCCTCCAAGAATGGAAGCAAATGATATAGACATTAAAAATAATCGCTGTTGACGTTTTCGCCCATTTAGTATTCCAATCATAGTCGAAACTACGGCTGCATTATTGACAAACATTGAATACAACATGGAAAAAAAATTTAATTTGATTGAAACCTTCTTGTCCGATCCCTTTAGCAATAGACTCCTAATTTTTTCAACTAAAGGATTAAATTCCAGTCCTTTAGAAATAAATATCAAAGCTGAAATGGTTAAAAGAGTTTCATCAAAAAACGAGGCCAAATACTCTCCAGTTTCAATTAGGCCAAACATCAAAAAACAAATTGTTAACGTAAGAAAAACTATACCAGTGGGCACCTCAAATAAATAAACGATACCTATTGAGATGACAATACTTAACATTATGATTGAAATAAGAATACCGTGCATTGAACTTTAATTTAAAAAAATGATCATATCAAAGTTAGAAAATATACGATGTAGTCTTAAAGTATAGTTCTTTGTACTCGCTTCAACAAAAGATTCTGACAGCAGTTTTAAATCAGAACTTTTTTCTTGGTCAATTATTTCATTCATTATCAACCCTTTCAACATCTTCCTAAGTTAAATTTGAAAAACTCTACCTCTCAGAAAAATATTAGCGGATTAAACCAATTGTAGATTGATGTATGGCTCTTCGCCAATATGAACTTACACTGGCCAAGATTTTTTATATAACTTTTACGCGATTACTTCATCTCAAGCGAAGTCTTTTCCATTATCGAAAATTAAAGTATACAATTGGTCTTTAATACTGCCTAATACTATATCACACTTGTTATTTACATAGCTTCTAAGCCCCTAAAGCTGAAACAGATTTAAAAGTTCCTACTTAGAATTGGGTCTGACTGCAATACTCCAAAGATAAAGGCAAAAATTAAAAATTCCCAATTACAAGGTTCATATTTTTTAATAACTAAAAAACATAAAGTAAGAGAAATAAAGAATATTAACAATATAAATAAACTCTATCCAATACCTAACCAAAGCGTTTTGTAATATCCATACTCCTCATTACCTGATTGCTGATTGTCATAATCAAAACCATACCTTTTGATTTCCGCCAACCAATCCTCAGGCTCCACACCCGCCCTCTTCATACCATAAGGCCAAAACTCACAACATATTATAATATCTGGATTTTGAAGAATTGTTCTTTGCATACCGCGCAAAGCAATCGCATCATAACCTTGGAGATCCATCTTAATAAAAGAAACATTGATGACTCCGTTCTTCTTACAATAATCATCTAAAGCAAAACTGTCGATTTGAATTTTCTTTCTGATTTCACCACTATCATAGGTTTGGTGATCAACATTCAAATCTTCCGAAATATAAAGGTCTAATTTTCCTGTTTTATCTGATAAAGCAGCATTAATAATTGCAACATTTGAAAATTTTTTTGTTCGTTTTTTTAATATTTCAAAATTTTTTGGATCAGGCTCAAAAGCAATTACAAGACCCTGATTACCAACCAGTTTTGAAAATAGTCTAGTGTAAAATCCTACATTCGCACCACCATCAACAACAACGGAACCAGGTTTAATGATTCGTTTGATCTTTCGAATGTCAGAATAATCTGTAATATATTTATACTTATCATAAAAAAACAAATAAGTCCGAATCATTCCAATCGAGTAAAGTCGATTGAAAATTTTAAATCCTATTAGAATCAATTTGGCAAACATAGAATATCAATTCCACCATACTTTGGAACATTTTTATCAATATTATCTACAGTAAGCGCATGTTTTGTTTTTGAATCAAAAAGCTTATAATTTTTCTTTTCAAAGAGATCAAAATATTTGGCAAACTCACCCTTGGTAGATTCGCCTGTATGCCCCATAAACTCGAAAACGATTATGGGGCGAAAACGATCGATAGTATTTCCAGCACCCCTAAGAATATCTAACTCAAAACCATCTACGTCAATTTTTATCAAGTCTACTGTAGTAAGTTTTTGATCTTTGACAAAAGAATCCAAAGTAATTTGTTTATCTATTGCCTTTTGTAAAATTCCACCATGAATCGGATGATCTTGTTTGGATCCGTCCACCTTCCATGATGAATAAACAGCCTTATTGTTTACTTCTTTAATTTCATCCGAGAGAAAAACTTGGACAGGGTAAATTCTCTTTTTTAAATCTGGATTTAAACTCAGATTTTCATTTAACTTTCCAAACGCATAAAATGTTGGTTCAAAAGCATAAACAATACTGTTGCTGAAATTTTTAGCAAATGGCAACGATATAGATCCAATATTTGCCCCAATATCGAAAATGACTTTTGGTTCTGTTTTAAACTCAGTTAATTTCCATACATGACTTTGAAAACTACCAAATAAAAATATGGAGAGGTCGATTCCTTCGGAAAGATCAACTTTATAGAATATTCCATTCCTATTGATGATTCTAATTTTGGAAATTCCAAGCAAGGATATGACTCTATAAATTATACCTGCTATAACTAATTTAATTCTTGTACTCATGATGATCTAAATAAACTTTGTTTTTCTTGCCGCAAAAAGCAACATTGTCAAAAGAATAACTCCATGTTTCCATCTAGAAATATTCGTTTCCCCATAGGTTCTTTCCTTATATGAGATTGGAACTTCAATAATTTTTAATCCCATTCTGGAGGCGCCAAATATCAGATCAAAATCACCAAAAGGATCAAAGTCGCCGAAGTAAGCCCTGTTCTTTGCTAACATTGCATAATTCGATTTTGAAATAACCTTAGTTCCGCATAAGGTATCTTTAAATCTTTGGCCAAGCACAAAGGAAAAAGAAACTGCAAAAAATTTATTTCCTACTCGGTTAAAAAACCGCATTGCTTTTTTTTCCATAGGGTAAACCAATCGAGAACCATTGATGAACTCCCCCTTACCAGAAGCAATAGCAGTATAAAATTTTGGTAGATCTTCAGGTGGAACTGTCAGATCCGCATCAAGGATCATCAGAATTTCATTTTTTGCCATCGAGAAACCTTTTCTGACAGCGTCACCCTTCCCCTTTCCATCTTGCTGAGCTACTTGAATTTTCAAATGGCCTTTATATACCTTTTTTAGTTCTGATATTTTTTCCCAAGTATTGTCCTTCGAATTACCTTCAACAAAAATCAATTCATCGTTAGGCCCCATTTTCGGAATTCTTTTAGGAATATCGAAAATATTTCCTTCTTCATTCCTTGCAGCAACTACAATAGAAACAGACGGTTGTTTCTGTTTTTTCTCTTGGAGAGCGATGGGACGAGCAATGGCGATATTAAGAACTGTAAAATTTCTAATGAAAGGCAAAGGTGCAAGATAACGATTTACAAAATTACTAATAAATGGTATATAGAGTGGAAGTAAAATTCGTTGTTCAACTCTTACTAATTCATAATCTTCTAAAATTAGAAAATTAGCAACATCTTCATGTGAAATCCAATTTTGTTCTGGCGTTGTAGAGCGAAGCCCAAAGATATCGGCCAATTTAAAGATTGGCCACCACAGAGAACTATAATACACAATGGCTATTCGAGTTTGGTCACTTAATTTAGAATGCAATGAATGAAAGAAATTTTGGATATCACCTTCGTAATGAATGTTCCCATTGATTAAAACAAAATCCGAATTTATCTTTTTTACTTCTGATAAGTTAGATATCTTTTTATATTCACCTTTAAATAACGATTCAATGGTGTCATTTTTCGGAGCAAACTCAAGTAGTGAATTTTCCGATGTACAATAGTGCGAAATGTACCGAAACAATTTTTGATAAAAATATTTTTTTAGCATTGTTGCCTTTTATAGTTTAATATCGTTCTAAAGATTAGTGACTACTTCTAAATAAGAAAATCATGTTTTTAACAAACAAGTTCAACCTGATTCCCAAGAAAAAAATTCGCAACATTCTCTGCCGCTTCTCTTTCCATATCTTCCCTACAATCATTCGAACAGGAACCCATATGTTGTGTCAAAATCACATTCTCTAACCCACATAACGAACCTTTGTATGGCTCTTCTTCGAAGACATCCATGGCAGCCGAAGAAATTTTTTGGTCGTTTAAGATTTGGTATAAATCGTCCTCGTTCACAATTCCACCTCTTGCTGTATTGATTAACACAGCATTCGGTTTCATACGGGACATACTTTGGAGATTGAATAGATTTTTTGTATCTAATGTAAAAGGGGTATGAATGGTAATGGCATCAGATTCTTGGATCAATGTATCGAACCCAACTTGCCGGATTGTTGTTGGATTCCAATTTTTGCCGAGTGAATGATTCACTTTATATATGTTTGATGCAAGTTCACTGAATTCTTGGATCGATTTTTCTTGGTCTAACAGATCACAAACAAGAATCTCTTTTGGTAAATAACCTAACAAATGCGAGGCGACACGTTTACCGATGCGACCAAATCCTAAAATACCAATGGTAGAACCACCAATCCTCTCGCCATACGGCCTAGTCCAATCACCCCTTCGTATTTCACGGTCTGAGTATGTGACTTTACGCATGGCGTCTACGATAAGGCTCACCGCAAGTTCAGAAACTGCCGGAGAAACAGCATCTGGTGTGTAAGCAACTGCAATCCCCTTTTCTTTACAGAGATCCAATGGAACACTATCGAGACCCACCCCAACCCGAGAGATTAACTTCAAGGTTTCTGTAACGTTTACTAGAGGAGTTAAGTCTTCGGTACCTGCAATGAGTGCGTCAAAGTTCTTTGCGGCATCCGCCACTTCATTTGGCTTCATCTTTCGACCAAGCGGGTTCACTGTCACCTCGAATCCATTGGATTCCAGTGTGTCCAGCGCTTTAGGATTTGTGCGGCAAAAGGGAAATGTAGAAACAAAAACTTTTTTTGACATTATACAGCGCAAATTTTTAAGAATTGTAATTATTAAAAATTGATTTTAAGCGAAACATAGACTATTTGGTTTTACTTCGATGCAGTCTTTCGCCATTGTTTGGATATCAGACATCAAATTGTCCAAATTTTGTGACCCAACCCATTTGATATTCTCGAGCTTTGCTTTGGGAAAGGTTCGCAAAATATCTGAAACTAAATAATTTTCTATACCTAAGTCTTTATTGCGAGCTTCGCTTACAGCTTCGTCCCAGTGGAATTTAAAATTTCTCGCTATGAATAACAAATCAACAATATCCTTTTCCGCGTAACGAAAGAGAGCCGTAATTTTGTTTGAAAGTATATTTTGAATGCTGTCAATTTTATCAAAAAGTTCATCACGAGTAAGTTCTCCATAGTGAACTTCAATATCATTTACAAAGTCGAGTTTGAGTTCGGTGTTTGGATATTCTTTACTCTGAAGCAATAACCGCTTATAATTTACACCAACAAATGCATCCTTTTCATCCCAATAAAAACCAGCACCTTCTAGTGCATTGTAAATCTTTAAACAATACTCATCAAATTTTGAATCACAATTCACAAAAAAATCTAAGTCATCACTGTATCTATGATTGAAGTAAATTCGACTTATTGCGGTACCACCTGTTAGATAAAAAGGAGTTTCTAATTTTTTTACTAATTTCAGAACCCCATCCTGCATCGGATACAGGCTCTCCCGATAGAATCTTTCGTATTCGTTCAAAGGTTTCTCTCCTTGCGGGTGGCCATACCCTGCGAATCGTTTCAGGAGTTAACAAAAGTTTCACTCGATCGATTCCTCCCCATAAAGGAACTAAGATATGCCAAGGCAAACTTTGCAAACAGCGCACAAACCAGCCAATTGTATCAAATCCACCAGCTGTTTCCGCTCTACCTTCGGTTAAGGCCAAAAGATCTTCTGGTGGTATATTATAATCCCAACATAGGCTCTTCATTAATTTTAGTTTTTCTTCGTGGGTTAACATTAAAAAAATTTACATTCGGAAAATTACGTTTTCATACTTTTTTCAAAAAATCCTGGTATGCGAGTTTCACACCTTCTGCGAGTTCGACCTGGTGTTTCCAGCCCATACGATGGAGTTTGGATACATCCAGTAACTTCCGAGGAGTTCCGTCTGGCTTTGTTAAATCAAAGGTTAAATTACCCTTGTAACCAACAACGGACTTTACTGTTTCTGCAAGTTCCTTGATACTCACTTCAATCCCAGAACCAACATTCACGTGTTCGCCGCCCTTTGGATCACCATTCACATCATAGTTTTGCATAAGGAATACACTGGCTCGTGCCATATCTTCGGAGTATAAAAATTCCCTTAACGGTTTTCCCGTTCCCCAAATGACTACTTCTGGCAGATTTTGTATTTTTGCTTCATGAAAACGGCGAATGAGTGCTGGCAACACATGCGAGTTTTCTGGATGATAATTATCACCTGGACCATACAAATTTGTGGGCATAACAGAAATATAATTGGTGTTATATTGGCGATTGTATGACTGGCACATAACAATACCTGCAATTTTTGCCACAGCATAAGGTTCATTTGTTGGTTCTAGTTTCCCATCCAAGAGTTGGCCTTCATCCATGGGCTGTTTGGCAAACTTTGGATAAATGCACGATGATCCCAAAAAACAAAGTTTTTTCACACCAAACCTGTAAGAAGCATCGATGATATTGTTTTGAATTTGCAAGTTTGAAAAAATAAATTCTGCGGGATAGGTATTGTTCGCATGAATCCCCCCCACTTTGGCTGCGGCAAGAAATACATATTCAGGTTTTTCTGTTTCAAAAAAACCAAGGACTTGGGATTGGTTTGCCAAATCCATTTCCGAATGAGATCTGCCGATTACATTTTGATACCCAGCTTGGTTTAAAACTTTGACAAGGGCTGAACCAACAAGACCTTTATGTCCTGCCACGTAAATTTTTGAATTCTTTTCCATACTAATTGGTATTCTCCGCCATCCCACCTAACTTTTCCACTTCTGCACGAAGTGCTTCATACTCACGTTTTTTCACTTCATAAAAATGTAGGGTGAGTTTTGCTTTTTCCTCAATTCCACTTGGGGTTAATAAATACGTATACGCCAGTTTGTTTTTATTGTTTTTGAAATTATTCATCTTGATTAACCCCTTATCCAAAAAGGCTTTCAGGATATAGTTCACCTTACCTAGGCTCAGTCCCAAAATATCAGAAGCGTCCCTTTGGGAAAGGCTTGGGTTCTCCTCCAAAAGTTGGAGGAGTTTTAAGTGGTGGTCATTGAAGGCAGTATTGTCTTTCAAAATTTTTGAGATTCGTTTTATGAGCTTTAATTTGGGGAATGATGGTGAGAATTGAATTCCTCTACCATGTTCGTGATCGTGTTTTTGAAATACTTAACATCAAGGAGTGACTTATTCGCGTAGCTCCGCCCCATGAGTCACAGAGACAAAAAAAGAATGTTCATATTGTGAACGCTGTCAAGAAATTTTGTTCAAATTTTGAACGTTTTTTTCAGAATTTTTTTATTTATATGTTCTGCTTCGCGAGGGGGTTTACTTGGCCTTTGTGATCACCGATTTTGCCAGATCCAAAACGGTATCGACTGCCTTAATGGTTCGATCAACGCCAACCAAAAGCTCCATTTTCGGGGGTAGAAAGGCCACCTACATCGTGCAATTTAGGAGGGTCTATGCCCAATCTTCGCAAAATGCCTTTCAGACATAATTCGACCAGTTCCTGCCCTTCTCTTACAACATCTGAACGAGATTCTTCTGCGATGTACACTTCAAGAGCCTTACGTCTCGTAATGGATTTTTGCAAATAGGATGCAGCCAGGTCTTGGTTTGTCATAAATCAAAGATTTCCAATGAGGAAGCATTGGGTAAAAAATCATAATAAAAGCCACCTGCATAGGGTATTTTTTTCACACCCATAAACTTCATTTTGGTTCGCAATGAATGGAAATAATTGGTGATTAAACTTTCCTTCTCATATAAGATGACACCCTCTTCTGCAATTGTAAAGTTTAAGAAACTGCCAGATGTAAGCTCAAAAAACGATCTTATATTGGGACTGATCTCTATCAGACAACCAGGATGAGTTTTCTTTCATTCACTGAGAACTGGATCTTCAATGTTTCTAATAAAAAAATCTGTTAGTTCAAACCTGATTTCGGGAACCGATTCTAAAACAACTAATAAATCCACATCACTTCGGTTGTGTTCTGTTCCGCGTGCGACGGATCCATACAAAACAAGCCCAATTAAATTTTGTCCGTAAGAATTTTTGCATAATTCCAAAACTCTGGGGATCATTTGTTTGTGGATGTTCTCCTGGTTCACATCCTTATTTGATCTTTGTGTCCATTCCGTAGCAAGTAAAATACCAGAACCCAAACAATTCAGCAAAAACAGACAAAGAATTCCACAATTTTGCCTTATTTTCCAATTGACGGAAACCCTACCCGTAGACAATTCAATTTGCAATGAAACCCAAATACCATACTGTCTTCTATGATTCCCTCATCAAATTGGTGAGTTTTTCAAAAGGACTTATTTTCCATTCCATCGAAGAAAACTTCTCCGATGGATCAAACTATATGGAATCTGATTACCCCACAGCAATTCTCAGTAACCATGTTTCAGAATCTGACATCGTTTCCTTGTCCATGGTGTATCCAAGACTGAATCCAAGAATCAAAGTCATTATCCCCGCAAGAGAAGACATACTGAAACCCCAATTTTTACAGAGGGAATTTCGAAATAAGGGAATTATCAAATGGATTTTTAAAATCATCGACGCAAGCAATGCGATTCCATTTTTTTTGAAATACTTAGGAGCAGTTCCCATCAAACGACCATTTCGTGACGACTCAAGAGAATTATTAAAAAAAGGTGAACTTAGAAATAAAATAGATTCCGAATGGGAATATCTTGTTTCCCATATCAAAAAAGGAAGAAACCTGTTTATGTTTCCAGAAGGTGTTTATAACCAGGACGGTTTTTTAAGCCAAATCAAAAGAGGAGCTTATTATATAAAATCAAAAATCGAATCGATGAATTTTAATAGTTTCACTTTAACATACGACCACCTTTCTTACAAAAAAACAAAACTATATATCAAATATGGTAAACCCTTCAAAATTAGAAACGAAGATTCACCTGACCAAGTGATCCGCCTCATTACAGAAAAGTTAGGCGAAAACTACACCGTTACTGTGGCAAACCTCACTTCATTTATTCTTTTAAAATTTGAGAAAGAATCAAGACTAAAAAAACAACAACTGACTGATATACTAATCAAACTCAAAACAAATATCGAATCTAAATTTCCAAACATTACTTTGGCATCAGAACTCCGAAAAGAGAATTTTCAAACCCAATTGGATAGAATTTTTGAAAAATTAAAAAACTTAAAGATGATCCATTTCGAAAATGAGTTTATCATTACAAAAGATTTTTTATACCAAATTCCAAAGTCGATTCATAACCTTCGCAAAACAAATACCGTCATGTATCATAAAAACCAACTGACTGCTCATTTTAATCATTTGGAAATCATATGGAATGAAATTACAAAAATAGAAGATAAGGAAAATAGGAATGTCAGCACAATCTAACAAGAGTTTCATCAAAATTCGATATATTTTATTTATCTCCATATTTTTTATGGGCTGCGGCACGATTTCGAGAGGTTGTGCTAAGTACTTCGGTTATGACGAAGTTTGTGTGGATGGAGTCAAATACATCCAATTTACCTCCGGAGCCAGTGTGAAATACAACCCTGACGGAAGTGTTGCCACTTGTCGTTAGTTCACCCATCTAACTCCCATTATTCAATGCAAAATAGAAGGATTTATATTTTTAACTGCCTCCCAAAGTAAAATAGAGCCTGCGGAGGCAACATTCAACGAATTGACCGTGCCAAACATGGGAATATTTACAATTTCATCACAAATGGATTGTAAATAAACACTCATCCCTTTGGCTTCGTTACCCAAAATGATGAGAATGGGAGGACACAATTCAATATGACCCAGTGTAGATTTCCCCGTCGAATCCGAACCAACCACGAAGAGTCCATTTTTTATTTTTTCGGCCTGAATGAAATTTTCCAATTGATCCGTGGATTTTATCAATATTAGTTTTGTATGGAATAAACTGCCTAGGCTCGAACGAATGACTTTTGGGTCATAAACATCGATCGAATGTCCCATGACAAACACAGCCGAAATACCAAAGGCATCTGCCGTGCGCAGTATACTTCCAAAATTACCCAAGTCACTCGGCCTATCAAACAAAAGATAAACTGGATTTTTTTTGTATTCTACACCTTCTAAGGTATGGGTTTTAATTTTTGCAGTTAGGATGAGCTCGGCGGGATTTTCCTTTTCTGATAACTTCGTAAAAATGTTTTCAGACATTCTAATTCGTCTAACATGCGAGTATCTTTTTAATATAGATTCTGCCCAATCCGAAAGTTTTTTGCCTTCCAAAAAAACAATCCGAGTGATTTCCCAATTAGCACGAATTAACTGTTTGATACTCTCAGTGCCTTCGACAAAAACTTCGTTCGTTTGGCTCCTTTTGGTCCGATTGGATTTTAGGGCAGACAAAATCTGAAATTCAGCATTTTCTGTACTGATTTTCAAAATTGAATTTTTATCCGCCATAAAATGGATGAGTGAATCCAAAATCTATCAAAATACCTAAATACTTGCTGCAAGCCGAGTCCCCTGGTCTATCGCGCGTTTGGCATCTAATTCAGATGCTAAATCCGCACCACCGATCAAGTGTACAGGTATCCCCGCCAATTGCAAGGGTTCTAATAAATCACGTTTTGGATCTTGTCCTGCACAAACAACCACGGTGTCACAGGGTATTTTTTTGGTTTGTCCTTTCACTTCGATGACGACCCCATCAGCTTCGATGGATTTATACGTAACACCCGCTATTTGACTTACCTTACGATCTTCCAAAGTTGTTTTATGAATCCATCCTGTTGTTTTACCAAGTGTAGCTCCAAATTTACTATTGGATCTTTTGAGCATAGTGATCTTACGATCAGAAGCTAAAGTTTGTTTTTCTCCAAGCCCACCGTTTTCATCAATCTTTTGGTTTATGCCCCATTCTTTTAAATAATTTTCTTTTGTAAATGGGTGGCCAGAATCCGATAGATACAAACTCACATCAAAGCCGATACCACCTGCCCCCATAACAACAACTTCTTTACCAACGGGTTTGCCTTTTAATACCACATCTACATAACTGAGTACGTTTTCATTTTGAATTCCAGGTAGTTCAGGAATCCGTGGAGTTACACCCGTAGCGAGAACAACTTCATCAAACGCTTGTTTTATGAGATCTTCAGCGTTTATAAAAGTATTTAATTTTAAATTCACATTGTATTTTTCGATTTGTGAGCCAAAATAGCGTATTGTTTCATTGAATTCTTCCTTGCCTGGAATTCGACGAGCAATATTAAGTTGCCCACCAAGTTCATTTCCTGCGTCAAATAATGTGACATCATGGCCTCTTTCTGCAAGTGTTGTGGCACAAGACATACCGCCAGGACCTGCTCCCACCACGGCAACTTTTTTCTTCTTACTAACTTGTGTTATAATAATTTCAGTTTCGTGACATGCTCTCGGATTTACCAAACAACTTGAAATTTTGCCTTGGAAGATATGATCCAAACAAGCTTGGTTGCAAGCAATACAAGTATTGATCTCCTCAGGTTTACCTGCCATCGCTTTGTTCACAAAATGTGGGTCGGCAAGGAAGGGTCTTGCCATAGAAATTAAATCTGCATCTCCTTCAGCCAAAACAGATTCTGCTATTTCTGGTGTGTTGATTCTGTTTGAAGTAACTAGTGGGATTGTCACATGGCCTTTTACTTTTTTTGTAACCCAAGTGAATGCCGCACGAGGAACCATCATTGCGATGGTAGGAATCCTTGCTTCATGCCAACCAATGCCAGTGTTAATGATTGTAGCTCCCGCCTTTTCAATTTCTTTGGCAAGATGGATCACTTCATCGATATTTCCACCGTCTTCGACTAAATCTAACATAGACAAACGATAGATGATGATAAAATCATTTCCCACAGCTTTTCGCACAGCTCTTATGATTTCGATCGGAAAACGAATACGATTTTCAAAACTACCACCCCAATCGTCCGTACGATTATTGGTTCGTTTTGCAATGAACTGGTTGATGAGGTAACCTTCGCTACCCATCACTTCCACACCATCATAACCAGCTAACTTTGACATTGCGGCACAGTGTGCAAAGTCGTTTATAGTTTTCCAAATTTCTTCTTCGGTCAACGGATGAGGTTTGAACATATTGATTGGTGCTCGTAAATTAGAGGCTCCGACAATTTTATCGTGGTATCCATACCTTCCCGTATGAAGGATTTGTAAGGCAATTTTTCCGCCTTCTTTATGCACTGCATCCGTCACTACTCTATGGTGTTTTGCCTCTTCTTCTGAATCCATAACGCCGCCCGCCCGCGAAACCCGACCTGCAACGTTTGGAGCAATTCCACCTGTAACGATGAGCGCCACACCACCGCGTGCTCTCTCTCCATAAAAAGCAGCCATTCGTTCGTATCCATTTTCTGCCTCTTCGAGACCAGTGTGCATAGAACCCATGATGGTTCGATTCCTAAGTGTGGTGAATCCTAAGGATAAAGGTGATAAAAGGTTGGGATAAGATGTCATAAGCAACAAAACTAAGAAATCGAAGGATTTTGGCAAGATTTACTTGCATATAGATTGAGAAGAGTTTCTATTGAGCGAAGGTATTTCTAATCTTTCTAATGAGCAAAGCAATTCTATTTGTAGACGATGAGCCGATCATACTGCTTAGTATGAAATCCCAAGTGAAACAACATTTTGGCGATTTATATAAATATTTCACCTCCGAGAGTGCACACGAAGCATGGGAACTCATTGGCGAACTCGTTGAAGAAGGTATCACCATCCTTGTTATCATTTCCGATTGGTCAATGCCAGGAATGAATGGTGATGAATTTTTAAGAAAAGTACACAGCGAATTCCCGCAAATCGAAAAAGTAATCGTTACAGGTTTTGCTGACCTAAAGTCAATTGAGGCTTTGGATTCGGAAATTGGACTAAGTTCTTGTTTAAAAAAACCATGGGAAGAAAATGAACTCATCTCAGCAATATCCAAAGCAATTGGAGTTTAGTTTTACTTAGGCAAGAAGATTTTAAATATGGTTTTGCCAGGGACAGAATCCAATTCGATTTTTCCATTGTGTTTTTTTATTATTTTATTCACAATATCAAGACCAAGCCCTGAACCCTCTCCTGTTGGTTTGGTTGTAAAAAATGGTTCAAAGATTTTTGATTGGATTTCGTAAGGAATACCTGGACCCGAATCTGCGACAGAAACAATAACATCTGTTTCGTTTTCCTTTACGGACAATTTTAGTTTTCCTTTAAAAGACATCGCCTGCAAAGAATTGTAAATTAAATTTGTCCAAACATGCAACAAATCGTCTGGATAACAATCAATTGGACTCACAGAATCAAAATCTTTTGTTAGTTCTATACCTTTTTTCAATTGATTTTGATAAATCGTGAGAACAAGTTCTATGGTTTCAGGAATATTCGTATTTGTTTTTTTGCCCATCAAATCAAAATGTGAAAAATTTTTCAGTGCATACATAATTTTTGAAACACGATCGACTGCCAACTGAATGGAACGGTTGTTCCTTCGAAACTGACTTTCCAAAGTTAAATAATCCAAATAAACTCTAATGTATTCTGATTCGAAAATCGGGATGTATGCTTCTTCCAAATTACCGATTCCAAGTTCAACCCAAGTTTCTGCGTAACCCTCAGCAAGTTTTAAAGGGAAATTTTTACCAAGTAATAAATCTTTAATTTGTTTTTTACGCGTCCTCTCTTCTTTTCCTGTATAAAAATCTAATTGCGATTCCATTTTCTTTAACAACTGTTTAACTAACCTTTGTTCTTTTTCAGAAACCGATAAAATCGCCTCTCTGAATAGTTGAGAAGTTAACCCATACCGTTTTTGCCAATCCAACATATTTTGGTTAGATGCTTTAACAGCACCAATTGGATTATTGATTTCATGGGCGATGCCTGCGATGAGTTGCCCAAGGGCAGCCAATTTTTCTGATTGGATGAGCTGTGATTGTGCTTTTTTTAAAGTATCTAATGTTTCTTCCAATTCATTTTTTTGTCTTTCTATGAGCTTGTTTTTGATATTGATTTCGTTATTTATGTTTCGAAGCTGTTCGACTTCTTTTAAGGAACTTGTGTCAATCACACTGTAAATAATATGTTTTTCACCTCGGTAAGTGAATTTTTTTCGAGATATAATTGCAGGAAATAACTCTCCGGTTTTTTTGATTCCAACAATGTCCACTGCATTTATGGAATCTTCCTTTAACATATTCCGAATACGGTTAAGTGAATCGCGGGTGATTAAATTTTTAAACTTCAAGTTTGGAATATCATAATCGTTATATCCGAATAAACGTTGAAAAGCCACATTAGCATCTGTTATCCCAAGGCCAGATTCTTTAAAAAATAGAATCGCTTCATTCGAAAATTGGTAAAAAGTTTCAAAACGTTCTTCTGAACTTTTAAGTGCCTCTTCACTTTGTTTGATTTCTGTGATGTCTGATAAAACACCCATAAGTCTCGTTGGTTTTCCGTCCTTGTCTCTTGTCAATCGCCCTTTTGATTCAATCCAACGGATGATTCCATTTGTTAAATAGATTCGAATTTGCACAAAATAATCTGTCCGGTCCTGCCCAACCGAAAAAGAACCTAACGTGCGTAACAGTACAAGTCTATCTTGGGGAACTATAAAACCAAATAATTGGTTCAAACTTCCATCAAAATTATCCTTACTTCGTCCAAGTATTTCATAACTACGAGGTGACCAATAAATTTCCTCGTTCACTAAATCCCAACTCCAAACACCCATTTTTGCAGAATCCAAAGCCAAACGTAACCTGGATTCAGATTCAGTAAGGGCGAGTTCAGAATTTTTACGTTCCGTACGATTGATCATCGCACCAAACATTCGCTTTGCTACTCCATTTTGATCATAAATAAAAATTCCGTTATCTTCTATGTAGATGTATTCACCTGATTTTGTTCGGTACCTGTATTCACATGCGAACTTTGTATGATCCTTCATACATGTATTGATTTGGTCGAGTACCCTCTCTTTGTCGCTTGGGTGAATTAGCTCTGCCCAAACATCAAAACCTACATTCAAATATTCCTCATAAGTAAATCCTGTTAACTCCTCAATGGCACCTGCCCAATGGTTGATACCAGTTTCCACATCCAGTTCATAAACCATACTCAATGTAAGTTCTGTGATCGTACGATATTTTAGTTCACTGCTGATCAGTGCTTTTTCTTTGATCACATTCTCTGAAATATCGGTGATCAAAAACACAAGTGATGTTACATTCCCATCCCGATCAAGAACAGGTGAACCATTGATCGAAAGGTATTTTTGATTTCCTTTCGCATCTTGAATGGCGTGGCGGATGTCCGTAACAGGACGTCCCGTATTTAGAACTATATTAAAAGGTTGTTCCGAATCGAGCCAAGGTCCTCCATCGAGAGACGTATTCCTCCATTCGGGCGAATCGTAAGCCCTATCCAAAATATCACTCAGTTTAATGCCCAAAACTTTTTCAGCCGAATGATTGGCATATTGGATTTTACCGTCGGTACTTAGGACAGTAATGGCTGTAGAACTCACATCCATAATGGAAGTGAGTAAATCTTTTTCTTTTGCGAGACGAATGGCCTCGAAATTTTTTTCCATTGCATACTTAAAACTTTCGGAAAGCTGTGAAATGAAATGATCTTCAACTTTTTGCAATTCAAGGTTCGGTTCTTCGTTATTAAATATAACACCAATAGCACCAAATATTTGTTTATCGATAAATATGGGAGCAGAAAGAAAAAAATTACCTCCCAAAATTTCCAAATATAATTTATCGTAATGTCCCAAATTTTGATCTTCTAAATGGATTCGACAAATCAAACCTGACAATTTTTTCTTTATGATAGGGCTATTTTCATCAATCCCAAATGTCTGGTTCAAAACAGAATTTGTATTTGTTTTTTCTTTATTTATCCATTCAGAAATAATAGTTCGATTCAAATTAGGGATGTCATACTTTACTAGAACAACACGAACAGCTCCTAGAAAACTTCCAATTTTCTGAAGTGAATCAAACAATACATCATTATATTCTGAAATATCTGAATTTGTAAGTTGGAGATGGATATCTCGACAAAGGTATTCTAACTCAAGTTTCCTTCGTATTAAACCCTCCATTCGGCGCACTTCGGTGACGTCCCTTACCACCCCCATCAGTTTTTTGGGTTCACCATCTTCCCCAAGTTGGACTTCCGAACGTAAGTTTAAAATTCTGACTTCATCGAATTTGGTGAGAATTTTGTATTCGATTTCCCCCATTTCTTTATTTTTTAACCCGTTTGAAATATGTTCATTAAAACGGGTTTGGTCGTCTGGATGAATTCGTAACTTACCTGCTTCAAACTCACCCGTTTCCGAAGTTTCGCCAAAGATAGAAAGCATGGCTCCGCTCACTCTTGTGATTTTTTTTTCTAAATCATGTTCCCAAAACCCGATGCCCCACAATCGTTCTGCCAAAGTGACAAAACTTTTTGCGCGGTCTACTTCCAAGTTTGGATCATTTGATGCAAAAAACGGATCCATTATCCAACTTTCTAAACATCCTTATGTTTCTTCAATTTATAACCCTCAATGTTTTGATATATTTTTAAGGGCAAAAACAAAAATCTGTCCAAAATTTGGATAAATCGAAAGAGTAATGATGGGTAAACAGCGTTCGCATCTGATTTTATCCCTTTAATGATTTTTTTTGCCACAGTAACGGCTGTTTGACTTGGGAAAGGAACAGGCACCTTTTTACCAGCGTTATCAAAAAATTGAGTCCTTGTAGCAATAGGATAAACAACCATTATACGATTTCCTTCCTTCAATTCATATTTATAAGCCTCCGTAAACGAACGAATGGCCGCTTTTGTAGAAGAATATTTTGCGTAACCAGGGAGAGGAAGGTGACTCATTGCGGATGCAGTGACAATGAATAAAAAGTGCGTTTTTCGTGTTAAATTTAGTTTCACCAAACTATACATTGGTGAAAAAACATTTGTTTTATAAATCTTATCAATTCTTTCCCAATTTGGCTCTGAAACAGTTTCGTAATATGCAAAGCCTGCATTTGCGAAGAAGATATCTATGCCACCTAGTTTTTTATCAGCATCTTTGATTAATTTTTCGATGTTTTCTGGTTTCGAAACATCACATTTAACAGGAAATACTCGTTCGTGCTGTATAATATTTTTTTCGTTTAAATCTGCTGCTAGAATTTTCACGTTTTCTTCTTTTAATAGAGCGATGAGAGTTTCTTTACCGATTCCAGAAGAAGCACCAGTAATTACTATTTTTTTGTCTTTTAATTCCATATCCGAATCCTTTGGTTTTCTATTTTCCTATAAAGCAATTTTCAATTTCTTTCTTTATATTTTTAATTGAAAATATTAAGGCCAATAATGAACAAAATCGTCGATGTCTATTCCAATTTTTATATAGAACGTATCATATAGATTTTCCACTGCGTTCTTTTCTCGAAGAAATTGAAATGCTGAAATTTTGAACAGTTTTGATCAAAGAAAACCTTTAGGATTGTCTTCAGTTTCAAACAAAATGTTCGACATTGGAAATAAATTTTCGAATTATGAAATAATGAGGTGTCCATCTGAGACGCAAATCCCTACCTTTCATCCACCTCGTTTTGGGAGTGGTTACAATTATTTCCTGCACCAAACAGTCGTTTGAAAATGTTTGTGACGCAGAATCCGATACATTCTTCGAAATCCTTTTCATCAAATACATCATCGAGGACGAGTCGGTTCTTTGTAATATCAAACAAGAAACAATCCCCCCGAGTTTCTTAAGTTGTCCTTCAAATGTGATCGGAAACGGGGTGGGTTTCACTGAACAAATGGCTACAGATGGCAACCGCTTGAACTTCACTGTGGAACCACCTTTTCCCCAGGGCATCGGTTTTGGTTTTTTGAATGCGAGTATCACAGGTGTTTATTCCGAATGGAAGGCTGATAGAAATTTGTATAAAATCACAGTTTCAAATTCCAAGGGTTCTGCTTCTTGCAACTACGAACCAAAATGGATGGGGAAGCTCCCAAAAGTCACTGGTTTTACTGCCTGTTACGATGAATCGGGCATTGCTGATCCCAGTTGTACTTTGCCCACTAGACAAGACGAAGCATTGCAATTGGGTATCCTCCCTTCGTATGCAGGACCTAGTTTGGAAACGGGTGGGGAAGTTACGCATGACCTCGTCACTGGCCTCACTTGGACATCCTGTTCCCAACCCAGTTCAGGTCTGAACTGCTTGTCAGGTGCGAAGGGAACGTACACTCTCCCCGATGCGATCACCCACTGCGAAAGTTTGAATGCACTCAATGGGGGACTTGGTTTTGGTGGGCGCACTGGTTGGCGGGTTCCTGAAATCGAAGAAATAGTCTCTACCTTCCGATGGAATGCGAGTAACCCCTCCATTGACCTCACCTACTTTCCAGATACCATTCCCTTTAATTATAAATCCAAAACCTATTCGAATGCAGGCCAGACGGCACAATTCTATGCGACGATCATCCAATCGAGTATAGGCGGAAACAACATCGGGGATGCGCATTACTTACGTTGCGTAGCAGGAAAAGAATTCCCACAGGCAAGGAAGTACATTGACAACGGAAATGGAACTGTGCTCGACCTAGATACCTCTCTCGTTTGGCAAAAATGTACAGCAGGTTACAGCAATGCCAATCTATGTACGGGTGGAGGGGTTACGGTAATGAATTGGACAAATGCCATCAATTATTGCAACTCCTTAAACCTTGCTGGGAAAATTTGGCGGTTGCCCAACTTGAGTGAACTCATGAGTTTAACTGATCCCAGATTCTTTCCCGCTCAGGCTAGCTTAAATCCCAGTTTTTTTCCAAACACAGACCCTTTCAATTATTGGTCTTCGACCTCGTTTATTGGGGATCCAGAACTCGGAAGTAATGTTTTATTTTCGGGGTATTCAGTGGGAGCTAATTTGAAAACAATTTCACTGAACGTTCGTTGTGTGGCCAACCACTAATGACGATGCAAAATTGTCCTTTGCTTTCTGGATCTCAAACGAAAAAAGGATAATTGAAATCATTTTTCAATTGATACAATGTTACAGCTAAAAATTTGTGCAAGTTTCCTAGTTCTTTTTTTTATATGGAACGGGTGTACAACCATTGGGTTCCATGAGCCAAAAATCCGGAACCAAATGGATTTTGGGCAATCCAAAACATTTCAGGTTTGTACCATCTTTGAGCCTGGGATCTCAAAAGAAGAAATCAGTGAATTGTTCGCATATTGGAATGAAGAATTATCTCTCTACCAATTAACAGCAGTTTCGGTTAACCCTACACAAATGGAACGTCCAGGTTTTATGGGAACGTCCATCATCGAATACCTAAACACACTCCCTCTCACAAAAGAATGTGATCGTATCCTCTACCTCAAAGGCAGAACCTTTGGAGATATGGTTTTTGAAGGTTTTATGTTGGGATTATTTTCTGTAACAGGCATTAAATTAGAAATCCACGGTGCCGTTGAGACAAGAACACAAACCCGTGGTTATATCAAAGCCAAGTATTCATCCACCATACAATTATTATTCACAAGCCCCAAATCCACACTTGTCCATGAAGGTTATCATCTCCTAGGTTGTGGCCACCAGTTATTTATGGAAGAGTGCTACATTCGCATCCAAGAAACAAAACGGCTTGCGGACGATCCAGAAACGGATCCTAGTTTTTTTCCGAATGTCACAGCGGATGGAAGGAAGATTAAAAAGAAACAGTGATCCCAATCCTAACTTATTTTGAAACCCACGATCCATTCTATTGGGAGACTGTGAAACAAGAGGTGCAGTCCCAATTTCTTTTGGGAAGCCATTCAAAAGAAATCCGAGAGCAGTTTTCGACGGACACTCCCTCTTCTGTCACAGGCAACGGAAGTACAGCCTTCCAAGGGATACTCAATGCCCTCAATGGAAAGATCTATTTGTACCATACAATTCCACCGACTTTGTCACCATCCAAACACAAACGGGAGCCATAGAATCTCTCCCTTTTGGCAACCCGAGCACAACTTCCTACCGCGGGGGTGCCCTTTCGCCAGAGGGAGATATCTATCTTTCTCCCCATGGAGCAGACCAGTTTGACCGGATGGAACCAATAGTGTGGGAAGATTCTGCGATCCCATCAGACTTTCTCCTTATTGGAACAAACTATAGGTGAGTCTCCATGAGTTCGGTCTTGACAATCTCCCTAAGGATCGCAGTTTTATCCCAGTGATCCGCTAGAAATCTAGTTTGGGTCGACCAAATTCATAAGGAAATCCATGAAAGTCCACGAATACCAGGCCAAAGAAATCCTACGTAGACACAATGCCAATGTTCCATTCGGAAAGGTCATCGAAAACCTCGCTGACTTCGACAAGGCATATAACGAAGTTGTTCAAAAATCACCCGTAGTGGTGGTGAAAGCCCAAATCCATGCTGGTGGGCGTGGGAAAGGGGGTGGCGTCAAGGTCACGAAGACCAAAGACGACGCAAAAGCCGCTGCCGAAAAGATCCTAGGTATGCAACTAGTGACTGTACAAACAGGACCAGAAGGAAAAAAAGTCCTAAAAGTATACCTAGAACAAGGGATCGAAATCGCAAAAGAATACTATATCTCCATTCTTTTGGACAGAGCCATTCGTAAAACCATCATCATGGCTTCTACAGAAGGTGGGATGGAAATTGAAGAGGTGGCAGAAACCCACCCTGAAAAAATCATCAAAATCCAGGTAGATCCAGGCATTGGAATCCAAGCATCCCAAATCAGAGAACTTGCCTTCGCTTTGGCAATCCCTGCAGAAGCACAAAAATCTTTTATGGCTCTCGTTTCTTCCATCTACACTGCGTACATCAAAGAAGATGCGGATATGTTGGAGATCAATCCACTCATCCTTACCAAACAAAACGAGATCGTTGCGGGTGACTGCAAACTAGACCTAGACGAAAACGCACTCTACCGCCACCCCGACAATGAAGCACTCCGCGACATTTCAGAAGAAGATCCTTACGAAGTCAAAGCCAAAGAATTTAACCTTAACTATGTTAAATTGGATGGTAACATTGGTTGTATGGTGAACGGTGCTGGCCTTGCCATGGCAACCATGGACATCGTTAAGTTAGCTGGCGCAGAACCTGCAAACTTTTTGGATGTTGGGGGCGGGGCAAACCCTGTGACTGTAGAAAACGGATTCCGCCTCATCCTATCTGATCCGAATGTGAAAGGAATTTTTGTAAATATCTTCGGTGGAATCGTTCGTTGTGACCGCGTTGCCAATGGTGTCATTGAAGCAGCAAAAAAGGTAAACATCCATGTTCCTGTTGTGGTTCGATTGAAAGGAACCAATGCAGAAGAAGGTAAAAAGATCCTGAACGAATCAGGACTGAACATTGTGGGAGTGGACGCACTCCGCGAAGCAGCAGACAAAATTGTTGAGCTGACTGGAAAGGGAAAATAGGGAGAACGTATGTCAGTACTTGTTGATGCAAATACAAAGGTAGTCGTACAAGGGATTACCGGTAAGGAAGGTTCCTTCCATGCCACTCAAATGTTGGAATACGGCACAAAGGTGGTTGCGGGAGTAACTCCAGGAAAGGGTGGCCAAACTTGGACATCAGAAACAGGAAAGACCGTTCCTGTTCGGAACACTATCAAAGACGCAATGAAAGAAGACGGTGCCAATGCGGCCATCATCTTCGTTCCACCTCCCTTTGCGGCGGATGCAATTTTGGAAGGGATTTTTGCTGAGATCCCACTCGTGGTCTGTATCACGGAAGGAATCCCTACCCACGATATGCTAAAAGTATACAGTGTCCTTCGTAATTCCAAAACAAAACTCGTTGGACCAAACTGCCCAGGGGTCATCAACCCAGGTGCCAAAGTAAAAATGGGGATCATGCCAGGTTTTATCCACAACCCAGGCAAAATTGGAATTGTATCTCGTTCAGGAACTCTCACTTACGAATCTGTGGCTTCCTTAACAAGTGCAGGTCTTGGCCAATCCACATGCATCGGTATCGGTGGGGATCCAGTGCCCGGTATGAACCACACAGAAGCAGTTCGCCTCCTAAACGAGGATCCAGACACAGAAGGCATTGTGATGATCGGTGAGATCGGTGGAACTTCAGAAGAAGAAGCAGCAGCGTACATCAAAGCCCATTGCAAAAAACCAGTGGTCGGATTCATTGCTGGCCAAACGGCTCCTCCAGGCAAACGGATGGGACATGCGGGTGCCATCATCTCTGGTGGGATGGGAACAGCCACTTCCAAAATTTCTGCAATGAAAGACGCTGGTATCAGCATCTGCGCGCATATTGGTGAAGTGGGAGAAAAAATGAAGGCTGCCTTAAAAAAATAAGGCATTCGCAAAAAAAAAGGCTATTTTGTAGGAGTGGGGAGTCAGACTTGTAAATATGGAACGTCGTTCTAAAATTATATCGGTTTCTGTCTTCCTCATTTCTCTAGGCCTCTTGGCTGCAGAAGGTGCAAATGCTGGGTTTACGCTCACGCTACGAGACGCAGTGCATTACGCTGTTGAAAACAACAGGGAGGTTATGCAGGCTCGTTTAGAACTAGCCAAGGCAGACACAGACCTCATGAAGTTTGGTAGTAAATTTTCTCTCCGTGCCCTTGCCGAAGCAGAGTTACAACAGAACAAACTTCCATTCAACCAAAACAATATTTTTACAGGGACCAAAACCCAAACCACTACTTATACTGCTGGTCTTGAAAAGTTATTCACAACGGGCACTTACTTCAAACTGGAAGCAAAATCCACTCGTTTCGATTCCAATGCCTTTGAAAACCAAAACCAAACCCCAGCAGGTTTTTCTGCCCTTGGCATACCACCGCTTTATACAGATACACTGTCTCTCACGATAGCACAGGATTTGTTAAAAAATAGTTTTGGTTATAAAGACCGAAACTTGGAAAAAATATTAGAAAACCAAACAGAAATCATTCGTGACCAACTAGAAGAACAAGTAGCGGGCAAAGTTGTCGAAGCACTTGTTGATTATTGGAATTACTCAATCAAAGATTCAAGTTATAACACACTCGAACAGTTGTTAAAGAACACGAAAAATGTGAGAGACCTTACCATTCGTAAACAAGGACTTGGTCTTTCAGAGTCATTTGAAGTGAACCAATGGAACGCCCTACTTTCCCAAGTGGAAGGACAGATGGCACAAGCCATGGCGGAACGAGACGAAGCAAAACGTAAACTCATTCGTTCCCTCAATTTGCCTGAGGAAACTGAGTTCCAAAAGTCCACCCCTTTGGCAGAACAATTACCAACAGCTCTGGATTACAGCAAAGACATCGAGTATGCTTACAAACACCGTGCTGATTTCAAAAATATCCAAAAGAAAAGAGAAAATGCAGATTTGGCAATGAAAAATGCCAAAAATGATGCCCTACCTTCTCTCAAAGCAGCAGGAACTTACGGATACCAAGCTCAAAACTTACAAGGTCCAAGCGTCAATTACACGGATGCAGGCGCTGGCATCACTTCCTTTCGTTACCCTGTCATGCAAGGCTCTTTGGATCTGTCTTACCCCATTATGGACAAAGGTGTAAAAGTTGGGATTAGAGACGCAGAAATCCAAAGACGACAAGTGAATTTGGAAGAGTCTGATCTCACCAAGTCAGTTGCAGATGATGTAAAAACGAGAATCGATATCTTAAAGGCTTCCTATAAAATTATGGAAAATGCCAAAAAAACCGAAGAAGAATCCCGAAAATACTATGGTGGAGTGTTGCGTTCCTTCCAACAAGGAAGGTTCAATGCGTTGGCAGTGAAAAATGCTCTCGATACATATGTGCAAGACCAACTATCACTTGTTCGAGCAAAAGTAGATTTTAATATCAACTTACATAGGTATTACGTGTCAAAAAATGCTTTATTCGAAGAATACGGTGTTGATCGAAGTAAACTGCTTCCTGAAAACTTATAATCATTTCGCTCGGGGCTTATCAAAATGATTCGCTCCCGAGTGTTCATCGCCTTTGCCGTAATTTTTTTTCTTGGGGTGCTACTGACATACACCCTGGTTGATTTTCGCGAACAGGAAGACAAAGCTTTTGATTATTACCAATCAGAAGAATACGAAAAAGTCATTTCTCTTTATAATGATAAAAACCCTCCCAATTCCGAATTTGAAATTACGATCCTCTCGCAAACAATTTCACAACTAGAAAAAAAACTCAATGTCAACAATGCTGGTAAATGGAACCAAAAAGATTTACAGAAATTTTTAACGAAAAAGAAAGATTATAAAATTGAAGAATGGGAAACCACAAGGGGAATCTACCTACATATAGATGATCCCTATTTTCCAATGCTAAAAAAACATGGAGATGCATACAAAAGAGCACTCATCACCAAAATCCAAACAATACAAAAACCGATTCCGAAAAAGGAAGCCACCCAGTATTTACTCCTTCTCATCTTAGAGGATCCAAGAGGAATGGAAGAGTCTTATAGCAAAGCGCTCATCAATATCCTAAATTTTCCCTTCGAACCCATTGGCGAAATCGAATCAGAATTTTTACTTGAGACCTTACATTTTTTAACATCATCCGCTAATTCAGATTTATACAAACAAAACTATACTATCCGAGGCCAGAATGTAAATTTACGGTCAGGCCCAGGTCGTGAAAACCCAGAGATAGGAAAAGGAAATGATTCCGATTCTGCAATTTGTTTAGAGGAAGACCAAGGAAAAGAAACCATTGCTGGCATGGATGGGCAGTGGATGCGTTGTTACTTTCCGAAACTCGCAAAATCAGCATGGATTTTTTCAGGATTTTTAAAACAAGTTCCACATGACAATAGTTATGTTGACAATTTCCAAAAAAGGTTCAAAGCCATTGAAAATGAAGTGCGAATCGATTTTGAAGGTTGGAGTGGGTCTAAGATTCCGAGTAATTTTTTTGGAACCTACATTCCAAGAGAACCCGAACAGGAACTGGGTGAAACGGGATTTCCCATTTACGGGACTTCACCAAAAAATGAATCTTACCAAAGGATTTGCAAAAAAGTTGCCGGCGAAAAAAACTACTTTGAATTTTCTTTCCACCCTACTCACTCCAAAACTCCGATTACATTTTTAGAAATTCATTTGGTATTTGCTGGTGCAAGTCACACTGCTTACACAATTTCTGCTGATTCCGAATCGATTTGGGTGAATAAAAATCGTTATCTCCTCGACGGCGAAAAAAGAAGAGAAAATCTGTCCTTACACATTGAATCGAGAGAAAAGGATAAACTCCTAGGGAGTTTATGGAGAAGGAACACAGGGCTTCTCCTCGCTTTGCGATCAAATCCACTCGATTTGGAAACATTACAATCTGGTAAATACTCTTGGGAGATTTGTATACCGCAAGCGATCAAACCAACCCGAGAAAAAATTCTTTTATTTGAAGTGAGAACAGGAGTCCATTAATTTAAGGAGGAGCCAATGGCAACATACGACTACCAATGTAAAACCTGCGGGAAACAATTTGAACATGTACAATCCATGAAAGAGGATGCTCTTACCGAATGCCTCTGTGGACAAAAGGGAACTGTGGAACGTATGATCACGGGTACAGCTGGAATCATCTTCAAGGGAACTGGTTTTTATGTGACGGATTACAAAAAGGATGCAAACAAACCAACCCCTTCAACAGGACCTGCAGTTAGTAGCCCGACTACAAGCCCAGAACCAGTAACAAGTTCTGAACCTGCCAAAAAAGTTTCACAAGATACCTAGTTTATGTTTGGCGGAAGGCTTGCCATCATCGCGGGGGGTGGAGAACTCCCCCACATCGGTATGAAAGAAGCACTGGCCGCAGGCGAAGATCCTTTATTTTTAGCCATCAAGGAATCTGATTTTGAACCTAGGGAATTTATAGATCGAACCATACCAGTACATATAACCCAAGTGGGTAAAATTTTAAAAACCATCAAACACGAAAAAATCAAAAGAATTTTGATGCTTGGAAAGGTAAGAAAGGATCTTCTCTTTCAAAAGTTGAAATTTGACTTAAAAGCACTTTCGATCCTCGCAAAAACAATCAATCGAAATGATTATCCCATCTTCCTAGCCATTGCCGACGAATTTGAATCGATGGGAGTGAAAGTGATTTCACAAAAGACCTACTTACAATCCTTACTCTTGCCTGAGGGACGTTACACTCCAAAAAAATTTTCAAAGGATGAATTGAAAGACATTGGTTTTGGAATGATGTATGCAGAAAAAATGGCAGACTTAGACATTGGCCAGATGGTTGTGGTTTGCGACGAATCCGTCATTGCGGTAGAAGCAGTCGAAGGAACCGATGTTACCATCAGGCGAGGTGGTGAGTACACCAAAAAGAAGGGAAACGCAGTGGTTTGCAAAAGCCCAAAGTCCAAACAGGACGAAAGGTTTGATCTCCCGACTGTTGGGATACATACCTTCCAGGTAATGTTGGAAAGTGGTTGCAAAACACTTTGTATCCGCGAAGGGGAAACCTTGGTTGTGGATCCAGAAAGAGTTGTGGAGTTTGCTTCCAAACATAAATTAAATTTTTCTGTGATCGGAAAATCAGGAACGAAGGTACTCAATGGCAACCAAAAAAAAATCCCCAAACTCTGATCCCAAAGAAAACATCCTCGTAATCGCAGGTGAACATTCGGGAGACTTACTTGGCGCTGATCTATTAGCGGAATTACGTAACCTCGAACCTGAATTTTCTTTTTACGGGGTTGGTGGTGAAGGTATGATCCACCAAGGCCTTGAGTCTATGGAAGAACTAGAACGTTTGAGTGTGATTGGATTTTCGGAAGCCATTCAAAAATATAGTTTTTTAAGAAAACTTTTCTACCGTGTTTTAGAAGAAACAAAAATACGAAAACCAAAACTAGCTATCCTCATCGACTATCCAGGTTTTAACCTCCGTTTAGCGAAAGAACTAAAAAAAATAGGGATCCATTCTGTATTTTATGTGAGCCCTCAAATTTGGGCATGGAAATTCAAACGTATCTTTTTTATCAAAGAACATATTGCCCTTATGCTTACCCTTTTTAAATTCGAGGAAACGATTTACCTAGAATATGGGGTCAATGCAAAATTTGTGGGCCATCCCATCACCAAAAGAATTCCAGAAAAATTAAAAAAAGAACCGCAAATTACAGAACTTTTACAGAAAAAAGAATCCACATTTGTCGTTGGTCTACTCCCTGGGTCCAGAAAGGGGGAAATTAGGAAATTATTGAAGCCGATTTTAGAAACAGCTCTTCTCCTCCACCAAAAGTTTGTAGAAGAGAAAAAGAAAATTATTTTTCTTTTGCCGAATATAAATGCGAAAGAAGAAAAATACATTTTAGAGGAAATTCAGAAAGTAAAAAACTCCGACCCCGAAATTCAGATTCATTACTTATGGAACGCCTCACTTCGGGTTATGAGCGAAAGTGATTTACTACTCATTGCTTCTGGAACTGCCACACTCGAAGGCCTTTATTTTGAAACACCGATGGTCATTTTATACAAAGTGAGTTTATTCACTTATTTTTTAGGATCCCTACTCATGCGCTCTAAATACATTGGGTTAGCAAATATACTATCTTCACAAGAAGTTGCCCGCGAACTCACGCAAAACGAATGTAGACCTGAGTATATTTTTGCAGAAGCATACCAAATCCTTACGAATAAAAAGCTAAATCAAAAAATCAAATTGATACTGCATGAAACCAAAGAAAGAGAACTTGGAACCACAAATGGATCCAAAAAAGCAGCAAAAGAAATCCAAAATTTACTGCGGAGTCATTCGAACGAGCCGAACCACACGGTTTTGCCAAGTTCCAATCCATGAATTAGGTTTCATATCGCTGTATAAAAAATAACCAGACAAAGTTTCTTCGTCTAAGGCCTGGACTCTGACGCCAAGAGAGTCTAACTCTAGTTTGTATTCAAAACCTAAATTTGAAACAACTTTATTGTCCACTATTTGGAATTCCAGTTTTTGTTCAGCACCTTCCCATTCGAGAATCCATTCACCTGAAAGGTCTGGAATTTTCGAAAGTTCTGGGGCGGTATCTGCTGGATTTACATCCTTACCACAGGAAATAGATAAAAAAACGAGAACAAAACCTATGGTTATTTGATTGTACATTTATTATCCTCTTCGGAAATCGCAAAATTACCACGAACTTCACCTATGTTTCCATAAAGTGAAAACGCAAAAAATCCAGATTTGTTGCTCCCATACCCGCTGCGAATGTCGATATTTTGACCTTCGATTACCATATTCCGAATATAGTCAGTTTCAAAATAATGGTCTAAATCAAATTCCAGCCGGAATGGTTTGTTCCAAATTTCTTTCGGAATGGTTAGATTTGTAAATATATCTGAATTTTTCAAATTAACATCAAATAATTTAAGGCTATAACTTACCCTTGCGTCTTTGTGGATTGTATAATAGTCACTACCCACACTTGTAAATCCATAATCCAAACTCACTCGAGAAGGATAAAGATCCACTCCACATAAATTCATCCAAGATTCACTCCAAGGATATTCTACTAAATTTAACGAAAATAATAAGTTCGGAGTTTTACTCGCATAATACGAGATAAGTGACAATTTTGAATTTTCTTGCCCTAAAGGTAAATTCAATTGAAAACGCCCGTCTCTCACAACCAAACTTCCTTTGGTTTCTCCTAAATTTTTTGCTCCAGAGTATGGATAAAAAGCATTAAAAACAATGGCCAAATCAAAGTTCATCGATTCCAAAAAGTATTTATAAACTTTTTTTTGGTAAAAGTATTCATCTGGAATCAATTTTTCTTGCCTTTCTTTGATTTCTTCGACAGTATCTTTTTTCCAATCAAAATAGAGTTTATTCCAATCATTTGCAGTTATACTTTGTGCAAAAATACTACCCTTTGTTTTGGAATACATAGGATAATAGAAACTGCCATCTATTTTTTTTGCTTTTGACCATTCTGCATCCCCAACTAAATTAAGTTTGGTTGGTTTATCGAAAACTTCAGAATTTAAATTCAATTCCCAGTGGTTGTTTTCGTCAAATTTTAGAGCAAAATCACCATTCCTTAAATTTAAAAATTCCGAATTCCATTCCAAATTAGAACCCTGGATTTCACCGAGTATATCAAACCACTTGTTTTTTTCGCCTGTTTCTAAAATTTGGAAACTACCCTTTAATCCTCCTTTCAAAGGAAAAAGAGACGACCCAGAAAGATCTGTTATATGATCCGTTATTTGTTCTAAACCTGAAATTTTAAATTCAATTTTCCTTTGAACAAGAGGTTCTTTTGCGGTAACAGTTTCAGCAGTGACCCCAATCAAAAAATCGAAAGAAGAAAATATTCGTTCTTCCTTGGTGTTCGTAAAATAAAACTTCTCCTGGAATCGAAAACTATCCAAAAGAAAATTTGGAAAAAATGGAAGTGGGATGATGGAATTTTCAAATTCAACATTTCCAGAAATCACATAGGATTCTGATTTTTTTTTCTCAACACGTCCTTCTCCCGTGAGCACTGCTGAATGCACAACCGATCCAAAAAGATAATTTGTAAAAAGTAATGCTTCATCCGATGGAAAATTTTTCCATTTGATATCAAATCGATATTCATCCAAATCGGATTCATGGAAAAATCCCTCACCACTAATCCTTGTTGTGTTGGGTATCCAAAACCAACCATTGTCATATGATGTGTAAATGGTCTTGTTTTTTCGGTAGAGGAAAATATCCCAACCTTCTTTCCAATCGAGGACTGTGGAATTTTCTTTTTTTAAAGTAATCCTCGTGTCATGAAATCGAATGTCTTTGACTTTGGTTGTACGTAAATATCCAAGCAATTGATCTTGTAAATTATCACCATCACCTAACACAAGCTGGGCGCCATAAAAATCCACACGTTCAACTTTGGGAGTATTTTTAAAATAATTGGATAGGCGGAAAGTTACCTTTTTTACCTTCAAAAGATGTTCGTTGAACGAAAAATCTTCCTCTTGCGAGATAACGAGGTCTTCCAAAATCAAACCTTCTCTGAGCGAAAAATCGAGAACGCCAATATCAACAGCGCGACCTAGTTCTTTGTTTATGACTGTGGTTATGATCTTTCTGAGTTCAGTGAGTGGAATTCGGTAATTTCGAATGTAAAATTCAAATAGGAAATAAACAAATACAAAGGATAAGAAGACAAAGCCAAGGGATAAAAAAGAGAGGAAAACCCGTCTATGTTTGGTTGTGAAAACAAAAAAGCGGGCGATCGGATCCCTTACATCCCAAAGGGACCTAAGGGTTTTCAAACGTTCCAAAAAGTTTAGAGTTTGCCCTCCGGCTGGAGAACTTCCAAACACTCTTTCTGGACAGAACGGAGTGTTTCATTGTTTGGAAATTCTTCCAGACCCAAATTGGCAACCTGGAGGCTCCTTTGGTAAAAGCCAGTGTTCTTATATTCAAAACCCATCTTCAGATAGGTTGTGGCTGCAGTTTCGTAATAAAATTCGTCTTTCTTCTGGTTACCCTTTGTGTATGTTTTGGTCAAAGTGGCAAGGGCTGGGTAGTATTCTTTCTCTGCAACGAGAGATTGAACCACTAGCTTTTTACGCTCCACTGGGTTGTGGGTTTTGTCTAGTTTTTCAGATTGGTTGAGGTAAGGAATCGCTTTAGCGTATTCATTTTTCCCCACATAGGCCTTGCCCATTGTGAGGTTCCATTCAGATAAGAGAACTGGATTCATTTTTGAACGGTTTGCAGATTCCAAAACAGAAATGGATTGGTCATATTTTCCCAAATCCAAAAGAAGTTTCCCTTTTCGTAAGATCAATTTGTCTTTTGTTTCGTCTGATAGGTTTGTGGATCGGAGATCGGCATCAATGGATTCAATTTGGGCAAGATGAGCGCCAGCGTTGATTTGATTGTGACCACCGTTCTTTGTGTGGCCTTGGTTTGATGCGCAATTTGCAAATACCACAGCCAATAAAAGAATTTGGGCGAGTGGAAAATACGATTTCATTAGCTATACCTTCAGTTTCTCTAATTCCTCTAGGAAATTCTTTGTTTCAGCTTCCCTATCCTTCGTTTCCATAGGGAAAAAAAGAACAGCGTCCCGGGACAGCTCATCTAAAAACCGAGAGGGTGCACTCTCGATTTGCTCCCCAAATTTGCGTCTTGTACGAGCCGAAGTCAAGTACAATTTTCGCCTTGGTCGGGTCATGCCCACGTAGAGGAGTCTTCTCTCTTCATCGACGACTTCCCCTTCTTCCATAACACGTGAGTTGGGTAAAATTCCCTCTTCCAGACCAACTAAAAAAACCAAATCGTATTCGAGACCCTTAGACTGGTGCATTGTGAGGAGTTGCACCCTTCGGTCTTCCTCATCTTCCTTAGGTTCGTCTTCCATCAGGAGAACAAGCCTCTGTAAGAAGTCAAAAATTGTCGGTTTGGTCTCCCGCCCCTCTTCCTCTTCAAAGTAAGATAACATATTCACCAGTTCACTTAGGTTGTAAATCCTAGCCTTGACCACTTTCTCTTCGGATTCTTCTAGGGAAATCTCTCGTTCAAATCCGATTTGGGTGATCATCTCTCGCAAAACAGGTGCTAGCTTTGGGGATAACGCGAATTTCTTCCGAAAACCCTCAACGAGTTCCACAAAAGCAAAAATTTCTTGGCGAACCTTTGCTTTGATTTCTGTGAGGTAATCCACATCTTCCACGATTTTTAAAAACACTTCGAATACAGAGAGTTTCTTTTGGAAGGCTTCTTCCTGCAATTTTTGCATGGTTGTGGGACCAATTCCTCGTTTAGGGTAATTGATGATCCTGAGCAGAGAATAATCATCTTTAGGGTTTGCGACAAACCTAAGGTAGGAAATACAATCTCTAATTTCTTTACGGTCAAAAAAATTATAACCACCCACCACTTTGTAAGGAATGCTTCGGTTACGAAGTTCTTCTTCAAAAGGCCGTGATTGGAAATTGGTACGAAAGAGAATGGCAATTTCCTTTCCTTTGTATTCATTTTTGATCAGAAAGGATTGAATCCTGGATGCAACAAACACAGCTTCTTCCCTTTCATCGGGTGTTTCATAGTATTCCACTTGTTCGATGGAATGGATCCGGCTGAAGAGTTCTTTTTCTTTACGCCCCAAATTGTTTTTGATGAGTGAATTGGCAGCTTGGATGATGGGTGCTGTCGAACGGTAATTTTCCAAAAGCCGCACCACTTTTGCATGTGGGAATTCTTTTTCAAAATTCAAAATGAGTTGTACGTTGGAACCTCGGAAGGCATAGATACTTTGGTCATCATCTCCCACCACACAGAGGTTATCTGACTCGCCGCGGAAGAGTGACAAAAACTCATACTGTAATTGGTTTGTATCTTGGAATTCATCCACAAGGTAAAATTCGTGTTTTTTACGGTAAGCCGCTGCTACCTCGGAAAATTCTGAAAGGATGCGTTTGGGGAGTAAAATCAAATCATCAAAGTCGATGGCATTTTTTTCAAAAAGGCCTTCTTGGTATAAAGGGAATAGCTCCATAGCTACAAGATCGAATTCCCCGCCACTCACATCCCAGTTGTCTGATTGGGTATTTTTGGCGAAGGAGATCCGGCGCAAAATTTCTTTCGGAGGGATTTTTTTAGGATCTAGGCGTTTCGTTTTCAAAAGTTCACTCACAAAGGATTCTTGGTCTGTTCCGTTGAAGAGTAAAAATGTTTCTTTGTACCCAAGTTTAGTGATATGTTCTTTTAAAATTTTTAAACCCAAAGAATGGAAGGTTGAAAGTGTAATCCCTTTTAATTTTTCACGGGGAACCATCTTCCTTAGCCTTTCTGCCATTTCTTTGGCACTTTTGTTTGTAAAAGATAGTGCCACAATTTTGGATGCAGGGATTTTCACCCCTTCGATCATATGGGCAATCCGATTGGTGATTACCCTTGTTTTACCAGAACCTGCCCCCGCAAATACGAGGAGGGGACCTGTGATGGTTAAGACAGCTTCCATTTGTGCGGAATTCAATTTCATAGAGGTTCTGGATAAGTGACATAGTTCGGTGAAAACTGTGAACGTCGAGTGAAAAACGGACAAAGAAGGTTAGGAAATCCAAACTAAACCCGAGCCAAATGGAAACATTTTGGCCAAACCTTTAGGGCAGAGGCAAAATTGGTAAGATCTTTTTGGAAGGATTGGAAAGCAAATTTGGAATCGCGATGGAAACGGTATTCCGTAGGCAACCACCATTCACTATCATTAAAAAATGAAGTCAATGCTTCGAGTTCCCGTTCGGTTCGACTCAGAAAAAAATCCAAATCACGTACAGAGTGTACGGTTGTGTTTTTGGAACGTAGTTTGGCGAGGTTGGCGGCCAACTTATTTTTTTTCCTTAAAAATGCCAGTTCCAAAATGGAACGTAGATAATCCTTAAATTCATCAATTGTGGTGGTGGTCAATTCTTGTAAAAAGTTGCCAAACAATTCATACGACTTAAAAAAATCCAAACTATGGTAAAATGACTTTGAGTGGTAATCGGCACAAAGATAAAACAATAAATCGCTCAGTTTGAGTTTTATATGGTACATTGGTTCACTGGTTTTGGGTTCTAAAGAAGGATCCAAACAGACACTATACGGCATTAACATAAAATCGGAACTGGGATTTGTCACATGAACCAAATAAGAATAATAAGAATCAAAATTGGAACCAAAGGGAAAAAATGGAGGAACCACGGTGCCAAGATCCACACCATAACAAAAACCAAGCGAGGAAAATTCTTTTAAACTTTCCTTTTTGGTAACGTACCTATGAGAAAAACGATTTTTGAATACTTCGTATACGAGTTTGTCCACATTCAGAATGGAATCGATATCCAAATCACAAAGGTTGGTTCCAAGAAGCGAATCAGGTTTCGCATTCCAACCGATATTCCCAGACAAAACAAATTGATTTTGTTTAAAACCTTCCTCCATTAGAGAAAACATAGGAATCGGAGTTTCTTTATTTTTTTCAATGTAACCTTGTAATTCTTCTTCGGTTTTAAAATAACCAATTTGGAATTTACCAACGTTCGTGTCGTCTGAGGCAGGTTCTTTCGTGATTACATGCAATAGGATATTTCCATGAATGATCACAATTTTTTTCCCAGCCTGGGCAAGGTGTAAAAAATTCAATTGGGCACCAGTGTTCGTCGAATGGTTGGACTCACCAAGACCCAAAACAAATTCCAAACCTTGGATTTCTTCTTTTGTCAGACTGGTGTGGTGGTTGATCAAATTCCGAAAGAATCCATAACGCTCTGAATGATTCCATTGATCAGCACCAAACGGAAGTTTATCTTTATACTCAGTCTCTCCCAAAACCAAAACGGCAGGAGTCTTTTGGGATTCTGGCAGAGAATACACAAGCGACTCAATGGATGTGTCAAGACCCGTTTCCACCTCTCCCCGAACCCATACCAAAGAATCTATCATTCTTACCTCGACTTACCCTAGGAAATCCCTAAAAAATTCCCTCGTAGCGGCAAGTTTGACTGATTATGGAAAATGTAGTAAGTATTTTTTATCCGGGTGGGGCTGTTTTTTGGAAACTTTCCCGGGCTCCGTGTTCCGCCAAAAAAGACTTAAAAATGGGATCTTCCTCCACTGGCAAAACAGCTCGGAACCGCATCCAATCCAAACTCGTGTAGAGTGCAAGCTCAGAGAGACCTAGTTTTTTTTCTGTCGTGAAATAATTTTCTTTCAATTCACGTTTCAAATAATCGAGAATGGAACTGATCCGGAGGGCATTCTTTTGTAAGTAAGGAGCGCTGTCGGATGGAATCCCCTCTTTGTGTAGATAAAACAAAAGAATGGCATTATCAAGAGCTTGGTCAATCGCAGTGTGCAGATTGGCATCTCGCCAACGAGAGGAAAGTTCCCCACCCCGAAAGGGACCAGTCCCAGATTTTTGGAATAGATAATCTGTGATTGTATGACTATCCCAAATGGTTTCGCCATCCATTTCCATGTAGGGAACTTTCCAAAGGGGGGATTTTTCACGGAGTTCTTTTTGTCCTGCATCGGTCATGGTATCTATGAAAGTGAAGGGAATGCCAAGTTCCATTGCTATGATCCGGATTCGTCTCACATAAGGTGAAGTATAACTGCCAAATAATTTCATAAGTTGATACTTTGGCCTTGTAGTAAATCCACAAGTGATAGTTTTTTCCAAATGGAAAAAAATGAAATTTCGCTTTCCTTGGAATGCCGAAAGGGTAAGGATTCCATCTAAGGAATACACAGACCTTCAATGAAAGAACGTAAAAACTGGAAAGACATCTACCCCACTCCGATTTACACCCTAGCCAGTTTTGATATCCAACTCCCGCGAAAGGAAGAAGACAGAACTTATTATGTACTAAAATCTAAAAATTGGGTGAACGTGATCCCTGTCACAACAGAAGGAGAAATCATCCTCATCAAACAATATAGGCATGGAATTGGGGAAGCAAGTTTAGAAATCCCTGGAGGAATCGTCGATGAAGAAGGCAGCGGAATGGAGCTCATATCTGCGATGAGGGAACTGAGGGAAGAAACTGGCTATTCCACTGACCCTTCGAATTATGAACTTTTGGCAAAATTTTCAGGCAACCCTGCCATGTTCACAAACTGGTCGTATTCATACTTGGCAAAAGATGTTCGTTTGACGAATGAAGTAGAGTTTGATGAAGGAGAAGACATTGAAATTTTGATTGAATCCCCAGAGGAAGTCAAACAAATGTTACTGCATGGTATGATCCACCATCCTCATATGGCGGCGGCTCTGGGTTTGTATTTTTTAAAATACCCCACAGAAACCAATTTGGATGGAAAATAGAATGGTTCAAAATGGGAAGTTAGGCAAATCGCAGTATGAAACCTACGTATTTGTGCTAATTATAATTTTATGACATTTTAGGGAATTCGCTGGAAAAAATTTAATCATCTGAGAGTGTTTGTATATGAGAAAGTTCGCATACCAACAAATTCTAGTACTTATCATAGGCTTGGCAGTTTTTCCTTTGTTTGCACAAGAGGAAAAGTTAGAACCAATCACAATCACTGTCCAAAAGGGCGAGACTCTCTCTCTGATTTCCGAGCGCCACCTTTCTGATCCGAAACGCTGGCCAGAACTTTTAAAACACAACAAAATCCCTAACCCTGATTTGATCAAACCAGGTATGTCTCTGGTTGTTCCTGTATTTCTCAGAAAACAAGTGGTGGGTGTCACTGAATTTGTGATGGGGCAAGTGGAATGGAATGGCACTGGTGGCAAAGGTCCTTGGACTGCATTGAAACTCGGCCAAGAGCTCCATCCGAATGACCAAATCAAAACCAGCGCCAAAGGCAAAACCGATATACATATCAATAACATTGGCCTAGTGAGAGTGATGACAAATAGCCATTTTGCAGTTGTGGGCAAACCTAACAAAACAGAACCAGTGACTGTTTCCCTATTGAAAGGAACCTTGGATGCAAAAATCACCAAATCCAACCCTCCTTCTAAAGACACCAAGTTCAATATCGTGACTCCATCTTCTACGGCGGGTGTCCGAGGGACCGAATTCCGAGTGGAATTGAATGACAAATCAGCTAGTACAATTTCCTGTTTTGAAGGCGTGGTGGACGTAAGCGCGGAAGGAAAAATGGTTACACTGAACCAAGGTATGGCAACCTTTGTTGAAAAAGGCAAATCTCCTGTGCAACCTTACAAAATCCCAGAGGCACCCAGGATCAAAGAAGAATAAAAAAATAGGATCTATGGACTATAAATCAATTCGTTTTATAATCATTTTACTGTTCATTGCGGGGGTTCTCTCCGCAAAACCGAAAAGAGAGTTAAAAATTCTCATCGATTCAGAGGCAGATGCCAGTTTTGAATTGGAACTTTGGCAAGAAAAACCCAAAGATGAAGAAGCTGTTTCCAAAAACACACCAGAAGTCCTCATCATCAAAGGCAACCGCATCACAGTCACCCCGAAAGACGAATTTGATTACTTTCGGATTCGTAGGATCGGGGAATATGGGGCGAAAGGTTATTGGACACAAGTTTTTTCCACGAGCGTGGATCCTGATTCTCCTCTTTCTGTCCCTAAGGAATTTGTAAAACCCAAGTTGGTCGCGGTGGAAAAACCAAAACCGACGGTGGTATCTGGTGAACAGTTCATTGTAGTCAAAGGCAAAGAAGAAATAAAATATCTCACTAAAAAATCCCTACTACTGTCACCTTCCGATGACGGAGCGGGTATTTCAGAAGTAAGATACAAAATCAACGATGGAGATTGGAATACTTCCAAATCTGCTACGGAAATTCAATTTTCTGAAGAAGGAAATTATAAACTGCTGTACTTTGCCATGGATTTGGCAGGCAATAAAGAACCTTCGAAGCTTATCTATTTTACCAAAGATACAACCCCACCCCAAACATTGTTGGAATGGATGGGTTCTGGGTATGGTGGTAAATCAATGCCCAAATTCCTTTCGCCCGATACCAAAATTAAACTGAATGCGAAAGACAATTTAAGTGGAGTCAAACAGACATTTTATGCGTATGCTTGCGCAGATGGAACTACATCCGAGTTTGTTTTGTCAGATAAGGAACATTCCATATCAGAACTAAAAACAATTTGTAAAGGTTCTTTTCGATTTTTGTACTACTCTGTGGATCAAGTTGGGAACGAAGAACCTGTCCAATCCATAAATCTATTTTTCGGTCAAAATTAGAAACTGAAAGGAAATTCCAATGAACAATCTACAAAAAAACCTTTGATTTTGTAGATTGCCCAACCCTAACCAAATTAAAACCTGACCTTTAGTAATGAAAAAAAATCATTCTTTGGCCATTTTTAAACACCGCGACTTTCGATATTTTGTCCTAGCACGTTTTTTTATGGTTCTTGCCATTTATATCCAAGCAACCATCGTCGGCTGGCAAGTGTACGACTTAACCGGGAGTGTTCTCGATTTAGGTCTTGTAGGTTTGTTTGAAGCAGTACCATCAATCATTGTAGCGCTATACGCTGGCCACCTAGCAGATCTTAGAGATAGGCGCAATATCATTGTTATTTGTTTATTTTTTTTGGTTTTATGCTCTTTATTTCTTTTACTTTTTACAGGTCCCCTCCATTATCTTTTGGATTTGTACGGACCTTGGCCAATCTTTTTGGTCATTTTGGTATCGGGTATTGCCCGAGGGTTTATCTCACCTGCAATTTTTAGTTTTGTGACCCAACTCGTTCCAAGAGAACACTACCCCCACTCAGCTGCATGGATGGGCACATCCTTCCAGGCTGGTGCTGTCATTGGACCTGCCATCGGTGGGCTTGTATATGCAAGCCTTGGAATCCAGTGGACATACGGATTGGATATGGTTTGCATCACACTTCCTTTTTTATTGTTTTTTTGGATCCAAAAGAAAGAACTTCCTCCACGCAAAGAAAATGAGCCATTAAAGGAAAGTCTGCTAAAAGGTCTCAAGTTTGTTTGGAACAACGAAATTATGTTAGGTGCCATGGCCTTGGATATGTTTGCTGTATTATTTGGCGGTGCTGTAGCATTACTACCAGTATTCGCAAAAGACATTTTGCACGTGGGTGCAGAGGGTTTGGGTATTTTACGTGCTGCCCCTTCTTTTGGAGCCCTACTTATGGCATACTACCTAACTTACAATCCCCCACTCACAAAATCAGGAAAAAAACTTCTTTTTTGTGTTTTTGGGTTTGGGGTGAGCATGCTTGTCTTCGGTTTGTCTGAATATTTTTACATATCAGTGATTTGTTTATTTTTGTCGGGTGCCTTTGACAGCGTTTCCGTTGTCATTCGTTCGACCATCATGCAGACAATGACACCAGAGGATATGCGAGGGCGAGTCAGTGCTATAAACAAAGTATTCAT
>JARJFC010000170.1 GCA_029310945.1 Leptospira sp. 96542
TTGTCCACATTGCCCGCAGCCATCAGCGGCAGCAGACGGGCCTTGGCCTCGGGCGTGGTGATGAAGACATACCGCGTCGGCTGGGAGTTCATGGCCGTCGGGGCCATGCGCGCCAGCTCATAGACTTGCTTCAGCAGTTCGGGGGCAACCGGCTGATCCAGAAAACCGTTCGCGGTGCGCGCGGCGAGAAACAGCTGATTGAGGGCCTGGGAGTCGAGTTGTGTGGACATGGGAAGGAGGAAGGAGATGAAGAAAAGGAGGTTTCAATTCTGCGACGCCCGAGCCAGGATTGCCAGCCCCGGGGCTTTCGGGCGCTCGGCTCGCTCAGACCAGGCCCACATGGCTTCAGACGACATAGTCCACCTGATGGCGCGCGATGCGCACATCGCCCAGCGCCTGCCGCAGGCGCAGGTGGTCGGGATGGTGGGCGTAGGCGTCCAGCGCGACCTGGCTCTCGAATTCGCTGTAGAGCACCACGTCGCAGGCGTAGTCGACCCGGCTGGTATCGATGCCGACTTCGATGGACAACATGCCCGGTATGCGCCCGCGCAGCTCTTCGAAACCCTGCTTGAGCAGGGCAGCGGCGGCGGCCTTCTGCTCGGGCGTGTCGCCACGCAGGTTCCACATCACGATGTGCTTGATCATGGCGTTCGGCTCGTCCTCAGGAAACGGGTGGGAAACCCAGGCGCTGGGGCCACAGGTTCACGAAGGCGTGGACCGTCGTGCTGGCGTACAGCCCCGCCTTGGTGAACGGCTCGTCGACCAACCAGGCGTGGGCGGCGTCGCGGCCGGGAAAGTCGATCACCAGCAGACTGCCCAGCATGGTTTCGCCGTCGTCGTGGACCAGGGGACCGGCGAAGGCGATGCGCCCGGCCACGGCACCCAGATAGGCCTTGTGTTCGGGACGCACGCGCGACCTCAGCGCGCCATGGTCGGGTTTGTCGATCAGGATGAAAGTGAACAGCATGGAAACAACTCCTGCGCGCGGCTACATGCGTGCCAAGCAGGTGGAAAGAATGGGAAAGGCCACCAGCAAGGCCAGCACCACCACCATGGCCAGCACAAAGGGGAAGGCGCCGACGAAGATGTCGCGAATGGTGATGCGCGGGTCATTGAGCGCCGAGTTGACGGTGTAGACCGAGACGCCGAAGGGCGGCGTGAGCAGGCCGATTTCCACCGCCACCACGGTGATGACGCCGAACCAGATGAGGTCCATGTTGAAGCTCTGGGCCACCGGCAGCGCGATGGGCAGCATGATGAGCATGATGGACACGGAGTCGATGATGCAGCCCAGGGCCACCACGATCAGCAGGTAGGCGAGTAGGAAGGCCCAGGGCCCCATCTCCAGCGTGGCGATCGCCTCCATCACGCCACCGGGCATGCCCGTCAGCGCCAGCATGCGGCTGTAGAGCATGGCCGAGATGATGAGGAAGAGCACCGACACCGAGACGTAACCCGTTTCCGTCAGCACATTCCAGAGCTTGCGCCAGCTCAGGCTGCGGCGCAGCAGGGCGATGACAAAAGCCCCGGCCGCGCCCACGGCGCCGGCTTCGGTGGGCGTGAACAGGCCGCCGTACAAGCCCCCCAGCACCAGCACGATCAACAAACAGATGGGCAGGAACTTGATGGCCGCGCTGCGCCAGGTTTCGTTCGACTCGGCCGCATGGCGCGCGGCCAGCGCCGGGTTCTCCAGGATGGCGGCGGGCCGCAGGTAGGCCATGCCCACGATGAGCACCAGAAAACCCAGGGCCAGCACGATGCCGGGGAGGATGCCCGCAATGAACATGCGCCCGATGGATTCCTCGGCCAGCACGCCATAGATGATCATCAGCAGCGAAGGCGGGATCAGCATGCCCAGCACCGAGCTGCCGGCGACGACGCCGACGGCGAAGCGGCGCGTGTAACCGTGGCGGATCATCTCGGGCACCGCGACCTTGGTGAACACCGAGGCCGAGGCGATGGAAATGCCCGTGATGGCCGCGAACACCGCGTTCGCGCCCACCGTCGCCAGGCCCAGCCCCCCGCGGATGCGGCGCATCAGCCACTGGAACACGTCGAAGGTGTCGCGCCCGGTCCCGCTCACGCTGACGAGCATGCCCATCAGCACGAACAGGGGGATCACGCCGAAAAGATAGTCACGGATCGCGTCGTTGGCCGAGGCCGCGACGAAACGCGCCGCGATTTCGGGCGACTTGATGAGCGCGACACAGACAAAGGAGGTGACGATGAGCGCCACGCCGATGTGCATGCCGAAGTAGATGGCGGCCAGTATCAGCACGATGGACAGCAGTCCGACTTGCACGTCACTCATGCTGGGCTCCCGGTTTCCTCGTTGCGTTCGGCGCGTCGCCCCCAGCAGCGGCCAGGCTCTCCCGGATGTCCTGGATCACCAGCAGCAGGTACTGCACAGCGGCCAACGCGGCGCCCAGCACCACCAGGGCGCGCATGGGCCAGATGGGAAAGGTGAACAGGCCTTCGACGCCCAGGAACTCGTCCTCCGTCCAGGAGCGCAGCAGGGGCCGCCAACTCGCGTAGGCAATGACCCCGCAGGCGAAGATGCCTGCCGCCGAGAACAGGGCGCGCAAGCGCTTGCCGGCGCGCGGCCGTCGGTCGATGAAGGGATCGATGAACAGGTCGGCCCGCGACATGCGGCCATGCCGCAGCGTGGCCGGCAGTTGCAGAAAGACGATCATCACGATGCTGGTGGCCACCAGCTCGGCCACGCCATCGATGGGCCGGTTGGCCAGGTTGCGCAGCAGCACGTCCGCGCACATCAGCAGCATCACCGCGGCGATCAACACCGAACCGGCGGCGTTGAGCGCGTCGATCAGATGGCCGAAGGCGCTGTCGGGCGCCCCCGTGGCCGGCGTGGACTCCAGGTCCGTATTGGTTTCGTAAGACAAGTCAAACCTCTAGGCAGTTGAGGCCGCCCCCCAGTCGGGGAACGCCGTGGAACCGGCTTGGCCGGGCCACTGGCGTTGCCCCCTGGAGGGGGGTGGCGCAGCGGACGAAGGGCCCGGG
>JARJFC010000171.1 GCA_029310945.1 Leptospira sp. 96542
CGGCGATGCGCCCGGCGTCGGTCGCGATGCCTTCCATGGTCGAGACCACCTGGGTCACGACGGCGCCACCGCGCCCCGCCACGTCGGAGGCCGAGACGGCCAGCGCGCTGGCCTGCCGCGCCACGTCCGCGGCGCCGCGCACCCGCTCGGTCAGCTGCGCCATGAAATGCGCGGTCTGCGCCAGGCTGCTGGCCGTTTCCTCGGTGCGGTGGGACAGGTCCGCGCTGCCGCGCGCGATCTCCGATGAGGCGCTGCCGATGCCATCCGTGGTCGCCTTCACTTCCGAGGCCAGCCCGTGCAACTGGCCACGCATCGACTCCAGCGCCATCAGCAATTGGCCGATCTCGTCGCGCCGCTCGGTGTGCTGCGGCAGGGACAGGTCACCCTGGGCGATGCGATCCGCCAGCGTCACGGACGAGGCCAGCGGCCGCGTGACCGAGCGTGCGATCAACAGTGAGGCGCCGATGCCCGCCAGCAGCGCCGCGCCGGCGACGGCCAGCACGATGGCCTGGATGCGGCCCGAGGTGGCCTGCAGTTCTGACGAGTAACGCTGCCCGAGTTCCGCCTCCAGGCGCGCCAGGTTTTCGATGTCCAGGCTCCAGGCGCGTTGCAGGCCGTCCCATTTCTCCATATTGCGGCGCAGGTCGAAGCGCAGCAGGAAGGCATTCTTCTCTGCGTCATCACCGCCGGCCTGCTGGCGTGCATCCAACAGGATCTGGCGCGCGGCCAGTTCCGAGCGCTCCAGCGCGTCCAGCAGTGCTTTCTCCTCCGCGCTGTCGAGGGTGGGCACGAGGCTGGCTTTCACCGCGTCATAGTTCTGCAGCGCCTGACGCAACTGCGCCATCTGTCGCAACTCGTTGTCCGGCGTTTCGCCCAGTGCCAGGTTGCGCAGGGCAAGCAGGGCGTGGTTGACCGAGCGGTCCAACTGTTGTGACTGATCTGCCTTGCGGTTGTAGACCTCGGCGATGTAACCCAGGCCGCCATTGATGCGCATCAAGCCCCAGTAGGACGTGGCGGTCAGGACGGCCAGCAGCGCCAGGACCACGCTGAAGCCGAGCGCGAGGCGGTGGGAGAGGAGCAGCTTGTTCATCGCGATGCCTTGGGCCCTACATGTGTCCGGGCAGCCAGGTCGCGATCGCCGGGAAGACCCACAGCAGCAGGACGGCTGCCACCATCAGGAAGAACATGGGGATCGTCACCTTGGCGATCCAGCCCAGGGACTTGCCCGTCATGCCCTGCAGCACGAAGAGGTTGAAGCCCACGGGCGGCGTGATCTGCGCCATCTCGACCACCAGCACCACGAAGATGCCGAACCAGATCGGGTCGATGCCGGCCTTCTGCACCGTGGGCATGAGTACGCCCATGGTGAGCACCACCATGGAGATGCCGTCCAGGAAGCAGCCGAGCAAGATGAAGAAGAGCGTGAGGACTGTCAGCAACTGGAATTGGCTCAGGCCCAGCGTGCCGATCCATTCGGCCAGGTGACGCGGCAAACCGATGTAGCCCATGGACAAGGTGAGGAAGGCCGCGCCCGCGAGGATCAGGGCGATCATGCAGTACAGCCGGGTCGCGCCCATCAGCGCATCTCGGAAGGTGGTCCAGTTCAGGGAGCCTTGCGCAGCTGACAGGATCAAGGCACCCACCACGCCGACAGCGGCGGCTTCGGTCGCGGTGGCCAGCCCGGTGTAGATGGAGCCGAGCACGGCGGCGATCAGCAGGGCCACGGGGATCAGGCTGCGCGAGGCGACAAGCTTCTGCGCGAGGCTGAGCTTGGCATCCATGGGGGGGACTCGGTCCGGATGGCGCCAGGCCCAGAACGCGATGTAACCCGAGAACAGCAGGGCCAGCATGACACCGGGCAGGATGCCGGCGACAAAAAGTTTGGCGATCGAGACCTCGGCCATCACGCCATAGACGATCATGATGATGGAGGGCGGAATCAGCAGGCCCAGCGTGCCTGCGCCAGCCAGCGTGCCGATCACGATGTCGTCGGGGTAACCACGCTGCTTCAATTCGGGCAGCGTCATCTTGCCCACGGTGGCGCAAGTGGCCGCGCTGGAGCCCGAGACGGCGGCGAACAGCGTGCAGCCCGCGACATTGGTGTGCAGCAGGCGGCCGGGCAGGGACTGCATCCAGGGCGCGAGGCCCTTGAACATGTCCTGCGACAGCCGGGTGCGGAACAGGATCTCGCCCATCCAGACGAACAGGGGCAGGGCGGTCAAGGTCCAGCTGGTGGCGGAGCCCCAGATGGTGACGGCCATGGCGTCACCCGCTGGACGAGAAGAGAAGAGCTGCATGCCGATCCAGGCCACGCCCGAAAGCGTGAGCCCGACCCAGACCCCGCTGCCCAGGATCAGGAACAGCGAGAGCACCAGCAAGGCGGTGATGGCGAAGTCGTTCATGCGGTCTTACTCGTTGTGGAGGGCTTCGCCGTCGACGACGACGCGGCGGCCCAGGATTTCGAGAATCAGCTCGTCGAGCATGGCGACGGCCAGCACCACCGCGCCCACGGCCATGCCGATCTGCGGCAACCACAGCGGCGTGGCATCGTTGGAGGTCGACACGTCGTTGAACGCGTGCGAGAACCAGACCAGGCGCAGGCTGTACCAGGCGTAGAGCCCGGCCAGCAAGGTGCCCAGGCCCAGGGCCCAGAGTTCGAGCAGGTGTTTCCAGTGGCCCTTGAGCGCGGCCAGCAGCAAGGTGACACGGATGTGCTCGCCATGCTTGAGCGTGTGCGCCAAGGCGAGCGAGGCGGTGCCTGCCATCAGGTAGCCCGCGTAGGCATCGATGCCGGGGACGTGGAAGTGGAACTGCCGTCCGAGGATGGACAGCAGCACCGCGATCAGCAGGCCGACCATGCAAAGCGCCGCCAGGGCGGCGGCGCTGTCATAGAGGGCGTTGAGTGTACGGCGCATCATGAATCAGCCCTCTTGTCCGCAAGATCGGCTTACTTCTTGTAGGTCGCCACCAGGGCCTGGCCGTCGGTACCGGATTTCTCCAGCCATTCC
>JARJFC010000172.1 GCA_029310945.1 Leptospira sp. 96542
CAGTCGCGTCAAACCATGGTGCTGGATGATCGCCGTCTGGACGATGGCCCCGAAGTCATCGTTGAATGTATTGAACAGGAACAGATCGAACGTGTTGGAGAACTCCAGGTAATACGGGATGCGGACCCTGAGCGGGGGCAGATCGGAAACTTATGCAAACGAAAGGGCGCAATGCATGCGCCCTTTTTGTTTGGGAAACTTAGGGGCCTCTGAGCAAGTCATATTTGCTGCTGCCGTCGTTAGGGAGGGGGTGAACAAGTTCACGATTCTTGCAAGCTGATCTGAAACGCTCCGGGGAGCGGGATCCATCAGACAGATGAACTTCGCCAATGTGGGCGCATATATGGGAGGCCAATGTCACGTTTGCGACCAACTTTTAGCGGCGCTCGTGTTGACTTTCAGGGTTCTGGACGCGTCCCGTAGCAAACGGTCGACGACTTTGAAAGCTGACGCTCAACGTAGACTTGACCAATAAGCGCGGCTTTTCGTGCGGGTCCGATTGATTGTCGGGGTGGTGCTATATGCGCTCACTCTTAGCGGCCTTCTTTTTTGGCGACTCAATGTGAGAGCGGGTGGGGTCATGGAAGAATTGCGTGCAGTTCATGCAGCGCCAACCAGTGACCTCGTTCTTCAGTGGAGTGATGATCTTTGTGGCTCTGCACCTTGCACAGTACCGCAAAGCTGTGAATCGACTTGCCCATGTTCCGGTTGGTTCATCCCAGCGTAGCCATGGGCGCTGAAGGAACACGAATGCCGATAGAGCGGAGGCTGTTAGCACTAGTGCTGCTATGACTCGTAGCTGTACTGATGGGGGTAGTGTGGCTAGATATGGAGCAAGGGCGTCTTCGAACCAGAGGACAACTGCCGGCGGCGCGGTGGTTATTAGTAGCGCTATACCTCGGAGCCACCATTTTGAAATTGGAATTAGCGACGACGGCTGCATGTGTTAACCCCAATGTGATCTAGATCGCAAAACGTGCGAGATAAGGCGATGACTGCCCAGGAGAATTTTAGGAAACCGGATAGTGAAGTGATGTCCCCAAAAGGGTCATTGAATGACAGATTTCAGGCTATTCCCTCAGCTTCCGCTTCTGGTCGACAGCGTGAATGCGATGCTGCGTCAACGCGCTGAATTCCGTCATTTCAGATCGGCCCGCTAAGGTCGTTTGTCGCATTCTCGGGGTTAATCCGGACTCTGTCAGATGCTTGTTGTATCCGATGGCCGCACTACCATTCAGACAGGTTTCACGTCCATATCGAGTGGGCGCGCCAAGGAGTGTGCATGTGCCGTTGGAAAATCATTCCCTGTCTTCCGGCGGCATTGGTGCTCGTCATCGGAAATATGGCACATGCTCATCCTGGCGGGCTGAATGCGGCGGGTTGTCATAACAACCGGAAGACGGGTGAGTACCACTGTCACAGGGCTGCCCAAACTTCTTCAAGTGCGCCGAGGCCAACTGCGCCTTCTGCGCCATCAAATCGTACCGCGCCTTCTTCTGTCGGCGAGCCCAGAAAAGTCAACATCGGCAGGCCGTTTCGGAACTGCGATGAAGCGAGGGCCATGGGTGCCGCCCCTGTGATGAGGGGAGACCCTGGATACGGCCCTCACCTGGATCGTGACAATGATGGGGTGGGCTGTGAACCTTATCGAAGGCGTTAAGTGGTGGCGGAATCCCGCCCGTTGGGCTAGCGGAGGTATTTCATTCAGTTCTCCGCATACGTTAGAAGTCCCATGAATTTCCGCATATCCCGCATGCTTCGCCTTGTCGCTATCGTGAGCCTTTGGCTGGGGCTGCTGCTCATGCCATCGGCCTGGGCGCAATCGTCGTTCATGTTTGGTAGTTCGATCGGGGCCTATCCCGATCTGAAGTTTTCCAGCGAGGCCAAGGAGCTGGGGTTGTTCAGTTCCCTGGGCAACGGCGTCTTCCGGCCCTCGGGTGAGGGGTCTTTCCCTGCCGTAGTTCTCGCCCACACCTGCGGCGGTGTGCAGCCTCACATGAAGGACCGCGCCAAGGAATTGCTGGCAGCGGGCTTTGTGGTTCTGGTGTTGGATTCCTACGACCCGCGCGGGCACACGGCCTACTGTCAGCCGCGTGGGGTGTCCGCCCCGCGCGTCTACAAGGACGCGTTCGATGCGCTGCAGCATCTTGCGCGCATGAAGGTCGTGGACGTGCAGCGCATCTACCTGGTGGGCCTGTCGCTGGGCAGCTTTGTCGCGGCCTCGGTGGCCAGCCCGGAGGTGGCGCGGCTGGTGGGCAGCGAGTTGCGCTTCCGCGCCTCGGTGGGGTGGTATGGCAGTTGCGCGTTCGACGTGTCGCCCTATCCGAAATGGCAGTTGCTGCGCACCGACACCGATCGGCCGGTGCTTTTGCTGTTGGCTGGCAAGGACAGGGAAACGCCGATCGCCGAGTGCTTCCCCTTGTTGGCGCAATTGAAGGGCGAGGGCAAGCCGGTGGCTTGGCATGTCTACGCGGAAGCAAGCCACGGCTGGGACAAGAGCGACAGCCAACGTGGCTACATCTACAACGCCGACATCACCCAGGACGCGATGCAGCGCACGGTGGCGTTTCTACGCAGTCATTGAAACAGGTCGAACAAGGCCTTGCGCCCTGCCGTCATGAACAACTAGGAATGATTCTCAAATACCTGTATGGGCTTAGGGATATGATTGTTTTCCCTTCGTTCCGACCCCGCGTTTTCAGTCGGGGAAATTTTCATGCCGGCTTTCATTTCCAACCTTTCGGTGGCCAAGCGCCTGGGGCTGGGTTTCGCCCTGGTGCTGCTCTTGTCCCTGATCACCATCATCGTGAGCATCGCTCGGCTGAGCGAGGTGGCGGAATCTACCCGCGAGATGGTGGTTCTGCCATTTTGGCCATCTTTTTCATCGTCATTTCCTTTTGCGTATTTTACAAAATTCGTTTTTCTCCTGTCTTAAAATCGGAAAATCCCGACTGTCCTCCGTCCACGAAAAAAAAAGCATATTAT
>JARJFC010000173.1 GCA_029310945.1 Leptospira sp. 96542
GGATCAGGTCGCCCGCCGGCAGCTTGACCTCGTGCTCGCCGTAGGTGTCGGCCACGATCAGCTCGCCGCCGTCATAGTCTTCCGGTTCGCAGAGAAACAGCGTGCAGGACAGGTCGGTGCGCAAAGGCAGGCCACCGGGGAACGCAGCATTGGGCGCGTAGCGCACCGAGCCATCGACGTGCATGCCATAGTGTTCGCCACCTTCGTAGCGGTTGAACATCGGCGGTAGAAAACGCAGGGGCAGCGCGGCGCTGAAGAACAGCGGGCTCTGCTTGAGGGCGTCCAGGATGATGGCCCCGAGCTGTTGCGCCAGCGGTGAGCGTTCGGGCAGTTGGCGGTTTTGCTTGACCTTGGCGCCTTGGTCGCCCACGGAGGCGCGGCCGTCGACCCACTGGCCAGCGTCCAGGGCCTGATCCAGCGGGGTGCGTAGGTCACGGACTTGCGCTGGGGTAAGAACCCGGGGAACGTGCAACATCATGGTGGGCTGGCCTCCTGGTCGAAGATGAAGGGGTATTGTCCAAAAAAAGCGCGCCCCGAAGGGCGCGCTCAAGGGTCCGGGGCTTGCCTGCCCTGACCAAAGCTGATCTGGATCAAAGTCCTTGATTACTTGTCGGTGTGTTGCAGCTATGGGGCCTCAGAACGAGTAGTTCGCTGCCAGTCGCACGGCGCGAGCGTCCCCGGGTGTTGCCCAGCCATTGTTGCGCACACGGGTGTAGTACAGCTCGTCAGTCAGGTTGTTCACGTTCAGCTGCAAATCTAGGTTGCGGCTGAAGCGGTAGGCCACCATGGCGTTCTGCACTGTGTAGCCGTCGGCTTTGAACAGCGTTCCAGTTCCGTTGTTCAGGTACCAACTGCCCTGATAGGTCACGCCATAGCCCAGGGTCAGTTCTGGCAGTAACTGGTAAGTGGTCCAAAGGCTGGCCGCATGCTCAGGGGTATTGGTCAGCGGATCGCCTTTTTGGTTGTCTACGCCACCGTTGCTGAGCGTGTAATCCGAGACACTCTGGATCACTTTGCCTTTCAGGTAGGTGTAGTTGGCGAACAAACCCCAAGCCTGCGTCACTTGTCCGGCCGCTCCCAGTGCGACGCCATCAACGCGCGACCTACCGTCGGTCTGCTGGTTGGGTTCGGTCGGGTCACCCGAGGTCACCTTGAAATTCTGCAATTCGTTGCGGAACGCTGCGGCTGTCAAGGAGAGACGGTTGTCCAGCACGTCCCACTTTGTGCCGACTTCGAAGTTGATGGCTGTTTCCGGGTCGACGTTGCAGTTGTAGTTGAGGGTGCCATTGTTCCCGACGGTATTCGTACACCCGCCGTTGACCGTGGATTGTGATGGTGTTTGCGAGTTGCCGTAAGCCGCATAGACGCTACCGTTGGCCGCCGGCTTAAAAACCACGCCGAGGCGGAACGAGATCAAGTTTTCGCTGTTATCTGCGGTCGGGTTTTTTGTCCAGGTCGTGGTGGTGGTGTTGGCCCGGCTACTTACATTCACGCTGCCGCTGTTGCGCTCAAAGCGGATGCCGCCGCTGACCGACCACTGTGGTGTGAGCTGCGCGTTCTCAAAAACATAGACAGCAGCGTTGCTCAATTCGCTTTCTGTTCTGCCGGTGATGAGAAAGTTGATCGGCCCCCCGTAATAGGCTGCAGGGTCCGTGATGCTCATGGATGGAAATGTCGGCGTCGTGCCGTCTGGATTGCGCAACGAATTGCCACTACGCAGGTCGTAGGTTTCATGCGTGAGCGCAACACCAGTCACCAAGGTGTGTTCAATCTCACCGGTCTTGAAACGGGTCGTGAGGTCGGTCTGGTTGCCGATGTAGTTGTTTTCCGTGTCGCGTGTATTGCCGGCGGGTCCGCCAGGTGTGAAAGTGCCAGGCGATGCACAAGTGTCTGGGAGCGTGTCAGCGTCATTGCCATCAACGGGTTGTAGACCTGTAGGCAGGCACCACGTGCCTTGTGGTGGAACGACGCGCGTGAACTGCGTTATTCGCTGCGCGCGAGTCTGGTTGCGCAAGGACAATACATCGCTGAAACGATGATTCACTTGCAACGTCAGTGCATCGACCTGAATTTCCTGGATTGCGACGTCCTTATAACCGTAATAGTTGCTGGACTTTGCGCCTGGTAGCAAACCGCCAGTGTGGAAGGCATTCTTGTAATAGGGCACACCATACTGAGGAATGTTTTCATCCTCCTGGTGGAAATACGACAGCGTGCTCTGCGTCGGCGTGCCCAGGCCCATGGCGTAAGACGCTGCCACGCCCCAGCGCTCGTATTTTTCGACGTCGCGGCCGGGCACGTCGTTCTGGTGCGTCATCAGGTTCAACCGCAGCGCCGAGGTTTCTCCCACGCGCTGGTTGGCGTCCAGCGTCGCGCGGCCATAGCTGTCGGTGCCCAGCGTGCCGCTGGCGCGCACAAAGTCCTCGGCCTTGGGCGTTTTGCTCACCAGGTTGATGCTGCCACTCACATTGCCGGCACCGCCATAGACCGAATTGGCGCCATTGGAGACTTCGATCTGCTCCAGATTGAAGGCGTCCGAGCGGTTGTACTGCGCGCTGTCGCGCATGCCGTCGATCGTGATGTTGTTGTTGGCCGAGTAGCCGCGGAAGTTGATGCTGTCTCCATACCCCCCGCCGCCTTCGCCAGCGCCGAAGGTGATGCCTGGAACAGTCGCCAGTGCTTCAACCAGCGAATTGCGGCTTTGTTCCTCCAGCACGCGAGAGGGCAGCACCGTGATGGTTTGGGGAGTGTCGAGCAAAGGCTGTGTGTATTTCGGCGATGACAGTTCTTCGGTCTTGTACTCCGCCGTGCCCGTGGCCTCAAAACAGGAACTGAAACAGAAGATATGGGCGAAGCGGAGATCGCACTCCTCGGAACCATTTGTTCTGGCATTTTACCGCTTTCCGTAAAAATCGGTGGACCTGAGGCACGCAATGACATACGCA
>JARJFC010000174.1 GCA_029310945.1 Leptospira sp. 96542
GCTTGTGATAAAAACTCATCTGAATTGAACTGTGCTGGTGTGAAATAACTACCCTCTTCGATCAGTACAACTTTCCAGCCGTTATGCGATAGTTCTCGTGCCGCAACAGCACCACCAGCACCTGATCCAATGATCACCACATCGGCGTTCAGTTCCCATTTGCCATTTGTGATTTTACCTGCTTTGATAATTGCTGAGTGTTTTTTTGGAGTGATGATTGAATCGTTGAAATTGGGAATGCCCATATTGCTACCTTACCGAACGTATCCAACAAACTTTTGGTATTCTTTGTCAGAACTAATTAAAAAGAACGAAATTTGTCTCAAAATTACATACACGCCACGTTTGAGGCCAAGAGAAGAATGTTTCCATGATTCCAAACGTATGATTCTGTCTTCCATCGGCAATTTAACAATTGGTGTAAAAGAAAAATCCAAAAACATAGCCGCAAGGATAGAGGAAGGAACACTTGCTAACAACTGTATTACGCTTTCTGTTTCAATAGGGTAAGGATGCCCATAGACATACTGATCAAGAGCAAGACCCAAATCAAAATTAGGAATCGGACTATCACTCAAGAAGACTTCTTGCAAACTCCGAAAACTATGATACTGTTCTTCAGAGATTCCTCTCAAGGAAGGTGTGTTCAAATTTGGGCCACAATTGACTCCTGGGAGAGACACAGTGGTTAAGGCAAAACATTTGAGAGTAAATTTTAGAAATCGATTTCGCGTGAGAGTAAATGGTGTATACGGCTCCAAAATCCCAACCCTTCCTTTAATTGTCCGCCCAGTGTGGCAGAAACTTGTAAAAATTTCACTCATTTTCCTTATTTTTACGGGTTGTTCTAGTTTTTTTAAAAGAACCGCTCCCAATCTGGACAATTTACAAATCACAAACCTACAATCTTTTCGTAACCTCCCCTTTTGGAACCAATACGAAACAACCATCCAATTCAAATCTAGAAATGCATCTTCTGTGACTGCCATCGTCCTTCACACGACTGGCAAAAAAAAATTGGAAGATTATCTAAAATCTTCCATCCAAAACCAATTTATGGTACATTTTTACGTGGATACAATGGGCAATGTGTTTGGAGATCCCGATTTTTTAAAAAAAGAATATGTGGCCGCACCAGGCATTGATACCGAGTCCATCCATATCAGTTACGAAGGGAGCCAAGAAACTCTTTATAATAATTCGAAACAAAAACAAAGTTTACAAAAACTAATCGATCATTTGGCAGAAGAACTTTTGATCCCAAAGACCAACCAAAATATTATTTCCAAAAAAGGAATTTTCACACACAACCAAACAAAACGTAGGTTTGGTGGATTTGTAGATTTTTCTGCCTGCGGTGGTGAACTAGCTCTCAAACAAATTTTAAATTCCATAGGCGGAAAATATTTTGAAGAAGAAGAATGGGTTGATCGATTCGTTACTGGTTGGGCTCTCAAGAAAGAAAGTAAACAATTATTGAAAGAAACTTTTAAACCAACAAATGGCAGGGGCATCACGAAGCCTTCGAAGGTAGTGATCGATGTTATCGAAAAAGATGAAACCGGATTTCCGATCGAAAATTACCGAGTGAAGTATACATTCAAAGGAAAAATCAAACCAACTTGTATTGTTTTACATTACACGGCCATTCCCGATTATTTTGATTCATTACGAACTTTAGAAAATCGAGACCTAACAGCCACTATAATGGTGGATAAAAATGGTAAGGTGTACCAATTGGTGGATGTTTTAGAAGATAGAGCCGCCGCCGCCTCAGGCACGAATGATAATTGTATCCAAATTGAAATTGTGGCCAAAGACACAAACGAGCTACTTGCCCAAACAGAACAACTGGAGAAGGTAAAGGAATTAGTCATCCAATTGAGTAAAAAATATAAAATTCCCTACACAAACCAAGACATTGAAAGTTTTTCTGGAATTTTCAGTCACACGCAAGCCAAAAAAAAATGGGGTGGGTCTATATTTTTGAATGCCAAAGACTTTGATCCTGGCGAAGAATATATGGAACTCATTTTAAATTCAATTGGTGGTAAATACTATCCTGAATCAGAATGGAAAAATAGATCCAATATGGACTGGGCCATTCTCTATCGCAATTTTCAGCCGTAAATATAGGAAAATAGAATGAAATTTAAATCCCTCTTTTTAATTTTTAGTTTGAGCATTTTTGTCACCTGTTCATTTAAAGAACCCGCATACCACCTCACACAAAAAGAAGCAGAAGATAGGTTTTACCAATTAGAAAATATAAAATATGATTTGGATATTCACCTAACAACAAATAAATCTTTTAAGGGTAATTTGAATTTAAGTTTTGATTCAAAAAAATCAAAAAATATCCGTTTGGATTATTACAAAGGTATAATCCATTCTTCTATTTTAAACGGCGAAAATATCACATCAGAAATCATTTACAAAGATGGAGTTATCATTCTGCCTGAATCATTGATTCAAATTGGACCAAACAATCTTGTATTAGAGTTTGAAACTGATTACTCAAAAACTGGCAATGGTTTGCATAAATTCACAGACCCTGATGACAAAGAAATTTATTTATACTCACAATTCGAGGCCTATCATGCGAACAAAATGTTCCCTTGTTTTGACCAACCAGACCTAAAGGCAGAATTTACACTCAAAACAACGGCACCAAAACATTGGACAGTGGTTTCAAGCACTTTGCCAACTTCGATCACTGCTTCTACAAATCATCCAGGTGAATCTGTTACTGTATTTCCAAAGTCTGCAAAAATTTCTACCTATGTGTTTTCATTACATGCAGGTCCATATCAAGTTTGGAATGATACATATGAATCCATCCCGCTCCGTTTGTTTGTGCGCAAATCACTCGCAAAATTTATAGATCCAAAGGATTGGTTCCAATTCACAAAAGATGGTTTTGCATTTTTTAATTCTTATTTTGG
>JARJFC010000175.1 GCA_029310945.1 Leptospira sp. 96542
GTCAGCCGAAGTGGCATCCGGCGCGACTCGAAGACGTCACGCCCGAGATGGTGGCCGGCTTTTTCGTCTCGCCCTGGCCCGCGCATGCGCACCCGCTCAAGGCGCTGAGCTGAGCCGGTCCTCCAGCCGCAGGCGGGATATCGAGGCAATCTCGTCCATCGCGGCAGACAGCTCCTGCGCGGGACTGTGGGCCAGGCGCGCGCGGAACGCCGCCAGCGCCGAGTCGCGTGTGTGGCGGCGTATGCACAGGATGAAGGGGAAACCGAACCTCTCCCGGTAGCGCCCGTTCAGTTCGTCCCAGACCGCGCCGTCTTCCGGGCTCAGGCGGGCCAGATCGAGCGTGGCCTGTTCCTGCGTCGAATCCGCGGTCATGCGGCCGGCGCGCGCCGAGTGGCCCGCGAGTTCGGGGTGCATGGCGAGGAAGGCCTTGAGTCGGTCGGTCGGCAACTGGCGCACCCTGTCCAGCATGCCGGCGTGCAGGGCTGGAAGGTCGGGATAGGGCCGCTGCCGGGCCGCCTGGGCGGCGACCCAGGGCGCGTGCTCGAACACGCCCCCCAGGGCATCGACGAACGCCTCCTCGCTGCACGCATTTAGCCAGGCCAGGGTGATGCGCGAGGACGCAGGGCTCAAAGCCGCACCCCCGCGTTGCGCACCGTCGGAGCCAGGACGCCGACCTGTTCACGCACGAAGCTGGAGAAGTTCGAGGACGTGGTCGGGTGGATCGCCACGCCGAGGTCCAGCATCCGTTTCTGCACGGCCTCCAGGGCCAGCACCTCGTTGCAGGCCTGGTTGATGCGCTCGGCCACCGCGGGCGGCAGATGGGCCGGCCCGCTCAAGCCGAAGAAGTTGTCTAGCACCAGCTGGCCATGGCCCAGCTCCATGACGCTGGGCACATCCGGCACCAGCGGCGAACGCCGGGGCGAGGTCACGGCCAGGGGGATCAGCTGGCCGCTCTTGAAATAGGGCACGTAGGCCGTCAGCACATCGATGCCCACGGGCACCACGCCAGAGATCAGGTCCGTGGTCATGGGCGCGCCACCCCGGTAGGGCACGTGCACCAGGTTCAAATGCAAGGTGTTTTTCATCAGCTCGCCATAGACATGGCCGATGGAAGCAGGGCCGCCCGAGCCGAAATTCAGGCCCGCACTGCGGCGCGCCGCCGCCTCCAGGTCCGCCAGGCTGCGCAGCCCGGCTTGCGGATTGGCCATCACCACGCAAGGCGCGGAACCGATCAGCGCCACATGGGTGAAATCCGCCACCGGGTCGTAGGGCTGCTTCTCCAGCGCGAACGGTCCGATCGAGATCGGGGTGGAGTTGGACAGCATCAGGGTGTAGCCGTCGGCGGGGGCCTGCGCCACGGCCAGGCCGCCCACGCTGCCGCCCGCGCCGGGGCGGTTGTCCACGACCACCGCCTGGCCCAGCCGCGGCGCCAGTTGCTCGGCAAGGACACGCGCCACGATGTCGCTGGCGCCGCCGGCCGGAAAGGTGACGACGAGCTTGATCGGCCGGTCGGGCCAGGCCGCGGCCCGGCTGAGCGGCCAGGCCAGGGCGGCGGCGCCAGCGCTTGCCAGGCGCAGAACATGGCGGCGGGAGGGCGAATGCAGGGCGGGCGGGGTGCGGGGGTCCATGGCGGGGTCCTTGAAGTTGGGGCCGAATGACGTGCATCCTAGGAGGACGGACCATTGCTGTCGATCACCATTTTGGCAACAATCCATGCTCAAAATGAGAATGGACAAGCCGAACCTGGAGAAACCGCCATGAAGGGCTCGCTGCTACCCGCCGTGCTGCGCTACGCCGATCAGGTGGCGCGTTCCGGCTCCATCCAGAAGGCCGCGCGCGAGCTGCATGTCGCGGCGTCGGCCATCAATCGGCAAATCCTCGAGCTGGAGGACGCACTGGGCGTACCGCTGTTCGAGCGCCTGCCCCGCGGCATGCGGCTGACGCCTTCGGGCAGCACCATCGTGACCCTGGCCCGGCGCTGGCGCGACGACGAGCGCCGGGCCGCGGACGACATCCAGCACATGCAGGGGGTGCAGCAAGGCCATGTCCAGCTCGTGGCGATGGACAGCCATGTCTCGTCCATCCTGCCGGCGCTGGTGGACAGCCTGGCCGAGTCGCACCCGCGCATTTCCCTGCAGATCACCACGGCCACGCCGGATGCGGCCACCCATGCGCTGGTGGACGGCTCCGCGCAGGTGGCGGCCATCTTCAACCTGGCGCCGCGGCGCGAGGTGCTGGCCCTGTGGAGCGCCGAGCTGCCGCTGGGGTGCATCGTGGCGCCCCGGCACCCGTTGGCCCGGCGCAAGAGCATCAGCCTGCAGGAGGCCAGTGCGCATCCGATCGCCCTGCAGGACAAATCCCTGCTGATCCGGCGCTACCTGGAATCCCACTACAGCTGGCTGTTCTCCGATCCCCAGGGGCATGTGGAGACCAGCTCGGTGAGCCTGGTGAAGATGCTGGTGCGGACCGGACGTTTCCTGGCCTTCACCTCGGAACTGGACGCCGCGCAGGAGTTGATCGACGGCGCGTTGCGCTTCGTGCCGGTGCGGGACAAGGGGGCCGAACCGCAGACGGTCAGCGTGGCCATCAACGCCGCCAAGCCCCTGCCGGTCTGGGTGCGGACCGTGGCCGACGCGCTGCGCCTGCAGATCGAGCACTTCCTGGCCGAAGTGCGCGCGCGGGCCTGAGTGCCTCGCCGCGCAGCTTGCTGCCCCCGGACTTCAGGCCTCAGTCATCACAACTGCCGGTGCACGCTTTGCGCCAGCTGCAGCAGTTGCTCGCGCGTCAGCGGGCCCGACAGCGCATAGGCCAGGTCCGCTTCGACCCAGTAGAAACTCGGCACGGGGCCATCGGCGCTGTAGCGGAACTCGACCTTCGCATCCCCCACCAGCCGGGCGGGCCGAGAGCCCAGGTAGAGGGTCACGCGCTCACCGACGGTGTTCTGG
>JARJFC010000176.1 GCA_029310945.1 Leptospira sp. 96542
CCTGGTGGCCCTCAAGCTCGTTGCCTGGGGTGATCAGCGCTGGACGTATGCGCGGCTGGCGCAGGAATTGGGCCTGAGCGCGTCTGAGGCGCACGCCTGCATCAAGCGGGGCTTGCAGGCGGGGCTGCTGGCGCAAAACTACCAGGCATTGGACTCGGCGCCGGCCGCTCTCGCCGTGCAGGAGCCAACAGCCATTTACCGCGTTGCCCGGCAAAAGCGCTCGCGTGTCGCGGCGACAAGCAGCCAGGTTGCGCAGGGTCAACCCGCCGCGGCTGACAACCCGGTGCGCCCCCATTCAAAGCAGTTGGCGGAGTTTGCGCTGCACGGTGCCAGGTACGCCTTTGCCGCAGACAAGACGCCATCGACCATAGGCGTGCCTACCAGCCACAGTGCACCTGCCTTTGCGGGTGTATTTGCGCCGGGCTCGGAAGACTACGTATGGCCGCACCCCAATGGCACGGTGCGGGGCGTTGGGGTAGAGCCACTGCACCCCAGCGTGCCCTTTGCCGCCATGCAGGACGCGAGGCTCTACGAAATGTTGGCCCTGTTTGATGCCATTCGCGTGGGCCGCGCCCGCGAGCGCGGCATGGCGCTGGAGCGACTGCAGGCGCTCATCGATCCAGCGGCACCAAAAAAGGTAAAGGGCCCCATGTATGGCTAATCCGAACCTTGCCATGTTGATGGGCATGGCACAGGCCTTGGGGCCGCTGTGTGACCGGGTGGTTTTTGTGGGGGGCTGTGCCACGGGTTTGTTGATCAATGACCCTGCGCTACTCAATGTGCGAGCCACGGAAGATGTAGACGCCATCGTGGAGGTTGCGACACTGGTGGGCTACCACGCCTTGGCAGCAGAGTTGATGCAGCGCGGCTTCAAACAAACGATGGCAGACAACACGCCGCCATTTCGCTGGTACTGGAACCGCATGCAGCTGGACCTGGTGCCGTTGGATGAAAAGGTGCTGGGCTTCGCCAACCGCTGGTACCGCCCAGGGTTCGACGCCGCTGTACAAGCCGAGCTTGCGCCGGGAATGAAGCTGCGGCACCTCGCAGCTCCCTACTTCTTGGCAACCAAGTTTGAAGCCTTTCACGACCGCGGCAACAATGACGTGTATGCCAGCCACGATCTGGAAGACATACTCACCGTGGTGGAAGGAAGAGCGGAGCTGGTCGCGGAGCTATCTGCTTCAGCTGAGGATGTTCGCAATCATGTGGCGGCATGTGTCCTCAGACTTTTTGACCACCCGGATTTCGGCAACGCACTGGGCGGTCTCTTGAGTCAGCCCAACCGCGAGCCGCTGGTGCGCGCAAGACTGCAACAATTCGCCGAACTGAGAACACTATGAACGCCACGACCAATACCCTGGTCCAGAAACTCTGGAACTACTGCAATGTGCTGCGCGACGACGGCATGAGCTATGGCGACTATGTGGAGCAGCTGACCTATCTGCTCTTCCTCAAGATGGCCGACGAGCGCGCGCAGCCGCCGCATAACCAGGCCAGCATCGTGCCTGGCGCCTATTCCTGGCCTTCGCTGTTGGCCAAGGACGGCGACGAGTTGTTTGACCATTACCGCCATGTGCTGGAAGCGCTGGGCCAGCAGAAGGGCACGCTGGGCCTGATCTTCGGCAAGGCGCAGAACAAGTTTCAGGACCCTGCCAAGCTGCGTCGGGTGATCGTGGACCTGATCGACAGCGAGACCTGGACCATCCTCGGCGTCGACGTGAAGGGCGACGCCTACGAAGGTCTGTTGGAAAAGAACGCGCAGGACACCAAGAGCGGCGCGGGGCAGTACTTCACGCCGCGCGCACTGATCCAGGCCATGGTGGACTGCATCGCGCCGCAGCCGGGCGAGCGCATCACCGACCCGGCTTGCGGCACGGGTGGCTTTCTGTTCGCCGCGCACAACTACATGGTGGCGCACAACAAGAACCTCACGCGCGACCAGCTCAAGCACCTCAAGGAAAAGGCCTTCACCGGCTACGAGCTGGTGCAGGCCACGGCGCGCGTTTGCGCGATGAACCTGTTGCTGCACGGCATCGGCTCGGAGAAATCGGTGCCGGTGGTGGTGGGGGATGCCTTGGCCACTGATCCGGGTGAGCGCTTTGACGTGGTGCTGGCCAACCCGCCCTTCGGCAAGAAAAGCAGCACGGTGATCGTGGGCGAAGACGGCCGCACCAGCACCGAGAAAGACACCATCGAGCGCGACGATTTCTGGGCCACCACCAGTAACAAGCAACTGAACTTCGTGCAACACATCAAGACCCTGCTAGCCACCCATGGCCGCGCGGCGGTGGTGCTGCCGGACAACGTGCTGTTCGAAGGCGGGGCGGGCGAGACCATCCGCCGCAAGCTGCTGCACGAGTGCGATTTGCACACCCTGCTGCGCCTACCCACGGGCCTGTTCTATGCCCAGGGCGTGAAGGCCAATGTGTTGTTCTTTGACAAGAAGCCGGCCAGCGAGACGCCGTGGACGAAGCAGCTGTGGATCTACGACCTGCGCACCAACAAGCATTTCACGCTCAAGACCCGCCCGTTGCAGCGTGTCGATCTGGACGAGTTTGTGGATCTCTACAACGTGGGCAAGCGCCAGAAGCGCAAGCCCACTTGGAGCGCTGAGAACCCGGAAGGGCGCTGGCGTGCCTACAGCTACGACGAGCTGGTGGCGCGTGACAAGGCCAGTCTGGACATCTTCTGGCTCAAGGACGAATCACTGGCCGACAGCGACAACCTGCCGCCGCCCGAAGTGATCGCCCAAGAGATCGTCGAAGACCTGCAGGCAGCCCTGGAGCAGTTCCGTTTGATCGCAGGCGACCCCGCTCCATTCCAGCCCGAATCGGGTAAATGTGTGATCCACTATTTCGCCTACGGTGTCGACATGCAAACTGACCTCTCTTCAGAACAACTTGAAGACTTGCTGAATAGTAGAGATGTGATCGGAG
>JARJFC010000177.1 GCA_029310945.1 Leptospira sp. 96542
CCGCCGCCTCTGGGATTTTTTCCTGAACATGGGAGCGGGACCAGGCCGCCATGGCTGGCTGACCGAGGCACTGAAGGCGCGCTATCGCGCGGTCTGGGACCGTGGACTCACCGGCGCCCTCAACTACTACCGGGCATCGCCATTGCGGCCGCCTCGACCGGACGATGCGGCGGCCGCGCAGATCGAGCTGCCGCGCGAGATGCTGACCATCGAGGTGCCCACGCTGGTGCTGTGGGGACTGGGCGACACGGCACTGCCACCGGAACTGATCGAGGGCCTGGAGGACTACGTGCCGCGGCTCACCCTGGAGCGCGTGCCCGACGCCACGCACTGGATCTTGCATGAGCAGCCAGGCCGGGTCATCGCCTCGCTGCAGCGCTTCCTGGCTCAGTAGACCGGGGGCTCACCCTCCGGCCGCGTCTTGAACCGCTTGTGCACCCAGTAATACTGGTCGGGCATGGTCTTGATCGCGCCTTCCAGCCAGCGGTTCATGGCCGCCGTGTCCGTCGCTTCGTCGGCGCCGGGGTAATGGGGCCAGGCCGGATGCACCTCTATCTCATAGCCCGAGGGCGTGATGCGCGAGGTCACCGGCACGACCTTGGCACGACCCAGGCGGGCAAAACGCGGCAAGGACGGAACAGTGGCGGTGGGGAGGCCGAAGAAGGGCACGAAGATGGATTCACGCGGACCGTAATTCAGATCCGGCAGCAGGTAAAGCAGGCCCCCGGCCCGGACCGCCGCGACGATGCCCTTGACGCCATCCTTGCGTTCAAAAAGCTGCACCTGCCCGAAACGCATGCGCCCGGCATGCAACCAGGCGTCCACGGTCTTGCTGCGTTGCGGCATGTAGATGCTGACGAAGGACCGGTTGACCTGCTGACTCAAGGCGGCGCCTCCGGCGTCCAGGCCCAGGAAATGCGGCGCGAAGACGACGGTGGGCGTGTCCCCGTCAAATTCCCGCACGGCGCCCTTGAGCTGCAAGCGGCGGCGCACCACCTCGGGATTGCCATGCCAGAGCCAGGCGCGGTCCAGGAAAGCCTGGGCGAAATGCACGCAGCAGGCCCGTGCCCAGCGCCGGCGCACGGCCAGCGGTTCGTCCGGAAAGCACAGCGCCAGGTTGGTCATGATGACGCGGCGCCTGGGAAACATCAGGCCGTACAGCAGCCACCCGAGCGCAGTGCCCATGCCCCGCAACACCGGCAGGGGCCAGGGCGCGATCAGGCGCATGAAAAGGATGCCGGGATGCAGCAGCATGAACCGGCCGCCGGCGCGCCGTGCTTTTTCTTGGTCTTCCGTTCTTGTCATGGTCATGTCGTGGCGCAGGCTCATTCCGCGCGCGGTTGCTTGTAGCGGGAATAGCCCCAGAGGTACTGGTCCGGGCTGCTGAGAATCAAGCGCTCCATCGCCTGGTTGATCAGGGTGGCCGAGGCGACGGGATCGTCAGGCAGGGCCTGCGATCCATCGCCGAACAGAGGCTGCGCATGCAGGCGGTAGCCACGGCCCCAGGAAAGACGCTCACCCCGCATCAGCAGGATGGCCGCGCCGGTCTGCTGGGCCAGCCGGGCGGACAGCGTCATGGTGTAGGCCGGTGTGCCGAAGAACGGCGCCCACACGCCCAAACCCCTGGGCGGTACCTGATCGGGCAACAAACCGACGCACTGCCCCGCGCGCAATGCCTTGAGCATCTGCTTGACGCCGGCCAGGGTCGTCGGAGCGGTCATCAGGTGCTCGCGCTGACGCGCGGAGGCCACCAACTCGCTCAGGGCGGGCTGGCGGGACGGACGGTAAAGCACCGTGATGGCTTGCTCGGCACCGAAGCGGCGGGCGTACTCCTGCGGAATGCACTCGAAGCACCCCACGTGCGGCGTCAGCATCAGGATGCCGCGCCTCGCGTCGAGCGCGGCGCGCAGCCGTGCCTCGCTGCCCGGAGCCCAATGCACCCGCACCGGCGGGCCGAACCACAAACGCGGCAATTCCAGCACCATGCGGCCTGTGTGCCCGACGGCGCCGCGGCACTGCCGCCAGCCCAACCCCGCCTGTTGGATGTTGGCGAGGAAACGTCGGCGGTAGGTGGGTGACAGCAGAAACACCAACCACCCCATCAGCCAGCCCAGGCCATGCAGCAGCCACAAGGGCCAAGGCATCGAGGCCTTGAACGTGGCCGAAACCAACCCGGATGTGCGCAGCGTCATCCTGACTGGCGAAGGCGCCATGTTCTGCGCTGGCGGCGATCTGAACCGACTTCAGGCCAACCGACAGCACCCCCCCGAGGTGCAGGCCCAGAGCATCGATGAGTTGCACAGCTGGATCGAGGCCATCCGAGCCTTCCCCAAGCCGGTGATCGCCGCGGTGGAAGGTGCGGCCGCAGGGGCGGGATTCGCGCTCGCGCTGTCCTGTGACTTCATCGTCGCCGCCAGCGACGCGGTCTTCGCGATGTCCTATGGCCAGGTCGGTCTCTCGCCTGACGGCGGCGCCAGTTGGCACCTGGCACGCAGCCTGCCTCGGCAATTGGCCAGTGAATTGCTGCTCGGTGGCGAGCGCATGGGCGCGTCGCGCCTGCACGCCCTGGGGTTGGTCAATCGCGTCAGCGAACCCGGGCATGCCCTCGACACAGCGTACACCCTGGCAGGCCAGTTGAACGCCAAGGCGCCCAATGTGCTCACCAGCGACAAGGAACTGCTGGAGACGGCCACGCACAATAGCTTGCACACCCATCTGGCCGAGGAGCGCGGTCATTTCGTTCGCAATCTGCACCACCCGAACGCGGGCATCGGCATCGCCGCTTTTCTGAGTCGGCAAACACCCGAGTTCGAATGAGCCAGCGCGAATGAAGCCCCCGCCCATCCCGCAACGCCCCCCCATCTGACCTCCCCAGCGCCACGCATCGGACAGGCCTGCGGCCCACACCCGAGTCACCCAGCGGACAGACCAT
>JARJFC010000178.1 GCA_029310945.1 Leptospira sp. 96542
GAAGGGCAGCTTGCCCTTCTTGCGTATGGGCACGAACCCCACGCCCAGCTCGTAGGCCAGCACGGAGCCAATGATGAAGCCTCGCGCATCCAGCCCCGCGACCACGTCCGGACGCAGCTTCTTGTCCATGTAACGGTGGACGAAGGTATCGATCAGCACGCGAAAGACGGTCGGGTCCTGCAGCAGTGGCGTGATGTCACGAAACTGAACCCCAGGTGCCGGCCAGTCGGGCACGGTGCGGATATGGGAGCGGAGGTATGCGGAGGTGTCCATGGGGACATTATCGGCGCAGGTCCTTTGCCGGTATGCCAGAGCATGTCGACAGACGGTGCCGGATAATCGGGGCATGGACACCGGTACCTTGAATGTGAGTCAAAGTTTGGCGGTTGCGCAAGCGACCCTGGAAATCGAAGCCTCGGCCGTGGCCGCGCTGGCACGGCGCCTGGATGCGCGTTTTGTCGCCGCCGTGCAATGTGTGCTGGCCAGTGAGGGCCGCGTGGTGGTAATGGGCATGGGCAAGAGTGGCCACGTTGGTCGCAAGATCGCCGCGACCCTGGCCTCCACCGGCACGCCCGCGATGTTCGTGCACCCGGCCGAGGCCAGCCATGGTGAGCTGGGCATGATCACCGCGCAGGACGTGGTCTTGGGCATCAGCAACAGCGGCGAAAGCGAGGAGCTGACCGTGCTGCTGCCGCTCATCAAGCGCATGGGGGTGCCCCTGATCGCCATGACGGGACGAGCCACCTCCAGTCTCGCGCGGCACGCCGACCATTTGCTGGACACCTCGGTTGAAAAAGAAGCGTGTCCGCACAACCTGGCCCCGACGGCCAGCACCACGGCGCAATTGGCCATGGGGGATGCACTCGCCATGGCCCTGCTGGACGCCCGTGGATTCAGGGCCGAGGATTTCGCGCGCTCGCACCCAGGGGGCGCCCTGGGGCGCAAGTTGCTCACCATGGTGAGCGACATCATGCGCAGCGGGGACGCTGTTCCCAAGGTGTCGCCCAGCGCCGACATGATGGCGCTGATGCGCGAAATCAGCGCCAAGGGCCTGGGCGCCAGCGCCATCGTGGATGCAGCAGGCCATCCCGTGGGCATCTTCACCGATGGCGATCTTCGTCGTCTGATCGAAAAAGGTGGCGACATCCGGCAGATGCTCGCGGCCGACGTCATGCACCCGCGTCCCAGCACCATCGCGCGAGGTGCACTGGCCGTGGAAGCGGCCCAACTGATGGAGACGCAACGCATCACCAGCGTGCTGGTGGTCGATGAGGCGGGCGTGCTGTGCGGAGCCCTCAACAGCAACGATCTGATGCGCGCCAAGGTGATCTGATGCCCTCCAACAACCCGCAACCTGCCCTGAGCTTCGAGCCTGCGCTTCTGCTGCGTGCGCAACAGGTCCGCCTGGCATTCTTTGACGTGGATGGCGTGCTGACCGATGGCGGCTTGTACCTCGGTGAGTCTGGGGAGGCCATGAAGCGCTTCCACACCTTGGATGGGCACGGCATCAAATTGCTTCAACGCGTGGGCATCACACCCGCCGTCGTGACAGGACGCGACAGCCCCGCGCTGCGTGCGCGCCTGAAGGCTTTGGGGGTCGAGCATGTGCACTACGGGACCGAGGACAAGCGACCGGCCGCCGAACAAACCATGGCCAGTCTCGGGCTGGACTGGAGTCAGGTCGCGGCCATCGGTGACGACTGGCCGGATTTACCGGTCCTGACCCGAAGTGCGCTCGCTTGTGCGCCGCCCAACGCGCAGGCCGAGGTTCTTGCACGTGTGCACCACGTGACCCGGGCCGCTGGTGGCGCCGGCGCGGGGCGCGAGTTTTGCGATCTGCTGCTGGTCGGCAGTGGGCGGTACGCACAACTGCTGGAAGAGGCCTTGCGGTGACACAGCAGGGGACCGGCCGCCTGCTGCGCCAGGGTTGGGATCGACTCACGATCTACTTGCCCATGCTGCTCATGCTCATGTTGGCGCTGGGCACATATTGGCTGATGCGCAGTGCGCCCTTGTTTGCGACGCCCCGTGCCGAGAAGGACATTCGACGCGATCCAGACTATGAAATGAAGCGTTTTTCAGTCAAGACCTTTGACCAGGAGGGACGACTGAAGAGCGAGGTTTACGGTGACCAAGCTTGGCACTATCCGCACAACGACATGCTCGAGATCCGAAGCGTGCAGATGCGCAACTACAACATCGAGCGTGGTTACTACACCTTGGCGACCGCTTCCCGTGCGATCACAAATTCACAAGCCAGCGAGGTGGAGCTGATAGGCAATGCGCATGTTTCCAGGCCCGCCGTGGTGGACAAGCAAGGCCGTGCCCTGCCCCGGGTGAGCTTTCGCAGCGAATACCTGCACGCTTTTCTTGATGAGGAGCGGGTGCAGTCCAACAAGCCCGTCGAGCTGATCCATGGGGAAAGCCGTATCGAAGCCCAGAGCCTCAATTTCAGCAATTTCGACCAGGTGATCGAACTGCGAGGCCGTGTCCGAGGGACCTTGCTGCCCAGAGGCGCGGTGTCCAACATTCAGGTTCTTCCGCCGTCCGCCTCGGAATAAGCACGCAGGCGCCAGGCCATCCCCTTGCCTGACAAGCAAAAAGGCCCAGGAGTTTGTCCATGGGCCTTTTTACCGGGATGAAGCCGCCAGCGGCGGAATAAAGAACTCCGCCAGCCAAAAGCACCCTCAAAGATCAGTAGCTGCGACGACCGCCGCCACCGTTGCCGCCGCGCGGGTTGCCATAAGGACTGCGGAAGCCGCCGTCACCACCGCCGTCGCCATAACCGCCACCACCACCTTCACGGCGGGGGCCGCCGAAACCGCCGCTGCGCGGGGGGCGCGGTTCCATCGGACGGGCTTCGTTGACGACCACGTTGCGGCCGCTCAAAGGTTGGCCGTTCAGGCCGTTGATGGCGGCTTGTGCCTCG
>JARJFC010000179.1 GCA_029310945.1 Leptospira sp. 96542
AAAACGCGGGGACTCAAGGAATACCCTAGGTCCTCGCCGCGTGCCCCGGTCATGAGATCGTGGTTGTGCGCAGGCGCAGGGCGTTTGCGATCACGCTCACCGAGGATAGCGCCATGGCCGCGGCGGCGACCACAGGCGAAAGCAGCAGGCCGAAGGCCGGGTACAGCACACCCGCCGCCAGCGGGATGCCAGCCACGTTGTAGGCGAAACTCAGCACCAGGTTCTGCCGGATGTTGCGCATGGTCGCACGCGACAGCGCCCTCGCCCGCACGATGCCCATCAGATCCCCGTGCAGCAGCGTGACACCCGCGCTTTCCATCGCCACGTCGGAGCCAGTGGCCATGGCCAGGCCGATGTCGGCGGCGGCCAGGGCCGGCGCGTCGTTGACGCCATCACCGGCCATGGCCACCACCCGGCCCCGTGATTTCAGGTCTCGCACCACGGCGGCCTTGTCCTCCGGAAACACGTCGGCGATCACCTCCGCGATGCCGAGCTGGCGCCCCACCGCCTCGGCCGTCGTCCTGTTGTCACCCGTGAGCATCACGACCCGCAGGCCCGCGGCCTGGAGCGCCCGCAAGGCCTGTGGCGTCGTGGGCTTGACCGGATCGGCCACCGCGACGAAACCGGCCAGCCGGCCCGCCACGCCCACGTAGATGACGGTGGCCGCCCGCTCGCGCTGCGCCTGCACCAATGCCGCCAGGCCGGCCACGTCCAGCCCTTGCTCGGCCAGGAACCTGGCGCTGCCCGAGACGATGCGCTGGCCCTCCACCGTGCCCACCACACCCTTGCCCAGGGGCGAGTCAAAATCCGTCACGGGCAGCAAGGGCCATTGACGCGCCTGCGCGCCCGCCACGATGGCCAGGGCCAGCGGATGCTCGCTCGCGCGCTCCACGCTGGCGAGTTTCTGCAGGACCTCCTGCGTCGTGAAACCTGGCGCGGCTTCGATGTGCACGATCTCGGGCCGCCCCGCGGTCAGCGTGCCGGTCTTGTCCACCACCAGCGTATCGACCTGCTCCATGCGCTCCAGCGCCTCGGCGTCACGGACCAGCACGCCCTGCTGCGCGCCGCGCCCCACGCCGACCATGATGGACATGGGCGTGGCCAGACCCAGCGCGCAGGGACAGGCAATGATGAGCACCGCCACGGCGTTGACGAGCGCGTGGCCGAACGCGGGCGCCGGCCCCCAGGCCAGCCAGGCCGCGAAGGTCAGCGCGGCGATGCCGAGCACCACGGGCACGAACCAGCCCGAGACCTGGTCCGCCATGCGCTGGATGGGCGCACGGCTGCGCTGGGCCGCCGCGACCTGATGGACGATCTGCGAGAGCAAGGTGTCCGCCCCCACCTTCTCGGCCCGCAACACGAAGCTGCCGGTCTGGTTGAGCGTGCCCGCCGTCACCTTGGCGCCCACGGTCTTGGCCACGGGCAGCGGTTCGCCCGTCACCATGGATTCGTCGACATTGCCCTTGCCCTCGACAAGCTCGCCGTCCACCGGCACTTTCTCGCCCGGACGCACGCGCAGCCGATCGCCGACCTCGATGCTGTCCACGGACACGGTTTCATCGCTGCCATCGTCCTTGACCTTGACGGCCATCTTGGGGGCCAGATTCAACAAGGCCTTGATGGCGCCAGACGTCTTCTCGCGCGCCCGCAGTTCCAGCACCTGGCCCAGCAGCACCAGCACCGTGATGACGGCGGCCGCCTCGAAATAGACGGCGACGGCGCCCGCTTCGCCAGCCGTGCCGGGCGTGCCCCGCATGGCCGCGGGAAAGAGTCCTGGCGCCAGCGTGGCCACGATGCTGTGCAGCCAGGCCGCGCCCGTGCCCAAGGCGATCAAGGTGAACATGTTGAGGCTGCGGTTCCTGAGCGAGGCCGCCGTCCGCACGAAAAAAGGCCCCCCAGCCCAGAGCACCACCGGCGTGGCCAAGGCGAGCTGCACCCAGTTCGAGGCCTGCTGGCCTATCAGGTGGTGGATGTTGAACAGGTGGCCGCCCATCTCGAGCACGAACACCGGCAGCGTCAGGGCCAGTCCGATCCAGAAGCGCCGTGTCATGTCGCGCAGTTCCGGACTCTCGGCGTCTTGCGCGCCCGCCAGCACCGGCTCGAGCGCCATGCCGCAGATCGGGCAGGTGCCCGGCCCCGGCTGGCGCACCTGCGGGTGCATGGGACAGGTGTAGTCCCCGGGCCGGGCCGCCGGTTCCGTGCCCGGGGCGGCGGCGGGCCGAACCAGCGACGCCTGCGCGGGAGGGTGCGCAGGGCGCGCTGGTCCTCCGTGGCCGGCATGGCCAGGGTGTGCGTGATGGTGGTCGTGATCGGATGCGGTCATGGATGTCACCGGTAGGCCTGGAACACGGTCGACGCGCCGCCGCGCTGGACCAGCAGCACATCGTAGGGATCCCTGCGTCCACCATACTCCGGGCCGTCCATGCCGGGCGACCCCACGGTCATGCCCGGGACGGCCAGGCCCAGGGCCACGGGCCGGGTCTGGAGCAGGCGACGGATGTCGCGGGCCGGCACATGGCCCTCGATGAGGTAGCCCTGCACCAGACCCGTGTGGCAGGAGGCGAACTCATCGGCCAGGCCCATGCGGCGACGGTAGTCGTTCTTCACCGCCTCCCGGACATCATGGGCCGTCACCGCGAAGCCTTCGGCTTCCAGGTGACGCAGCCAGTCCTTGCAGCAGACACAGCTGGAAGTCTTCCAGACCTCGATCGCCGGCCGGCCCTGGACCGGCTGGGCAGCCGCCAGGCCGAACGACAGCGCGCCCAGTGTCGAAACGCCCGCAAGCAGGCAGGTGCGTCGTTGCATGGTCTTCTCCTTCGTGGATCAAGGCTGGACGGTAATCG
>JARJFC010000017.1 GCA_029310945.1 Leptospira sp. 96542
GCCCAACGAGCTACCAGCTGCTCCACCGCGCGGTGTAATAACCATAGTTTATAATTTAGGTAGATTGTCAACCAATTGATTCAAGAATATCCCTAATTTTGACTTTGGGTGTAAAATTATTGAAACCCCTAAAAAATCGTACTTTACATGGCTGACAAGAGACTCTTTCTATTATTGAAACTTACACGGGCGGTGCGTTTTGTCTTTTAAAGAAAATACTGATATCGTTTTTGAGCATTACGAAAAGAAGATTTATGACCAAAAACAATTATTGGAAATATCACGTGCCCTTAATTCGACACTTGATTATAAATATCTAATTGATGCCATTTTAAACATTTGTTTGGCACAGCTCCAGACCTTACATGCGGCCATGTATTTGGAACCAGAAATTGATTTGGGAATTTTCAAATTGGAACCTCAATCCATCAAAGGTTTTGAACTCAGTGGGGACGAACAAAACTACGAAATCAAAATCGATACGCCTCTCATCCATTATTTTGAAGAGAAACCCAAAGCCATCACCATGGAACAAATTTTGAACATTGACTCCTTGGCTTCTTCTTCCGATTTACAATTCTTACGCAGGATGGGGGCTGAAATCCTTGTTCCTTTGAATGCAAAGGGCAAAGTGAATGGTCTTCTTGTTCTTGGTGAAAAAATGACATCCGAAGAATTTGTCGAAGATGAAAAGGAGTTTATGACAACCCTTGCCAATCTTGCGGGCATTGCAGTGGACAATGCAAGGCTTTATGAATTGGCCACTGTGGATATGATGACAGGGCTAAAAATCCATCATTATTTCCAAACCAAACTGAAAGAGGAAATGGAAAGGGCTCGGAAAAAAGGGAGTAAACTCGCCTTATTGTTCACTGATGTGGATAAGTTCAAAGTTTTTAATGATACCTATGGGCACCAAGCAGGGGATGTTGTTCTGATCGAAGTGGCCAAACAGTTGATTGGTGCTGCACAGCGCCACCATATTCCTGCGCGTTACGGTGGGGAAGAGTTTTGTTTGGTCATGCCTGGAGCCTCCGAAGAAGAGGCCTATGCTAAGGGTGAAGAAATCCGTAAAGCTGTGGAGGCTATGGTTGTCAAAAATCCAAATGATGGATCTGACTTAAAAGTGACCTTGTCTGTTGGGGTATCTTGTTTCCGTACGACAGATCGTAATAATAAAGATTTGATTGAGAGGGCGGACAAAGCACTTTACCAAGCAAAACATTCAGGAAGAAACCAGACTATTTGTTATAAAGATTAGAAATTCTGCCGATGAGATTTGTATGGCAGAACCAGCATACCTCCTCGGCGACCTGTACCAAAACCTTTCTACCGATGTTTCAAAGTCCATTCGGGATCGGGCTTTGGGTTTACGTTCCCATAACTACCAACCTTATTCTTGTTTCATTGAATACAAATCCAAAGACCAAAATACAGGGATTGAATACAGAGATTGTGTGGTGGATTACACTCGATGCCCCAATATGAATTGTATCAAAAAATTGGTTTAGTTTTATTCATTTGTTTTGGGCCTTGGTTGGGTTGCCAAGGCGTTCATACCAAAATTGGAACCGAAAAAAAATTCTCCTTCCCCGAACATTTCCTCTTCCAAGTGGAGGACAAATCCACCCACCTAATCCTTACTGGTGGAAGTTCCCAAAACCAAAAAGTCTCCTTTTTTTGGGATTCGGGTTCCAATATCAGTTTTGTTTCTGATGGTTATCTCCCCGCCCATTCTCAGAAAGAGATTTGGTTTGGAAAACGTAAAGAAATGATTTCCAATCTCCCCGCACTCATTCCTGAGGCTTTTTCTGGTTTGCTCGGAAATGATTTTTTTCGCCAAACATGTATTTTTTGGATTCAAACAAATTTGTATGTATTTTCGTATGATTCCCCTTTTTGCCAAAAACCAGAAGCTTATCTGGGAACTGAGATCAAACGCTTTGAAACCAAAAAATTCGGGGATTATCATTACATTAAATTTAGGCGGGAAAGTACGGAAGAAAAATGGGCAGTACTCGATACAGGGGCTTCCGTGAGTATCCTACCCAAAACCAAAACTTCTCGGTCTCTTGGCGAAAAAAAAGTCTTCCAGCCTGGTGGCTTAGTGTCTTCCGTTTTTTTATACGAATCAGAGGAAACCTTGTTCCTTGCATTCAAATCAGGACTTTGGGGAGGGTATGAAGGATTGCCGTATTTGAATGGAATTTCACTTGAGAATTTACATTTGCCAGGGGAAAAGGATAAGGGAGAGGTTTGGGTGGTCGGATTGGACGTCTTGCGGTTGAATCCCTTGTTTTGGGATTTCACAAGAAACCAAATTGGCATCTTAAGTCCAAAGTAATAAGGTGAAATCAAAAGAAAAAATCATAGTGGCAATGAGTGGTGGTGTCGACAGTGCAGTGGCGGCAGGCTTACTTATGGAAGAGGGTTACGATGTAATTGGTGTTAACCTAAGAACTTGGGAATATGAAGCTCCCGCATGCGATACCACTAAAAAATCTTGTTGTTCGCCTGAGGATATTCGAGACGCAAGAGATGTCGGTCTCTCGCTAAACATTCCGTTTTATGTAATTAAAATGGAAAAAGTTTTTGGAGAACGAGTGATCGATCGTTTTATTTCTGATTATAAAGATGGAAGAACACCCAACCCATGTGTGGAATGTAACACCTTTGTGAAGTTTGGTGCTCTATTCGAACAAGCAAAAATTTTAGGAATAGAAAAAATCGCCACTGGGCATTATGCTCGAACCATTGAAGCCGATGGGCGGTATGCCATTCAAAATGCGGTGGATATGAAAAAAAATCAAGCGTACTATTTGTACGGACTTTCGCAAGAGAATATTAAAAACACCGTTTTCCCTTTGGGTGGAATGGATAAAACGGAAGTGCGGGAAATTGCGAAACGAATGGGTTTGCCTGTGGCAGAAAAACCTGAATCGCAAGAAATTTGTTTTATACCAGAAAATGATTATAGAAGTTTTTTGAAAAAGAAGGGTGTTGAATTCACTCCTGGTTTTTTCAAATTGGCCACTGGCCAAATCATCGGAAAACATCAGGGGAAAGAAGGTTTTACCATCGGGCAAAGAAAAGGTCTAGGCATCGCTTGGAAGAACCCTTTGTATGTTTTGGCCATCGAAGATGATGGAACCGTTGTTCTTGGTGAAGAGGAAGAAACTGTTTCTGCTTCCTTTGTATTGGAAGATATTACTTACCAAGCATTGGATCCTCTCTCGTTTGACAAAGGACGTGAGATGAATGTACAAATTAGATACCGAAGTGCACCTGTGCGTTGTTTTGTGACGCCTATAGGTGATTTGTGGAATGTCGAATTTTTGGAAGATGTAAAAAGTGTAACACCTGGGCAATCGGCTACTTTCTATCCAGTAGGCAGTGATTATTTATTGGCTGGGGGTATCATCCAAAAAGGTTCAATCAAAAGAAAACAAAAATTGAATGTATTGGATGCGGAGACTGTCCTGCATTGAAATCGGTAGAAGGTAAATCCATTCTCATCATCGGTGGGGGTTTGTTACAGGTTCCTATCATTCAAACCGCAAAAACTTTGCGTTTGAAAACCATTGTTGCTGATATGAATCCCGAATCCATAGGATTTCAAATCGCAGACGAAGCCATCATCATGTCCACAAAGGACGTGGAGGGTATGGTGCGTGAATCAAAAAAATACAGTATCAATTCTGCAATCCACGGGGTGATCACAGCAGGGACTGATGCCAGTATGACGGTTGCGGCCGTAGCATCTGCTTTACAACTACCTGGCATTCGTTTTGTGGATGCGGAAGCGGCATCGAACAAAGTGAAGATGAGGCAGCGTTTGAAAGAGTTTGGAATGCCTATCCCTCGGTTTGCGCCTGTTTGGTCATTGCAGGATGCAAAAGATGCATTGGACTCTTTATCGTTTCCACTCGTGATGAAACCAGCAGATAATATGGGCGCTCGTGGTGTGATTAAAGTAAATCATAAAGATGAAATTCCGATCGCTTTCCGTCATGCTAAAAAGTTTTGCCCTACTGGTGAGCTTATTTTGGAAGAGTATATGGAAGGTCCCGAACTTTCTGTGGATGCTTTGGCCTTTGGTGGTCAAATCCGAATGACGGGCATTGCCGATCGGATCATAGAGAGAGAGCCCTATTTTATTGAAATTGGTCATAATATGCCTTCTCGGATGCCAAAAGATATTTTGGATGAAGTGGAAAGAGTGATGGCAGGTGGTATGCGTGCACTTGGTATTCATTTAGGCGCAGGCAAAGGTGATATCAAGGTTACAAAACAAGGTGTAAAAATTGGTGAGATTGCAGCCAGGTTGTCTGGTGGGTTCATGTCAGCCTTCACCTATCCTTTGTCAACTGGTGTTAATTTAAACCGTGCTGCACTTCTCATTGCTCTTGGCGAAACTCCTGATAATTTAGATCCTGTTGTGAATAGAGTTTCCATAGAACGTTCGTTATTGTCAAAATCTGGGAAACTACTTTCTATTTCTGGAATCGAAGAAACGAAAAAAATTGACGGTGTTTGTGAGGTTTTTATCCAATCAAAACCTGGCGATATTATAAAAGAACCAACAAATAATATTGATAAATCGGGTCATGTGATTATAACTGCAGATGATTTAGAAACTGCAGAAAAGATTTTTTCCAAAGTGCAAAAAACAATTTCCTTTGCTGTGGATGAAAATTTTTCAATCACCGAAAAAGAAATAAACGATCAGGCTCGTTTACGTTTTGGAAAAGAAATTTGTTGGGTTTGTAAGGTTTGTGATGGAACCAATTGTGCATCAGGGATTCCTGGAATGGGTGGTGTCGGCAGGATGGAAAGTTTTGCCGATAATCATATTGCATTACAAGAATATTCTATTTTACCGAGTTATATTCGTGAACATACTATACCAGAAATAAAAACCAATTTTTTAGGTTATGAATTATCTACTCCCATTATGGCAGCTCCCATGACTGGAGTAGGAACAAATATGAATTTTGTGATGACCGACTTCGATTATGCCAATATCGTTGTTCGTTCTTTTCTGCAATACGGAAGTTTGTCTTGGCTTGGTGATGGTGCTTCACCCGAAAAATATAAAATCATGTTAGATGTATTGCAAAGAAATGGTGGTAAGGGAATTCTCATTTGTAAACCAAGATCTGACGAATCATTGTTAATCGATAGGTTTTTGGAAGCAGAAAGTTTGGGCATTTTTGCTATCGGAATGGATATCGACGCTGTTAACTTTAAAACAATGGTGCAAAAAAATTTAAGCAGTATTACGAGACCGATCGATAGACTACAGAAGTTAAAAGAAAAAACAAAACTTCCCTTTATTTTAAAAGGTGTTATGAATCCAGAAGATGCTAGACTTGCATTGTTAGGTGGGTTTTCAGCCATTGTAGTATCCAATCATGGTGGGCGAGTTTTGGATGGAATGCCAGGAACTGCAAGAGTTCTTTCGAAAATTGTAGAAGTAGTTGGTGGTAAAATTCCTATAATTGTGGATGGTGGAATACGCAGTGGGATGGATGTATTCAAGATGTTGGCATTGGGAGCAAATGCCATACTTTTGGGTCGTCCGGTAGCAATCTCCATTGTTGGCGGCGAGGATGCTGGCGTTCGTTTTCTTTTAAACAAATATTCTGAAGAACTAAAACAGTCAATGAGTGTAACTGGAGCAAAAACTTTAGTAGACATCAAGCGTTCCATGATTCTTCATAAAATTCACGGATAATTATGGAAAAGGAAATCAAAGACCCCGACGGTATTTTAAAAGTAATAACGGCTCTTTTCGGAAAATTGCCTGCTACCATTTCTTTTCAGACAAAAGAATTGCCCGTCAAAGTCATTGCTTTAAAAAACAAAGCTTTGATCATCAATACAAATTTAAAATTTAATACTAAAGAACGAATTTTATCGGTGGTTCATAATGGTAGTAAATTTTCGGCACATTTTTTACTTGCTGGTGGTGATGGTAATAGCATTGAAATTTTAACTCCAGTAAAAATATCAATTACCCAAGCCAGTAGGCAGGGGGCACGAGTGGACGTAACACAGCCCCAATCAGGAATGATTGTAAATAACATCATTAATGTGAATGATGTTTCGAAAGCAATTGGTTTTGATGATAAAAAAGTAGATACAATTCTCTTGGCTTACAAAGCAAAACTTTTAAAAGCATTTCCTCAAAGTTCGATATTTTTTTCGGGGAGGATGGACAATCGATTGAGATTGATGCATCATTATGAAAAATCAATATTTATCATAGACCGTAGAGAAAAAAGCACTGCAAATCCAAATTTTTTTCCATTTGATGAATATTTACGAATATTTGATAGTTCTAAAATACCAGAGCAATATATATCGGAAATTTCTGTTCCAATAAAATACAAAGGTTATGTCCACCTTGGTTACGTTCAAGTTTTATCGGAAAAACCACTTGATATGGAAATTTTTAACCAACTACAAACCTTTGCTGCAACTGTGAGTCGCGACATCATAATCACCGGTGTTTTCCAAGAGTCAAAAGATGTCTGTGAAGTAATGGATTTGAGTATGGGAGGTATTAGTTTTGTTCATGCACCTTCTCGTTCTTTTTCACGTTCTGTGACAATGAATGGAACCATACTTTTTGATTTGAACTTGGAACAAGGAAAAAAAGTCACCATACGTGGTATCATAAAAAACATTCGGAACCAAGAGACAAATTATCGAGTGGGTTGCCAGTTTTATAACTTAAATCCTTCTGATTATGAACTACTTGAAACCTTTTTGGATTCGAAAAAGGAATCTGAACCTGACTCTCCTGAACCAATTGGAGTTGAAGGTTCACCTAGCGAGAGCGAGGCGGATGTTAATCAGGATATGATACAGGATTCAAACAGTTCGGAAGACTCTGATCATACGATTGATAGTGAGTCAAATACGAACCCAATCGACGAAGATCCTTTTTCTGGATTACCTGATCCCAGTTAGATTTTATGGGTGATTCTTACCAAAGTTTGGTACCGAAGGAATATGCGAGTTTTACGATTTTAGAATATCTTTCTAAAAAATTTTCCTACCATAGTGCTGAAGATTGGGAATTTTTAGTTATGGGAGATCGTTTGTCGGTCAATGGAAATATTGTTTCCAAGGATTTCGTTTTAAAAACAGGAGACTCTATTGTTTATCGTCCCATTTTAGGAAGGATAAGTGAGCCAACAGTTGATAAAGAATTCGAAATCCTAAAAGAAACAGAAGATTTCCTTTTCATTTCAAAACCTGGAAATTTGCCAGTGCATCCTGCTGGAAGGTATCGTACGCAAACCTTACTCAGCTTTTTGGAAATCAAATACCAAAAATTATTTCCTGTCCATCGTTTGGATAGAGAAACTTCAGGTGTCATCATTTTTGCAAAGAATGAAACTGCACGTGCTAGCTTGCAGAAAAAATTTGAAAGCAGGGAAGTCGAAAAAAAATATCTAGCAATTGTGCGAGGTAAATTTACCGAAAGAATATCCCTCTCTGGTTTTATTGGTAGAGATGCCAATTCGGTGATTCGAAAAAAACAAATTTTTCGCATGAAAGAATTCGAAAATAGTAAAACATCTATTTCTAAATTTTATCCTTTGGTTTGGAACCAAAACTTAGATTTAAGTTTGGTCGGTATTCGTTTGGAAACAGGAAGGATCCATCAAATCCGGGCGAATTGTTTGTTTTTGGGTCATCCAATCCTTGGAGATAAAATGTATGGAGATAGAGAAAGTATATTTTTGGATTTTATCAACCAAGGTGAATCTGAATCTTTACTAAATGAACTTGGTCACTTTCGGCAAGCCTTACATTCGTATAGCATTAGTTATTTTGATGATTCAATAGGTGAGACAATTTCCGTAGTTTGTCCGCTCCATCACGATTTATCTATTTACTTCCCTGATTATAAAGACTATGTCCCATCGTTTTGAATAAAATCTAAGTCTAAAGTTCCAATCTCTCCGATCTTTTAACAAAGATAGGAGGCTTTTGCAACGGATGGCAGGAGCAAATAGATTATTAAAAGAATCGAGTAAGATTCTTTACGGGGAATTTTGGACCGCAAAACAAAGACAAGGTCACCCCATTCATCATACTGTTAGTTATAGGGCATCTTTTAAACCAGAGTTACCTTCCTTTTTTATAAACGAGTTTTTGAAAAAGAAGAATAGAGTTGTTTACGATCCTTTTGGTGGTAGAGGAACTACAGCCATCCAGGCAAATATAGAAGGGCATATCGCTGTTCATAATGATATCCATCCGCTTTCTATTTTTTTGGCAAGTGCAAGGCAATATGTTCCTCGTTTGGAAGATTTAGAAAAAAAATTAAATTCGCTCGATTTAGAGAAGTGGAATGATGAAGATGAGTTTGATTCAAAATTACTTCCATTCTTTCACCCAAAAACTTTGAACGAAATTAAGAACCTTAGACGATACATACAAATCGATGATTCTGTGGAAATGAAATTTTTAGGACTCATCGCATTGTCTAGGTTACATGGCCATAGCACTGGTTTTTTTTCTGTTTATACATTTCCGCAAGTTTCCATTCCTCCTGAAGCGCAGGCGAAAAATAATTTAAAACGAAATGTAGTTCCTGATTACCGGCCTATCAAACCAAGGATCCTACAAAAAATGAAACGGGATCTTGCCAAACCGATCCCTCCTTTTTATCATGAATTTTCGAAGAACAACATTTATAGTTTGAATTCTGCAAATTCGGTTCCCATTGAATCTGAGTCGGTGGATTTGATTGTCACTTCACCTCCTTTTTTGGACAAGGTGGACTATGAAGGTGATAACTGGCTAAGGCATTGGTTTTTAGGAATCGAAAAAAATCCATCGCGGAAACTTAGTATCTTTCGTAATATAAATGATTGGAATGAGTTTATAAAATCCACTTTGTTCGAATCAAGTAGGGTTTTAAAAAAAGGTGCCCATATGGTGATGGAAGTGGGTGAGGTGAAAAAAGGAAATACAATCCTGAATTTAGATGAGGATGTGGTTCGTATGTCTCTCGGCACGGGACTCGTTTGGACAAAAACCTATGTTCATACTCAAAATTTCACAAAATTATCCAATTGTTGGCAAGTTTCTAATAATGAAAAAGGAACAAATTCCAATCGTTGTGTTGTACTAAAAAAGGTAAATTGAAGTCTAATAGAATATATGAAGATTAAAATTCTACTTTTTGCGATTCCACTTTTGTTTGTTTTTTGTTCTGATTCAAACTCGCAACCAGGACCTGGGTTTTCTGGGGAACACCCTATCCAGGTGCAATTGAAAGAGAAAGGTAATGGTTTGTTTGAATTAGAATTATTTTTGCCACCTGATTTCGGATTCCAAAAAGAAGCACCACACCGAATTTCACTGAGTGGGTTGAGTGGATTGAAAGTAAAATCCGCCAATCTTAGTTTGAGTGGACCTTCCCACCCTAAAAAGGCAGAATATTTTGAGTATGTGAAACCGCTAGGTGTGGTTCTGGAAGGTAAGGGAAAATTAGAAATGAATGCAAAACTCTTTTACTGTAATTTCAAAAAGAATATTTGCATTCCAGCAAACTTAAGTCAAAGTTTTTCGATTTAAATTCATTCCAAATCCTTAGTCACCAATCGTTTGAGGTTGGGTCTTTGGATTTGGTATAAAAAATAATACCTTCCACCCACGGAAATATTTTTATCCACAATCTTTCCTTCTTTAGAAATTTCACGGAGTTCTTTTTTGCCTTTGTCAGACAAAATAGGTGGTGCAAATGTTTTGAGTAAGTTGAGCGATTTTTGTTCTGCGATGAGTTTTGCTTCTTCTCTTCTTTCGTTCTCAGAAGCAAGCACACTGGATACTGCGACTTGAAATAAAGATTCATTCAAAAAACCTTCTTTGGCTTTCGTGAATTCGATAATGAGTTCGTCAGACTGCTCAACCGATGTGGTTTTTTTCACTTCATTTGCAGTTGTTTCTACTTTTGTTTCACTTGTTTTACAATTCCATAGGAAAGTTGTCAGTGCGATTTGAACGGCGAAAATTATTGTTTTTGTAGTTATTTGCATGATTATCCTAGATCAATTGATAGGCGTTTTTTCAACGAGATCGTATAAATTTGATTGGATGTTTCTAAATAGGAAAGTACATTTTCTTTTATTACTATAATCTTCTTTATAAATTTTCAAATTATCAAAAAACCAACCAAAATTATGAGAATACTCGAGTCCATTGTTCACAGACTTGCCGCTAACTTTGTCTAGGTTCTCTTTTCCATCCGTTGTTGTTCCTGATTGAGTGTTCGAGGGTGTAGTTGACCCCATCGGAGAGATTGTGTTCTGGACTCCCGATGGTTGTGTTGTGTTGGCTCCAGTTGTTTGGCTGGGTGTGGAATTTGATTTGAACCGGTCTTTGCCTTCTCCAGATTTCGCATACGCAGAAAAACCTGATGCAAACTGGTACTTTCCTCTTTGTACATCCAGAAGGAAAGGAAGAGCCGTTTTTTCACGAAGGATGTAGGCTTTTTTCTTACAATCTTCCCTTTTTTCTGTTCCAGAGATTTCTTTCGAGCTGACTGGAATTTCTACGAGGATTTGGAAAAATTCACGAGAAATAAAACCCATATCGGTTTCATTTTGCAGTGCGCGTTCCACAAACGATGGGTCTGCTGGTTGGAAGTAAGAGCAGGATGAAAAGACTGTCAAAATTAGAAGTTTACGAACCATTTCCAACTTCAAAGCTAGTAGATGATGCCAAAATTACGAATCATTTTCCTTTGTGCTTTCGCCTTTGTTTCCTCTCTCTTAGCGGAAGAGGGGTTTTTTGGAACTTCTTTGAACCAATTCCAACAAAAAATCAGAAAATTGCAGTTAGACAATGGCCTGACTGTTATCATGATGAACCGTGGTTCTTCCCCAACTGTGGCTCTTTACATCAAATTTTTGGTAGGAGCGGTGGACGAAACACCAGAAGAGGCAGGTACCGCCCACCTTTTGGAACATATGTTGTTCAAAGGCACAAACACGGTTGGCACAAATGACTTTGCCCGTGAAGAGAAATACCAAAAACAAATTGAAGTATGGGGTAGTGAACTCGACAACCTTCGCCTAAAAGAACGTTCCTTTCAAATCAGAGGTGGAGAAGTTCCCAAATCGGTAACAGAGGAAATTAAAACCCTTGAACGAAGATTACAAAATTTAATCAAACTTCAGGATCAGTTCATTGTCAAAAACGAAGATTCCTTTATATATGAGCAAAATGGTGAAGTGGGTTTTAATGCCTATACTTCACAAGATGTCACCAATTACCAAATCCAACTTCCCAATAACCGTATTGAAATTTGGGCAAAAATTGAATCAGATAGGTTAAAAAATCCAGTTCTACGTGAATATTATACGGAACGTGATGTGGTCATTGAAGAACGCAGAATGCGAACGGATGACAATGGAGCGGGTGTTTTGCGGGAGCGTTTTTTTTCTATTGCCTATGAAAGCCATCCTTACCGAAAACCAGTGATTGGTTATTCGTCAAACATCCCTTTTTTAAAAATTGAAGAGACTAAAACATTTTTTAAAAAAAACTATACACCCGATCGAATGGTAATTTCGATTGTTGGCCAATTTGATTTTGATGAAACAGAAAAAATAATTCGAAAGTATTTTTCCGATTTAAAACCAGGAAAACCAAAGTCTGACTATAAAATTGAAGAAAAACAATATTTAGGTGAAAAGCGGTTTAAAGTTTTACATCCTTCCAGCTCACAAATGATGATGGGATGGTTAAAACCTCCGTTTCCCCATAAAGACAACGCATCCTTCGATGTTCTGTCTACCATACTCACACAAGGAACAAGTTCTAGGTTGTACAAACGTTTGGTGTTGGAAGAAAAGTTGGCTCTCAGTGTGGGTGCTGCCAATGGTTATCCAGGTGAAAGGTACCAAAACTATTTTGTTTTTTTCATTAAACCGAAAGAAAATGTAAAACCTGAACAAATCGAATCAGTGGTTTGGGGAGAGTTATTGAAACTTAAAAGAGAAGGTGTTTCACAAACTGAATTGGAAAAAATAAAAAATCAGATGATTGCAGATTTTACAAAAACAATGGATAATAATGCGAACATCGCTGACATATTGAGTTATTACCAGCTTCTTTATGGAGATTGGTCTCAGTTGTTTCGACAATATACGAATATCCTAAATACGAATACAAATGACTTAAAGAACTTAGTTACAACCTACCTTTCAAAAGACCGCGTGGTTGTTGGTGTGCTTGAAGACACAAGGGAAAAATCCAAATGAAAAATTTTACCATTCTTAGTTTATTTTTGTTTTGTTTGACTTCGCTTTTTTCAAGAGAGATGGGTGAGTTCGTAAAAGATGTCAAAATCAAACCTCTAGAATTCCAAGTTCCTGAAATCAAATCTTTACAAACAGATTCGGGAGTGGAGATTTATTCGCTCGGCAATTCTGAATTTCCCATTGTTTACGCAGATCTATACATTTATCACGGAAAAAAACATTTAGGCAAACGTCCTGTCGAAATCGGAAAACTACTAGAGGACAGTTGGGAACTTTCAGGAACGAAGTCTTATCCAAATGAAAAATTTTTGCAAGATTTAGAATATTACGGAGCCACATTTTCGGTCTCAATTGATTACGAAAAAACGATTATTTCTTGGTCTTATTTGCGAAATGAGGAGAGTAAGGTTTTACCCATTTTAAAATCTTTTTTTCTGGAATCAAGTTTAGATGAATCTATCGTAGCGACTGTTAGGGGAAAGATTGCAGAAGAAATCAAACGCCGCAATGACAGTCCCACTGGTCTTGGTTCCAGAAAAGCGAAAGAGGCCTTATTTTTAGGAACAATTCTTGGGACGTCCATGTCTTTGGATTCATTATCAAAAATAACTACGAACGAACTACTCGAATTTCAATCTGAAATTTTAAGCGAACCGAAACGTCGGCTCCTTCTAACGGGTGATTTTGATTTATCAGTTTGGAAAGATTTTTTCCCAAAATTGATACCAAAATCGAATTCTAGGCCAGAAGAAGTTGTGGAGAGTCGTTTACTTTCGAAAAATGTTGAGAACTTTAAAAAAGAAATTAGACTAGTGGAAAAAGATGTAAACCAATCATTTGTTTCGATGTTTGGAGTGTTACCAAAACATGACCATCCCGATTTTTATGCCATTCAAATATTGAATTATATCATTGGTGCAGGAGGCTTTAACTCTTATTATATGCGTGAAATCCGCAATAATCGTGGCCTAGCTTATTCGGCAGGGAGTAATACAGAGTTTCAGGAAAATTACGGTGTATTACAATTTTATGCGATGACCAAAACTGAGTCGGTTCCAGAAGTATTGAACTTAATGAAGGAACTTATCCAAACCCAGCTCATTTCTAATTTGAAAGAAGACGAACTTATCCGTGCAAAAAATGCAATTCAGAACCAATTTGTATTTCAGTTTGAAGACGCTCGGCGAACACTTGCAAGTGAAGTTCGCAGAAAAGATCATAATATGCCAGTAGGTTATTTGTTAGATTTTAGGAAGAACATTGAAGCCGTAAGTTTGGATGATTTAAAACGTGTCGGCAAAACATATTTTAAATCCGATTCGCTCATCGTTACCATCGTAGGTCCTAAATCTTTAGAATCCAACCTAAAGGGGCAAGTTAAAATAATGAATCCTGAAGACTGATATGTCATTTGTTTCATTTGATCATAAAGGATTAAAATTTGAAGGGATATCAGAAGGTGGGATTCGTACATCGATCGTCTGTCCATCTCTCGATTTTATGTTCGACTTTGGTTTTACGAATCCTGATAAAATCCATATCAGTCGTATCCTTTTGACACATGCCCATTTGGATCATTCGAGTGGGATACCTTATTATGTTTCGCAGCGTAGTTTGCGTAAACTCCCAACACCTAAAATCTACTTACCAAAAGAGATAGAACCCAAAATGAGTCAGATTTTAAAACTCTACTCAGAGATAGAAGGTTTCGATTATGGTTGTCAACTCATCGGGCTAAATTATGGGGAGAGGGTTGATCTTAAACCTGGTTATTATTTTAAACCTTTACCAACCTTTCATCGTGTTCCATCACAAGGATACACAGTGTTCGAAACAAAACGTAAGTTAAAACCTGAATGGTCAGAATTAAATCAGAATGAAATCCGCAAAAAAAAAGAATTGGGTGAAGATCCTACATATGAATTGGATTCTCCTTTGGTTTCTTTTTCAGGAGATACAAAAATCGAATATGTGTTGGAAAACGAAGCCGTTCGCAAAAGCAAAATTCTATTTTTAGAATGTACCTATTATTGTGATAAAAGGGACGTGAGTCGTGCGCGTGAGTGGGGACATACACATTTGGATGAGATTGTTGCCAATGCAGATCTTTTTGAAAATGAAGCGATTGTTCTCATCCATGCATCCAAAAGATACAGTTACCGCGAATTAGAATCTTGGGTTCGTAAAAAAGTTCCCAATCAATTAAAACAAAAACTACATTTGTTTTTGCCAACCAGACATTAGTTAGATGAAACCTAGACCAAGCGTATTTATAAATGACTTAGAAAACTATATAGACCAAAATTTGGTAAAAAGACCAAATCCTGTGTTTTTGGAAATGGAAGGTTTTGCAAAAGAAAAAAACATTCCAATTGTTTCAGCCGCAACAGGTGCTGTTCTCCATCATTTGGTACAAATGACAGATCCAAACCAAATTTTGGAACTAGGGACTGGCCTTGGTTACTCTACCTTATGGATGCACCTTGCCAAACCAAATGTAAAAATCATCACAGTGGATCGCAATGCTGTGCAGGCAAATGCCATTGATTTATATAGCGAAAAAATGAAACTTGTTTCCCCTCCCATAGAAAGAGTGACTTCCCTTGTGATGGAGTATTTGGATTCCAAACATGATTTTTCTCATACCGATTTTTATTTTGTAGATTGTGATAAGATTATGTACCCCGATGTTTATGATGTTTTGTTTCGTAGGGCAAAACCAGGTGCGGTGCTCGTCTATGATAATGTTTTGTGGCATGGAAGGATATTGAACCCAGATCCCCAAAAACCATCTGATTTAGCAGTTCAGTCCCTTTGGAATAAGGTAAAGTCCTCAAATCTTCCATACACTCTCTTCCCTTGTGGGGATGGACTCCTCTTTTTTCGTAAAGATAAAAAATAGTAGTCAAACTATTTCCTTCCACAGTATCCTGCTATCTGTTTTAAGGAGAATTGATTTCGTGCTAAAAAAAATTGTATTCATTTGTTTTCTATCCTTTGGTGCTAGTGGATTGTTCGCCCAAGAGTCAGGTGCTCCCGAAAAAGGGAAAGAGTCTGTTGAGGAATTGGCCAAACTCGATTTGGGAAATAATCTCGAACGCAAACAGTACAAAGCATACTCCGAAAATTATAAAGACCGAGTCAACCATGGTATCAAACTCCTCACCATCGTGGTTGCGAATTTTGGAGATGAAGTTCCCGATTCGAAACAAAACCTAGAAAAAATCAAAAAAGATTACCAAACTGTTTTACGGTACTACTACCGCCGAGCTTACATCGCATCTGGTAAAGCTATGGTGCAATTGGACAAAGACATAAATATGGTGTTGAATAAATTTGCTGTCCAATACGACACCAAAACACAAAACATCCTAGCTGAATGTGCGGATGTGATTACTAACCATGAACAAACCCAGTTGGTCGAGGCATCGCAAGAAGGTAAAAAAATCACAGTTCCATACCGTGAAATTGCAGAAGGTCAACAAAAATTACGTCTGGCATACAACCAATTGAGTCTTGCCACTGATATGTTTCGTGACGATCGATTTTATGATTCGATTGTTCACTTCCGCATTGCAAAAGATTATGGCATAAAGATTCTTTCTGATTTTAAAGAATCGGAAGCAGATAAAAAAGCAGTTACGGATAAATATGCAAAAGATCTTAGCGATAATCGAAACCAGATATTCAATCAATCAGAAACTCCTGCTAAATAAATTATTTTTCTCCTCCTCCCTGATTTTTGGGAGGAGAATGTTCATAAAACTTTCGCTCACAATTTTATTTTTTGTATTCTTTCCATCATTCTCATTGTTTGCAGAAGATGAATTCAGAATCGTCATTGATCCAGGTCACGGCGGAGTTGCCAAAGACCCTAAGGCCAACCATGGGGATAAATATGACAGTGTCTCACAAACATTTTTAGAATCCTACAAACAAGGGACCGAACATGGTAAGTTTAAGGAAAGGGCGGTTGTTTTAGCACTCGGCAAAGAAGTACATCATATTCTAAAACTTACTGAAACTGAAGAAGGTTGGAGAGAGTTTGAATCTTATTTAAAAAAATTTTCAAAAAAAACAAATCATAAACGAGTGATTTTGCGAAGTCACCTAACACGAGAATCTTCCTATGATTTTGATCCAGAATCAAACGATCCAAACGCAGCTTACCGCTTGTATGATTTTCCAAACCAAAAAACAGGGATTCGAGAAAAGGGACGATTGAGTAAAATCAATGAGAAAAAACCACAGCTTGTATTGTCACTGCACCTAAACCCAGCAAGTAAGGGACAAGTGGGAGGGATGGCAGCCGTTTTAACACCAGGATATAAAACCTTTCAAACAATCAGATCCATTTCGGAAAAAAAGAATAAAGCAGAAACATTTCTCAAATCACCTTGGTCAGATTGGCTCGTTTTCCATTCCGGCTGGTCCAAACTGGAAAATGCAACGGCGGATGCTTGGATTTATTTTCATGGGTATTGGTCTGTCAAAGACGGGAAAACAGCAGACCTAAACAAATTCGAAGGTTACAGACAGAATATGATCACTTGGAAATATGCGGATGGAACAGGTTGGGAGAAAAAAATTGGAAACAAAGGGGCTTATGCAAAATCACATAAAGACTTCCAACCAGAGGGAAAGTTTTGGGAACGTGAAAAGGGGAAAGGGGAAGGTTATCGGAGAGAAGGGGGCAGAGAAGGTTTTGGTGGAGACAACCATTATGTAACGAAGGAACTTATGCGTTTTGTACAATACGGTGTCCCCACTTTGTTAAAAAAACCAAAAGAAAAATACATGGAACTTGGGCCGATCCAAAAACCATACATTTCTACCTATAGTTTGCCGACTTATACAAATGCTCTTTGTGCATTTATTGAAATCGGATATGTCAATCGTTCAAGAGACATGAAATACTTAACAGAAAATAAACGTGAAGTAGCCATTTCACTGGCCGTTGGAATTTATTCTTTATTCATTGGATTGGATATGAAAAAAAATCCCAACCTCCCTTATAACCCCAAAGGAAAAAAAGTAAATTGGGAAAGATATGGCAATTACTTCGATGAGGTTTTGTAATTTCAAATGAAAACAATTCAGAAAATCATTGACCATCCATTGTTTGCCGAACTCATAACCTTGTATCAAAAATCATTAAAACAAAGATACGAAATAAGTGCATTGGAGCGATATCCAAAATATGCATCCATTCCAAGAGAAACCATAAACAAACTCATTTTATTTTTTACTAACTTCTTATACCCAAAGTATGATGAACGAATTCAATTGGACAGAGCCTTTGATTCTTTGTCTGGTTTCGTACATAACCCGTCAAAAGTTTGGGGGATACTTGGAAACTTAGCAGCATCCATATTTAAGTTTGGTAGGCATTTTCCTTTGGCTTTGAAAGCGGGTATGCGAGCACTCCATGCCTATGTAACGGCACATGAGTTTGAAAGTTTTTTGGTAAACGAACTTTCGAAAGAAACAAATCCCAAAGAAATATTAGAAAACCCGTATGGAATGGAAAAAATAATATCAGGGGTAAAAAAAGAACAAGCAGATCAATTCAGAAAAGACATTGGAGAATTGTTTTCAGTATTTACTGATTCTTTACTTGTAAACAAAATCATTTTGATCATGGAAGACATTGTCAAACGAATGGAAACGAAAGGTACACTGTATACGGAAGAAGATAAAAATGGAATTCGTTTGGGTGTGAGAATATTAAAAGAAGGACAGGATATCTTTAAAAACTTGCGAAAAGAGGAAATTTCTCTCATCTTACAAGCGATAGATGAAGTGGAAAGGGACTTTTACCTATCCGCCTGCGAGAGATTTTCACACTAAAACTTTTGGTACCGATGGCCGGAATCGAACCGGCATGATGTTGCCATCGGTGGATTTTGAATCCACTGCGTCTACCAATTCCACCACATCGGCAATTGGTTTTAGTCTTCTGCTTCTATATATTTACCTTTTCCGCGAGCCACTATTTTGCCGATCTCATTTTCTATTTCAGCACGATTTTCGATGATTTTTTTGTTCTTTTTCACAAACCAGCCTCGTAGATGGAGTGGTTCATTCACCTTCGCTGGTTGTAAAAACCGAATGGTCAGTTCTCCAGTCGAAGTTTCGAAATTCATCGCTTCGTTGATCTTTACCATAATTTCGTCCAGAATGGTAGAGATGATACCTGGGTGGATTTGGTCGGGCAATCCTTGGTATTTTTCGGGGCAGGTGTAGTCACCGAAGGCAGTTTTTGTGTCTTCGTCGAAGGTGATTTTTAACTGCAACCCGTCTGCATTGTCTGGACTTGAGGCAAAGCTGAGATTTTTTTTCGCAACGGATTTCATGCCACCATGGAACGCAAGAATTTCTCCTCTGTCAAGCATAAAAAGAACTTGCGGTCATTTTGGCTAGTTTTGACTCGTAATTTCCAATAAAACAAGATATTATTGGACTTGCCTCTTAAGTTCAGGTGGACGATTCCTCGAAAATAGAGAGTAGAACCCCTATATGATTACCTCACTTATGATGTTACTCGGTCTTTCGCGCACAGGTGATGAGCTGCAGAAAGTCGGAAATTCTGGTAGCGAAACAGGGGGAGATGGGCAATTGAGTGCCCGTCAAAAACGTAGGCGCCAAACCCAAAATCCAAACCCGAATGAAGAGACAGGATCTCGTCGGACGCGAGATAAGGACGAGAAAGAATTACCAGAACCGAAATGGGGCGGGCGTGGAAAGGAGATGCCTTTCCAAACAGACAAAAAAGAATCTGGGAAAGAACCAAGACCATTGTCTGAAAAACTGGATCCATTGGACTTTGGCCCTCCGGATTCGGAACCAAAACCGGAGAGCCGCGCAAGACGAAAAAAAAATGAAACACCTAAGTCGCTCGCCGATCTTCCGTTAGGTGATTTTGGTGAGGATTCATCTGATGATGGTGGATCACAATCTGCATCTCGCCCTAAACGACAGAATCCAGATGTTTCGTTCACTGCTGATGAAATTATATCCAAAAATTCGAAGTATTCCTTTCATCGTAGACCTCTACTCAATGCGGAAGCTTTGGTGGAAAATGACCAAGTAGAAGAAGCCATTGAAATTTTCGAAAGAACGGGAAATAGAATTCCCGACGGGGAAATCCGAAATAAAATCCAAAAGAATATCCAAGATTTAGAAGAGTATTTGGAGGATAATCCCCCCGCTCCTAAAGAAGGACAAAAAAAAGAAACTGATACTGCAGAAAAAAAGAAACGTGATTCAAAACAAGATCACAAATTACAAGATCCAAATTTTAAACCAGAACCCAAACTTGATCGGGATCTTTCTGATTTGGTGGGTGCTTTAAAAGAAGTTTCTGATTTATTTGCCGAGTCCATCGCAAGGGCTATCCAATTTGCCCAGTCCCATCCACCTGCAACTTCTCCTAATCTGGATCCGGGTTTACAACTCCCAGAGTCTAGGCCCCCTCAGAACGGGAACCAAGGAAGTGCACAAAGTGCGAATCTAACTGCACCACAACCTAATTTTCAGAATGCACCACCCACACCACAAAACATTGGTCAGCAGGGGATTGTCCACCCCGTTGTATACCAATTTTTGCAATCGGCTCCGCAAAACCAGAACGTTGATGCACAAGGTTTGCAAAACCAAAACCAGTTACTTGGATCACTGAACCAAGGTTTGGTGCAAGGTAGTTTGCCAGGAGCACCCGGTGTACCAATGAGTCCGCCAGGCTCAGGAATCGTAGGTCCTTTTTACGTACCCCAAGGCAAGGCAGGTGAGGCACGGGGTGAACCTTCAGTGAGTCTGGAAGACTTAAAAGAAGAAATTCGGAATAGAGATATTTCGGAATTGGATCTTCCGGAAGAAACATTTTTTGGAAGGGAGTGGAAAGGATTCAAAGACCTTCCCCTTGTTGATCGTAGGTCAGGTGAAGAGAGGCGTAAAAACCAAGATAGGCGTTCCAATGTTGCGGGCAGAAAAGACAGGCGTTCTGGTGAAGATAGAAGGAAATCAGACCGGTTCAAAGAAAGGGAAGATTTTCTAAAAAATAAGGCTGTCGAAAAATTAGAACACAAAGCCAAACAATTGAAAGAGATGGGAGAGGAAGCCTCTCTCAATGATCTTTTAAAACCGTATTTCCCCGACTCACCCTCTCCAAAACTCAACATACCCGAGTTAGATGATTTGCGGGAACCCATTGGTTTGCCTGAGGCAGAAGAGATCCGCCGTGATAGAAAACCTCCCGTTTCGGAAGACGAATGGTTGGATTCGAAGGAAGACCCTGAGTGGTTTGACAAAACGACAAATGCCCTCCGAAAGGAATTAGAGTTACCCGAACCAATCGACCCCAAAACAGATGAGATCATTTCCAAACCATTTGAACCTCCGAAACAAAAATCAGAAACTGTGATTGAAACTGATGACCCCATCCAAGTGGAACTCACTCCCTTTGGAAGAGTTGAAGATATTAAAATTGGATTGCCTGATGCGGACGAAGTGTTCCGCGAAAGGCAATCAGGGGAAAAGGAAACTGGTGGTTACAAAGAGCCAGGTTCCAGCCCAAATTTGGAGGATGCAGAACCCCCTGAGATTGAAATTGTGGATGGTGACCTGGGGGAGATATCTGACGAAGAAGCTCCTCTTTCTGCCGACGAAATGGCGGAAAAAACCGAAGACGCAGAACCGGAAAAAATCATCCACGGTGTTCTCGAATTAAAACCACCAGAAGCAGATGATGCACCCTTTCTCACACTCACTTATGATTTTGGAAAAATTCCTCACGCATTCCGATTGTCTAAAAACTATTCGATCATGGAATATTCCTATTTCAAATACAAACCAATGTTAATGAAAGCACAAGAGTTTGCTCGTCGCAAGATGTTAAAGAATGCTTTGAACTATTACCGTGTAATCAAATCCCAAAATATTCCACCTGAACTGCGTAAGATGATCAACAGAAACATCCGTGATATCACCGAGTTTATGGAAAAATTCCTGATGGCAAAAGGGAATTGAAATTGACAACAAATCAAAACGAGAACAGTCTAATATAAACACGGGGGAGGACGAATCCGATGAGACTGCGAAACCAAAACAAATAGGCGAGCAAATTTAAAACCCATCCAAATTTAACATATCTAGCCGTTTTCACGGACAAGGCATGCTCACCTATTTTTTACCTGAAAATTTTAGGAGAGTTTATGCAAAATCATATATCCATAGAAAGTTTAAGTTTTCGTTACGAATCTTCTTCTGAACCTCTATTCCAAAACTTGGATCTACACTTCGCACCTGGTTGGACAGCCATCGTAGGCAAAAATGGAAGTGGTAAATCCACCCTTGCAAAAATGATTTTGGGAGAAATCTTTCCAGATTCTGGAAAGGTAATAGGAAATACAAACGTTTGTTATGTATCGCAGGAATCAGAAATCTCTTATGGTGATTTGGAAGATTTTATTTACGATGGTTCCAATACTACCGGGTATTGGAAGAACCTCTTAAATGTAAAAATACAAAATACAAATGAATTCGAATTTTTAAGTTATGGTGAAAGGCGAAGGGTGATACTTGCTCGTGCCTTCGCAAAAAACTCGTCTATATTGATTTTGGATGAACCTACAAACCATTTGGATTTTGAATCTGTAAAACTAATCCAGAAAACAATTTTGCAATACAGAGGTGTGGGGATTCTCATTAGTCACGACAGATATTTGTTAGATGAAGTTGCTAACTCTTGCGTATTTCTAAGTAAAAATTTTTCTTCTCAAAGGCCAGGAAATTATTCGGCAGGCAAACAAGAAATGGAAAGGGAAACAAATGAACGGGTAAAAAATTGGCAAGAAGCTAAATTAGAACGGAAAAAACTAGAAGCTGAACTCTTTCGTCGGAGGGAGGATGCAAGTCTTTCGCATAAACATAGATCCAAAAAAGGTTTGGATCTACATGACCATGATGGTCGTCATAAAAAAAATCTTGCGAGGGTTACGGGAAAAGACGGGCAAGCAGGTCGGTTGAAAAAACAACTTGATAAAAGAACCGAACACTCTGTCCATAAAGAAGAATCCTTGTTTGTTATCCTACCCGAAAAAGAAAATATTGGTTTGGTTTGGAAAACAAAACCATCCAAACGAAACAATTTTTTCCATTGGGAAAAAAGATTGATTCCGTTTGGATTTGCTGATTTAAAAATAGAAAATCCAATCCTCATCAAATCGAATGCGAAAATTGGCATTTCTGGTACAAACGGTTCGGGGAAATCTTCCTTACTTAGATTTTTGCAAAAAGTAATTCTGGAAAAAAAAATTCCACATTTATACCTTCCTCAAGAATTTTCGGAAATAGAATTGAAAACGATGAAGAGTGAGTTTCAAAGTTATTCTCCCGAAAAGAGGGCTCGGGTGCTTGCGGGGTTCCATCGGCTTGGGAGTGACCCAAAACGATTTTCTGAATCGGAAGACTTTAGTCCAGGGGAATGGAAAAAACTTTTCCTTTCCATTCATTTGGAATCTGAACCCGAAATCATTCTGTTAGATGAACCCACAAACCACCTCGACATCCTTTCTGTGGAGGCTTTGGAATCATCACTTTCTGTTCTCGGTACGCCTTTTGTCTTCGTGAGCCATGACAGAAGATTTTTGCTGTCCGTAGCAGAAGAAGAATGGATTTTGGAAAACTGGGTACTGACCCAAAAACATCTGGACAGAATCTAAGTCTAATGTTTAGAATAATTCTAAGGAGTGAATCTATGCCACAAGTAACATCACATGCCCCTGACTTCAAAGCAACAGCAGTCATTGGCGAATCTTTCAAAGAAATCAAATTATCTGATTATAAAGGAAAATGGGTGGTTTTGTTTTTTTACCCACTTGATTTTACATTCGTTTGCCCAACGGAAATCATTGAATACGATGCCAAACTTGAAGAATTCAAAAAAATTGGAGCGGAAGTATTGGGTGTTTCGATTGACAGCGAATTTTCACACTTGGCTTGGAAAAAAACTCCGAAAAAAGAGGGTGGGATTGGTGACATCAAATACCCGTTAATTGCTGATAAAACCAAAGAAATTGCGAAATCGTTCGGTGTTCTCATTGAATCTGGTCCCGATGCAGGTGTGGCTCTCCGTGGAACTTTCATCATCGATCCAAATGGAATCATCAGACAAGCAACTGTGAATGACCTTCCTGTTGGGCGTAATATTGAAGAAGCAATTCGCCTGATCAAAGCATTTCAATTTGTAGAGAAACATGGTGAAGTTTGCCCTGCGAACTGGAACGAAGGACAAAAAACCATGAAAGCGGATCCTACTGGATCAAAAGAATATTTTTCGAGTGTAAACTAACGGAAGTTTGCAGCTAAAAAATACAATTTAAACAAAGTAGAAAAAATGGAAACAACCTTACAGAAAGACGAAAATAAGTTTTTTAAGCCGGATAATTTTCCGAAGGGGCTTACCCGTAAGGTTGTTGAGTCCATTTCTGCAATTAAAAATGAACCTAGTTGGCTTGCGGAATTTCGCCTCAAAGCCTTTGATGTTTACGAATCAAAACCAATGCCAACCTGGGGTTTTATTCCGCAGTTCCAAATCAATATCGATGACTATGTTCATTATGTTGGTTCCAATCAGAAAAAGAAAAAATCTTGGGACGAAGTGGATCCTGAAATTTTACGAAGTTTCGAAAAACTAGGAATCCCTGAACACGAACGTAAGTATCTTGCGGGCATCGAAACAATGAACGATTCTGAAACTATTTATGCGAATGTCAAAAAAGAACTCACAGATTTAGGAATTATATTTTGCGACATTGACACAGCCATAAAAGAATACCCCGAACTTGTTCGTGAGTATTTGGGTACGGTTGTGACCATTGGTGATAATAAATTTTCGGCACTCAACTCCTGTGTGTTTAGTGGCGGGTCATTTGCATATATTCCCAAAGGTGTGAAAACACCGATGCCCTTACAGGCTTACTTTAAGGTAACTGCCGCTAGTTCTGGTCAATACGAAAGAACTCTACTCATTGCAGACGAAGATTCACATTTGGAATACAGCGAAGGTTGTACTTCAGTGCAGGACAAGGGAACTAATTTTCATACAGCGGTAGTGGAACTAGTTGCGAAAAAAAATTCTAAGATATTTTATACCACCATACAAAACTGGAAAAAAAACATGTACAATTGGACCGTAAAACGAGGGATATGTGGTGAAAGCGCACATATAACTTGGACTGATTGTAATATAGGTGCAAACACAATCAAATACCCTGGTATCATTTTACAGGGTGATCATTCTACGGGTGATGTATTATCTCTCGCATTTGCGGGCAATGGACAAGTGCAGGATACGGGTGCTCGGATCATCCATGTGGGAAAAAATACCCGTTCCAATGTACTAGCAAAGGGTGTAGCCTTAGACGGTGGGGTCAATTCATACCGAGGTCTTGTGAAATTTGAACCATCAAGTAAAGGTTCTTATAGTCATATCAAATGTGATGGACTGATGATGGACAATCGTTCTCAATCCCATGCTTACCCTTATAACGATGTATCGGGGGAAGATGGCAGTTTGAATTATGAAGCCACTGTTTCCAAAATCGACGATGACCAACTCTTTTACCTCCAGTCGAGAGGGTTATCGGAAGATGATGCAAAATTACTCATCATCAATGGATTTTGTGAAGGAGTGACCAAACATTTGGATGTGGAATATTCTGTGGAAATGACAAAACTCATCCGTATGATTTTGGAAGATGGAAAGGTAATTGCCGAAACAAACTAATCGTTCATTCATTTTTAAGCATTTAGTAATGAATCCATCGTTTTTTGATTGCCCGATACAAACATAGACTGGTAGTCTTAGGGAGTAAACTCCCATGAACAAGTTCAAATATTTAATCTTAATTTTATCCATGGTTTCTTTCGTGTCTTGTGAAGACATCGGAAGAACTTTTATGAAAACATTCTCTCGTAAATACGAAACAACAGGGGATGTGCTGGGTTCTAAACCTATTTTTATCAGTGCAGATGTGAGTCGAAAACAAGTGAGTATCGCCTTACAGGAAGTTGTCAAAACAAAAGAACCAACAGACATTCAGTTCCCACCAGGAGATTCTCCATTTTTGTTTGTTTTGGAAAAATCAGGCAATCTTATTTTATTTGATCGTCAATCTAAAGTTAAACGAGTTTTGCATACATGGGTTGTGCTTACCGATAGCGAAGAGGGTCTGCTTGGGTTATCTTTCCACCCTAGTTATCCGAAAGAACCGAAAGCTTATGTAAATTATGTTAAGGAAATTGGTAAAAAAGATCATACAGTTGTTTCTGAAATTTTGATCCAAAACCCCAGCAATTTTGAAGCTATGAAAGTGACGAATGAAAGGGTATTACTTTCTATAGAACAACCCTATCCCAACCATAACGCTGGTCAATTGGTGTTTGGTCCGGATGGGTTTTTATACATTGGCCTTGGGGACGGGGGTTTGCGTGCTGATCCAAAAGCTAATGGGCAAAATCCCTCCACCTTGCTTGGTTCGATGTTGCGCATTGATACTCGTCCTGATATTGCAAATAAACGAGAATATTCTATCCCCAAAGACAATCCATTCATTGGAAAAAAAGGCCACAAAGAAGAAATTTTTGCCTATGGAATTCGTAACCCATGGAGGTTTAGTTTTGCACCTGATGGGCGTTTGGTTGTTGCTGACGTAGGCCAAGACAAATACGAAGAGTTGGATATACTTGAGGCTGGTAAAAACTATGGATGGAACCAAACTGAAGGTTTTCATTGTTTTATTGATGATTGTAATGTAAATTTGTATACAAAACCTTTTTATGAATATGGTAGAGAGGAAGGTCAATCCATCACTGGAGGATACGTTTATACAGGTTCCGAAATTTCGGAGTTAAAAGGTAAATACGTATTTGGTGACTTTATCCAAGGTAAAATTTGGGCATTAACTTTGCCTAAACCAGGAGAAAATGGCCCGGTGACAGAAGTAATGAGCCTCGGTAAGTGGAACCTACTCATTTCGACGTTCGGTCGGGATGCGGAAGGAGATCTATTTGTGGCTGACTATCAAACTGGTAAAATTTTTAAAATCGTAAAACCATAAGTAGCTCAAGATGAAAACAATATTATCCCGATTACCGTTCTATGTACGGTTCCATTTGGTTTTGGGCACTCTTGGTTTATTTTTTTTGACAATCTACCGAGTTGCCTTCTTTTCGATGTACTCCTACCGAATGACAGACAAATCATTTTGGATTGTAATGAAGGCGTTTTTAAAGGGAGTGCGGTTTGATATTTCCGTACTCTCTATCCTACTTGGTTTTAGTTTGGTTTACTCTTCGTTACATTTTTTGAATCGGAGTAAAATCTACCGAGCTGTTTGGCGAACCCTCCCCATTGTTTTTGTCATCCTACTTTTGTTTTTACTCATTGCCGATTTGATCTATTACGAAAACGGAAATAAACATTTGGGTTATGAAGCATTTGCCTACCTGGGATTGGAAATGTTTCCACTCATTGGTTCTGCCTTTGCACAAAATCCATTATTTTTTTTGTTTGGACTTCTGGTCATTGCGCTCATTAGTTTTGGTATTTATAAATTCCAAAGGCGCTTCCCTTACACCCATACCAGTTTACATTACGGTTGGGCAAGTTTCCAATTTTTACTCATTTTGGCTTTGGTCATTCTTGGAATTCGGGGCGGGATCCAAACAAGTCCCCTTCGAAATAGTGACGCCATCATCACGAAGGAAACAATCACAAACGATTTGGTTTTGAATCCTGGATTCACTGTCATCACCGATCTGAAGATGACAAAGGTTGACAAACGTCATGTGATGGCATTGAACGTCGCATCGAAACTTGTCCAGGAAAAGGTATCGTATTCGGGTGCGGAATTTGTCAGTTCCGAATACCCGCTTCTCCGTAGAACAACCGTTCAATCTTCAAAACCACTTCCGAATATCATTGTGATTGTCCTAGAAGGTTGGACAGGTAAGTTCATCGATATCATAGGTGATGGAAAAGTCGAAGGTAAAGAAGTGACCCCGCACTTCAATAAACTCATCCGCCAAGGAATGTTCTTTCAGAATTTTTTTGCAAGTGGGGGGAGGACAACAAATGGTCTCATGGCGCTTATGGGTGGAATTCCCGATAGGCCGGGTCTCACTGCTGTGCGAACTCCACAAATCCTAAACCGATTTTCAGGTCTTGGAAATATAGCAAAAACCATAGGTTATGATACTTTGTTTGTCACCGGAACCGACCTGAGTTTTAATAATAAAGGTAGCATTATGTATCATTGGGGTTTTGATACTTTGGTAGGCAAACAAGAGTTAGAAAAAAATCCTGAATACAAAACTGGACCTTGGAGTTATTTGGACGAGTCCTCATTGGATGCTATGCACAAACGACTTTTGGAAGTAAAAAAAGACAAACCGATTGTTTCTGTCATTCATACGGGAACCACTCATTATCCGTACAAAGTGCCCGAAGAAAAATTTAGATTGTTTGGTAGTGACACACAGGATAGCGAATACTTAAATGTTTTGTATTATGCTGATTTTGCTTTGAAAGAGTATTTGGATAAAGCAAAAACTGCTCCTTATTTTAAAGATAGTATTTTCTTTTTTGTATCTGACCATTCACACCACAGATTTTTAAATTATTATGAAGATCGAAATGTTCCCTTTCTCATTTATGCGCCTGGCAGAATCAAACCTGAAATCAGAAAAGATATTACATCTCAATTGGATCTTATCCCAACCATTTTAGGATTTTTGGAACGGGAAGTGTATTTCAGTGTTATAGGTCGTGACCTTCGGCAAGTTAAAGGTGATTCGGCCTATTTTGCTTATGGGAATATTTTTGGTTGGATCGAAGACGATTTTTTATACTACCAATCAGTGCAAGGTGGAGTAGGTGAAACCAAAACCATCAAACCACCGTTTATTGACATTGGCCTTTGTTATCAAAACATAAAACTATGTGAAAAACATTCCAATTTTACAAAGGCTTATCTGAATTTAGGGGATGAACTTTTAAAATCGAACAAACTGTTTCCCTCAGAAACAGTTTTGTCCGAAATTAAATCTAGTACCAAGAATTAGTGATATTGGATAAATCAAAAAATGTTTTTCTTTTGATAAGGATCCAAAGTAAGGATACAAACGACAAAGAAATGAGTGGAATCGCAAAAAGTTCTATGTTTGGAATTTTGGAATAGAATAAGGTAATGAGAAATGCCAAAATAAAAATGGCATTTCGCACTACTTCTGTTCTGCGAGACCAACGTTTCATTTCCATGGTTCGATTGATCGAAAACAAACTAAATACAATGATAACTGAAAGTATGGCAAGTGTCGTCATATCGTTCAAATCAAGTTTGGCAACTTTCCAAATCACAAGACCTACGATGAGGAGAACCGTTGCCTGCAAAGCCACATAGACCATAACACCAATGGGTGCCTTGGGATTGTATTTTTCTGTGTAAGCTGGTTCCTTAAATTCATCGTCTTTTGTGCGTAGGTGTTCAGGTTTCCAACCAGGTGGGCCAAAAACAACCATCCAAATATCGCGAAAGGAACGAGATTTTTTGATATGATCCCACATCTCTTTATAAACATGTAAATTGACTGTGATCGGGTTGAAGGAGTTCACAGGTTTTGTGAGACCGTAAATGGGTTCGTCTGTCTCCCATTCGAAACTTTTGAACATTCTATCCCAAATGATAAAGATACCGCCATGGTTTTTGTCTAGATACTTTTTTTGTGTTCCATGGTGGACACGGTGGTTGGATGGGGTCACCATAAACTCTTCGAAAAATCCCAACTTGCCAACAAACCGAGTGTGAACCAAAAACTGATACACTTTTAAAATGCGATGGCTAAGTAAAAACATTTCCCAAGGCATTCCAATTACTGCCATTGAAAGATAGTAGGCATATTCAAAAATTCTTTGTAAACCGTTGCCACGGAAAGCAACAGCTAAATTCATTTCTTGGGTGGAGTGGTGTGTTACATGGTTTGCCCAAAATAGATTGATTTCGTGGCAATGTCTATGGAACCAATAATAAATAAAATCGGCCAAAACCACAGCAAAACTCCAAACACCAAGGGCATACCAATTGATGGAGAACGTATTCGAAAATTGGAAAGGACTAGTGAGTGGAAAAAATTGGTAACCTAGCGAAAACAAAGAATATCTTTGGTAGACGATATCATAAATATAAAGTGCTCCGATGAGGATTACGACCCCAACGAGTGCAAAAATAACCCCTGTGCTCACATCGGCAATGAGAACGTTCAACCGGTAATACTCTTTGCCTTTCATGTAGGATACAAAGATCTCGATTCCGATCAGAGCTACCATGACCAAAAAGGCATATTCCATAAAAGCGTCACTATTCATTGGTGGATATCCCCTCCATATGTACTAGGCTTTGAGAAAGCTCCCCGTGAGTCAATGTGCATTTCGACTAATTTACAATACGATCTGGTAACAAAAGAGATTTTAGACTTGTTCAATGGAATGATTCTGCAAGAATTTGAATCATTATAGAAATCCTTGTCCCCGTTCCCCCAAACGAAACATTGGTTTATATATAGGGTTTACCTAAAAAATATTATGAAAGAAGAGATTCCCATTCTCAAAGGCAAAACAAAAAAAGAGTTAACTGAACTCTGTGCTTCACTTGGTCTCGAAGCCTACCGAGCCTCTCAAATTTATACGGGGATCTATAAGAACCGTTATACGAATATTGACCAATTCACCACACTTTCCAAAGAGGTTCGAACTGTCTTAAAGGAAAAAACTCTATACCCTGAAATTGAACTGGGGAGAGAACTCATCTCAAAAGATGACGGTACTCGGAAGTTCACTTTTTTTGTGGGAGAAGGGAAAGAAATTGAAACTGTCTGGATTCCTTCTGGGGATGGTGGTCGCAAAACAATATGTATCTCATCCCAAATTGGTTGTACCCTCAATTGTAAATTTTGTGCCACAGGTCTTTTGGAATACAAAGGCAATTTGGCAACTTGGCAAATTCTCGACCAAATTCTCCAGGTGGAAAAGATCGTGGGTGACCGTGCTACAAACATCGTCTTTATGGGAATGGGTGAACCGATGCACAATTATTTTTCTGTGATGAAGGCAGCCCATATCCTTCGTGATCAGGATGGGTTTGGTTTGGGTGCACTCCGGATCACCATTTCCACTGCTGGTGTTACAACAGGTATCAGTCGTTTCATCGAAAACAAAGAACCTTTTAATTTTGCAATATCTCTCAATCATCCAAACCCTCGTGCTCGTTCCTCGGTGATGGATGTGAATGACAAACATCCTTTGGAAAAATTGATTGATTCGGCCAAACGGTTCACAAAGGAACTAAACCGTGCCATTACATTTGAATATGTTATGATCCCTGATGTGAATATGGGCAAAGACAATGCGGAGAGGCTTGCGAAAATTTCGAGGTCGGTGAACAAATGTAAAATCAACGTCATTCCTCTTAACACCGATTTTACTGGTTGGAGGAGACCAACAGAAGACGAAGTGAACGAATTTATAAGTATTCTAAGATCAAAAACAAACGCACCCATTCTGAACAGGCGTAGTCCCGGTCGCGATATCAACGGGGCATGTGGAATGTTGGCGCTAAAAGGAATTAGAAGTGAAACAAATTAATTTAGGACTGGTCTTGGTTTCGATTTTTATCCTAACTTCTTGCCAAGACATCGTTGAACAAAAATGCCAATTGGCATGTGAAAAATTTGTCTCTTGCACGGAACAAGAGTTAAAGATAGAACTTTCAGTAGATGTCAAACGAACGGGTCGGATCCAATGTATGGATGGATGCACCACTCACAATAGTGATATATTGCAGTGTTTTGACCAAGAACCGAATTCTTGTAAGGGTTTTGGTGAATGTTTGATTCAAATTGGTACCTTGGAATGAAAGAAAATTTAAGCTCTACGCAAAGAATCTTATACAAACTCATCCTGTTACTCACTTCGCTCCCGGTTCTATTCAGTTTGCCTTTGGATGTAATCGATATTGATAGTGCACAATATGCTGAGATCGCACGAGAAATGGCAACCACGGGTGATTTTTTTACATTGGTAGACAATGGCCGTAGGTATTTAGACAAACCAATTTTTACATTTTGGGCAACTGCGAGTTCCTTTAAATTATTTGGTATCAACAATATTGCTTTTCGTTTACCTGCTGTTTTTATAAGCCTTTTGTCCGCGTATTCGATTTTTCAGATTAGCCTCCTTATTTGGGGCAAAGAACGCCAAGCCTATTTAACATCCATTTTCTATTTGATTGCACCAGGTTTTTTTGCGATGGTTGTGGATCCTAAAATCGATGTTTATTTAACTGCTTTCCTTGTTTTCACGTATCATTTTTATTATTTGGGTCGAAAAGCAAATCCTAACTATTATTATATGATGTATCTAATGATGTCACTTGGTTTTATAACCAAAGGTCCAATTAGTGTGGTGATACCTGCAATTTCCATTGGTGGAGATATTTTATTTCGCAGGGACTGGGCATTACTCCGTTCGATGAAATTGCCTACTGGTTTAATTGTTTTATTTTCTTTTCCTGCATTTTGGTGTGTGTTATTGTATAAGGGTTTTAATTCTTACGGCCCAACTTTTTTCCTTTGGATCCAATCCTTCGGTCGGTTTTACAAAGACATTTACGATATTAAGTTCGATCCTTTTTATTTTTATAAATCCTTTTTGTGGGCATTTTTTAGTGGAGTGCTTCCTTTAATCGTTTATATATCTTTTCACACATACCAGTACATTCGTTTCATTGGCTGGCGGGAACTATTCCGTAAGGTAAAAAATAACGAATATAGACAAATGGATTTTGTAGTTCCATTTTGGGTTTTTTTATTTTTGTTTTTGATTTCTTTTTCAAGATACCCATTGCCGCAATACACTTACTGGGTATTGCCAGGGGCGGCTTTATTTTTTGGCAAAATTTTGGAAGAAAGTCTATTTGGATCTGTTGTCAAACGCATGCGCCCAAGTTTCCTTGTGGCAGGCCTTGTGTATTTGGCTGGGTTCTTTATCTTACCTAGTTTTGTGGCCGAAGCGGGTGTGCTCTATTATTTATTCGGTGTCCTTGGTCTTATTTTGATTCTTTTGTTAGCCCAAAGGATCCCTTTGGAAATTCTTGTCACGGTCATTGGGGCCGTGGTATTTTTTTCATCCATTTGTTTATTTTACTACCCCATCCTCACGGGCTACCAACCTTCCAAAGAGATGGGAAAGCTGATCAGAGAACTCGAACCAAACGAACCCATTTTGTATTTGTTTGGAATCTCCAATTCGAAACGGTCGTTTTCTTTTTATTCGGAAAGATACATCCGAAATCTCTATGATCGTGGTAAACTAGAAACTCTTTGGTCGAAGAAACCAGAAAGGTTGGTGGTTCTCCCTTCCGACAAAATGGATCTCCTTTTGGAAATGGCAGGTCCTGGTTACGAAATAGTGCCAGTTTTGGAGAAGGATTCGTACAAAGTGGCCACTCCAGGCAAAGATTTTATCAATAAAGAGACTAGACCTCGCGCAATTAGCAAAATTTCTTTGATTTGGTTGAAAAAAACCAAAGGGAAATCCTAAAAAAATACGAAAGTATTACTAGGCTAAATTGTGTAAGTCTGGTTTTTAGGGCCCTTTGATCTAAAGTCGGGGCCTTTTTTTTTCCCTCGTCTGATTTGGACTGATTCCAAAATTTTTCTAATTCCATTACAACTTTCGATTTCTACGAAAAAAATAATTCTAATTTTGGAAATTTCTTTCAAGAATTCAGAAATTATTTTCTTCTACTATACTGATTGTCGTCATGAAAAGTTTAAAATACATCCTTGGTCTCTATGCATTTGTATCCATCCTTGTTCTGTCCTTTGTTGTTTCGGGGCTCATTCTTTATTTGAACTGGAATTTACTGGTCAAAGTGTACAGGGGGGAGATGGAGAATGCTGGCAAATCTGCCATGGCAGAGCTCAGCACATATTATAAGTCACAAATTCGGATTTCTGGTATCCTCGCCAAACAACGTGAGATCATAGATTCTTTCCAAACAGGCAAGTCCGAATTCGCAACCAAAATTCTCGTAGAAATGATGGAGGATGCGAGTGGAGAGTATGAAAACATATTCCTTTCAAAACCCACCCAAAATGCAGTCATTTTTGCCGCAGGCATTCCCAGATCCATAGGCTACCAAATGGAAAAAGAAAAGGTTGGTGACCATGTCGTTCTTGCTTTAGAAAAAAAAATACATATTGGTTCTGTACAGGAATCTCCCATTACGGGGCTACCTGTGAGCCTAATCTCATACCCGATTATAGACAAAGGACAGGTCATTGGGATCCTTTGGATCGCCCTCAATTTGGAACAGGTTTCCAAACGAATGGCGGATGGAATCCATATTGGTTCCACAGGTCATATCACAGCCATCACGACAAAAGGTGTGATTTTTGCCGATGTAGACAAATCCAAAATTCTAAAAGTTGATTTGAGTAAAATCCCCGAGGCCAAACCCGTTCTCGCAGCGAGTGACGGTGCCTTTTTCGAATATACGGAAAATGGAAAGGATTTTACGTTTCTTGTCAAACGATTGGATGAGTGGCAGACCATCATCGGTGTTGTATTGCCAAAAGAAGATATGGTAACCGACTTTGTAAAGGTTGCCATCATCGCAAGCATAGCAGTCTTTTTCATTAGCTTACTTGTGGTGCTTGGGATTTTTACTTTTTTACGAAAACGTTTATTACCTTTGGAAAGTTCAGGTAAAATTTTAGACAAAATGGCTTTTGGTGATTTAACAGAGTCCCTCGTTGCGATGCATAATGATGAGATCGGTCGAATGAATCTATCACTCAATCGGTTCATTAAAAGCATTCGTTCTTCCCTGAGCGAAATACAAACGGTAACAGACGAAATCACCGCATCTTCACAATCGTTAAGTGAGTCGTCTGCTTCGTTTTCCGATATGGCGCAAGGAACAGCGGCCTCTTCAGAGGAAATTTCTGCCACCACGGAAGAAGTTGTGGCGAGTATGGAAAGTTCTGCTGCGTCCACAGAAAAACAGCACCAAAACATCATGGAGTTCCATGGTAAAATCATGGAACTCTCTAAAGGTTCGAACCAAATTGAAAAAGACACACAGGCTGCCCTTGCCAATACCCAAAATATTACCAAACAAGCCAAAAGGGGAGGTGAGTCATTGAACCAAATGCGAGATGTGATTGCCGTCATTTTGGAATCTTCTAGTGAGATGAGAGAGGTCATTGGTATCATTGATGAGATTGCGGAACAAACTAGTTTACTCGCTTTGAACGCAGCCATTGAGGCCGCAAGGGCAGGGGAAGCAGGGCGCGGATTTGCCGTTGTCGCTGAGGAAATTTCCAAACTTTCTGAAAAAACGGCTCATTCCATCCAATCCATAGAAGAGATGATCACGAAGAATAGTAGGGAACTGGAATCGGGTGCAAGTGGCATTCGTTCCTCTGCAGATCTTTTGAACCATATCATCCAAGACATTGCCGAGGTAGAAACGGTCATGAATCGGCTGTCTCTTGCCACAAAATCACAATTGGAGTACAATAAGGAAGTGGATGAACGTTCTGGGCTCGTGGGGCAAGAATCAGAATCGATCCGAACCTCTATGGAAGAACAAAAAAGAGCGATGCACCAAATCGCAGAGTCCGTAGCTGGGATCAACCACGAGACAATGCATATTGCCCAAGGTTCTGAAGTGGTGGCTTCCTCTTCCAAAAAACTCTCCATGGCTGCAGAAACTTTGCGGGCAATCACGCAAAGATTTAAAATTGGAACTGATTGAGGTGGGATTGATTCCTATAGTAAATCATCTAATATTATCTATATTCGTACATTCAAATTTTTGAATGTATTCTGTTTTTTTGTCTTTTTGAGACTTAGAATCAATTGTATCCTCAATCTGAACATTTTTCATTATGTCTCTTTTCTTCTTTTTTGCACTCAAAAACCCTTACATACTTGCTTTTTTTCTTATTTTACCTTTCCTTGTCAGAAGACAGTGTAAACGGATTCAGGAAATCTGCGAATGAATATAAAAATACTCAAGATCTCTGTGCCTATCGTTGCGATAGCAGCGCTAGCATATTTGATTTTTTCACCTAGCCGTTATGTGGGCTATTCACCCGACCAACCAATCCCCTTCAACCATAAGATACATGCAGGCGATAACAAAATCGATTGTAAGTATTGCCATACCGGTGTTGAAAATTCTGCGCATGCGACCATTCCGCCAAGTTCGACTTGTATGAACTGCCACAAGTTAGGTGGGGTCGCAGCGAAACAAGAACACGTAAAATGGTTAGTTGAACAATACGATAATAACAAACCAGTTCCATGGGTGAAGGTTCATGACCAACCTGATTTCGTATATTTTAACCATTCACGCCACGTACAACGAGGAGTGGATTGTTCACAATGCCATGGCAATATGGCGGAAATGGTAAAGGTTAGACAAAGTAAATCTCTCAATATGGGATTTTGTGTCGACTGCCACAGAGAGAACAATGCACCGAATGATTGTTCCACTTGTCACAGGTAATCGGGAGATCTGAACAAAGCTATGATGAAAGACGATAACTTCCAGAAAGAAAAAAAAGCACATTGGCAATCTTATGAACTCCGAGGCACGTCCAGAGAGAAACAACTAAAGAACCAAGAGTTTTACACCTCACCAGATCCTTTGATCGCAAAGATTAAAAAAGGTGATTTTGACCGTAAAACATTCCTTAAATTTATGGGTGCTTCTGTTGTAATGACAACCGTTGGTTGTGTACAAAAACCAGCAGAAAAAATCCTTCCTTATGTTGACCTTAATATTAAAAATCCAGAAACTCTGGATATCGAAGAACAGTATGATTTTGTAAAACATGGTCATTCTTATCACTATGCATCTGTTTGCGGAGGTTGTTCTGTTGGTTGTGGTGTGCTTGTAAAAGCGCGAGACGGGCGGCCTTTGAAACTCGAAGGTAACCCAAGCCACCCAATTTCAGAAGGTGCACTTTGTGCTTCTGGCCAAGCATCCATTTTTGATTTGTATGATGCTGACAGAGCAAAGGAACCACAACAAATCATTGAAGGGAAACCAAAATCAAGCGATTGGTTTGTTTTGGATAAAGATGTAAAAGAGAAACTAGCGGCAAACAAAGGTAAAACGATTGTTGTTACAAAACCGCTTACATCTCCTTCTGCGAGTGAAATCGTAAATGAATTTTTAAAATCAGTGGGTGGTGGTAAACACTTAGAAGTTTCTTTTGCTTCTTCTGACGATGCCATCTCAATTGCGCAAGAAAAATCGTATGGCAAAGCAGTGGTTCCGAACTATCACTTTGACAAAGCGAAGGTTATACTTTCCATCGACTGTGATTTTTTAAACCATGTTCCCTACCACAATGGTTTTTCTAAACGCCGCGACCTACAGAAAGACTCTAAGTCTTTCAATACATTCATTGCTGCTGAAACCCATCCATCCATGACAGGGACCAATGCGGACCAAAGGGTTCCGTTGAAACCAGGTGACCAACGAAAGTTTGCCCTTACTGTTGCAAAAGCTCTCTCCGATTTGGGAGTGGGTGGAGCCACAGGTGTTTCTGGGATTGATGTAGAAAAAACAGCTATTGAACTCGGAATTTCCAAAGAAGTCATCCTAAAAACAGCAACAGCTCTTGCTAAGGCAAAGGGCGAATCCCTTGTCGTTGCTGGTGGATCGAGCGCACAAACTGCCGATGCAGTGGATCTACAAATCGCTGTGAACATGCTCAATAGTATGCTCGGCAACGATGGTAAAACTGTGGATCCTGGCAATTCCTTGAAGGACGGTAAGACAAACCACCAAGCCAATTTGGATGCCCTTGCAAAGGATCTGAAAGAAACCAAAGCAGGAGTTGTTATTCTTTTTGGTGTGAACCCAGTTTATGAAGCACCAAACGGGGAAGATTGGAAAAAACTACTGCACCAAGCGGCGCAAGTGGTTTCCGTTTCTGACCGTGCGGATGAAACAACCCTTGCCTCCAATTGGTTGGCTCCGGTTTCTCATTTCCTTGAGTCTTGGGGGGATTCGGAAGCTGTTTCTGGCATCGTTTCCATCCAACAACCAACCATCCGACCACTTTTTAGTTCCCGATCGTTTGAGGACTCTCTCATTGTTTGGGCTGGTGGTAGTTTGGCCGGTGCCACTTCACTCTATGAATATCTAAAATCAAAGTATTCCAAAAAAACGAATTGGGAAGACTTGCTCCGAAAGGGAGTCCTTGTCACTGGCAATCCGAAGTCGGACAAAGGTGCACGGGGTTTCCGCGGGGCAATCGCTCCTCTCATCCCATCAAAACCAGGGCTTTCCCTTTCTCTCTATGAAAGCACAGCCCTCGGTCGTGGCGAAAGAGCAAACAATTCCCAACTGCAAGAATTACCAGATCCAGTGTCCAAAGTTACCTGGGACAATTATGTTGCCATTAGCCCACAATACTCTCGTTCGTCGGGAATCAAGTTGAATGACGTGGTGACTGTCACTGTTGGATCCGAGTCATTTGAACTCCCAGCTCTTGTACAACCAGGTCTCCACCCAGAAGCGGTTGGAATTGCACTTGGTTATGGAAGGACAGCAGTGGGTGAGATTGGAAACGGTGTGGGTAAAAACGCAAACAATTTGGCTGGTCTCTTTAACGGTAGTTTTGTGTATTCTGGTTTACCAGTGACACTCTCTCCTACTGGTAAAAAATACAAATTGGCCACCACCCAAGACCACCATATGATGAGCCCTGGGCTTATGATGGGTGTGGAATGGAAAGAAAGACCTCTCATCATTTCCGCAAAATTGGAAGAATATTCCAAAAATCCTAGTGCGAACATCCCCGAACCAGAGATTCCAAAAATCCTTGTGGATGGAAAACTCACTCGTGCCCAAGGTGCGAACGCACCATCCGACCAACCAGGAAGCCAATTTGCCTACCCCGGTTATAAATGGGGTATGGCGGTTGACCTAACTTCTTGCAGTGGTTGCGGGGCTTGTGTGGTTGCTTGTAACATCGAAAATAACGTTCCGATGGTAGGACGAGATGAAGTGCGAATGGGTCGTGAGATGCATTGGCTCCGTATCGATCGTTACTACATTGGTGATCCAGAAAAACCAGAGTCATTGGAAATTGCGCACCAACCACTCATGTGCCAACATTGTGACAACGCTCCTTGTGAGACAGTTTGCCCAGTGGCTGCAACGGTGCATAGTTCGGAAGGAACCAACGATATGGTGTACAACCGTTGTGTGGGAACACGTTATTGTTCGAACAACTGTCCGTACAAAGTTCGCAGGTTCAACTGGTTGGAACACTGGAATGAACACGATATGCTTGGAAATAGCACATACACTTTCAAAGCCCGTCCTCCACGTAACCTAGGCTTAAACCCTGAGGTGACCGTTCGATCGAGAGGGGTAATGGAAAAATGTAACTTCTGTGCTTCCCGAGTGGCTGAGAAAAAAATCCAAGCCAAGAACGAAGGCCGCACACTCCGCGATGGAGAAGTGAAGGCAGCGTGTGAACAAACTTGTTCTTCAGGAGCGATTGTTTTCGGAAACGTAAACGATCCAGAATCGAGAGTAGCAAAACTTTTAAAAGATCCTAGATCTTATAAACTTTTAGAATACTTAAACATCGGACCTGCCGTGAATTATTTATCACGCGTTCGAAACAACGTATAACAGGGAGAACACGCTATAATGTCACTCACACAAGCAGTTCGAGATAAACTGGATATACCCGACCTTGTAACAGGCGGGAAATCCGTAAAAGATGTAACCGTTGATATCGCAAAACCAAACGAAGATTTTCCTACCAAACTTTGGTGGAATACTTTTATGTTGGTTTTGACCATCACTCTCATCGACGTTGCCATCATTGGTTATTTGTTTTATGAAGGTCTTTACTTACTTGGTATCAACAACCCAGTGGGTTGGGGGTTCTTTGTCGTAAACTTCGTATTTTGGATTGGTATTGGTCACGCAGGAACTCTGATTTCTGCGGTTCTTTATCTTTTCCGACAAGGTTGGAGAACAGGGATCAACCGCGCCGCGGAGGCCATGACAATTTTTGCCGTACTCGTTGCGGCATCAAACCTCATCCTCCACGTGGGCAGGCCTTGGATCGGGTTTTGGCTTTTCCCTTATCCCAACGAACGTGGACCCCTTTGGGTGAATTTTCGTTCCCCCCTCATCTGGGATACGTTTGCGGTTTCCACCTACCTTTCTATTTCTATGGTATTCTGGTACTTAGGCCTCATCCCGGACTTGGCAACCCTTCGGGACAGAGCTACTGAAACTTGGAGAAAAAACCTCTACAACATCCTATCTTTTGGTTGGGTGGGTTCGGCAAAGTCTTGGTCTCATTTGGAAATTGTTTCCATGATCCTTGCAGCACTTTCCACACCACTCGTACTTTCGGTTCACACAATCGTATCCTTTGACTTTGCGGTTTCGATTTTGCCTGGTTGGCACACAACCATCTTCCCACCTTACTTCGTAGCGGGTGCGATTTTCTCTGGTTTTGCCATGGTGGTTACACTGATGGTCATTGCCCGTGAGGTTTTTAATCTTAAAAACTACATCACCATGAAACACTTGGACAACATGAATAAAATCATGATGGTCACAGGTCTCATCGTGGGTCTTGCATACGGAACAGAATTTTTCATTGCGTGGTATTCTGGGAACGAATACGAAGGGTTCGCATTTTGGAACAGAGCTTTTGGACCTTATGGTTGGGCTTATTTCATTATGATTTCCTGTAACGTTCTCTCTCCGCAAGTGTTCTGGTTTAGAAAACTTAGATACAGCATCCCCGTTATGTTTGTTGCCTCCCTTGTGGTCAACGTGGGTATGTGGTTCGAACGTTTTGTCATCATGATGACACTGAACCGCGACTTTTTACCATCCAGTTGGGCGATGTACACTCCTACGGTTTTCGACTATGCAATGTTAATTGGAACTTTTGGTATCTTTTTTACGCTTTTCCTACTCTGGTGTCGAATCATGCCTGTGATCGCCATTGCGGAAGTGAAAACGGTTATGCCACAGAAAGAAGGAGCACACCACTAAGATGTATCTTCCTAAATTAGAACAATTTCATAAATACAAAGAAATGGATGAAGGTGTACTCGGAATTTTTGATACACCAGATGCCATCATGCATGCAGCTGAAAAAGCAAAAGAAAAAGACTATACTGGTTTTGATTGTCTACTTCCATACCCTGTGCACGGAATTGATGAAGCCATGGGAACACCTAGGTCTGGTCTTCCTTGGGTCACTTTTTTTGCGGGGATTTTCGGGTGCACAATTGGTATTTTATTCCAATACCTAACGCATGCGCACGATTGGCCTTTGAATATTTCTGGTAAATCGCTCAATGCTTGGTTTGCCTATGTTCCGATTATTTTTGAACTCACAGTGTTCGCTGCAGGTATTTATACGGTGGTAGCACTTTGTTTTCTCAGTGGAATTCCCAAGGCATCCAGAAGGATCCTTCACCCAGACCTAACTTCGCATAAGTTTGGTTTGTGGATTCCAAAATCTGCAAAAGGTTATAATGAATCAGAAGTTCTTTCCTTCGTGAAAGGGCTTGGTTCTTCGGAAGTGACTGTTATCAAATCGGAGAAACAATCATGAAACAAATTCTTTTCCGAGTTTTGGCAGTGGGGAGTGTAATCACACTTTCTCATTGTGATTATAAAACTCCAGTTTTTGAATACTTTCCCAATATGTATGATTCTCCTGCGAGAGAATCCCAAGAAGATGACAGTTTTTCAAGAAATGGTGCTGCTTCTAGGATTCCTCCCAAAGGTGCGATCCCAGTGGGATACTATCCATACCCATATTTGAATGTAAAATCCCCAGACTTACTACCAGGACCTGACAAAGGTTTGAAAAACCCGATTGTTAAGGCAAACCTAGGTGATTTGATGATTGGTGAAAAAAGATACCAAACCTACTGTTCCCCTTGCCATGGGGTTCGTGGCCTGGGCAATGGAACTGTTGTTGGACCAGAACCTCGGTTTGCGGGTCCTGTTCCACCGCTGGTTACAGACAGCGTCAAGGGTTGGTCTGACGGACAAATTTATCATGTGATCACAACGGGACGAGGCGGAAGGATGGGCAGTTATGCTTACCAAATCGAACCAGAAGACAGATGGAAACTCATTGCTTACATTCGTAAACTCCAAGAGTACGATGTGAACACGAAGAAGGCAAATTAGAGGATCAAATGAGCGTTACAAAAGCAGCAAAATTAGACGAAACATTACTGCAGTTCAAAATTCCAACCAAGGTTCGTAATCTTTTGATTGCAATGATTGGAATTGGGGTTGTCAGTTTCCTTATCGCCTTCGTTGGGTTTGGTCATGAAACCTCTCGTCATATGGACGAAGCGGGTCATTTCCACCATACCAATTTAGGTTACCATGTTTTACTTGTGGCAACATACTTTGTGATTGGACTTGCCATCACTGGTATTTTCTTTACCGCAATCCAACACCTTACAGGGTCTCATTGGTCAGTCACTGTGAGACGGTTGTTTGAAACCTATGGTCTTTTTACACCCATTGCGGGATTACTGCTTGTCGGTGTGATTTTTGGAATGCACGATTTATATGAGTGGGCCGATGCAAGTATTAGAGAAAATGACCACCTCATCCACCACAAAGCTGGTTATCTAAACCCCACCGCTTTTGTGGTACGAATTGTACTTTTTATTGGAGTTTGGAGCGTTTTTGCTTATATCTTCCATGGAAAGTCCGTTGGCCAAGACAAAGATAAGGTTGTGGATACAACAAAAACACTTGCGAAGATTTCTGGGGGATTTATCCTTTTCTTTGCACTTTCGTGGTGTTTGATGTCCTTTGACCTACTCATGTCTCTCTCGCCACATTGGTTTTCCACAATGTTTGGTGTGTATGCCTTTGCGGGAGCTTTCCAAACAAGTTTGGCATCGTATCTAATCGTCATTTCCATTTTAAAGAAAAACGGATTTTATGGCGAAGCGGTGAATGAAAACCACTACCATGACATCGCAAAATTCCTTTTGGGTATGACAACTTTTTGGGCTTATGTTGGGTTTTCTCAATTTATGCTTATATGGTATGCGAATATCCCAGAAGAAACTTTCTTTTATGAAATGCGCTTAACTGGTGGTTGGGGTTATGCAACACTTGCCCTTCCATTTGTAAAATTTATCATTCCATTTTTGTTGCTACTCAACAGACCAAACAAAAGGAATTTAGATTTCCTTTGGAAATTGGGTGTTTGGATTTTTGTGGTTCAGTTTTTCGAGCTTTTTTGGTTGGTTTTCCCAGCAAGTTTTGAAAAATTTTCCCTCTTACACTTTGTTTTGGCATTCGGTGGAACAGTGGGAACCATAGGACTTTTTGGATTCTTCGTATTCAAAAAACTCGAGAAACATAGTTTAGTTGCCGTTGGTGATCCAAGGTTGCCGGAATGCCTAGGGCATAACCAATAGGAGATGGGAATGAAAAGAATTTTAGCAATTGCCATTATCAGTTTCTTCTTTGTTGCATGTTCAAAAAATGCAGAGGTTACTTGGCATAAACTTTGTGATGCAAAGACCAACAAAGCAAGTTTGGATTTTACGGTTCCTCTCTACTCAGAAGAAGATTCCAATTCCAAAGTCGTGGAATTTGTTCCTGTTGGAACGGTAATAAAGGTTTTTGGAAACAGAAACCACAACGTTTGGGCTCCGAAATACTTCGTCAAAGTGCAAACTGCGAACTATGAAGGTTATATGAGCCCAAAATGTTTTGTGGTAAACCAAAATCCAGAAAACAGTGTTTGGCGTTATTCGAAGGGTTTAGTAACTAATTACGACTTCTTTTATAACCCGAACGACAAAACCCATTATGAGAAGTATTACGAGTATCCTTCGTTACAAGCTTTGCCTAAGGATAAAATTCCTTTGACTGAACTTACGAAAGGGCTTGAAGAAGCTCCATACACTGACAAAAATATTCTAAAACCAAACTAGCGTTAAACTATGTTTAATTGGTGTTTGGAAAGCTACAAACACCAATTAAAATTGGAAAAGACCCGAAAGGACTGCTGGTTCCCTTGGGTCTTTTTATTATAAAAACCAAAAAAGATCTTTAACTTTTGGATTCCGTAAAGCAAATCCCACCCAAACAATCGCTTCCCGGCAAAAACCATGTTGGTTACGCTATCATCGATGAATTTTTAACCAAGGGATTTTGGAACTCTGGATCTCGCCGCCTGCAGATTATGAGGATCCTATACATGGAATGATTCAAACCTTTTAGAACACTTTTGATAACTGGCCAGAGGGATTTGTTTCCCACGGAACTCCTTTAGGTAACTTAGGCCAAGAAATGTCTGCCATTGATCCAAAATTTCAAAAGAAGGCAAAACACTGATTATCTCATTGGATTAAAAATACAAGAATTCATCGTTACCTTCCAAGAGGTAACCTTTGCTATGGGTAAGGTGATGAATGACCGAAGTGTATATGCGTCACTGTACATTTCATTCCGAGACGATCTACTAAACAAATGTGACTAAAGTTTTACTCGCTGTCCAATATTCGAAAAAATTTCTAGCTTCAATGAGTATTTTTTAATTTTAATTCTTACCTGTTGGTTAACAGTAAACTTTGATTTTTCATATTTAAATCTTTTAAACATCATAAAAATATACCAAAGCCTAGGAAATTATATAGGTAAAAATAAACAAAAAAAGTTTACATAAAAAATACGTAAATATATCTTAGTAAGTAAGATATATTTAAACTAAATATTACGCTTGCTAAAGAGAAAAATGGAAATTGTAAATTTTAAAAAGACAACACGAAGTTATTTTGAAACTGCTTTGGTTATGCATGAGGCAATCTCAAAAAAAGCGGGTTTGACTGGAGCTGACCATAAATACCTGGGTTATTTGATTGAAAATGGCGAAATGACTGCTTCAGAACTTGCGAAACACTCAGGTCTTACAACGGGCGCTATTACGGGAGTTATCGATAGACTCGAAAAGAGAAAATTTGTAAAACGAAAGTTTTTGCCTACAGATAGGCGAAAGGTAATGATCACTCCAAATTTGGAAAAGGTAAATCGTGTATTTGGTCCAATTTTTAAGAAATTACAGAAAGAAACGGATCCGTTACTTCGAACGTTTTTAAGACATGAGTTGGAAGTCATACATCGTTATTTTGAATCTGCAATTGGCATTATGAAGAATATGACTGAACAATTGAAAGGTGATGAATGAAATGGCAGAACTATTATTAATTAATTTACTGATTTATTTTTTGATGAACGGTGCTCAAATATTTGAGACCCTCGTGTTTGTTCCCCGTTGGGCTACTGGAAATTTGCAAAATCTATCGATTTTAAATTCGGAAATAAAAAGTGCAAATTTGAAATATTTTTGGATCGTGTTTCACTCGGTTCACGAAATTGTATTTTTATCTTCTGTTGTTTTCTGTTTTGAAATCGATGGAGTCGGAAAACAATTAGTTATTCTATTTTTCATTCATGTATTTATACGCATTTGGACAGTTACATACTTTGCGCAAAAAATTATTAAATTCCAAAAGGTAGCAGAAAATAGAAGTTTAGAGCCTTCAGAAAATATAGATAAACAAATAAAAACTTGGGTTATCTTAAACTATTTACGTGTTTCGTTGTATATAGGAATCTCAATTCTAATGGTCCCGCTAACAATCATTGCATTGAAGGCAAAGTAATTTAAAAAATATAGAAAACAAACCTTTGCTATAGATTCGGTCATGATTTTTGATCGCTATTTTGTTCCATGAATGTTTTTCGAGGTTTACTTCCAAGGGAAGCCCCGCGACGAGAACTTATTATTATATGCGGTCGGAAGGCGAGAATCCAAAAGAACTTGTGTTTTACCTTCCGAGTAAAGATCCGAATGCAGATCAAAAAATCAAATTAAAGAAAGAGTAGGGTCGAGCAAGATTGACAACTGTAAAACCTGGTGTATAATCTCTCCTATGGGACAAAAACGAGCCATTGCGACTTCCGCTTCAGAAGAACGTTTAGAAAAACTACTAGAAGAGAGATTGAAGCCAGGTGCTAACCAGGAGTTCATTGATAAACGAATTTGGGATTTATTCGGTGAAACATGGTGTGTGATGTTTACCGATCTTTCTGGGTTTTCCCGTGGAGTGGCAAAATTTGGAATCATCCATTTTTTACAAACTATTTACGAATCACATCGTATCCTTATACCAGTGTTAGATGAATATGATGGTATTCTCATGAAGGATGAAGGGGATAGTTTAATGGTTCTCTTTCGTAATACTGACAAGGCGATCCATTGTGCAATTCATATGCAAAAAGCTTGCAAGCGTTATAATGAAAATAAAACGGCAGAAGAACAAATATTATTATGTATTGGCATTGGGTATGGAAAAATTTTAAAGATCGGTGACACAGATGTTTTTGGAGCCGAAGTCAATGCTGCCTCAAAACTTGGAGAGGACACTGCAAAATCTTGGGAAATACTTGTCACAAATGCGCTAAAAGAGAATGCTTCCGATACAAGTGATTTCGATTTTGAGCCGATTGATGAAGTGATACCAGGTACTGATAAATCTTTTAAATTAAAATATAATTTGGATGATCCAAACTGGGTGGTACTTTGAAGATAAAATTTACTATAGTTTTTTTACTCTAAAAACTCATAAATAGATCGAACTTCTCCGTTTGTATTGATATAGTCGTATAGCGATTGATAAGTTTTATTTTGGCAAACACAACCGCTATCGCCGATGATAATTATTTGGTTTTTGGCTCTGGTTAAGGCGACATTTAACCTTCGTAAATCTGCCAAAAATCCGATTTCGCCTATATCATTTGATCTGACCAAACTAATAATAATGATATTTTGTTCTCTGCCCTGGAAGGAGTCAACAGTTTGCGAAATCCAATTTCCATCAGAAAATTTATTCAGTTTTTCAACCTGTCCTCTGTAAGGTGTAATAACAGTGGTTTCCTCATTTGGTAATCCCATTCTGAATAAACTTTGAACGAGGTTTATTTCTGTTTGGTTAAACAGAGTCGCTTCGTCTTCTGTTTTCTCTTCGACTGTATCGCTGCCAGCAGTATCAATCCAAACCAAAGTGGATTCGAATAAAGGAGAAGTGATGTTTTGTAATTTTTCAGTGCGGTGGGTTATGATTCTATTTTCATAAAACAATTCATTAGAGAACTGAATGAGTTCGCTGTACATTCTGTACTGTTTGGATAAAAATAATACTCTTTTCCCATCATCCAAACCTATTGTTTTCTCTAAGAAACTAGGTTTTGTTTCAAGGTTTCCAAAACTTAGGTTTGGTGGAAGTTGTTTTGGATCTCCAAAATAGAATGTTCGTTTGCCAATGAGTGCCGCTAAATAACAAGCAGGTTCATAACTTTGTGTGACTTCATCCACGACAACCGTTTCAAATCGCCTACCTTTTTTGAATTCTGGGTAAATGCCTGTAAAGGTAGAAACTATAATATCGGCATTGTCCAGTACACGCATTCTGATATTATCTTCTTGGGCTCGTATCGTTTTTAATAAAAATTTTATTTCCTTTTTTTGATTAATTCGTTCTTCTTTTTCTTCTTTACCAAATTGGCGTTTCCATGTTCTTACTTTTTTCTTTAAATCTTTCAGATCATTTAGCCAGTTTTGGATTTGTTTTTGTTCAGGTGCGGAACTGATTAGGTTTTCAATGTGAAACTCTAAAACTTCGTCCTTGATTTTAGTGGAATTTCCTAGCCTAACGACTTTTAATTTATTTTGGACAGCCAGTTCAACAATGTAGTCGCATGCAAAATTTGTAGGGCAAAGTGCAAGTGTGGAAATTTTATTCTTTGCATTGGATAAAACTAAATCCATAAGCAATTTAGTTTTTCCAGTTCCTGGTGGTCCAAAAACAAAGCCATAATCGTTTAGGTTTTCTAGCCAGTGAGTATTATCCAAAGGATTTTGAGTTTTTGGAGGATCTGATTTTTGATTGATGTTGTAACCTAACATCCATTTTATTTTTTGGATTTCTTTCGGTGGTTCCTCCGATAGACAAAAATCTAAAATTTCTTTATAAACTTCGTAGGTATATTCAGAATACCAAGCAGATATATCATAGAATGATTCTTCGAAATCAATATCACCACGAAATTGTAGAGTAAGTTTTTTATCCGTGAACTTGTATATATTTGCAAATAATTGCAGCGATGCTGAACGAATGAGCACTGGCGCACCAATCCTTATCCAATCGAAAGTATTTATATTTTTATTCGTTAAAAAATCAACTCGCCAAGTATTGCCAGCAACAAATCGAATATCATCGTATTCGGCTTGTTTAATTGTATTTTTGGAGTTTAATTGTTCCTTTTCAAAAGTTTTCCTTTCGAATTCCCTTTCTTCGTTTAAAAAATCTTTTTCGAATGACAACTCTTCTTGAAAACTTGAAAATTTTTTTGTCATTGGTCTTCCCATTCAATGTTTTCCAGAGTTGTAAAAAAACCATTTCGGAGTAGGGGAGCAAAATCTAAAAAATCAGCTGCTTTTAGATACAAAGAGTCTTCAATAGAATAGGCTTGGATTAGATTATTGGCAGCCACTTCTGTATTGCCTAATCTACAATTTGCACGAGCGAGTACAATCAAACTTTCTTGGTCGATCTCTTTACAATATTTAAAATGCAACTGTATACAATTTAAAGCATTTTCTGGGTCTTCCGCTTCTAAATAACAAAGAGCTAAAAGATCATAGTTAGCAAATTCTTCTTCGGACACCATCTTTAAACTGAGTTTTAAGGATGCTAATGCAGAATTATAATCCCCCCTTGAAAAATACAAGGATCCAAGTTCTGCCCAAATGTCCTTACGGTCAACGCCGCGGCCATTGCTCAAATGTTCCTGGGTAAGAGCCTGTCTTAAAACCTCAATGGCTTCATCAGAACGTTCCATCTCTTTTAAAAGAGATGCGAGTAAAAGATAATTTTCGAGATAAGAAGGAAACCTGATTAAACTTTTAAGAAGCAAAGTTCTCGCAGATTTAAATTTTTTCAGTTTAATCAAATAACGAGAATAAACGGTGATACTCAATGGGTGATGATCAAAATTATCGATAATATCTTGGAATAATTTTTCAGTTTCTTTGGGATTACCAACAGAATAAAGACACCAAGCTTTTTTTGCCTTAATTTTGATGAGTGCAGCCTCGTTTTTTGTATGACTCTCACTTTGAGCATATAAATTGAAAGCCCTAGTAAATTCCTTTTCGGATTCCATTTTTTTGGCTTCTCTGATGAGGGAAAAAAATGGGTTCATTTTTTATTTTTTTACTTCAGCTTTCCACAGATTTGACGATGAACAGAGTAGGGAGTAAAGATTGTAAAAGGAGGTCCTGATATGGTTCCATCTACATTGAATATAAACCCCATTGCCAATTTGCCAAAAGAGATTTTTAATTCAAAAATTGATCTCGCAGAAAAATTAATCAAACTTTCTGTTGAGACCAATCTCGAATCAAAGAAAACGGAGCGACTTCTCGACATTTATTGCTGATCAGTCTACCTTCGTGTCTGGGTTGAACACAGGTCGTTTTCGTTCCATAAATCCACTGATGGCAGAACGAAAATCGCGGGAATCAAGCATACTTGCATTCCAGACCGCAACGTAGTCCAAACCTTCTTCTATGGTTTTTCCCACACCATGGTTTAATATTTGTTTTACCCCTCGGATAACGATCGTTGGGTTTTCTGCAATTTCGTCGGCAGTTTTTAAACCTTCTATGAGTAAATTCTCATAATCTGCTGTTACCTTGGTGACTAGACCCATTTTATACGCATCTTCCGCTGATATATCCTTACCAGTAAGAGCGAGTTCCCTAGTATTCGCACCGCCAATGATACTAGGTAACCTTTGTAAGGAACCCATATCTGCAACAATGGCAACTTTCGCTTCTCGTAAGGAAAAAACTGCATCCTTTGTCGCATAACGAATATCACATGCCGAGACTAAATCCAATCCACCACCAATACAATGTTTTTGTATAAGCGCGATTGATGGTTTTTTCGAATTGTAAATTGCATTGATCCCTTTTTGCATCGTAAGGATAAGTTGCATAAGTTTTTCTCGCCCATCTGCGAGTTCACCTTGCACAACTGGTTTGAATTCAGAGAAAAATTGTTCTAAATCGAGTCCAGTGGAGAAGGATTTTCCTTTTCCAGCGATCACAAAACAATGTATTTGTGGATTGGCGTCAATGTCTGCGATCAGAGAAGGTAGATCTCTCCAGAAAGACCAATCCATTGCATTTCTTTTTTCGGGGCGATTGAGATAAATTATCGCCACATTTTTTTTGATTTCGACTTGGAAAAATGGGTAATCTTTCATTTAGAAACTTCCTTTTTTTGCCAAAGTTTTTTAGACAGAAATAAATAGAGTCCGAATAGAATGAGTGCAATTGAGATGTACTGCGATTGAGAGAATCCATGCCAATAGTATCCACTTAAAAAAGTGGGATTTCCATTTGCGTCAGGAATATTCACGAGATTGGGGGGATCAATAAAAGGAATTACGGCTTTGTTTACCCGTAAAAATTCAATGATGAGGCGGGCAAAACCATGGATGATAAGAAACTGCGCCCCAATGCTCCAGGTTTTGAAGTTTTGGTAACGTGCAAAGAATTGAAAATAAGCAAAATAACCGAAAGCCATGATGGATTCCATAACAGGAGTGTTCCAAACAGGAACTCCAGAAGGGTGGGCACCATGAAATTCAAAAACAAAAAACGGGATACCTGCATCAGTTGCAAATCCATAACAACCATCTCCACTCACGAAACACCCAAGTCGACCAATCGCATAACCTATGCTTAGCGCAGGGACGACAGCATCGTAGTGTTCTCCGATGTCTAGGTTGTGTTTTTTGAAGTAAATAGTAATAAAGAGCCAACCAAAGAGTAAGCCTCCAAAAAATACAAGTCCACCACCACTGAAAAGAGACGACCAAAGGCCAGGATGTCCAGGAAATCCATTCCAGTGAGTGAGGGGATAAAGATACCTTCCATCATATCCTGGAATTTCAATGAAGATTTGATCCCAGATTTCAAAAATAAAAAAGATTTTGGCTCCAATGAGAGTGCCTAAAATGCCTAAAAAAATCAACCAATCAGAATGGGAAGGGTCGAGTTTTCTGCGTTCTAGTTCTTTGGGTAACAAATAAGAGCCAACAAGGAAGGCAAGCATCATTAGGAGGCTGAAGGTGGAGAGTCCTTCCCAGCCAAAGGGATTGGGAATCGGAATTCGATCTAACATAGGGGAAAGGGTAAAATCTGAGTCTTGTTAGGAAAGGAGAATTTCTTTGGAAAAGTTGGTTCTTTTGGGAAGAATGTCAAAACAGTTGGTGTTTTTTGTAATTATTGCAGATGCCCCATTTGGAAAGTTTCTTTCGAGGGTTTTGGGATTTTTTTTGCAAATGTGTTGACGATAAATAGTTTGATATTAAACTAATCAATATCGACCTAAAGGAGATTTGACTATGTTCGACTTTTTATTTTCCACATCTGGGGACATCGTCCCACTCATTCTACGGATCACGGCCTTCATTGTGATCTTCCCCCATGGTGCACAAAAACTACTGGGTTGGTTTGGTGGTTATGGTTTCAAAGGAACCTATGGATTTTTCACTGGCCAATTGAAATTCCCAGGGATTTTGGCGGTTCTAATCATACTTGGTGAATCCTTTGGATCCGTTCTTCTCCTCGTAGGATTTCTAACAAAATTTGCCGCAATTTCCATTGCCATCATTATGGCAGGTGCTGCCATCATCGCGCATAGACAAAATGGATTTTTTATCAACTGGAATGGAAACCAAAAAGGAGAAGGTTATGAGTTTCATATCCTTGCGGCAGGACTCCTGATTGCTCTCGTTGTTGGTGGGGCGGGGGTTTACTCAGTGGATTTTAACTTGATCGGAAAATTTTAATTCGAATCAACTGCTAGTAAATGATATTTTAATCCAAACCAAATAGCACATAAGCTAATATTGGTTTGGATTTTTTGTTTACCGGAGAGTATAAGTGATTCGGATATTCAGTGACAATTGGAGGGATATACGCATATCGCATATTCGCTTTTAAGTATTTTTTTACACGCAATTCGGGTAAAATAGTCGCAATTATGAGTTTACACGCAATGCGAGATTCCAGTCGTAACCATGAGTTATACGCATATCGTATATTCGCTTTTGATTATATTTTACACGCAATTCACATATACATTATTCAACTAGACTCCAATCCTGAATCACTACATCCATCCAAACTGTGAAGCTTTGAGGGATTGCAAATTTGGATAATGATTCATTCTGTAACTTTTGAATTTTTTAACTTAGGTTAAAAAAACATTTTATTTTGGCGGCTCTATTAGTTGAGACATTCTGATTCATAAGATTGTTTCGAAAATTCGTATAGAGAGTGTAGATAATATGAAGAATGTTCCATGGAACCAAATATTTTTGGAAAAATCAAAAAAGGAGGGTGGATCTCCGATGAATCTTGGGTTAGGGAAAAAAATGGGATTCAGTTTCTTTTTCGCAATCCTTATCGCAATTTTACCAGGGGGAATATTTGCAAAAACGAATCCGAAACCAAGGATATTGGTTGTTATGAGTGCCTCCGATACTATTTTGTTAGATGGAAAACGAAAACACCCGACAGGCGTTTTTTTGAATGAACTCTATCTTCCGATTAAAGGCTTAAGCGAGGTTGGCTATGATCTTGTATTTGCCACTCCTAATGGAAAAATTGCGACCATCGATCCAGAAAGTCTAAAAGATAAGTATTGGGAATCTGCTGAAGAAAAAGAAGCGGCTCTGCGGTATTTATCCTCACTCCCATCTTATTTGAAACCGATTTCCTTGGAATCGGCAATTCAAATGAGCCATCAATATATTGGGTTACTTGTGCCTGGTGGGCAAGGACTAATGACGGATTTGTTGTATGATGTGAATGTTCCAAAACTGATTTTCACCTTCCAAGAAAAGGAAAAACCAATTGGGCTTGTTTGTCATGCACCTGCTTTGTTAACTACTTTAGCAAAGAGTTCAAATGAAAAAGAGTTTATACTAAAGGGATATAAAGTTAATTCAGTGACAAAAATAGAAGAATGGTTTATTGAAACTTTTGTGATGAAAGGTTCCCCTAAAATTAGAAATATTTCTGGATTATTAAAAAATATCGGAATGGAATATAAATCGTCGATTTTACCTGGGCAAAGTTATGCGATTCGTGACAGGAATTTAGTTACTTCCCAAAATCCATTTTCGGGAATCGAATTCACCGAACTCTATTTAGCTGTCATTGAGGATTATCTGCAAAAAACTTCTTTTTGATTCTACTTAAAGCCACGTTAGTGATTCCCAAGTAGGCTGCCTGGTCTATTTGGGAGATTCGGGATGAATTTTCTGAAAATTCCTCTAAAAAAACTTTATACCGTTCATTCGCTTCAAATAATAAAAAATCAGAAACCCTTTTTTCTTTTTTTAAATAAAGGGAAGTTAAAAGTTGGATTAAAAAATCTTTATACAATGTGTCCATTTTAAATGTAGCTTTAAAATCCTTCGCTGGTAATACCAATACTTCACTGGATTCAATCGCAATAATAGAGTAAGTACTTGGTTTGTGATCCAAAATGCTTGGTATACTTCCAAGAAGTGAGCCTTCAAAAAGAAACGATTTGATCCATTCTTTTTTTTTATTTTGGTAAACTAGTTTGAATCCTCCTTTTTTCACATAACCAACGCTATCTATTTCCACTCCTTGTTTTGCAAAAAATTCTTTTTTTCTTAATTTTACTTTTTTTCCAAAATCTGTGAACCTTTGGAAAATCAATATTTTTTTGTCATTATTTGTTAGGGTTTGAGACATATGAATACCATAAATAAATGTATAAAAAATGGGAAGATTGTCCACAGTTTATTTGAAAAAGACCAAATCAGAATTTCTATTTTCTGATTTGGTCTTTCTGTCCAGAGTTCGATTTCGGATTGGAGAAATCTGATTCAGTGTTATGCGAATTTTTGGTATAAAATTCTCCACTGCTTTCATTTGATACATAATTTTTTTACTTGAACCAACTTTAAGAATTTTGGATACTTTGATTTTGTTGGGGTATAACCTTTTGAAAAGAATCAGCTTCGTTTTTTTTGTTTTTGTCATCCTTTTTTGTAAGAATAGTCCAATTGAAACCTCGATTGTCATCGAAAGGATCCAAGCCGCTTCTTCTGCAGAAGGTACGAATCCAATCAATGTGTTCATCTCAGGAAAATTCTGGAAACCTGAAACGAGTTTGGATGGAATCACCATCTTTTTCTCAAATGGATCAAAGTGGAACCAAGCCGGCACAACAGATGGCCGCGCATACTTTAACGAGATTTCCATTGAATGCCAGGAGAAAAAGGGGTATGTAGCTTTTTATAAGGACGGAAGTTATGCGACAAATTTTGATTGCACCAAGGAAAATCGTTTAAAAGTCAAATCCAATGGTGTGCACGTTATTTATTTATTACCAGAAGCAGGCAACGGAATTGAAACAGTCTCTTTTTTTAAAAATGGAAATAAATTAGATGTTTTATACCCTGAACCCGTTATTGGCCAAGTAACCGCCAGTAGTACGCTCCCAAATTATCCAGCCTACTCTTTGTTCGATGGGAGTGTAGACTTCGTTTGGGTAGAAGGTACTAAAAACGATGGAGTTGGCGAATCTGTTGAAGTAGAACTAGAAGATCCAATCGGTTTATCTGGAATGGAGATTTTTAATGGATACCAAAGGTTGGATTCTCTATTTCACAAAAATGGAGCTGTCACAGAAATATTGGTTTCCAATGATTCCGAATCTTTTAAAATCCCCGTTGCGAATAAACAAGGTGGGCAACGAATTTTTTTTCCAAAAACTCTTTTTGGTAAAAAATTTACATTCACTATCCTAAAAGTAAGAACGGGGAAAACTTGGAAAGACACTGTCATTGCGGAAATCATTTTTTTGGGTGAGAAAGGAAAACGATTCACGGTTCTTGATAAGAATGTCAATCAATTCAAACATACCATTCTTTCTAAAACTAAAAATACAATTTTATCTGGCGTTGTGGACAAGGCCTATTTTGCTGATATGGCAGAAGGAAGGTTGGACTATGTGTTTCGTTCTAATGGCTCCTTTGTGATCTGGAAAGACGATTTGTCTGAAAAACGAGTGTTAGATGGGAATTGGGTTTTTTTAGAAGCCACTCCGGGAGAGGCCAAAATAAAAATTTTTGGAAGAGATCATAAAGTTGTGACACAAAGTTTAGATTCTAATAGTCCTTATTCAGAGACTACGGAGGAAAAATCAACTTTGATCTTTAGTGATACACTGACTGTCAAAAAAGTTGGGAACAGAATTCAGATGATTGGCAAAAAAGTCCAAATTCCTAACTAATTCCATTGTTTGGCAAGGACATATATTGGTATGGTGTACAAACAATTTCCTTACTGGAAACTGGTCAATTGCATTCACCTGACCGTTCACCAATATTTCATATCGTATTCTTAGTTTTTCGTTTGTTTGGAATTAGTGATGAAAGTTTATTAGTATTCCAAGTTTTAACGGTCGTTTGGCTTTCGTTTTGTTTGTTTTTTGCTCGGTATTTGATTGTTTCTTCTTGGGAAGATTGTAATTTTTTCCCAAGTGTGATGCTCGTTGTTTTGGGTTTTTTGTATCCAAAACAAGCTTGGGCGATTGGCTTTTTAATTTTGGCTATTGGATTTTATCTATCAAATAGAATTCATAAAGATAAATGGAAATGGATTTTGGTCGGGTTTTCTTTTCTTTTTGCCACTTGGTTTCATACTCTGGTCGGGCTTTTGGGGCTTGGGGTTTGGGTTTTATATCGGTTGCCGAGAAAATTTGACATCCTTTGGTTTTTGGCTTTAGTTGTCATTCCGAATTTGTGGCCAACGAGTATAAACGATCGTTATGTGTTTGATACAGAAATTTTCCCAATTCGTGCTGCTTATGCGATGGTAGGCATTGGAATTTTATGGGACTGGTTTTATTTGGTTTTCGGAAAAAATATTTTTCAGCCTTTTATTCCCATCCGAACTGTCTTTGCTCTTTTCGGACTTTTATTGGTTATTCCAATATTCCATTTTTCTGATATTCAATTTAGGATTTTAATTTCGATCCTCATTTTAAATGAGATTTTTTTCTTAAAAAATACGAAACAATTTCTAGTCACATCGTTAAGTTTTGCATTATGGACTCTCACATTATCCCAAGAGCCAAATTTGTTTCGTTATCCTTATGAGGAAATGTGGAATCCTGGAGAGAAAGCTGCATCTATCGATAATAATGGTTTGCTTGTGGCACACCACGGATTTTGCGAATATTATCATTTTCAGTTTAGGAAGGATTGTTTGTCTTGGGAACCGGATGATAAGGCCGTTTCTGAACTCCCTCACAACACAAAGATATATCGACTTGTTTATGGAATCCGAATGGAAAACCTGCGAGCAAGTAAGGATAATGAAAAACCAATTTTTTCCTTCATCGAACCAATGGGCGAATACCAATTGGTATTGGAAGAAGATTGGAAACGATACATATTTGTGCTTGAGAATAAAAAATCAAAACTCTTACCAATTGCCAAGTCTTGGAAAAATCCATACAGGAAACGTCCTGGTTTTATCCAGAGAAAACAAAAATATGGGATTTAGTTTTCGGAAACAACCATTCAATCCTTTTCCAAAAAAGGTGAATCGGAGTGTGCTCCGTCTTTTTTTTGGCAAAATTTATTTTCAATCTAGGCGTTATTTTGTTTGGTTTTCGGAACGCAAATTATTTGCCAAAAAAAAAGTAGAAACGAGCTTAATTGAGAAAGATTTCCATTTTATCATCTTTAAGCATAGTTCTCCCATTTATCGCAAATTGAAAGATGTTCCGATGTACCTTCAAGAAAATAAGAAAGTAAACTTATCGATCGCCATAAAACAGTTAAATGGAATTCTTTTGGAACCGAACCAAGTATTTTCTTTTTGGTTTTTGGTTGGCAAACCTACAAAAAGAAAAGGTTACCTTCCTGGAATGCAATTAAAGAATGGAGGGTTTGTCGAAAGAACTGGTGGTGGACTTTGTCAAATGGCAAATTTGATCTATTGGATGAGTTTGCACACTCCTCTAACAATCAAAGAAAGATGGAGGCATAGTTTTGATATTTTTCCTGACACCAACCGAACTCTCCCTTTTGGGTCGGGTGCTACATTGTCTTATAATTACATTGATTTACAGATTAAAAATGAAACCAAACAACCATTTATACTGAAATTATGGATTGATGATACAGAATTAAATGGTGAATGGAGAACAGACCTGGAAATTCCATTTAAATATTCAATCTACGAATCTAACCACACCTTCCATGCTGAACCTTGGGGTGGTTATACGAGACGCAATACCATTCGTAGAAAGATCATTTCAAAAATTACGAACCAAATTGTGAAAGACCATTTGGTAACAGAAAATATCGCTTGGATGATGTATGAACCTCTCCTCTCGAAGAACGATTCAAGTTTTGACAATAAAAATCGAAATGAAACGTAATCCATGAGAATCATTATAAAATTCATTTATTCCAAATTCGTGTTACTATTCTTGTCTTTTGGAATTTCAATCAATTTCCTTTTTGCACAGAAAAAGTCAGATAAACTCATTGTTTTAGATAAACTGGCCTACGAACAAACGATACAAAGGGATCCCAATCGGGAGCTGATCAACTTAGAAACAATTCCAGACATCGTTTTGTCTATCAAATATGCAACTCCGAACAATTTCACAGGGCAAGTGATTTATGGCCAAGCGAGAGCCTATGCAAGAAAACCTTTGGCCAATGCACTTAAAAAGGCTCAAATGGAGTTTTTAAAACTTGGCTACACCATACAAATTTTCGATGCTTACAGGCCTTACCGAGCCACTGTTTTATTTTATGAAATCATCAAGGACACTCGTTACGTTGCTTCTCCCAAAACTGGATCAAAACATAATAAAGGTTGTGCGATCGATTTGACATTGGTAGATAAAAATACAAAACAAGAATTGAAAATGCCTACAGATTATGATGCCTTTCAGAAAGCTGCTTGGGCAAATGCTCCCGTTTCTGATCCTGAAGCCAAAAAGAACCGCCAAACTTTGATTCAAGTTTTAAGCCAATTTGGATTTCGAGTGAACCAATCGGAATGGTGGCATTTCGATTTTCTGGAATGTCCAAATTATGAAGTTTTGGACATTCCTTTTGAAGAATTGGAGTAGGGTGTCAGTCTAGGTTGATGTACTCTTCTGGATCGAGAGGTGCGTCAAGTCCAGTACGCACTTCATAATGTACGTGAGCCCCCGTTGCCTTTCCTGTTTGTCCCACAAGTGCAATCTTATCTCCCCGCCTGACTCGGTCTCCAGGGTTCACCAAAATTTGAGAGCAGTGACCATAGAGAGTAAAAAATCCGTTTTCGTGGTTGATCCGAACTGATTTTCCAAGCCCACCCACAGCCGTGTCTACGGCAATCACACCAGGGCCCGTGGCATAAATGGGAGTGCCTTCTCCTGCCGCAAAGTCAATGCCTGAGTGGTATTCTCCCACAGGCAAGATCCCGAAAGGGTCACTTCTATATCCGAAGGTGGACGTTACAACACCCACCCCCGGTTTTAAGGGGCGACCCCTCGGCATGGAATAAAAAATACTCTCTCTCATCGAAAGGTAGTCGATGGCATTTTGGAAATTGGGAACCAAGTTCTCAAGCCGAACCCCAAACTTAGTATAAGTCGAAACCACTTGTTGGAAGAGGAGTAGATTGGAATCGAGTTCCGCAGAATCCCGGCGAAATTCCTCTTTTTGGAGGTAGTCTTGGGTGATCATTTCCTTCTCTGGAATCTCTTCCCAGGCAAGCAAATTCAAAGATTCCGCTGTGGATTCCAGTTCTTTTACCGAATCCTGTAAGTCTTTTGAGAGGAGGTCATAGAACAAAAAAGATACCAATTGGGTCTCTGTCTTTTTTTCCAAAGAGAGATTTCTCTCAAAAAAGAACGAAAAATAGACCAAAAAGGAGAAGGAAAGGAGGATGAGTGCTAGGAATAACCCGAAAAGGAAGCCCAGCATTCCCAAACTGAGTTCAATTTGGAGGAGAGCTTTCTCGTCATTTGGAATGAGAACAAAACTCACCTTCTCCCTTCCCAGTGCTTGCCACTTCTGGAATCGCTTTTTCCAGCGTAGGTGGGCGATTTGGAGCCTTTCGAGTGCGGTGTTTACGTAAGTTTCTGCCAAGGTTTGTGTTTCTGCCAATTTTTACTTGCCCATGCCTTTTTTCAGGGGAAAGTGGATGAATCCAATATGTTTAAATTTCTCACTTCTCTTTTCAGAAAGAAAGCCGACTCTGTCGATTCCTTTTTGGTGTATCCCGAGGGAAAGAGATACTATCGAGAAACCCACTCCATCCGAAGAGCCAATATCGATGAAGATGCCATCAAGATCATCAATCGATTGAACAAGTTTCGTTACAAGGCTTACTTAGTAGGAGGAGGGGTTAGAGATCTGCTTATGGGCAAACGCCCGAAAGATTTTGATATCGTGACTAGCGCCACGCCCAACCAAATCAAAAGGGTCTTCAATAACTGCCGTATCATTGGAAAACGATTTAAAATTGTACATATCATTTTTAAAGGCAAAATTATTGAGGTATCTACCTTCCGTTCCTTACCCGAACACAGGTTAGAAAAACACAAAGCAGAAAACGATTATCTCATCAAACGAGACAACTCCTTCGGAACAGCAAAGGAAGACGCGGCAAGACGCGACTTTACCATCAATTCATTGTTTTACGACCCAAAGAACGATTCCATTTTGGATTACGTGGGTGGGTTCGAAGACATCCAAAAGAAAATTGTGCGAGTGATCGGCGATCCTGATATTTCTTTTAAAGAAGATCCCGTTCGTATGTTACGTGCCGTTAAATTTTCAGTGTTACTCGGTCTTGATATCGAGAAAAAAACCAAACTGGCAATTAAAAAGAACCGTTTGGAAATGGAAAAATCTAGCTCCGCAAGATTACTCGAAGAATACAATAAGATGTTTCGCACTTGGAAAACATCTCTTATTTTCCAGGGTCTCGCAGAAAACCATTTACTCGAAGTTTTGTACAAAGAACCTGTTGATAAACTGAAAAAAAACGACCCAGAATGGAGAGAACATTTCCTCGAAACTCCACTTGGCAGACGTTTGGCCATCACAGATCAGTTGTTATCTGCCCGTGAAGAAATGACTCCCGCCATTTTTTATTCATTAATATTTTACGACATTGTTCGTGAAATATTCGAGAACGAAAATGGGCATTTGGCACACAATATCAAAGAAGGTTTACAACCTGTTTTTGAACGAATGGGCATTCCAAAAAGGGAACAGGACAATCTGGTTAAAATTTTCATAAGCCAACCTCGTTTCCTTGTGACGGATGATGAGAAGGAAAGACAAAACTCCTTCTTTAAGAAGAAAGACTATTTTTATGATGCCTTCATGGTGTATAAAATTGTAGCCATTTCCGAAAACAATGAGGCTGCCGTACAGAGTGCTTTCTTTTGGGAAATTTCCCTAAGGCAAAGACCAAAACCGGACTCTCATCAGTTTGGGCAGCAAAACCGTAAAAAAGACAAAAAAAGGCCACCCCGTAAAAAAGGCCGTGATCGGCGTGGAGGCGGTGGGCAAAACCAATCTCAAAGACCGATAGCAAATGAGGAAAACCAGGCAAGGGAAGTGAATGCACCCGAACCAGGTGAACAAACGAGCGGATCCGATTCGGTAGAATCGTAAATGGAAAAAAGGTAAGGAATCAAACCCTTACCTTTTTTTTTGAAAATTTTTTAGTCTGATCTTTCCTAAGCTATGTTCCAAGCACAGACAAAAGTATTACTCCTAGAAGATGATCCGACAATTTCCATTTTTTACAGTGGAATTCTCCGAAAAAATGGTATGGATGTGACTAGTTTCGCAGGTATAAAAGTTGCACTCGAATATCTAAATGCCAACTCGTTTTTATCGGAAGATATCATCATTACCGACTTGCAGTTGCCAGATGGCAGAGCACTCGAGTTTGTAAAACAAGTTCGCAAGATAAACAAAAAAGTTCCCATTTTTGTTATCACTTCGACTGATGATCCAAAAACCATCATAGAAGTGATGAAAGAGAATGTCCAAGAATACATCATCAAACCAGCCATACCAGAAGACATCCTCGCCAAAATAGAATACCATTTATCCAAAAAGGAAGTGGAATACCAGAATACCATTTTTGAAAAAGAAAAAATCATCTCTCTCGAAAAACTTTTGGATTGGTACAGTTACAAAAACCAAAGGCTACAGAATGGCGAAAACGAAACGCAGGACTTGCATAAAAACCTTTTCCATGTTTTACGTGCCAGTCTCTCTCAAGGTGCTGGGTTTGGTATCCTTGTGCAGATCATTGACATCATCAAGGGGATGGAAAAAACGCCCGAAGGGAATTATATTCTCCAAAAAGAAATCTTAGACATTTTGGAAGAGAACTCTAATTATTCGAAAAAAATTTTGGATATGTTCACAGAAATTGAAGATGTCATTTTTGACCGTGTGCCCATTGAAATCACAACACCAAAACAAATTTTACAAGATTTAAGCACAATCAAAAAGGATATGAGCGAACTCCTTCTTCTCAAAAACCAAAGTTTTGTGATGGGGGAATTCGACCCAAAACACTTGGAATCCCACTCAATCCAATGGAATGGGAAATACTTCCATAAGGTATTTTACGAATTACTCTTGAATGCAATGCGATTTTCAAAGGCTTCGAGTAAAATTTATTCGATGTTTCTATCTTCCAAAGAGGGCTTTCGGATTTCTATCATCAATTCATTGGGAGATGGTGATCAATTGCAGGATGGGATCCCCAATGAATATGCAGATTTGATTTTTGAACCTTTCTTTCGTTTGAATAAAAATATTTATGAAAAGTATGGTTCACTCGATTTTGGAATTGGTCTGAGTTTTGTGAGAGAAACCATACAAAAATTTGGAGGGACAATTTCTGTATTTAATATTTTGGACCATACGGTTGGGAACAAAGATCCCAAAATAGAATTTCGAATCTTTTTGCCGTATCATTCTTCTGAAAAATGAAGAAACCCTTTTGCATGGGGGAAAAATTCGGCTCCATTTTCAAGGAATTGTAATCCAGGTTTTCCTTTTTGGAAATTGCCAATTTTATGTATGGGAACGTTTACAATTTTTTTTGGTAGTTCCTCATTGGATAAAAACAAAAGTTCCAATTCTTCCCCCGAAGTGATGCACCCAGAAATTCCAATTTCTAGTTTTGCCGCGGGGTGGAGGGGGATGTCTTCGATACGGATCCTCAATTTTCCTTTGGATGCGAGGCAAAGCCTCTCTGCATCTTGGACAAGGCCGTCGGTTATATCCATACAAGCGTTGATTTTGTAACCAAGCAGATGTTTTACGAGATTTGCTCTCGATTTCGGTTGTAAGTGTTTTTTTATGGCTTCGTTTTGGGATTTTTTCTCTTTATTTTGTTTGAGGGTCTGGAAACCAAGTTCGGATAACCCCAAATTGCCTGTGACATACAAATTGTCTCCATGTTTTCCTCCCGATCGAAGCCAGGGTTTTTTGACCCTTCCTAAAACAGTGAGGCTCAAAGTTGTGGTTTGGGAGTAAAAAGTATCCCCACCCACAAGGGACATTTTGTAATCTCTGAGTTTTTTTCGCAAAGTCTTCGAAAAACGTTCCACCCAAGTTCTTTTTTGGGAAATCTTGGATAGCCCTAGGTTCAGAAAACAGTAATCAGGCACACCCCCAGATGCGGAAATGTCAGAAACATTTACCTCAATGAGTTTGATGGCGAGATCCTCAGGGCTCGACCATTCATGGAGAAAATGGGTGCCTTCAGAGAGGGAATCGGTAGTGACAAGCCGGCCAGGCTTTAGATAATAACAATCATCCTCAGGGGGAACCAGCTTTCCGAATAGGGTTTTTAAGATTTCTGACTCTTTCAACGGTAAGTCCCAATAAATTTGTTTGACCAAGGGTGAAAACCGAAAATCCTGACAGAAAAGAGGAAAATCTCGTACTTATGGAACTATTGTCTAAAGCCCACAAGACCCCTTCTTTGAAAAAAGAAGCGATAGAAAAACAATGGTATGTTGTGGACGCAACTGATAAGACTCTCGGACGCCTTGCAAGCCAAGTTGCCTCCAGACTCCGTGGCAAACACAAAGCCATCTTCACACCCAATCAAGATTGCGGTGACAACATCATCATCATCAATGCAGCAAAAGTGGCAGTCACTGGCCGCAAACGCGAACAAAAAATCTACTACCACCACTCAAGATACCCAGGTGGTATGACAGCAATTGCTTTCCACAAACTCATCCAAGAAAATCCAGAAAGGATTCTTATGGAAGCAGTGAAGGGAATGTTACCTAAATCTAAGTTAGGTGACCAGATGCTTCGAAATTGTAGGGTATTCGCTGGAGGAGAGCACAATCTAGGTGCCCAAAAGCCACTTAAATTGGAGATCAAATAATTATGGCGCAAAAATCAATTTGGGCAGTTGGCCGACGAAAAACATCTGTTGCACGAGCAAGAATTGCTTCTGGTTCTGGAAAAATCACAGTAAACCAAAAAGATGTGAAAGATTATCTTAAAAACGGTGACCACTTGGTAAAAAGAGCCCTTGAGCCGCTTTTTATTTTGGAAGCTCGTGATAAATACGATATTCTACTCAATGTTTCTGGTGGTGGTGTGATGGGGCAAGTGGGTGCAATCCGACATGCTGTTGCCCGCGCTCTTGTTGCCTTCAACGAAGCACTGAAGCCAGCCCTCAAAAAAGAAGGTTTCCTCACACGAGACAATCGTATGGTGGAAAGGAAAAAATACGGTCTCCACAAAGCGAGACGTGGGACTCAGTTCTCAAAACGTTAGTTTTTCATTCCTCTTTTTTTAGTTACAAAATTGCCTCCTTTGGGAGGCTTTTTTTTTACCCTGGAGGGTTTATGAATTTGTTCTTTTATTACACGGCCTTTGCCACGGGCACCCTCGCAGGCAGTAGCTTTTTGTACTCAGTAGTCATTTTTAGCCAAACCTTAGAGGGAGGCAGGGGTTTTTCTGGCCTTGTGTTTTTATTTCTCTTCCTTCCTTTTCCACTGATCTTTTTATACACGGGTTATCTTTTGGATCGGTTTTCCAAAAAATGGGTGTTACTCGTATTCCAATCCTTACATTTACTTGCATCCCTATCTATCTTTCTATTTGAATCTGAAATACGAAATCTACCTTACCTTTTGTTAGGTGTCGCATTTATGAACGGAATTGGAATGACAACGGTTTTACCTGGACGAATGGCCATCTTAAAAGAAATCACAGAGCCCCATCGTTTGGTTTTCCACACAATCGCTGGAAATTTGCTCCTCATTTTTTCCTTTGGGATGAGTCCACTGGCAGTAGGTTATTTGCGAGAGAGTTTGGATTACACGGAAACTTTTTCTGTTATCTCAGCCTTCCATGCTTTTAGTATTGTAAGCTTTTTATTTTTGCGACCTAAATCGGTTCACAAAGAGATTTGGACCAAACCAGAAACAGGTTTGGTTTTGCGTTTTCTTGGATCTGACCAAGTGGCAAGGCAAGTTTTGTATGTGACTGTACTCAGTATGCTTGCTCTTGGTCCCATTCAGGTTTTACTTCCCAAATACATCCGCGATATTTTGGGTCTTGGGGAATTGGCAAGGGGTGCAGTTCTCGTGGCACTTGGACCCGGGCTTTTTTTAGGCGGTTTTCTCACCATACTCTTCCACCATTGGGAACGAAAAGGTCTCATTTTACTTTCCATGCTCATTTTGAGTGCTATTTTCTTTTTGGGGTTTGTGCCGTTTTCCTCATCCACCTTCACTTCTGTATTTTTATTTTGTTTCGGGTTGAGTGGAGGTGTCCTCACAAGCCTTCTCCCCGCCATCTTACAAAAACGTGCAGAAGATTCCATCCGTGGTCGGATATTGTCCCTTTATACCGTTTGTTTCCAATTCACTCCCGCAGTTTCTGGATTCATTTCTGCAGTCCTTGGAGATAACATCGGCATCGTGGAAACCTTTTATGTTTTTGGAATGGGTATCACTGCTGCGGCACTAATTGGATTCTTTCATTATTCCGAATTAAGGAAATTCTAAAAACGAAATTCCTTGCAGTACCGACCAAACCACAATTCCCTGTAAGTGTATGCAGTTTAAATCGGTTCAGGACATTGCCCATCTTTATACAAAATACTTTGCTTCGAAGGGGCACACCATTGTGCCTTCTTCAAGCCTAATCCCCAAGGGGGATCCCACACTCCTTTTTACCACGGCAGGAATGGTGCAGTTCAAACCATTGTTTACGGGAGCTGCCTCACTTCCCTATACGAGAGCAGCATCGGTTCAAAAATGTGTCCGAACCACTGACCTAGAAGTGGTTGGAAAAACAGAACGGCATTGTACATTTTTTGAAATGCTTGGAAACTTTTCCTTTGGAGATTACTTCAAAGAGGAGGCCATTCATTTCGCTTTGGATTTTTCGCTAAACCATTTAGAAATCCCAAAGGATAAAATTTGGGTCACAATCTATTTGGATGATGATGAAGCAAAAGAAATTTGGAAGAAAAACGGAATCTCTGAAGAACGAATTGTTCGTTTGGGCAAAAAGGATAATTTTTGGGGGCCTGCAGGGGACAGCGGAGCTTGTGGCCCATGTTCAGAACTCTATTTAGATCGTGGTCCAGAAAAAGGTGGGCCAAATTGTGGAAACAATCCAGATTGTAAACCAGGCTGTGACTGTGATCGTTATTTAGAATATTGGAATTTAGTATTCAATCAGTTTAATCAAACCGTAACTGGCGAACTGCTCCCTCTCAAACAAACGGGCATTGATACAGGTTCTGGTTTGGAACGAGTTGCTATGTTACTCCAAGAAGTCGATTCTGTTTATGATACTGATGAATTAAAATCCATCATCAATCAAATCGAGATCCTTTCCGGTAAAAAATACGACGAATCCACAAAACAATCATTTCGTGTGATCACTGACCATTCGAGGTCAGTATTTTTTTCTGTAGGAGACGGAATTTATCCTGACCGAACGGGTCGTGGGTATGTGATCCGAAGGCTCATCCGAAGGGCATCTCTTTTTGCCCGTAAACTTGGGATCACCGAACCGTTTTTATACAAACTAACTGATGTTCTTTGTGATTTGTACAGTGTTCGGTATCCAGAGCTAAAAAGTAAAAAATCAGAAATTACATCGGTTTTGAAAAAAGAAGAAGAATTGTTTTTGCATACTTTGGAAGTGGGGCTTGAAGAATTGGAATCTTTATTGTCGTCGCTAAGCGCAAAAAATTCTAAAGAAATTACGGGTAAGGATGGTTTCCGTCTTTATTCCACATATGGATTCCCTCGCGAGATGACAAAGGAACTCGTGGAAGACAGAGGTTTTGTATTCAACGATTCTGAATTTGAAATTGAACTAGAAAAAGATAGAGATTTGTCTCGGGCAAGTTGGAAAGGAAAAAAGAATCAATTTCTAACGGGGGTTACGGCAAGCCAGGAACTCAAAACAGAATTTTTAGGTTATACAGAAGCAAGTACTGAGGCTCGCGTTGTTTTACTCTTTGTTTCCGACAATTCCGTATCAGAAGCCAAACAAGGTGATGAAGTGGTTCTTGTTCTCGACAAAACCCCTTTTTATGCGGAAGGTGGTGGTCAGATTGGGGATGAAGGTTATATCACTACAAGTACTTTGAACATCCAAATCAGAGACACCCAAAAAGAAAATGATACCTATTTACATTTTGGGATAGTTCTAAAAGGGAGTGTAAAAGTGGGTGACAGGGTTCGTAGCGAAATCAATAGGGAACGAAGGCAAAATTTAGCAAACCACCACTCGGGTACACATTTGTTAAACGGTGCGCTACGAAGAATACTCGGAAACCATGTCTCTCAAAAAGGATCCATTGTTTCCAACGATTATTTACGTTTTGATTTTTCGCACCCAAAAGCTCTCACTGATTCTGAAATTGTCCAAATCGAAAAAGATGTGAATGCTGCGGTCAATCTATCAATCCCTGTAAAAACGGAGGTTTTGGACATTGATGCGGCCAAAAATTCAGGCGCCTTGTCTATGTTTGATGAAAAATATGGACAAACCGTACGTGTAGTTTCCATGGGTGATAAATCCAAAGAGTTTTGTGGGGGAACTCATGTTTCTAACACAAAAGAAATTTCTTATTTTGCCATCATCAAAGAAGGAAGCCCAGGTGCAGGAAATCGACGGATTGAGGCAGTCTGTGGAGAACCTGTAGTTTCCTATTTTACAGGTGTTTTCCAAAATTTGGCATTAAAAATTGAACAACACAACCTTTCCACAAAAGAAGTGTTTGGTGAAATTGGTGATGTTGGAATTTTAGATCCCGTGCACAGTCCGGATGAAATCCAATCTCTCTTTGTCAAAAAAGGCAATATGGCTGTTGAGGAGTTACGTTCTGTTCGCGAAAATTTGGAAACCATACTTTCGGAAAAGGCATCCATTCTTTTTAAATCCAAAAAGAAAAAGGAACAAGAAAGTTTCCAATTAAACCCCGAACTTGTGGATTCCCTTTTGAAAACAATGGAAACCTTTGGCAAAGGAAAGATAATCACCCATTCCTTTGGGGATGTGGATGCAAAATCGCTAAAGGATCTATGTGATACCTTAAAAGCGAAGGAGCCCGAAATTTTATGTTTGTTTGGTGCAAGGTCGGGAGATGTGAGTACTCTCGTGTTTATGTGTAATAAAGTATTAAATGAAAAAGGGATCCATTGTGGAAACCTTCTCAAAGAAGCTCTGATTGTTTTGGATGGTAAAGGGGGAGGCCGACCGGATATGGCGCAGGGTGGCGGTAAAAAACCAGAAGAGCTCGACCACGCATTGGCAACGGCCAAAAAAATAGCACAAGGAATTTTAGGAGGATAAAAATGGCACAAGACCCATCCTTTGATATCGTTTCCAAATTGGAACGACCAGAATTACAAAACGCAGTTTCCCAAGCGATGACAGAAATCCAAACTCGGTTTGATTTTAAGGGTAGCAATTCGGAAATCAAACTGACAGAAGACCAATTGGTTCTCACTTCAGAAAACGAAATCAAACTCAAACAAGTCATCGATGTCCTCACAACCAAAATGGCAAAACGGGGCATAAGCCTCAAAGCCTTCGATTTTGAATCCAAGGTGGAACCTGCCACAGGGCAAACAGTCCGCCAGAAAGTAAAAATCCAAAACGGCTTGGATAAAGAACAAACCAAGCAGATCACAAACCTCATCAAAGACCAAAAATTAAAAGTGCAGGCAACCATCCAGGGTGACTCGGTTCGTGTTGTGGGCAAAAAAAAGGACGATTTGCAAGCAGTGATGAACGCAATCCGTTCGGCCAATTTCAATTTCGACGCCAATTTCACGAATTTTAAGGGTTAGGTTTCCTTCCTTTTTTTTTCTCCCTATGTCTCGAAAGATTCCGATATTCCCTGTATGGAACCTAAAAAATCCGTACAGGGTCTTTTGTTGCAACGCCGCGATTTTTTCCCTTATCTATTCATATTTGCTGCTGTTTTTTTGAGTTTTTCGCTATTTTCATTCCAGGAAGGGGAAGACGGATCCCTTGCCAATTGGTTCGGACGTCTGGGGCATTATATCTCCTTCACTTTTCTTTATCTTTTGGGAAAGGTCGCCTTCCTAGTCGCTGGTTTTTTCCTTGTTTTGGGTGTGTTGTCCCTGAAGGACCCAAGTTTCGATAGCCTCGGCAAAACATTATTTTTTCCTCTCTTTGTCATTGCTTCCGCTGTGAGTTTGCAGCTCTTAGAAACCCCCGCGGGAAATTTGGGTGACGGGGGAGGTGTGATTGGTCAATTTTTTTCTTGGCTTTTATCCTATCTATTTGGAGAAACAGGTCGAGTCATCGTTGTCTTTTTTATGTTCCTCTATTTTGCTGTGGTATGGCTTGAAGACAGTGCTTGGTCGTTTACTTTCCATCGTTTTCATTCCTTTTCCAACCAAGTGTACAAAATGTTCGGTGGAAAAAACGATCTAGCCCCGTTTGTGCTTCCTGAATTTCTCTCAAAAATTGCAGTTGATAGATTTCCCAAAAGGGACCAATCTTCCGCAAAACAATGGTTTGAGGTAAAGAAGGAAAATGAAGGTTTTCATTTTTCGCCAGACCATGCGTCGTTTTGGGAAGAAATAGAGTCGGATTTGGATCCAGGTATCGAAGGAAACGAAGCCGCCCATAAGCAGGGTGAGACCCAAATCAAATCCAAACCCCATGTTCGATTCCAAAACACTCAATTTTATCTTGGTTATTTTGATGAATCGAGAAAGGTGTTTCGTTTTGATTCCGAAAGAGAATCATTCAGCCAAAGTTTGGGATTCCAGGAAAACAAAATTCCTCCAGTCAAAATTTTGGATTTGCGAACCAAACTGGAAACACCCGAAACCGAATCTACCTTTCAATTTCCAAAATTTACTTTAGACGAAAAATCAGTGACTGATTTTGGTTTGGGTTCGCTTTCCCTCCCCATCCCCAAACGGGATTGGGACGCGAATGATGATGAAGAGATGAATGGGGATTTGTCTGGGGACGGAAGACGGGAACTTGTTTCCCCCCAATCTTGGGACGAGGATATGATGGAGGAAGATTCTGAAATTTCCGAATCAGATTCTAATTTCCATGAAAATGTTTCTTCCGAATCGGAATCCATCTCGATCTCCAAACCTTTAGAATGGGAAGAGGGTGATGCGTCAGACGAATTTGGAGATGATGAGGGTGAACCATCCAAACTGAGTGGTATTGGATCTTTGGATACCAGAGACCAATCGGAACCAGAAGAAACTTTGGAAGAAGTTGTTTTTACAGAGGATGAGTTGACCAAAAAACGATTGGCGCAAAACGCCAAACGGGAAATCTTCCCTTCCAAAAAACAGTCGTTAGAGCCAGAACTGATGTTTGGTTCGACGGTTCCCAAACTCAAATTGAAACGCTCCAAATACTATATATCACCAAGGTTACTCGCAAAACACGAAACTTCACCTATCAATTTAGCAAAATTTGATTCGGAATTGGATTTGGTTTCGCATAAGATCGAAGAGGGCATCGGACATTTCGGGATCGAATCAAAAGTCATTTCGCGAGAGAGAGGTCCCATCATTACAAGGTATGAAATCACAATTCCAAACGGAATCAAACTGAACCGGATTGTTTCCCTTTCGGATGAAATCCGCGCCTATTTGGAAGTGAAAAACATTCGGATTGTGGCTCCCATACCAGGTAAGTCCACCATTGGAATTGAAGTGCCAAACCGAATTCGTGAGGATGTGTTTCTTTCTGAAATCTTAAAGGATAGCATTTTACAAAATAAATCCAAGGATCTAAGCATTTGTATTGGAAAGGATATTTCTGGTAAAATTGTGATGATCGATTTGGCCAAACTCCCGCATTTGCTAGTTGCAGGTACAACAGGTTCGGGTAAGTCGGTGAGTTTGAATGCCATGATCACAAGTCTGATTTGTACCCGGTCGCCTGAAGAGGTTCGTTTCATTATGATCGATCCCAAGATGGTGGAAATGACATTGTATGAAGGAATCCCCCACCTCCTTATGCCCGTCATCACCGATCCGAAAAAGGCAACCAAGGCTTTGTCATGGGCGATTGCGGAAATGGAAGCCAGATACCAAATGATTTCTCAATTGAAGAGCCGCGATTTTAAGAGTTTCAATGAAAAGGTGGATGAGTTTGCTCACGCAAAAGGGTTCCAAAAACTCCCATACATCGTCATCTTCATCGACGAACTTGCAGACCTCATGATGGTTTCGGGCAAAGACTTAGAAGAACAAATCCAACGGATTTCTCAAAAAGCTCGTGCCGTGGGAATCCATCTTGTCATGGCCACCCAAAGGCCGTCTGTGGATGTGATCACAGGGGTGATCAAGGCGAATTGCCCAGCAAGGGTTGCCTTCCAAGTGGCACAACGGACGGATTCTCGGACCATTTTGGATACCAATGGAGCTGAATCCCTGCTCGGAAAGGGGGATTTTCTCTACCGTTCGCCCACATCCAGTGATTTGCTTAGGATCCAAGCCCCATACATCGAAGAAAAGGAAATCGAAACCATTGTGGAAGAGGCCAAAAAACAAGGAGCTCCTTCTTATGTGGAAATCAATTGGGAAGATGAAACCAATATGGAAATGGCCTCAGACGAAGATGAAGAATTGTTTGATGAGGCATGGAACATTGTGGTGACGGAAAAAAAAGCCAGTGCGAGTTATTTACAACGAAGGATGCGGATCGGTTACAACAAAGCGGCAAGGCTTATGGAACTCATGGAAATGAGGGGTTATGTTTCGGCACAAGTGGGTGCCAAACCGAGAGAAATTCTCAGATCAGCGTAAATCATCGACAAGAGAGGATATTCTGAAAAATTGGGAAACTATGAAAGTATGTTTCGGATGGTTGGTTCTGGTTTTTGGGTTAGGTCTTTCCGCCCAGTCGAACCCTGCCCACAATTGGCATTCCCCGTCGGAAGTTGTCAAAAAAATCAAAAAGAATTTTTCTGAGATCAATTCGTATTCGGCTGATTTCCAAATCAAAACGGTTGAAAACAAAAAAGAGAAACTGATGCGAGGGAAATGTTTTTACAAACGCCCGGGCAAAATTCGTTATAATTTTTCAGAACCAGAAGGTGACGAAATTGTTTCCGATGGTAAAACTCTGCATATTTATATAAAGAAGTTAGGTGCTGTGGGAAAACAGGATCTAACCATGGATAAAAAAAATACTTCGGGGCCGATCTTTACAACCAATAGCCCTGACGGTCTCAACCGGTTATTCAGAAAATACCATTATAAATTTGATACCACCGAACAACCACGGGTGATCGGAGACAAAGAAACCACAAAATACTTTGTTTTGGATTTAGACCAACGGGAAAAAATTGGTGGTTTTGAAAAAATGAAACTTTATATCGACTCAGAATCGTACTTGATCAAAAGAGCGGTTGCCACCGACGGACGTGGCAAGGAAACAACGATAGCATTTTCTAATATAAATTATGCGGAAGAGATCCAAGACGGAGTGTTCAATTTTCATATGAGCGGCAACGCCAAAATTGTAAAAAATCCGTTGGTATCAGACAACTAAGGACGAGGGAATAATTTTGAATACAAAAAGAGTCGGTCAAATTTTAAGAGAAGCTCGTGAAGACAAAAAGTTGTCTGTAAAGGATGTTGCCAAAGAAACGAATATTGCGGCCAAATACATCATCGCTCTGGAAACGGAAGATTATTCTCAATTTCCTGCCGAAACCTTTGCTTTGGGTTTTCTAAAAAATTATGCCAGCTATTTAAAGTTAGATTCTGCCATGCTTCTCAATTTATACCGAGGGGAACAAATTGAAGAATCGCAAGCCCCACTTGAGGAATTGACAAGACCAACCACGTCTTCTTTCAGTTTGGATAAAAATAAAATCATTAGTTTTGTATCCATCTTACTTTTTGCTATTTCGGCATATATCATTTACATCAGTTTTGAAGACTCTGGATCGCAACTGGCCGATGAAGACACAACAGAAGTTGGAACAACTGATGTGAGTAATGCTTCCGAAATTCCCTCTGGGATCAATTTTGTATCCCAAAGTGTTCCTGAGAATGCAAGTATCCCTTTTATCTTAACGGAAGACCGGGGTGTGAGTTTCAGTGTGAACAACCAACAGTGCAAAATGTTCATCAAAGGTGTGACTGGTGGAAGAGCCAATTTGGGTTTTAATATCTTTCCTGAAAAGAATGTGTATTTTTTTCAAGCAGGAGAAGGGGAAGAAACTGTTCTTTCTTACCGCATCGAGGAGTTATCGAGTCTTAGGCGGGATATTCGTGTGGTCACCCAAGCGGTGACTGAAAAATCTGCCAAAGTGCTTGTTACCTTAAAAGAAGAAAGAGAAGGTGTGGCCGTAAAATCTCCTGTGGGAGATGTGCCCATCCAAGTGACTTTGTTTTTTTCGAAACCAAGTTATGTGGAATTTGTGATTGATGGTCAAATGGGAGAAAGAGGTCTTGTTTCCGCTGGTGAAGTGAAACATTTGGAAGGAAGGGATCGTCTCGAAATCAAAGTGGGAGATGGTGGCGCTGTTGAGATGGTGCAAAATGGGAAAGAACGAGTTGTACTTGGCAAACCTGGTAAACTTGTGAAAAAAATCTTTATCCGAAAACCAAACCCATACGATTCGACACAATCCATCATTGGTGAGTTAGGCGAGTAAGAATGCCCAAGTTAAAAGCGAAAGAGGACGAAACACCAAAATCCTTTTATATCACAACCCTTGGTTGTCCCAAAAATACGGTTGATTCCATGAGTATGCATAAATCCCTTCTTTCGGAGGGGTTACTTCCTGCGAGTGAACCCGAGGCATCTGACTTTCATTTAATTAACACTTGTACGTTCATCCAAGACGCTACCAAAGAAACCATACAAACCATTTTGGATTCCATAGACATTAAAAAAAACAATAATCAGAAGCTCGTGGTCGTTGGTTGTTTTGCCGAAAGAGCTGGTAAAGAAATTTCCGACGATTTGCCAGAGGTAGATCTGCATTTCGGAACTGGTAAGTATGCGCAGGCGGGCGAAATTTTACGAAAGAGTTTTCCCCTCGATTTTAAAGATGTTTCCGAATTCAATGAAGATCTTTTGGAGAGGTTGTCCATTAGCCAAGGCATCGAAAATTATTCTAAACCATACTCGTATGTAAAAATCTCTGATGGTTGCAACAGGGGTTGTAGTTTTTGTATCATCCCCAATTTGCGTGGGAAGTACAAAGATACAGAAAAATCGGATGTTCTTACCCAAGTGAGTTCTGCGGTAAAGGCGGGTGCTAAAGAAATTTGCCTTGTATCCCAAGACACAGTGTTTTATGGAAAGGACACCGATTCACTTATGGATCTTGTTCGTTCAGTGGGATCTGTAAAAGACCTAGCATTACTTCGGTTACTTTATTTATATCCAGATAAAAAAACAGAGAAACTTTTAGATTTATACAAAGAAATCCCCATCATTGCTCCGTATTTGGAATCACCATTGCAACATGTTTCCAAAACTGTTTTAAAGTCGATGAATCGTACGGGTGAATATTCTTATTTTAAACATCTTTTTGATAAAGCACGTTCACTTCGTCCTGACATTGAAATACGAACTTCTTTTATTTTGGGGTTTCCTGGTGAAACGATGGATGATGTAGAAGAAATCATTCGTTTTGTAGAAGAAGTAAAACCTGAAAAAGTCAATTTATTTCCATATTCTCCCCAAGAAGGAACCAAAGGTTTTGGAATGGAAGGGAAACTAAAAGACAAAGAGATCGCCAAACGTGTGAACCTCGTAAGGGAATCGTATTTGAAAGTGCTAAAAGATATCCACCAAAACCGAATTGGAAAAATCTATCCTGCCATTGTGGATGAGATAACTGATGATGGAGCCGTTGTTCGGCGATTCCAAGATGCACCTGAAATTGATGAAGTTGTGTTTGTGAATGATAAAAATTTGAAGCTGGGTGAGTTTGGTCGTGTTAGGGTCGATTCCTTTTTCGAATTGGATATGTCAGGGACTTGGGTGCGTTAGTGGAAGATTGGAAGACCATAGCCAATATCCCCAATCTATTGACCACACTCCGGGTTGTGGCTCTCCCATTTTTTATATTTGCTCTTTTCCAAAAAGAATGGGGTTACCAAATTTTTGCCTTTGTTTTATTTGCTTTGGCTTCTCTTACCGATTTGGTGGATGGGTATTTGGCCAGGAAGTGGAACCAACAAACTGAGTTTGGAAAATTTTTAGATCCTTTGGCCGATAAATTTTTAGTCATTGGTTGTTTTGTTACTTTTTTATTCATCCACGAACCAATTGAAGTTTGGATGGTCATCCTCATTGTTTCCAGGGATATGCTTATCACCTGTCTTCGTTACATTGCTGTTCGTTCGGGTACATCTCTTCGTACGACTATGATGGGAAAGGTAAAAACGGCCTTCCAAATGGGAGCAATTTTGACAATCCTTGTTATCTTTATGCTCATTTCTGGTAAACGCAGAGCTATGATTAATGATACTTATGCGATGGGCAAACTTGCAGGATACTCAACCTACGAAATCGCGTCGAATAATGCTTTAGAATTTTATCGTTTTCTAAAGACAACGGACAATATCACTTTAAAAGATATTTTTGATTCGATCGCATCCTTTGTACCTTATTTCGGGATGTTATTCACAACTTTTATCACAGTCATTTCAGGGCTTCGGTATCTTGTCACAAATTATCGGCTCCTATCCATTCAAAATTTAAAAAGGATTTTTTATGACAGGTTTAACAACTAAAGGTATTTTAGAATCGGTTGTATCTGGAGAGAATCTGACTGATGTTTGGGCGGAGTCATTTTTGAATGAAGTGATGGTCGGAAATGTGAGTGAGGCCATCCTTGCCAGTTTTTTGACAGCAGTGAAAATAAAAGGTGAAACCAAAGAGGAACTCACTGGTTTTATCCGAGCGATGCGTAACCACGCCATCAAACCAAAAAACCAATTTGATTTTGACTTTTTGGATACTTGTGGGACGGGGGGAGATGGAAAGGGAAGTCTGAATGTTTCCACTCTATCGGCGCTCTGTTTGGCTTCCCTTGGTGTGAAGGTTGCAAAACATGGAAACCGTTCCGTTTCCTCGCTTTCTGGTTCTTCGGATATTTTGCAAAGTTTGGGATACTCTCTCGAAAAATCACCCGAAGTTTTGGAAACAGAATTTTTAGAACATGGTTTTGTGTTTTTATTTGCTCCTAGTTTCCACCCTGCCATGAAGTATGCAGGGCCCGTGCGCCGTGAACTTGGCTTTCGCACTTTTTTCAATTTGATTGGTCCTCTTTCCAATCCATACAGACCCAACCACCAAATTGTGGGGGTTTATGATGCAAAACTCACCCGTATGGTGGCCGAAATTTTGGTGGATCTAGGAGCCAAACGAGTGATGGTCTGTCATTCGAATGATGGTTTGGACGAGTTTTCCATTTTTGATCGGACAAAATATTCGTATTTTAACGGCAAAGAAATCCTCGATTTGGAATTTGATCCAGCGGAACTTGGACTCGGTGTAGACGAGTTAGACAAATCTTCTGTTTTTGCCGATTCCAAAGAACAAGCAGAGAAACTCTTTCGTTCGGTTCTCGAAGGGAAGAGTTCTGCCGGACTTGCGATGGTCAGTCTCAATGCTGGTATGGCCCTTTTGCTCATGGGGAAGTGCCAGAACCCTAAAGATGGGTATTTGATGGCAAAAAATGCATTTTTAGACAAAAAAGTTCTCCGATTCGTTCGGGAAACATTGAATTTATCATAAGGCAATGAAACTCTGGACAAATAGCTATGTTCAACTTTGAAACTTTTACCTCCATCCTCATCCTAGCACAAGAAGACGGTGCTAAGTCTTCTTTGCAATCGCTCATCATCATTCCCATCATGCTTGTAGCGATGTACTTCCTTGTCATTCTCCCAAATAAAAAGGAAGAGAAAAAACGAAAAGAAATGATCACAAACCTCCAAAAGGGTGATACAGTGGTTACAAACAGTGGCCTCCATGGCAAAATTGTGGAGTTCAAAGATAATAATGAAACTGTTGTTTTGAACATCAGTGCCAATACAAATGTCACTTTTGATGCCAGTGCCATCATAAAGAAAAAAGCATAAAATGAAATTTTTTCTTTTTCCCATCGTTTCGATCTATCTTTTAACGAGCGTTTTGTTTGCGCAGGATTCTTTGGACTTTTTGGATAAGGTCAACGAAAAACCCAAAACGGTGACTAAACCCAAAGACGAACCCATAACGACTGTTAAAAAGAGTTCTGGAACGAATACTGCCACCGTCACAAACACAGGGAAAAAGAAAAAATCTAAGAAAAAATCCACAAAACAGGTGTTGACCCAAACGGAACAAATACCTGTTTCCAATACGAGTCCAACCGCAGAACCAAAACAAGTTGTCGAACCCAAACAAAACGCAAACCTTGTGGAAGAGGATGAAATACCCGTGAAACAGGGAATGTGGATCGATTCCGTAAGCTCTGTTGAACCCAAAGGTATGCCTGGGTTTTCTGGTGGTTTGGTTTCAAATGTTGCCAAAGAAAATTCTCAGGCACAAACGAGCGGTTCTTCTTTGCCTAAAGAACAATCCAAACCCATTTTTAGTTTTTCAGGTTTTTTTGATAAATATAAAAAAGCTATGATCATACTTGGTTTTATTGTATTGTTTGCGATTTATCGTTTTCGATCCAAAGGTCCAAGTTCAAACCGTTCTTACAGAAGATAACATAAATTAGGAGCAAACCCATCTTGCAATCGTATCGTTTATTGATTTTACCGTTACTCATACTGGGAGTTTCGTTTACAATTCTGTACCCCAATTTTGCGGAAAGGACTTTGAAATTGGTTGTAAAAGATGAAGTTTACAATCTTGATGAAACCTCTAAAGATAATCTAACTTCCAATTTATTTGAACATTGGACAAAGGATTATGGTTTGGATTCTGGCTGGATCATCGAACCAAATACTGGTCTTCCACCAAAAGAAAATCCTGTGTACACTGTGACAGGCAGGTTTATAACTTCTGCGAAAATCAATCAAATTTCGCAAGAAAACCAAGACCTCTTAAATGAATCAAAAAATAAACTCACACCTACTTGGATCGAAGAAATGATTCGAGGTGGAAAGTCACTTTCCGTTAAACTGGGATTGGACTTACAAGGTGGTATGCGGGTTGTATTAAAAGGTGATTTTGAAGATTACGTTACAAAACTAAAAGATATTTATGCAAAAGAAATTAGTGACTTAAACGGTATTGTTTCGAACCCAAGTTCAAAACCCGACGAAGTGAGCAAAGCAAAGTCTCGTCTCGAAGAAATCGAGGCAAGTTTTGAGCTTTCTCCGATGCGTAAAATGACAGAACTTGAAAAAGCAAAACTAATCATCGATAATCGGCTTACAAGCCAAAACCTCACCGAACCACAAGTAAGGATCCAAAAAGAGCAAGATGCAATAGAAGTGTCTTTGCCAGGGGTTTCCAATTCTGCGGCAATACTTGAAATTTTGCAAAATACTGAGACCGTAGAATACCGGTTAGAAGAATCTGGTTCCACTATTGGTACTATGATTGAAAGATCGGAACGGAATTTGGCCGAAAATGGCAAACGAGAAGAAACAGACATTTTTAAATTCCAAGAATTGGTTAAGAATAAAGCTTCCAAACAAAAACAAGAGAAATTCTTGGAATCTTTGGAAACCAAATACAATGTTCCAAAAGAATACAAATTGTTTCCAATGTGGGCTCGTGGAAATTCTGCTAAATCGGCATTACTTCCAAGATCGTTTGTAATTTTAGAACGTAAAATTGCACTCTCGGGAAACGATATGACGAGCGCCCAACCTTCTTATAACTCAGATAGTTACGGTTGGCTTGTCAATTTTACCCTCACTCCCAATGGGGCTGAGAAATTTTTTGATCTAACCTCACAAAATCGTGGACGCAAACTAGCGATTGTTTGGGGAGGTAAAGTAATTTCTAACCCCGAAATCAATGAACCAATCGCTGGTGGTAGAGCACAAATTTCTGGCAGTTTTTCTGACCAAGATGCGATACGACTTGCCAATGTGATTTCTGAAGGAGCACTTCCAATACCACTATCTGTGCTTGAAATGCGTTTTATCGGCCCAACTCTTGGTATTGAATCGATCGAAGTTGGTATCAAAGCAGTGGTGATCGGTTTTATGCTTGTTATGTTGTATATGATGTTGTATTACCGTCTGGGTGGCTTCGTTGCAGATATTTCACTTCTTTTTAATATAGTAATTTTGGCTGCATTACTTTCTCTAATGGATTTTACTCTCACCTTGCCTGGGTTTGCTGGTATTATCCTTACTGTTGGTATGGCTGTCGATGCAAACGTAATTATTTATGAAAGGATTCGCGAGGAAATTGAAGAAGGGCGAGCGTTATCAATTGCAGTGACCCGTGGTTTCGAAAATGCATTTTGGACCATTATGGACGCGAACGTAACCACACTCATTGCTGGTATTTTGATGATCCGGTTGGGAAATGGTCCAATCAAAGGTTTCGCAATCACACTTTGTTGGGGGATTGTGACTACTTTATTCACTTCGTTGTTTTTATCGAGGCTTTTCATGGAGTTAATGGTTAACCGGTTTGGTGTCCAACATCTCAATCTAAGGCCATTCTTTTTCGGAAAGAAGGAGGGGATCAATGTCTAGTTTTAATTATACAAAATTCAAAATCGTTACTCTACCCGTTTCCATATTAGCCATCATTTTTGGCTTTGTGTATACATTTACTAAACATGGTGGGTTTGCGCACTCATTAGATTTTAATGGGGGTTTACGTACTGTTATCGAACTTCCTGCTGATAAGGATCGTAATGATTTAGAAAATTTTTTTAAAGAGAAAAACATTGAGGCTGTCATTTTACTCCTCGAAAAGGATAAAAATGTTTATCAGATGGACATTGGCCTTGGTTCGGTGAATGTGATTGAGAGTTTGTATAAGGCTTTGCCTGAAACTGAAAAAGAAGTTTCAACATCAGCCATTGATCGGTTCGTACAAATTTTTAGGTATGAGTTTAAACTTTCAAAAGATAAGGTTTTATCTGCAGACCAAGTGGGTGCTGTTGTTGGGGGTGAACTCATCGAAGTTGGATTCACACTTCTTTTGTCTACTCTAGCCATTATACTACTTTATTTGAGCATTCGTTCTCAGTTTAAGTTTGCCTTGGCATCGGCATTGGCTCTCATTCACGACGTACTTCTAACAGTGGCAATGATTGGTTTTTTTCAAATCAAACCGAGTGTTCCGATCATCGCCGCACTCCTCACTCTTCTTGGGTATTCGATCAATGATAAAATTGTTGTGTTTGACCGTATCCGCGAAAACTCACATGGTAAAGACAACCTTTCTTTAACGAATGTGATCAATGTATCAATTTCGCAAACGATGGGAAGGACGATAAACACTTCACTTACCACTCTCATCTCTGTTGTGGCCATTATAGTGGGTGGTGCTGTCGAATTGTATGGTTTCGCATTTGTTCTGTTATTTGGTGTCATCGTTGGAACATATTCTTCCATATTCATTGCTGCTCCCATTTCAGAAATTTACGATATCATTCGTCGAAAAAAGTCTCTCGTTTAGTTTCGATGGATGCAGAGTTTAGGAGGCAAATCTATTCTCTGCATTCTGAACTCGGTTTTATGGCTATGGGCAAAACGGGTGGAAACCCACCGGTCTCTGCTGTCCTTCATGACGTTCATGGAAAAATTTTAGCCACCGGAAATACACAAGGGTTTGGCAAGGACCACGCAGAACGTTTCCTCTATCGTAATTATTTTCAAAACAATGAGTTTCCAACCCATCTTTCTGTTAGCCTTGAGCCGTGTACTCATTTTGGTAACACACCACCTTGTAAAGATTTGGTACTCGCAAATCACCCAGTTACTTTAAAAATAGGTTGGAAAGACCCCAATCCCTTAGTTGAATCTGGCAATTGGGAAGATTATAAATTGAATGGAACCACTGTTTCTCTCGATCCACTGCTCGCCAAATTCAGCCTTCCTTTTTTGCAAGGTTTTTTGAAACGAATCCAAAAAGGAAAACCTTGGGTGGTCATCAAATCGGCCACATCCGAAGAAGGTCATTACGCTTCACTATCGGGAAAACAAGTTTCCATTAGCGCAAAAGAATCCAATCTCTACTTACAGATGTTACGTGCGAAGATGGATGCCATTGCTGTTGGCCCAAACACTGTCAAAATTGACAGTCCTTCCTTACACTTTCGATTGGAGGAAGACTCTCTAAGCCGAGCGGGGGATTCAAAAAAAGTTTTGGATCCCACTCCCTTTTTTCATGCGGGAACTGATCTTTTAGATACTTTGTTACAATTGGCAAAATCAAAAGCAAATGATCATATTGAAAATCATATACAATACCAACCATTTCGAATTTTTTTCATACATCCAAACCTTTGGCCTGATGAAATTTTTTTTGAGAAACAAAACGACTTAAACAAACAGTTTGGTAAAAAATTGGTTTTGTTTTTTATTTTGGACAAAGGTTTGGATGAAAACCAAATGTCTAAACTGAAATCTTTATCGGAGTTTGAACCTTGGGAAATCGGAAAGGATGGCGGTGTTATCTTCTTAAAAACGCTCGCCAAACTTGGAATTAATTCACTTCTTTGTGAGGCTGGTGATTTTTTTCCAAAATTTTTGGATGGTGTAATGGATGAGGAAGATGTGGTTTTAGAAATTAGATCTAAAGTTTCTATTCCTGAAGGAAAGTTGTTTTATTATCACAATCACAAAATGATTTCAGAATTTTTAGTTGGTGATGACAGGTTTATTTTACGCCATTGGAGGTCTTAATATGTTTACAGGTTTGATTGAAACAACAGGCAAAGTGATAAAAATGGAATCAGTCGATTCGGGAATTCAATTTTCGATTCTGACAAAGTGGCAAAATCCAGATCTAAAAAAAGGGGATTCGATCGCTATTTCTGGTGCCTGTATGACAGTCACAGACTTTAAAGAAGAGGGAAATGAATTTTCATTTTATACTTCTTATAAATCTCTTGAGCTTACTAACTTATCTAATTTACAACTGGGGAACATCGTCAACTTAGAAAGAGCAATGGCCGTAAACCAAAGGTTTGGTGGTCATTTGGTCCAAGGCCATGTGGATGGTGTAGGTGTTCTGCAATCGATAAAAAAAATCGAAACCGGTGTGTTTGAATTTTGGATCCAAATCCCAGAAACTTTGGCTGCCTATTTTGTAAAAAAAGGTTCAGTCACCGTGGATGGGATTAGCCTCACTGTGGTGGATGTAAAAGAAGGTTCCATCCAACTCGTCCTTATCCCAGAAACCATGGAAAAAACCAACGCCCATATTTGGAAAGAAGGACAGAAACTCAATTTGGAAGTGGACATCCTTGCAAAGTATGTGGAAAATTTTTTAAGACTACGAACGTCTGAGTAATTCATCGATATCAGAATCGTCGTCATCGGTTACATATTTTTTTGTAAAATCGTCTGCATTCAGAATCTCAAAAAACATATCCAATTTAGCCAATTTAAAAACATTCTGGATCATAGGTTTCATTCCTACGAGGATGAGTTTACCTTTTTTATTTTTTAAAACGTTTAAACTTTTGATGAGAGAGCCTATGCCAGAAGAATCGATGTAATCGAGCCTGTTCATATCAATGGCCACAACTGGCGGGTTTGGTTCCACGAGTTTCGCAAATATGGATTCAAATTCTTCGGTAGATTCAATGTCAAATTTACCCGCAATTTCAATGGATTTTATTTTTCCGACTGTATTCAGTTTTAATTCCAAAACTCACTCCCAATTCCGAGTAATTGGGGCAGAAGAAAGTTAAAAAATCAATGAATTTCTTTCAGAATCTACTTTAATTCGGAACGCAATTCACAGTCTTAGTATATAGAGGGTGTCCATTCATGATACGTCCAATTGAAGAAGCAATCGAAGAAATCCGCCAGGGGAAGATGATCATCCTCGTAGACTCCGAAGACCGAGAAAATGAAGGTGATTTGGTGGTTGCGTCCTCCTTTGCCGATAAAGACAAAATCAATTTTATGGCCACATACGGCCGCGGCCTCATTTGTGTTCCTATGGAAGGTGACCGTTTGCGGCACCTGGGTCTGGGCAAAATGGTGGATGATCTGAGTCTTGGTGACAAACACGGAACTGCTTTTACCGTTTCTGTGGACGCAAAACATGGCACAAGCACGGGGATTTCTGCCCACGACCGCGCAAAAACGGTGGAAGTTTTACTCGATTCGAATTCCAAACCCGATGATTTGGTGCGACCCGGGCATCTATTCCCTTTACAAGCGGTTCCTGGCGGGGTTTTACGGAGGGCAGGGCACACCGAAGCCTCTGTCGACTTGGCAAAGTTAGCTGGCTTGTATCCAAGTGGGGTAATATGTGAGATCATGAACGATGATGGATCGATGGCCAGGTTAACTGATTTAGAAAAATTTGCAAAAGTTCATAATCTAAATATTTATACAATCGAAGATCTCATCCGCTACAGAAGATCAAAAGAAAATTTAATCCATATGGAAGTGGAGACAAACTTGCCAACTGAATATGGAGATTTTCGCATTAGAGCTTACTCAACTCAAATTGATGATAAAATCCATATGGCTTTGGTCAAAGGAGAGATTAATCCTGATGAGCCAATCCTTGTCCGAGTCCATAGCGAATGTTTGACGGGAGATATTTTTTCAAGCCAGAGATGTGATTGTGGTCCACAACTTCATAATGCTCTCCGAATGATCGAAAAAGAAGGTAAGGGGGTACTTTTATACATGCGTCAAGAAGGACGTGGCATTGGCATCATCAATAAATTAAAGGCATATTCTTTACAAGAGGGGGGGCTTGATACGGTCGAAGCCAATGAAAAATTGGGTTTTGCTCCCGATCTCCGAGAGTATGGAATTGGAGCTCAGATTTTACGGGATGTGGGTGTGAAACAAATGAAACTCATCACAAACAACCCAAGAAAAATTGTGGGTCTTGAAGGGTACAATTTGCACGTAACAGAACGGGTTCCCATTGAAATCATTGCCGTGGAAGAAAACGCACGTTATTTGGCCACAAAACGAAATAAATTAGGTCACCTTTTGAACTTACATGGTTAAAAGGTAATCCAAAAAAAAGTTTATATAAAGTTTCTTTTGGCCATTGCACATTTGGGTTATGGGGAAAGTCTTTGTTTTTTCCAGATTCCATTCTTTAGTTCAAATTGGATTCGGTCGTGTAACCTACCCACACGACCCTGCCAAAATTCAATTAAATTTGGTTTCAAAACATAACCACCCCAGTTTTCGGGTTTAGGAATGTTTTGGCCTTCCCAAAGTTTGGTTAGATTTTTCATTTTTGACTCAATTTCTTCTCTTGAATTTAATATGGCACTTTGGTTTGATGCGATAGCACCTAACTGTGATTCTCTGGGGCGGGATCCAAAATATATTTCCGATTCTTCTTTCGAAATTTTTTCAACAATTCCTTGGATCCGAATTTGACGTTCTGTTTTTGCCCAAAAAAAAGTGAGAGCGGCTTTTGGGTTCATCGCCAATTGTTTTCCCTTTTTGGATTCATAATTAGTAAAAAATACAAAACCTTCCGATTCCACTCCTTTGAGTAAAACCACACGAGCAGAAGGTTGACCATCTTCTCCTGCTGTAGAAAGTATTGTGGCATTTGGCTCTTCTTCTTTGGCTTCAATGGCTTCTTGGAACCAAGAGTTGAAAAATAAAATTGGATCCGAACCAACTGTAGTTTCTGAAAGTTCTGAGCGAGAATACGATTTTCTCATCGATGATAAATCATTTGGTGCTTCCATAAATATCTAATCCTTGTAGTTGGTAGTGATTCATTAAAAGTTCAGTGGTGAGACTTATGAATAATCCTAAAGAAAAATAGAGTCCCATTGGTATCTTTTTGCCCTTTAGCGATTCGCCACGTTTTTTTGAAACTAAAGTTAAGAACAGAGCCAAAACATAAGCCGAATTCAAATAAACCATCCAATAAGGATGACCTACGATAAAAGCAAAAACTGGTGAAAACAAAACATCTCCAAGGCCTGTGCCACCAGGGAAGGCAAAATAGATAATGGTATAAAATAAACCAAAACCGAGGAGAACATATAAATTCGTTAAGTCAGGTATTGAGTCGTATAACAAAAATTTAGTGACTATGCCGAATAATAATATAAATGCTAAATTTTCATAATCTAAAATGAATTTTTCAGAATCAGTGATCATGGAAATGAGAAGGTGACCAAGTAAAATTGTAAAACACACGGAAGCCAAAACATTATTTGTGATGAAATACAAAACACAGAGAAAAAAACCCAAAAAAAACTCCGATAGTGGATAGAGTTTTTTAAGCGGCATATCACAGTGATTACATTTTCCCCTAGTAATAAAATAACCTAAGTTAGGAATGAGTGAAAGTTTTTCGACTGGGAGTTCACAACGAGGGCAATGGCTGGGAGTTCCAAAAATTTCCTTCCATTTTTGTAATGTAGATTTGTTTTTCCGTTTTTTTCCGTAAAAATATTCGAGTATTCTTTCGGCTAATGTTATGTAGAAACTGGCTATACTTGCACCAATCAAAAATAAAAGTAAATACAAAGGTAGTGTATACCCTTCCATTTAGGATTCCTTTGCTAATTCCTGTAAGGCCGTCATTCCTCGTTTTAAGGTTTCCCATTCTGTTGCAAAGGAGAGGCGCACAAAGTTTTTTTTGTCACAAAAAATAAAACCTGGCACGAGGATTAAATCCTTTTTAACTGCCCTTAGGATAAAATCTTCATCAGTCCCTGGAATTTGGAAAAAGGAATAAAATGCGCCTCCAGATTTTTGGAGAGGAAAATGATCCTTTAAGGATGAATACACAAAATCTCTTTTTTCACGGTAGTCACTTATGTACGAACTCATGTCGGTTTTTAAGGCTTCAATCCCTGCCCATTGGGTGATAGAAGGTGCGCAAACAACAGTATACTGTTGTAAGGTTGTAAGGCCTTGGATTATCTTTTCTTCCGCAAGGATGGTCGCAAGCCTGAGCCCTGTCATATTATAAGTTTTGGAAAAACCAGTGAGTGTAATGGTTTTTTCATATTCGGAACCGATAGAAAAGAATTTGCCATCATAGTCGAAAAGTTCATAAATTTCATCAGAAATAAGGTAAGCCCCTGTTTTCTCCGCAAGGTTTGCCAAAGCCCTTAGTTGTTCCTTGGATAGAACTTTGCCCGTGGGGTTGGATGGATTCGAAAAAATAATGAGTTTGAATTTCCTACTCTCCAAATCCACCAAATCAGCGGGCGTAA
>JARJFC010000180.1 GCA_029310945.1 Leptospira sp. 96542
CGTGAATCTCTTCTTCATTTCCAATCTCCTGTCGTTTGGGATTGGACTCCAAGCTCAACCGCTACTCAATTCCGGGGGGACGTCGGATTCGATCCCTTAGCTGCGATGTTTTCGTTGCATTCACGTCTGCGCGGCAGTAGGCCTGTATGGAACACTATAGTAGTAACAAGAGCTTCAATCTCTCTATGCGTAAACTATTCGCCACTATGGCCTTTCTCTCATTTTTCGGGCTAGCTCGATCCGCGGACTTCTCCGAGGGACAAATTTGGTCATACAAGACTCGCATCGGCGAAGAAAACTCAAAAATTCTTATCAACAAGATTGAGTTCGATCCAAGACTCGGCCCGATCTTTCATATCAGCATCACGGGCGTGAAAGTAAAGAGTCCAAGATCACCTTCCGGAATTGCTACAGAGTTATCTCACGCCCCGGTATCCAAGAAGACGCTGGACGATAGCGTCACAAAACTCGTTTCAACGTCAAAGCCAGATCTGCGGTACCGGGAGGGCTACAAGGAGTGGAAATCTGCTTTTGACAATGGAGACGCCGGAGTCTTCACCATCTCCATTCAAGAGATCGTTGGTTTTATTGAGACGACAATCAATCAGTAGTATTACTTTCAGCCAAGCGTGCGATCAATCAGGTATCAGTAGACATCGCAAAATTTCAGTATCGAATGTCCGCTTCGTTATCCTGTGAATGTCCCCAGTGAGTCGACATGAGCAGGTCACACCTGGTTGAAGCGGTCGTTCAAGCAGACAAGAAGGTGGCGCGAGGTACGCGGCCAGGGCCATGAGTGAAGCTGCCAGATAGGCCGTCCGCGTTCAGTGGCCGGTCTTGGCAGGAGCGGGCGCTCAGGCCCTGGACCGAGAACGACTCAGACCAGCCTAAAGCCGCCTCCTCCGTAGCGGCTTTTCGGTCCTCACAAAACCGCAGATGGGCGGTTGGCTGCTTGCCAGAACAGCGGCACTTGGCCGTGCTATCCTTTTTCCGTGCCAACTGTACTTTCCTGACCTCCGAGCGCTGGCCAACAGCGCTTCCTCCGTGTTTCACGGCGCCGTCACGCGGTGGCCGTGTGCATCTGCGACCGGCTTCGAACTCGAAGCCTCTCAGGAAAGACCGTTTCATGACCACACACCTTCCTTTTCTGCTCACCGGCGTGAGCGGACAACTCGGCCGTCTCGTGGCCGACCAACTCCTCCAGGACACCGTGCGCGCGCCGGTCATCGGCACCAGCCGCACGCCCGAGCGGCTGGGCGATCTGGCGGCGCGCGGCTTGTTGGTGCGCTGCGCGGACTTCGATGAGCCCGAAGGGCTGCCGATCGCCTTCGCCGGGGCTGACCGGCTTCTGCTGATCAGCACCGGTGCCATCCATGCCGGCCCGCGCCGCGTGGCACAGCACCGCGCGGCCCTGCAGGCATGCGCGCAGGCCGGCGTGCGCCATGTCGCCTACACCTCCTTCCTTGAGGCGGACTCCTCCCCCTTGACCGCGCTGGCGGCGGACCATGCGGCGACCGAGGCCATGCTCGAACAAGGCCCGACCGGCTACACCGTGCTGCGCCACGCGTTCTACATGGAGATGTTGCTGTCGACCTTGCCCCGGGCCATCGCCACCGGGCGGCTCCTGTCGGTCAGCGGGCACGCGGGCGTGGCCTACGTGACACGCGCGGACTGCGCCATTGCCGACGCGGCGGCGATGCGCGATGGGTTCCTCGGCCGGCGCAGGCTGGACATCACCGGACCATCGGCTTTGACGTCTGCACAACTGGTGGAGTGCGTCAACGCGGTGCTGGGCACGGCCATCGTCCATGTCGAGGCCAGCCGCGCGGAGCTGGAGGCGCACTACGCCGCAGGCGGCATGCCGCTTCCCATGGCACGCATGCTGGCGGCCCTCGATGAGGGCCTGGGCCAGGGGGCGATGGCCAGAAGCAGCGATGACTTTGAAGCACTCACCGGCCGGACCGCCTGTGATGTGGACGAGTTCCTGCGCATGCATCGGGAGGTGTTATTGAGGCGCCAGGCGTAGGCTGGTTCCCGTCGATCACCGCCGCCTCTTGAGCAACTTGCACAGCGGCGGCGGCCATCGCCGGGCGAGCACGGTGACGGCGTCTATCTGGTTTTCTGTCACAAGGTCATGCAGTCAAACGTCTTTCTGGTGAGGGTGGGACACACCTGTCTCTCCTCAAGCCTCACATGAAAGGAAACGTTATCCATGAATCGCGCTGTCTGGTTTCAAACTTCCCCGGAAGGGGCCAAGGCCGTGACCGTCTTGCACCACTTCACCACGACGGGAACCGCCTTGCCCAGCTTGCTGACGCACCTGGTGTTTCTGCGCGTCTCCCAAATCAACGGCTGCGCCCACTGCATCGACATCCACGCCCGGGACCTGGTGGCCGAGGGCATGTCCGTTGAGAAGGTGCTGCTGGTGCCGGTATGGCATGAAGCGGAGTACCTGTTCACGGAAAAGGAGCGCGCAGCGCTCGCGTGGGCCGAGGAAGTCACGCGGGTCAGCGAAACGCACGCGTCCGACGAGGCCTATGCCGCCGCGCTCCAGGTGTTCGGCGAAAAGGATCTGGTGGACCTGACCATCACCATCGCGACCATGAATGCCATCAATCGCATGGGCATCAGCTTCCGCATGAAGCCCAGGGCCAAGGCCTAGTTGGCTCGAATCGCGCATTGACACCCTCCACGGTAAGCGACGGCACGCGCATCAAGGTCTTGTGCAAGTGGGATCCCGATGACCTTTCCACCCTCTACGTTCAGCCACCCCAATCACGGGATTGGATCACGGCACAGTGCCGCTGGCAGGAGTATTCCAATGGTCT
>JARJFC010000181.1 GCA_029310945.1 Leptospira sp. 96542
TTAAAACTAATGTTAATTGTCCTAGGATTTTAAGTTGTGCCTTGGTTAAATTTTCTTTATCATTTTTTTCAAGTAATGTTATGAGAAATAGAATTTCAAATTCTTCAACATCTAAGTAGAAAACTCTAATTCCTGAACTTTTACCCGATCCCTTTTTCTTCCATCGAATTTTTCGAATACCGTTAGTATCTTTAATTACAACACCAGATTTAGGGTTCTCAAGAAGATAAGTTTGAAACTCTAGAAGTTCCTGATCATCAAGCTTAGCTTTCTTCCAGAAATTGTCGAAATCGGGTAAATGAACAAATAATCTCTTCAACAATCCACTATACCCTACCCAGTAGGGGTTGTCAAGGATTCAAATTGAAAAATCCTTTCCAGAATTTCGTATATTTGGAGAGTGTCTCCCCAAACTTTCGCATAACGTAACTAGCTAACCGACGTAGGCTGGCCCTGAGCCTCCAGAGGAGGCGTTAGGGATTGGCACGACGCTTGCGTAAGCAAGAGGAGTGACAAAAGCCTATGTGCCGAAGGCCGAGCGAGGGCGAAGACCCGAAGCGAAGTGGTTAGCGGCAGTTAGCCGAAGTGAAATGCTATATAGATAGATTGCCATTTATTTTTTTACATTTATCATTGTTTTTAAATAAACTTGCCAATTGGTCTATCGGATAATCCAGTTCAATTTGATCCTTTAAGGCAGTATAGCCATTTGTGAATGCAGTTTCTATATCAGTGTCTGAAAGTTTATCCAGACTGATACCCGTTTTATTTAAAATCCTAAAGACTAATAAGGCTATAAATCGATTTCCATGTACAAGAATTAAATTTTCTCTAGAGGAGGCATTTATCCTTTTATGATTTATAAAGGATTCAATTTTTCTTAGTAATTTGACTTTATAGTAGAGTTCTAGAGAATTCGTTCCTGAGAAAAATAATCGCTTGTAGGGCGGTTTATCTGTAAGTTGCCATAATTTTGAAATTTCTCTTTTACCTAAAACCATTAAATCTATATCATCTTGGGAACATGCTTGAGAGATGGCTGCTTCTTCGAAACCGAAACCTTCCCAATTCTGAGGAATAATATCGCCGGATTTATAAGTGTAATAGATTTTTTCAAACAAAAGTTCCTGGTGAATTCTATCTTGAGTAGGATCCAGTGCTACGAAATCTCTGCTATCCACTCTATTTTGAGTATTAGTACTTCGAGTAACCATAGTCGCGAAATTAATGTTTGTTTCATCTATTTCTATAATTCTTATACTTATATTTACTGAGTTCAAATCATTTCCTTTTAGAAAAGAATCATGAAGTGCGCCAGTAGTTTGTGCTCCATTCACTATGTAAAAACCTTTACATGTAAAGATTCCTGTCGTATGGGATGCTCCCCCGATGGCTTTTTTACTTAATGAATTAGAAATAGCCGTAATACCATTGTTAAGATACCAGAAAAGTTCAGGGCTGTTAATAGAAGTTTCTAATATTAAATTATTTACTTCTGTATTACCCAGAAAGTATCGAATATTGGGTGAAAATATCCTCTTTCCATGTGTATGTAGTAAATTAGCTAAATCGTGTCCGTTTATCATTCCATAGACTGCTTTAACAGGGTCTTTCAAGTCTATCCAATTATGAAGCATTATATCAGTATCGATTGGGGCATCAATGCTACCCTTTCTCAATATATCATGAAGAGATTTTAAATTAATATATTCATAGTATAAAAATTCAGAAACTTGATTTTGCTCTTTTATTAAGTTGTCTAGACTGTTCTTAATTTCTGTAGATAAATTAGAGTCGGTAGAAGTAACAATGCTAAAAACAATTTTAATATTAGGCTCGAGTAATGCATCAGTTATTTCCGATAAGAGACTTTGTGTTTCAAAATTAAATTCTTTAAGGTCCGGAATCATAATTTTTCGAATTCCAGATATTGATTTTTCTATTTCACCAAGTTCGATTCCTCCTTTTCCATTTTTAATCCATTTAGTCTGTATAAGATTTAGAATTTTCTCTTTTTCATTATAATAAATTGCATCGATTCCCATATCCTTGAATCCATCAGTAATATGAGTGCTTATTTTACTGTCAGGACATGCAGCAAAATTTTTCAAATAAAAAGCAGCTAGTCCACGAGTTAATTGAAAATTCTCAATATCATTAGTTTTAAATGATTTTGATTCTTCTGGGCGAATTATAACTAGTTGAAAATATTCGGTTCTAATTTTACTTTCTAATTGTGTTAGTGCTAACATTTTATTCCTTTTTTTGTAAATATTTCATTTCATTTCGGCTAACGAACCAGGCTTACCGACGTTTCCCGACCCTGAGCCTTTAGGCGTTAGGGACTGGCCACGAGACTTGCGTAAGCAAGGGGAGTGCCAGAAGGGAAATGTGCCTTTAGGCCAAGCGAGGGCATCAGTCCCGAAGCGTAGCGGTAAGCCGTTGTTATGCGGAGTTGGTAATGTTTCCGATAGAATTTGAAAACGAAGTGTAGAAAATTGGAGCGCCCCACTCACTAGCTTGCTCGTAAATACAGAGCAGGACATTCAAAACGAGAAGCGCTTTCCAACTCTTCGTCTTTTTTCTTTCTCTTCACTGCTGCGCAGCTCTTAGGCGCGACTTTTTCTACCTGATTTTTGCCAATTACGCATAACGAACCAGGCTTACCGACGTTTCCCGACCCTGAGCCTCTTTAGAGGCGTTAGGGACTGGCTACGAGACTTGCGTAAGCAAGGTGAGTGCCAGAAGGGAAATGTGCCTTTAGGCCAAGCGAGGGCATCAGTCCCGAAGCGCAGCGGTAAGCCGTTGTTATGCGGAGTTGGT
>JARJFC010000182.1 GCA_029310945.1 Leptospira sp. 96542
ACATCGAAGAGTTTTTCTTAGAGAGTTTACAATTCGAAAATGCAGAAGCCAAACAACTGGCGCTGGATGGCAATGGACCCAAGGTCTGCCAAACCTTTTACAACCAAGTCAAATCCAGTGACCTCGCGAGTGCTGCATCGTTTTCGTCTACGGAGCCAGCGGAGGTGCTGGCCGGCGCGCAGGTGCAGGTACCGTCGGGCAGTCTGTTGGGCAATCTGCGCCAGGAACTGGCGCGTTTCACGCCGTTCTCGGAAATGGCAGCCGCCGATCTGGATGCATTTCTCACGAACGCGCGCCAGCAGTACTACGCGCCCGGCGAGGTGCTCGTGGCGCCGGACCAAGGCGTGGTCTCGTCCTTGTTGTATATCCGCCAGGGCGCGGTGAGTGGCAAGCGCGGGTTGGCCGAGATCGAAGGTGGCGCCTTTCAGTACGAGGCGGGTGATCTGTTTCCGACCAGTGCAGCCCTGGCCGGCCGGGCCGTGACGGCCACCTACACTGCGAGCAGCGATGTGTTCGTGCTGGCCTTGCCCGTGGCGCAGATGCGCGTGCTGGCCCAACGCAGTCCGCCCTTCGCGGACTTCCTCAACCGGCGCGTGCTCAAGTTCCTTGACCTGTCGCGCCAGGCGCTGCAAGTTGCGTACGCTTCACAGGCCTTGGCGGAGCAATCGCTGGAGACCCCGTTGAACGAGCTGATGCACAGCCCACCCCTGAGTTGCGTCCCTGAGACGCCCTTGCGCGAGGCCTTGGGCGAGATGCAGCGTCACCGCGTTGGCTCCATGCTGGTACGCGGGGACCAGGGGGAGCCCCGGGGCATTCTCTCGCGCATGGACGTGCTGGACCGTGTGACTCTGCCCGGGGTCGCATTGAACAGGCCGATCGGTGATGTGATGGTGACGCCCGTGCACGCCTTGACCCATGAGCACACTGCCGAGGACGCAGCGCTGCTGATGAGTCGCCATGGCATCCGCCATGTGCCCGTGACGCGTGATGGAGTCTTGGTCGGGATCGTGTCCGAGAGGGACCTGTTCGCCCTGCAACGGCTCAGCCTGCAGCAGGTCAGCGCGTCCATTCGCAACGCCGCGGACTTGGCCACGCTCAAGCTGGTGGCCCAGGACATCCGTCGCTTCGCGCGCAATCTGGTCAGCCAAGGGGTGCAGGCACGCCAGCTGACCGCCTTGATCAGCCACCTCAACGACGTGCTGACCCAACGCTTGCTGGAGCTGGTGGCTCGCGCGCATGGCGTGCCCCTCGACCGCGTCTGCTGGTTGGCCTTGGGGTCCGAGGGGCGTAACGAGCAGACCATCGCGACGGACCAAGACAACGCCTTGATCCTGCCCGATGACATCAGCAGCTCCGAACGCGAGACCGTGTTGGCCTTCGCGCGCGAAGTCAATCGGGCGCTCGACGCCTGCGGTTACCCTTTGTGCAAAGGCGGCATCATGGCCGGCAACCCGGACTGCTGTCTCAGTCTGGGTGAATGGCGCGCGCGTTTCGCGCGCTGGATCGGGCAGGGCGCGCCCGAGGACCTGCTCAACGCCAGCATCTACTTTGACTTTCGCGCCCTGACGGGTGACATGGCCCTGGCCCTAGTCTTGCGCGCGGAGGTGGGCAAGGCGGCACGGGCCACGCCGCGCTTTCTGAAACAGCTGGCCTTGAACGCATTGGAGCGTCAGCCGCCCTTGAATTGGATGGGCGGCATCGCGGCGGACGAAGGCGGTTTCATCGACCTGAAGCTCCAGGGCGCGGCCATCTTCGTGGACGCAGCCCGCTTGTACACCTTGGCCCAAGGCCTGGAGGCCACGTCCACGCGCGAGCGCCTGCTGGGCGTGGGGCCGTTGCTGGGCGTGGCGGCGGGTGAGTACGAGGCCTGGGTGCGGGGTTTCGAGTTCCTGCAGATGCTGCGTCTGCAGATTCAGCTCCAAGGTGGCGCCGACCAGACGCATCCCAACCGGATCGCGCTGGACGGCCTGAATGACATCGATCGCCGCATCCTCAAGGAAGCTTTCCGCGTCGCGCGCAGCCTGCAGCAGCGCATGGCGCTGGACTACGCGAGGTGAGCACGATGACGGGTCTGCGTGGATGGAGAGAGGTCTGGTCGACGTGGCTGCGTCGCCTGACGGGAAGCTCTGTTGCCACCTTGGACGAAACCCGCTGGGTCATGCTGGACGTGGAGACCAGTGGCCTCGATCCGCGGCGTGACCGCCTGCTCGCAGTTGCGGCCATCGCCTTGCAGGTGGATTGGTCCACGCGGTGCATTGCCATTGCCCTGGGGGACAGTTTCGAGGTGGTGCTGAGGCAGGATCAATTGACCGAGGCCAAGGACAACATCCTGTTGCACGGCATCGGGGTACAGCGCCAGCGCGAGGGCATGGCACCGGAACAGGCCCTGGCGGCGCTGGCGGACTTCGTTGGGTCTTCGCCCTTGTTGGCTTTCCACGCTGCCTTTGACCGTGCCCTGATCACTCGGCACATGAAATTGCACCTGGGGCAGGCCTATCTCCGGGGCTTGCCCAATCGCTGGGTGGACCTCGAGCCCCTGTGCGCCGTGACGCATGAGCAGGTGCGCGCGCGTTCTCTTGACGAATGGCTGGCGCATTTCAACATTGACTGCGCCGTGCGCCATCAGGCGGCGGCCGACACCTTGGCCGAATGCGAACTCTTGCTGCGCATCTGGCCCCGTTTGGCTGCGCAATGTGGCCGCTGGGCCGACGTGGAACGCCTGGCCGAACAGCAGCGTTGGATGGCCAGGGCCTGAGCCAGCCCGTCTGGGCTATAATCGCGGGCTTTCCC
>JARJFC010000183.1 GCA_029310945.1 Leptospira sp. 96542
CACTGCCAGCACGTGGGCAGCGCCACGGTAACGGGGGGGGGCGGCGTGGGGCCGGTGGCGCGGGTCCCCGAAGCCGTGGAAGAGAATCTGCTGATCGAGGCCCGCCGCCAGGCCTTCCGCCTGGGCGGCAACGCGCTGGTCAGCGGCGCGTCGACCGAGTTCGGCCAGCGCACCTTCGAGGTCTACCGCTGTCCTTGAGCCACGCGAGCAGGCCACGCGACGTGGCGTGGCCTCATCTCGATGCCGTTCAGGTTCAGCCCAGGCGGGCGAGTTCCTTCACGTAGGCGCGCACGCCTTCCTGCACGCTGTGGAAGCGGTGCTCGCAGCCTGCCGCGCGCAACGCCGCCAGATCAGCCTGGGTGTAGCTCTGGTACTTGCCGCGCAGCGCGTCGGGGAAGGGGATGTACTCGATCAGCCCCTGGCTGGCCACGTCGGCCAGTGCCAGGGCGGGTTTCCCATCGAGTTCCCGCAGGGTGTTGACCACCGACACAGCCACGTCGTTGAAGGGCTGAGCCCGGCCCGAGCCCAGGTTGTAGATCCCGCTTTGCCCCGGATGGTCGAAAAACCACAGGTTGACCGCCACCACGTCGTCGACGAACACGAAGTCGCGCATCTGCTCACCGGCCGCGTAGCCGCCGTACTCGCCGAACAGCTTGACCTTGCCGTCCTTGCGGAACTGATGGAACTGGTGGAAGGCCACGCTGGCCATGCGGCCCTTGTGTTGCTCGCGCGGGCCGTAGACGTTGAAGTAGCGGAAACCGGCCACCTGGGGCGTGCCCGCCTTGCCGGCTTTCTCGAACGCCGCGCCCAGCTCGCGGCGCATGCGCTGGTCGAACAGCAGCTTGGAGTAGCCGTAGACGTTGAGCGGGGCTTCGAACTCAGGTGACTCACGGAAGGTTTCCGAACCGCCATAGGTGGCGGCGGACGAGGCGTAGAGCAGGCGCGTGCCCTGGCGCTGGCAGGACTGGAACAGCTCGCAGGACAGCGTGTAGTTGTTGTCCATCATGTACTTGCCGTTCTGTTCCATGGTGTCGCTGCACGCGCCTTCATGGAACACGGCCTCGACCTTGCCGTAATAGCCTTCGGCCAAGCCAGGGTAGAACTCGTCCAGATCCACATAGTCCGCGATCTGCAGGTCGGCCAGGTTGCGGAACTTGTCGCCCTGGGTGAGGTCGTCCACGGCGATGATGTCGCTGATGCCGCGCGCGTTCAGGCCCTTGACGATGTTGCTGCCGATGAACCCGGCGGCTCCGGTGACGACGATGCGCATGATGATTTCCTTCCGTGTTGCTTGTTTCGCGCGGGCTCAGGCGCCCGACAGCTCGGCATAACTCGCGGTGGCGGTGCCGAACTTGCCCACCACGATGCCGCCGGCCTGGTTGGCCAATGGCATGGCGTCGCGCAGGGGCAGCCCCGCGCCCACGAGGGCGGCGAGCGTGGCGATCACGGTGTCGCCGGCGCCCGTCACGTCGAACACCTCCCGCGCCTGCGCGGCCACGCTGCTTTCACCCTCGGCGTCGTACAGCGTCATGCCTTCCTCGCTGCGCGTCAGCAGCAAGGCGGTCAACTGGAGTTTCTCGCGCAGGGCACGCGCTTTCGCGCGCAGCTCATCCTCGTCACGCCAAGACCCGACCACCTGGCGCAGTTCGTCGCGGTTGGGGGTGATGACGGTGGCCCCCGCGTAGCGCGAGTAGTCCGACCCCTTGGGATCGATCAGCACGGGTTTGCCGGCGGCGCGCGCGTGTTCGATCATGTGGTGCACGTGGTCCAGTCCGCCCTTGCCATAGTCGGAAAAGAGCACCGCGTCGTGCTGGGGCAGCAGGCGCAGAAAGCTGGCGGTCTGCGAGGCCAGCACCTCGCTCGGAGGGCTGTTTTCGAAATCCAGGCGAATCAGCTGCTGCTGACGGCCTATGACCCGCAGCTTGACCGTGGTCTGCAGCGCGGGGTCGCGACCCAGGTGCGGCTGGATGCCGCTTTGCGCGACCAGCTTTTCCAGGGTGTGGCTGGCTTCGTCGTCGCCCACCACCGTCAGCAGTGAGGCCTGTGCGCCCAGGGCCACTACGTTGGCCGCCACGTTGGCCGCGCCACCCACGCGCAATTCCTCGCGGGTCACGCGCACCACGGGCACGGGGGCTTCGGGGCTGATGCGGTCCACCGCGCCGTACCAGTAGCGGTCGATCATCGCGTCGCCCACGACGAGCACGCGGGACTGCGAAAGTTTTTCCTTGGAGGGGAGCATTGTTGGGGGGTCCAGGTAGGTCTAGCGTCGTGAGCGCGGTCTGCGTGGCTTGGGGCCGTGCTCAAAGCTCTTCGACCCGGCGTGCCGGGTAGCTGTCCCAGGATTGGCATCCGGGGCATTGCCAGAAGTGCTGCTTGGCTTCGAAGCCACAGGCTGCGCAGCGGTAACGCAGCAGGGGCTGGGCCGCGCGGTCCAGCGCGCGTTGCACCAGGGGGTGCTGGTCCTCGTGTTCCAGCTTTTCCCCAGCCAGCCACTTGCTGGCCGCGGCCAGCGAGGGCTCGTGCTGCAGGTGATGCAGGTACCAGCCGCGCAGGTCCTCGGTCGAGGGTGTCTCGGCGGGCATGGTCACGGGGGCGCGCAGCGCGATCAGGGCCTCCAGCAGGTTGAGACTTTATTATTTCTTTTTAAACCTAATGATTTCCGAACAATACTGGAAGAACCATCGGCACCCACTAGAGAACGACAATAAATAGTTCCAATATTTGTCTCTACCAGATAACCATCATTTTG
>JARJFC010000184.1 GCA_029310945.1 Leptospira sp. 96542
CGATTACAGCGGCATCAGCGAAGAACTTGGCATTGACTGGATCATTGCAGGCGGGGAAAGCGGTTCCGACGCGCGGCCCATGCACCCGGACTGGGCGCGCAGCCTGCGCGATCAGTGCCAGGCGGCCAGTGTGCCGTTCTTGTTCAAGCAGTGGGGCGAGTTCTTCCCGAAGAGCAATCACCCCGGCCTGACGGAGCCCAACCAGAATCCGCACCTGATGATCCGCGTCGGCAAGAAAGCCGCAGGCCGCCTGCTCGACGGCCGTACCTGGGATGAGGTGCCATCGTGAGAAACATCAGCTTCGCCCTCACCACCACCCAGATCCTGGCCCAATCCAAGGACGTGACCCGCCGCCTCGGCTGGCAATTCCTCAAGGAGGGCGAACTGCTGCAGCCAGTGCGCAAGTGCATGGGCCTGCGTCCCGGCGAGACTGTCCAGCGCCTGGACCCACCCATCCGCGTTGTCAGCCTGCGCCGTGAGCGCCTGGACCGCATGGTCACGGACCCGGCCTATGGCCAAGAAGAAGTGCGCCGCGAGGGCTTCGCCCACCACCCCGATTTCGGCGAACCCGCCGCCTGGGCGGCCATGTTCTGCGCCACGCACAAGGGCTGCACGCTGGCAACCGTCATCACGCGGATTGAGTTTGCCCACGAGGCGCCGCAATGACCTCCACTCCACCCATTATCAAAGCGCCTCGCTTCACGGTCTTGCTGCCGGAACTTGATGAGGCCGACATGCGCGCGCTAACCGCGGCAGTCAACGAATATACCCAGGCGCTGAATCAGCACGTTGCAGAACTGGCCGCCCTGACGGTGGAGGCCTTGATCGCAAGCGGACGCCCGATTGACCCAGCAAGACTACCCGATTTGCTGCGCAACATCAAGGCCGTGAAATTGTGAAGCACACCTTGCACCGCACCGCGCGCGCCCTGGCCTGGGCGCTGGTGCTGGCCGCCTGCGTCTACCTGGCTTACTGCGCCGGCGTGGAAGTGGGCAAGCTGGCCACCTTCCACCCGGCCTTCGACCTGGCGCGCGCGGAGCTGCAGGCCGAGATGCGCGAGGCCTGCCCCTGCTGGTTTGACGACTCGCGGTGCAAGCAGCCGGGGGCCGTCGTGGCCTGCCGCATGCCCGAGTGGATGTACAGCGAGTGAGCTCGGCAACCTCATGAACGAAGCCACCGGCATCGCTTTGCAAATCATGCTTCCGGCTGAGCCAGATCTCAGCCCGGAGCAGATCGCGCGCATCACCGGCCGTGACCAGGTCACGCGGCAAATGGCCTGGCTGGACGAACACCGGTGGGCCTATGAGCTCGACGCCCGAGGACGCATCATCGTGGGCACGCTCTATGCCCACCTGCGCCTGGCCGGGCTGGCGCCCACCGGCACGCAGGCGACCGCGCAAAAAAGCGGTGGGTTCAATCTCGAAATGACACGCTGACCGGACACCCCTATCATGCGCCGCATGAAGCTCCCCTACCTGCGCATGCGCAGCTACACCAACAAGGCCGGACAGACCTGGGTCGGCTACTACTACGAGCCGCCGCGGGGCTCTGGCGGGGAGCCAGGCGTTAAGCCCAAGCCCGTCCCTCTGGGGGACGAGACGCTGCCCAAGGGCGCCACCCGCAACGGCGTGCCGCCCGCCGCCGTGCTGGCCAAATACAGCGAGCTCACCAGCAAGACGGTGCGGCCGCAGCCGCTCGACGGCAGCGTGGCAGGCGTCTACGCGCGCTGGCTAGAATGGGCGCGAGCCGAAGTAAAGGCGGATCGCCTGGGCAAGCGCACCCTCGCCGACTATGAAAGCCACTGGGATGCGCTGGAGCCCGTCTTCGGCGCGGGCCAGATGAACAGCCTGGACCAGGCCGTGCTGCTGCAGTACTTCGACAAGCGCAGCAGCAAGGACCGCGCGAAACGCGAAGTGAATTTTCTCGGACTGCTCTGCGCCTGGGCCCGCCCGCGCAAGTACATGACCGCCGCGAACCCGGTGGATCGGGGGCTGCGCCAGCAGATGAAGGTGCAGCACACACGCAAGCCCATCGTGACGACCGAGGTCTACCGCATCGTCTGGCAGTGCGCGGACCAGTTGGTGCGCGACACGCTGGATCTCGGCTACATGCTGGCCACGCGCCCCACCGAGGCCATCCGCGTGCCCATGCCCGAGCCCGACGCCACGCATGTCGAGAAGTTCATGAGCAAGACCAGCAAGCGCGGCCGCGCGGTCGTCAGCATTCCAATGACAAAGGAGTTGAGCGCGCTCATCGAGCGCCGGCGTGCACTGAACCCGAACAGCCTCTACATCCTGTTCGACGAGCAGGGCCGCGACCTCAAGCCGAACGGCACGGTGCGATCACGCCTCTACAAGGCAGTCGAGCTGGCGCGCCAAGTGTGTGCGAAGCTCGAAATCACGTGGGTGGACTTCACGCGGCAGCAGCTTCGGCCGACCGCGCTGACGCAAGCCGACCGTGTGCACGGCCGCGAGGGTGCCCGCAAGCTCGGTGGACATACCACCGAGAAGCAGACCGCCCACTACATCCGGCCGGACACCGAGGAGGCCCAGTCCGTGCTGCCGCCGCTGCTGAATGAGGAGTTCATGGTGCGCGTGGAAAAGGCCAGAGAGGCTGCACTGTCGAAAAGTCTTTTCGACAGCAAGGAGGGTGCGCTATAAAAAAAGCAGCGTCACCGCTAGGATTGACGCCGCTTAGACTGGAGGCGCGATCCGGAG